>NZ_JAKUMF010000004.1:0-308419 GCF_029991385.1 Cobetia sp. BMC6
TTACTCACCCGTCCGCCGCTCGACGCCTTCTAGCAAGCTAGAATCGTTTCCGCTCGACTTGCATGTGTTAAGCCTGCCGCCAGCGTTCAATCTGAGCCATGATCAAACTCTTCAGTTGAAAGCTTGATAGTCTGTTAAGCAGACCAAACTTGGTTCAGAGTCAAACTTCTCGTGAGAGGCTTGCTCCGATATTTGATGACCTTGTCACCACTCATCGGCAAGCGCTCACACGAATTACCTGATCAAATTTTTAAAGAGCGTCGCTGTGAAGCGAGGAGGCATATTCTACCCAGAACGCTTGAAAAGTCAAGCACTTGATGATGAGTCAGTCGACTGCCTCTAAGCATCATCAAGCGGTGAGGAGCATTGCTCGATCACCTGTTCCGTAAGGAGTGCGGCGTATTCTAGCGAATCGCCCGGGATTGTCAATCGATGATTCCGAAGCGAACTTCAAAAACATCAAGCAAAACAATCACCTGCAAACCTCTTTCACCGCTGGTAACGCCATGCGTCCCCGGCAGCGGATGCGTACTTTACGCACGAACCGCCGTGAGGGCAAGGGCTTTCTTGAGAGAATCTCGCCACGATGAGGCCAGGCGCTCAGAACGCGCTCGGCCCCACCATGTCTGGTGAGGCCGAGCGGGAGGTGACTTACGACAGCGACTTCTCAGTAATAGTACATCTGAGTACCTCAGCGCGTCACGGTCACTCGTGCGTAGCGCTTCTTGCCCGCCTGGATGACGATGGTAGTATCGAAAGGTGCCATATAGGAAGGCTCGACCACTTCGCCATCCACTTTCACGCGGCCATTCTTGAGCATGTCCTTGGCCTGGGCACTGTTGTTGGCCAGACCCGCACGATTGATGACCGCCGCGATCGGCGCCACCTCGGCGCCCTCCAGGCTGACGGTGACATCCGGCATGTCCGCCGGCAGCTCGCCGTCAGCCAGCTGATTGCCGCTGGAAAGGTGCGCCGTCGCCGCCGCGTCTTCATCGTGGAAGCGTGCCACCAGCTCGCGTGCCAGCTCCATCTTGATATCACGCGGGTTGGCGCCGTCGTCGATGCTGGCCATCAGCGCCTTCACTTCATCGAGAGGACGCAGCGACAGCAGCTCGAAGTAACGCCACATCAGCGAATCCGGCATGGAGACGATCTTGTTGAACATCTCGCCCGGGCGGTCATTGATGCCGATGTAGTTGCCCAGCGACTTGGACATCTTCTGCACACCATCCAGGCCTTCGAGGATCGGCATGGTGATCACCACCTGCGGCTCCTGGCCGCGCTGGCGCTGAAGCTCACGCCCCATCAGCAGATTGAACTTCTGATCGGTGCCGCCAAGCTCGATATCCGCTTCCAGCGCCACGGAGTCATACCCCTGGATCAGCGGGTAGAGGAACTCGTGGATGGAGATCGGCTGATTGCCACTATAGCGCTTGTCGAAATCGTCACGCTCGAGCATGCGCGCGACCGTGCTGGAGGCCGCCAGCTCGATCATGTCACCCGCGGAGAGCTTGCTGATCCATTCGGAGTTGAAGGCTATGCGCGTCTTCTCCTTGTCGAGAATCTTGAAGACCTGCTCCTGATACGTCAGGGCGTTGGCCTTCACATCCTCTTCGGTCAACGGCTTGCGCGTCACGCTCTTGCCGGTGGGGTCGCCGATGCGGCCGGTGAAATCACCGATCAGGAAGATGATCTCGTGACCGAGGTCCTGCAGCTGGCGCAGCTTGTTGATCAGCACCGTATGACCGAGGTGCAGGTCCGGCGCCGTCGGATCAAAGCCCGCCTTGACCTTGAGCTTGCGCCCGGACTCGAGCTTCTTGATCAGCTCTTCCTCGACCAGTACCTCATCGGTACCGCGCTTGATGATCTCCAGCGCTTCCACTACTGACTTGTCGCTCATCCTGCCCTCTCTGACCGTTGCTGCTCCCCTCGTAGCGGGGCATGTTGGCCGAGAATGTTAGCATGACGAGCATGGCATGCACCCCCTGCCGCAGGGCGGCGTGCTCACGAGCTTCACGCCCCTGTTGCACGCCCCTCCAATGATCGGGAGATCCCAATGGCGCTTTACCTTGGCTTGATGACCGGCACCAGCCTGGACGGACTCGATATCGCCTTGCTCGATATCGCCCCCTCCTCGCCAGACCACGAGCGGATTCGCTTCATTGATGGGCTCGACCTGCCGCTGCCCGAGACACTGCGGTCTCGCCTCTGGCAGCTGATGCATTGTGATGAAGCATGCTTCGCGGATCTCGCCGCCGCCGAGAAGGCGTTGGCTGAACTGGCTGCCAGCGCGGTGACGCGCTTGCTGACACGCCAGCAACTGACTGCAGAGGAAGTCACGGCCATTGGCAGCCATGGCCAGACCATCGAGCATCGCCCCTATGGCTTCAGCGATCAGCCATGCCACACGCCCTACACCCTGCAGCTCGACAATCCCAGCCTGCTGGCCGAGCTGTGCGGCATTCCCGTCGTCGCTGACTTCCGGCGCCGTGATCTGGCCGCCGGCGGTCAGGCGGCCCCGCTGGCGCCCGCCTTCCACGCTGCTCTCTTCAGTCAGCCAGGCCAATGGCATGGGCTGCTCAACCTGGGCGGCATCGCCAATCTGACACTACTTCCCCCTCAGGGCTCCACAGCTGACATCATCGGCTTCGACACCGGCCCCGCCAACTGCCTGCTGGATGCCTGGCATGCGCGTCATCGTGGTACCGCAGTGGATCAGGACGGTCAGTGGGCCGCCAGCGGCAAGGTGATTCCCGACTTGCTCGAGAGATTGCTGTCGGCCGATTACTTCCGCCGACCACTTCCCAAGAGCACCGGCCGCGAAGACTTCCATCTCGACTGGCTGGCTCAGCATCTGACCGGCGACGAGTCACCGGCCAACGTGCAGGCCACGCTCCTGAGTCTGACCGTCGAAAGCATCGTGCGAGCATTGGAGCAGACCGGCGTATCACTGGCCGCGCTGACCCCCTGCGGTGGCGGGGCACGCAATGGCGCCCTGCTCACGCAGCTGGAGCAGCGCCTGGCGCAAGGCGAGCAGGCGACGCCCCTCGTATCCTGCACTGACATGGGCTGGAATGCAGACCTGCTCGAAGCCAGCGCATTCGCCTGGCTCGCGGCACGCAGAGTACTGGAGCGCCCCGGCAACCTGCCCAGCGTCACTGGCGCGAGCGGCCCGAGAGTGCTGGGCGGCCTCTACGCTCGCTGACCCTCATCGGATACGAAAAAGCCGCCCTTCTCGTGATGAAGAGGGCGGCTTTTGATTGAGACAATCACTGCGCTGGCATCACCGACACGCCTCAGTCGTCATCCCCTTGCAACGAGAAGCGACTGGCGGCGTTCATGACATCCAGCTGGGCTTCCTGGGCACTATCGGAATCACCGAACTTGATCATCAGGCGCAGGTCGTTGGCGGAATCGGCATGCGCCAATGCCACTTCCTCGGTGATCAAGCCCTGCTGATGCAAGGCGTAAAGCGATTGATCGAACGTCATCATGCCCTGTTGCTGCGAACGCTTCATGACGTCCTTGATCTCGACCACCGCGCCCTTGCGGATCAGGTCGACAATCAACGGCGAACGCAGCATCACCTCAATGGCAGGCACGCGCTGGGTGGTGTTGCCGCTCTTGTGAGGCAACAGCTGCTGGGCCACGATGCCCTTGAGGTTCAGCGACAGATCCATCCACACCTGTTCGTGACGCTCCTCCGGGAAGAAGTGGATGATGCGGTCCAGCGCCTGGTTGGCATTGTTGGCATGCAACGTCGCAAGACACAGGTGACCTGTCTCGGCGAAGGTCAGCGCGTGCTCCATGGTCTCACGCGAGCGGATCTCGCCGATCATGATCACGTCCGGCGCCTGACGCAGCGTATTGCGCAGCGCCACCTCGAAGGACTCGGTATCGATTCCCACTTCACGCTGCGTCACGATGGAGCGCTGATGGGGATGGATATACTCGATCGGGTCTTCGATGCAGATGATATGCCCGCTCGAGGTCTGGTTGCGGTGCTGTATCATCGCCGCCAGCGAGGTCGACTTGCCGGCGCCGGTACCGCCGACGAAGATCACCAGACCACGTTTGGTTTCGGAAAGCCCCTTGATGATCTCCGGCAGCCGCAACTCTTCCAGGCTGGGAATCGACAGCTGGATGCGGCGAATCACCATGCCCATCTGGCTGCGCTGGTAGAAGGCGCTGATCCTGAAGCGCCCGACTCCCGGCAGACTATGCGCGAAGTTGGCCTCGCGCTCTTCCTCGAAGCGCTCGCGCTGCATGTCACTCATCGGTGCGAGCACCAGCTCTCTCACCTGATCGACACCCAGCTTCCTGTCACCCAGCGCCACCATGCGGCCATTGACCTTCATCTGCGGCGGTGTGCCAGTGGAGATGAACAGGTCCGAGCTGCCCTTGCTGACCATCAACTGCAGAAGTTCATGCAGCCATTCATGAGGAGTCATGAGTTGTATCCCGATATGCGCCTTGAGAGTCGCGCCCAAGGCCTCGCGCTGAAATGCCGTCCCATGAACCTGAAAAGTTGACGTGTTCCGGCCCCTGCCCCACCTACCTGCAACGTGATTGTCGGCCCTCCTGGCGAATTCAGCTCAACAAGCCCTTGGCTTTCGCCTGAGCATCTTCATTGGTCACCAGCCCTTCAGCCAACAGACGCGTCAGCGCTGCATCCAATGTCTGCATGCCCAGGGCACCACCGGTCTGGATGGAGGAGTACATCTGCGCCACCTTGTCCTCGCGGATCAGGTTACGAATGGCAGGCGTCGCGATCATGATCTCGTGAGCCGCCACCCGGCCACCGCCAATCTTCTTGAGCAGTGTCTGGGCGATGACGCCCTGCAGGGACTCGGACAGCATCGAGCGCACCATTGCCTTCTCCTCGCCGGGGAAGACGTCAATGATACGGTCGACGGTCTTGGTCGCGGAGGTAGTGTGCAGGGTGCCGAATACCAGGTGACCCGTCTCGGCCGCGGTCAGAGCCAGACGGATGGTCTCGAGATCTCGCAGCTCCCCGACCAGAATGACATCCGGGTCTTCACGCAGCGCTGAACGCAGCGCGGGCGCGAAGCCGTGGGTATCACGATGCACTTCACGCTGGTTGACCAGACACCGCTTGGACTGGTGCACGAATTCCACCGGGTCCTCGATGGTGAGAATGTGGTCGTACTTGTTCTCATTGATGTAATCGACCATTGCCGCCAGCGTGGTGGATTTACCGGAACCGGTCGGCCCGGTGACAAGAATCAGGCCGCGCGGCAGCATGCACATCTTGCGGAAGGCTTCACCGAGCCCCAGATCCTCCATCGTCAGCACTTCCGAGGGGATGGTGCGGAAGACAGCCCCCGCGCCACGCCCCTGATGGAAGGCGTTGACACGAAAGCGCGAGACACCCGGCACCTCAAAGGAGAAATCGGTCTCGAGGAATTCCTCGAAGTCACGGCGCTGCTTGTCGTTCATGATCTCGTAGATCAGCGCGCGCACCTGCTTGTCATCCATTGACGGCACATTGATGCGCCGCACATCACCGTCGACACGAATCATCGGTGGCAAACCTGCGGACAGGTGAAGATCCGACGCGTTCTGTTTTGCCGAAAAAGCCAGCAGTTCGGTAATATCCATGCAGTTCCCTCGCGAAGACCGAAGCTCTTGTACCAACGAGTCTTGTGTACTCTGGTGAAAGTGTGAAGTGGCTCTTCAGTAGATAGTGCGATGGGCACCATGTCACCAGGCCTGTCACGCCCATGCCATTGATGACATGCCTGACACCGTGCCAGCCATCGCCAGGTTGTTCCGCAAATTCTGGAGCCGAGCCGCATGACCGCAGTCCCCGACGACGAAGCTTGTGTTACCCAGTGTATCCTAGAGGCCCGTGCGCGGCTGGAAAAGGCATTGCAGGCAAGTAAACGCAACGCTGAATCGGCGCAAGTGCTGGCCGTCAGCAAGACCAAACCCGCGACGCTGATGCGCGCTGCCTGGCAATCCGGCCAGCGGGCCTTCGGCGAGAACTATCTGCAGGAAGCGTTGGACAAGCAGCAGGCGCTGTCGGACCTCACCGATATCGAATGGCATTTCATCGGCCCCATCCAGTCCAACAAGACGCGCGCCATCGCTGAGCACTTCGCCTGGGTGCATACCGTGGAACGCGAGAAGATAGCACGCCGACTGAGCGAGCAGCGCCCCGGTGAGCTTGGCGCGCTCGATGTCTGTCTGCAGGTCAATATCTCCGGCGAAGCCTCCAAGGCTGGCGTGGCACCCCAGGAACTGCTGGCGCTGGCCGAGACGGTGATCGCGCTGCCCGGGCTGCGCCTGCGCGGCCTGATGGCGATTCCGGCCCCCTGCGCCGCCGATGCCAGTGAGACCGAGCGCCGTGCGCCCTTCCGCCAGCTGCGCGAGCTGCTGGAGCGACTGCAGACGCGCTTCCCCGCCGCCAGCTACCCGCAGGCCCAGCTCGATACTCTCTCGATGGGCATGAGCGCGGATCTTGAGGCCGCCGTCGCCGAAGGCGCGACACTGGTACGCCTCGGCACTGCCATCTTCGGCGCACGTGACTACTCCCACGACCACTGAGTCCAACGCTCGCTGAGGCAAATCCAACGCTCACGCAAGGCTCTCGAGCTTGCCGCCAGCCCTCCCACTGAATGACCAGGAGCACCGCATGACGCACCAGAGCACCGCTACACCGCGCACCATCGCGTTCATCGGCGCCGGCAACATGGCCAGCGCCATCTTCGGCGGCATGGTCGATGCCGGCTATCCCGCGGACCGCATCATCGCCACGGCTCGCTCGCGCGAGACACTCGATGCCCTCGAGCAGCGCTACGGCGTAAGCACGACCCAGGACAACGCCTACGCCGTCTCGCAAGCCGATGTAGTGGTGCTGGGCGTCAAGCCACAGATGATGCATGACGTCTGCCAGGCGCTGACCCCTGCGGTGCAGAACCGCAAGCCGCTGATCGTCTCGGTAGCGGCCGGCATCACCTGCGACAGCCTCGAACGCTGGCTGGGCGGCGACCTCGCCATCATCCGCTGCATGCCCAACACGCCGTCACTGGTCGGTGTCGGTGCCAGCGGCCTCTATGCCACCCCCCAGGTGACGGAGGAGCAGCGCAGCTTGATGGATGAGATGCTGACCGCGGTCGGTATCGTCGAGTGGGTCGAGGAAGAAGGTTTGCTGGAAGCCGTCACCGGCATTTCCGGCTCCGGCCCGGCCTATTTCTTCCTGTTCATCGAGTCGCTCGAAGCGGCAGGCATCGAGCTGGGGCTGAACGCCGAGACCGCGCGCCGCCTGGCGATCCAGACCGCCCGCGGTGCCGCCGAGATGGCCTTCTCCAGCGAGCATGAGCCTGCCGAGCTGCGCCGTCGCGTGTGCTCGCCGAATGGCACCACGGAGCGCGCCATCAACAGCTTCGAGGAGGATGGGCTGCGCGATATCGTCGAGCGCGCCGCCAAGGCCTCCAGCGTGCGCGCCGCCGAGCTTGCCCGCGAGCTGGATCGCTGACAGCCTCTGCTCCACTGACAACTCCTGCAGGCCGCTGGCAGCCCGGGCCACAACAGGCCATCATGCGCTGTTCATCCGTTGTTGGCATGCTAGCGGCATGACGCGTGCTCTAACGCGCGCCCACTTCTCACCGTCTTAAGGAAAGCCCCATGGGTGCTATGGGTAATATCGGACTTCAGCTGGTCACCATCCTGCTGCAACTGTTTGTCTACATCCTGATGCTGCGCTTCCTGCTGCAGCTGTCCCGCGCGGACTTCTACAACCCGGTCACCCAGTCAGTGGTCAAGGCGACCAACCCGCTGGTGGCCCCATTGCAGGGCATCCTGCGCCCGCTGGGTCGCTTCGACATCGCCACCCTGGCCGCGGCCTTCATCGTCGTCAGTCTGGTACTGGTCGCGATCGGCGCCCTGTTCGGTGGCGGCATGCTGCCGGTCGGCTTCATCGCGCTGACGGCACTGGGCACCATTCTCGACAGCATCATCAACATTTACTTCTTCGCGCTGATCGCGATGATCATCCTGTCGTGGGTCGCTCCGCAGGCCAACCACCCGGGCGCCATCCTGGTCCATCAGCTGGTCGATCCGATCATGAAGCCGGTGCGCAAGGTGATTCCGTCGATCGGCATGCTCGACCTGTCTCCGATCTTCGTGTTCATCGCGCTCAACCTGGTCGGCAGCCTGATCAACCAGACCCTGCCGTCACTGGGCATGCTGCGCAGCGCCTTCAGCTAAGCCGGGACTCCGCCAGCAAGGATGGCTCGCAGGCGCCCAAGGCACATGCCGACGAAATCAGCGCCCGCCACGGACTCCCGTGGCGGGCGCTCTTGCATCGCGTGCCACTGGATCACGCGTGCGCACGCTGTGCTAGAGTGAGCCCTCGGCCGAAGCCAGAACCACGGTGCACGAGACGCCCACAAGGCGCATCACCGCGGCTTCGCGCCCCGGACACGGGCCTTGCCCCGAACACTCTGCTGGACATGATGCTGGAAACCTTCACCACGATGCCTGATTCCCTGCCCCCGGATTCGGTCGGTCTCGTCACGCCTCAGACTGCCCACTTCGATACCCCGCTGGAGCTGGCCTGCGGCAGACGCCTCGAGCAGTACTCGCTGGTCTACGAGACCTACGGCGAGCTGAACGCGGACGCCAGCAACGCCATCCTGATCTGTCACGCCCTCACCGGCCACCATCATGCGGCTGGCTATCACGCCATGAGCGACCGCAAGCCTGGCTGGTGGGACGACTACATCGGCCCCGGCAAGCCCATTGATACCTCGCGCTTCTTTGTGATCGCGCTGAACAACATCGGCGGCTGCCACGGCAGTACCGGCCCGACCTCGATCAACCCGGAGACGGGCGAGCAATGGGGGCCTGACTTCCCGTTGGTAACCGTGCCGGACTGGGTCGAGAGCCAGAAGCGCCTCGCCGAGTCTCTCGGCATCATCCGCTTCGCGGCGGTGGTCGGCGGCTCGCTGGGTGGCATGCAGGCGCTGCAGTGGGTGATGGACCACCCTGATCGCGTCGGTCACGTCGCCATCATCGCCTGTACGCCGAAACTATCGGCACAGAACATCGCCTTCAATGAAGTCGCGCGTCAGGCGATTCGCTCTGACCCGGAATTCCATGACGGCTGGTATTCGCGTGTCGATGCCGTGCCCAGACGCGGCCTCAAGCTGGCGCGCATGGTCGGTCACATCACCTATCTTTCCGAGCATTCGATGGGTACCAAGTTCGGGCGTGACCTGCGTCAGGATCGCCTCAACTTCGGTTACGACGTCGACTTCCAGGTCGAGAGCTATCTCCGCCACCAGGGCGATACCTTCTCCACCGCCTTCGATGCCAATACCTATCTGCTGATGACCAAGGCGCTCGACTACTTCGATCCTGCCGCCACGGCAGGCGATGACCTGTCCGCGGCCATGGCGCCGATCAGCTGCCCGGTACTGGTGGTCAGCTTCACCACCGACTGGCGCTTCGCGCCGTCACGCTCGCGCGAGCTGGTCAACGCCATGATCCATGCCGGCAAGTCGGTCAGCTACGCCAACATCGACTCGCCGCACGGGCATGACGCCTTCCTGCTGCCGGGCGAACGCTACCAGACGGTGCTGGGCAACTTCCTGACTCGCGCTTACGACCACGCCTGTGGCGCCAAAGCCACGAAAAAGCCGAAAAAGCCGAGCACCAGGGAGACCAGCCATGCGTAACGACCTCGCCCAGATTCATGACTGGATTCCCGAAGGCGCGCGCGTGCTGGATCTGGCCTGCGGTGACGGCACCCTGCTGGCCTCCCTCAAGGAGACCAAGCAGGTCTTCGGCTATGGTCTGGAGATCGACCCCGACAACATCAGTGCCTGTGTCGCCCGTGGCGTGAACGTCATCGAGCAGAATGTCGATGACGGCCTGGCCAACTTCGCCGATGACACCTTCGATCGTGTGGTGATGTCCCAGGCATTGCAGGTACTGCGTCGCCCGGACCGTGCGCTGGAGGAGATGATGCGCGTCTCGCGTGAGGCCATCATCACCTTCCCCAACTTCGCCTATTGGCGTCACCGCCTGCACCTGGGCCTCAAGGGGCGCATGCCGGTCTCCAAGTCGCTGCCTCATGCCTGGTACGACACGCCGAACATCCATCTGTCGACCTTCGCGGACTTCGAGCGCCTGTGTCGCGCCCAGGGCCTCAAGATCATCGACCGCGCGGTCGGCAATGGCGATCACGAGCCGCATCCGGCGGCGACCTGGTGGCCGAACCTGTTCGGGGAAGTGGCTATCTTCCGCGTCTGTCGCGACAACTGCTCGCCCGACCAGCGCTGAGTCAAGGCGCGCTACAGCAGTCGCCACAGACCCAGCGCCAGGTACCGCAAGAAAACGGCCGACAGGACACTCCTGTCGGCCGTTTCGCGTCATGACACCACCAATTCTTCCGCGCCGCGATAGCGCTGCACTATCCGGGCCATGCACAGACAGTCGCAACTAAAGTCTATATACTTTCGAGGTAAACGCAGCTGAGGATCACGGCTCGCACTTCCGGTGAGGTGCGCCGGCATCCCGAGGAGAGAGTGCATGAACTTCCATACCCGCAAATGGGTCAAGCCCGAAGACCTCAACCCCAACGGCACCCTGTTCGGTGGACGACTGCTGGCCTGGATCGATGAAGAAGCGGCCATCTACGCCATCGTCCAGCTGGGCACCTCGCGCGTGGTCACCAAGTTCATGTCGGAGATCAACTTCGTCTCCAGCGCGCGTCAGGGCGACATCATCGAACTGGGCATCACCGCCAGCGCCTTCGGTCGTACCTCGATCTCGCTGTGCGTCGAGATCCGCAACAAGATCACCCGCGAACGCATTCTGACCATCGACCGCATCGTGCTGGTCAGCGTCGATGCCGACTTCAAGCCCGTGCCCCACGGCCGCACGCGTATCACCTATATCGAAGACCGTTTCCGTGAGCAGGCCGGCAGCAATGACAGTCATAACGACGGTCACAGCGACGAGACGCCGCAGAAGGCACCGCGTCGTCGTGCCGACAGCGCGTCGGACCTCAAGAACGCCTGATCGCGTCGCTATTCAGGTCGCGACACGCAGGTCGCACCAACGAAAAAGGCACCTCACAAGAGGTGCCTTTTTTCATGCCGAGCATTCAACCCGCTCCAGTGCTGCTGATGTCCGGGGCCTGACCAGGCAGGGCCTGACTAGCCTCTAGCTGACGGTCGTCTGCATCGTCTCACGCAAGCCTTCACAGGCATCCACGACTGGCGCCGTCGCCGGCGTGAACCACACCAGATCGTAAGCCGGCGCCGCACCGGCGCTCTCCGGCAGATAATCGGCGAGATGCGTCAGCGGCTGCCCCGCGTCATCCCAGGCGACCGGCATCAGCGCTACGGACAGCGTGCTGCCATCCAGCCAGCGCGGCACGCCGATATCGCGACGGGCATGGCCGGAGCCACACACCAGCAGGCTGGTGGTGCCATCAGCCGCCAGGCCTTCCAGACGTTCTGCCATCTGCTGATCCCGCGCCAACTGCGCACGCAGCATCGCGTCCAGGCGCTCTGCGCCCAGCAGGCCACAATGGCCTTCATCCAGTGCCTCACGCTGCAGGCGCAGGACCGCTTCCGGCAGTGCCAGCGGCGACTGCCCCGGTGCCATGCTGGCCTCCAGCTGTGCCACCGACAGGCTGGCAGACGCCAGTGGCGCACCACTGTCCAGCGCTCCGCGCAGCAGAGGGGCGTAGTCGGTGAAGGGCCAGCGCGCATTCCAGGCCAGCAACTGCTGGAGCTCATCATCCGGCAATCCCGAGACCGCAAGCGAGGTACGATTGGTCAGTGATAGCGCGGCGTCCTGGGTCGTGTCCAGCATCTCCAGCGCCACACCGCCCAACTGACGCCGCGCGACCAGCGCATCGATCAACCAGCGTTCCAGCTGGTGATGATCCGGATTGTCGTGATGCTCGCCCAGCAGCACCATCGAGTGCGCCTGGCTCCAATCGACCAGCGCCGCTGGCGATAGACGACGATTGCCCTCCGCGACCAGAATGCTGCCCAGCAACGGGTGGGACGCCTCGGGATCATGCCAAGCCGGCAGCGGTGGCAATGGCCCGTTGGCCGGCTGAGCGGCCTGTGCGAGCGGGGTGCTCAGTGCCGTGCCCAGCACGGTAAGCCCGCCCGCCGAGACGGCCATGCCGGCCAGCAACTGGCGACGGCTCACCCCGGCCGTGCGCTCAGGTGTCCCGGATTCGTTGCTGGAGCGGAAGCTGGAAGTGATCGAGCGGCGAAATAGCGACATGAAGATGACTCGGCATGGAAGGAAGCGGCAAGACACGGTAAAAGACCACAAGAGAGCGTGCCAACGCTGCCATGATACCCGATGCGAGCCCCCTCATGTCCGAAAGGCCACCAACACTCCCCCAAGGGCCCTCATCCAGGCTGTGCTTGAGACTGCCGCTGCCATCACTGCCCGTCGGCCGCAGCATGCCACTGACACTCGATGATGGCCGCCCGGCCCTGCTGGTGATGCAGCCCGATGGCCCGCGCGCCTTTCTCGACCGCTGCCCACACCAGGGCAGCCGAATGCTGACCGAGGACGAGACTGACGATCCCTACATGGACGCGACCGGCGGCTTGATACTCTGCCACCGCCATCAGGCCTGTTTCGAGCCGCATCACGGCACTTGCATCAGCGGCCCCTGCGTCGGCCAACGATTGACGGCGCTAGACGTTGAGCTGGTGCACAACGACGCCTCGCCAACACTGTTGCTGCTGTGGGAGACCGCAGGCAGCGGTGGAGACATGAGGGAGAAATGATGGAAAGAGACATGAGCGCTGACTGACAGGCTGAGCGCCAGCGACCTGATCAGCCAGCAAAGCGCACGTCATGCAGTGGCAGCGCGCGCGTCAGGCCCAGTCTTGCTCGCCACAGTGGCTGGCCCGCATCCGAGAGAGACTCTTCGAGGGTGATCTGCATGCCCAGCGCCAGCACCTCGACACCGGCGGCCTGCGCCCGGGCAAAGGCCTGCGCATAGGCCGGGTCGAGATGCGCCGCCGGTGCGACATCCTCGATCCCGTCATGGGCGACGCAGAACACCAGCACGCAACGGTGACCTGCTGCGACCAGCGCCGCGAGACTGGCCAGATGACGCTGGGCACGCGTACTCACCGAGTCCGGGAAATAGCCGTGACCGTCGGCTTCGCGCAGTGTCAGTTGCTTGACCTCCAGATAGATCGAGGCCGCGCCCTCCTCCTTCGGCCACATCTGGAAATCGAGCCGTGAGCGCTCCGGCGTGTCATTTCCCGGCAGCAGGACCTCGACACGTGACTCGCGCTTGAGGCGCGCAAAGTCGGCGAGCCTCATGTCGTGCAGCGCGCTGACGCTGGCCTGCTGCAGCGCCGCCTCGACATGGGCATTGGCACGTCCGGTGTGCACCGCCACCAAGGCCTCACGCCGACCGTCAGCGCCGGGCGGATCCAGCGGCAGGCGAATCAGCTCCCAGGTCCAGGCGAGCTTGCGCTTGGGGTTGTCGGACGGCGACAGCCATACCTCACAACCTTCCACGCACACCGCGCGCATCGAGCCGGTATTCGGACAATGCGCCGTCACCACCTCACCTGCCCGCTCCCCCTCGAGCAGCTCCACCTCGGCGAAGAAGCGCTTGTAGCGACGGATCAGGCGACCACGATACAGCCCCTCAAGCACCATCAAGCCGACACTCCTGCCCGGGTGACACGCCGCTCAAGGAAACGCTCCATGCGGGCCAGGGCCTCGCGCAGACGCGCCTCATCGGCGGTGAAGGCGATACGCACATGGCGACGCCCTTCGGCCAGCGCGAAGTCCGTACCCGGCGTGATGGCGACATTCTCTTCTTCCAGCAGTGCGCGGCAGAAGGCCTCGCTGTCATCACTCAGATGCGAGATATCCAGCCAGACGTAGAAGGCACCCTGCGGCGGCACCGACGGCGCCAGCCCCAGGCGCTCTAGCCCGTCCAGCAGTACGCCACGACGGGCTTCGAGTACCTGCCGACGACGCTCGAGCTCTGTTTCGCATTCCGGCGTGAAGGCCGCCAGCGCCGCATGCTGTGCAGGAGTCGACGCGGCCAGGAAGACATTCTGCGCCAGGCGTGACAGTGGCTCGACCGCGGCTTCCGGTGCCACCAGCCAGCCCAGCCGCCAGCCCGTCATGCCGAAGTATTTGGAGAAGCTGTTGATGACGAAGGCGTCCGGGCACTCCGCCAGTGCGGTGTGCGCAGGCACGCCATAGGTCAGTCCCTGATAGATCTCATCCACCAGCAGTTGGGCATCTCGCGACTGACACAGCTCGCCCAGCGCCTTCAATTCCTCGGGCGACAGCACGTGTCCGGTGGGGTTGGAGGGCGATGCCACCATCACGGCCCGCGTGTTCTCGCGCCAGAAATCATCGGCAAGTTCAGCGGTCAGCTGCCAGCCACTCGCGGCACTGACGGGCACCACATCCAGCTGGGCATCCACCAGGCCCATGAAGTGACGATTGCAGGGGTAGGTCGGGTCAGCCATCAATACGCTGTCGCCACGCTCGGCGCACAACAGCGTGGCCAGCAGCAGGGCACCGGAGGCGCCGGGCGTGATGATGATACGGGAAGGGGAGACCGTGACGCCGTGACGGCGCTGATAGTCAGCCGCGATGGCCTCGCGCAGGGCCGGCAGGCCGCAGGCGGGGGTGTAGCGCGTCTGACCGGCCGCCAGCGCCGCTTGGCCGGCGGCGATCACCGCCGCAGGAGTCGGGAAGTCGGGCTCGCCCACTTCCAGATGGATGACGTCATGGCCCGCGGCCTCGCGCGCCTGAGCGGCTTCCAGCAACGTCATCACACGAAAGGCGGCAACGGATTCAAGACGACGGGCAAACTGCATGATGGCACTCCTCGGGGTCGAAGCATCATTCTAGGCAGCTGCCGAGCCCCATTCCCACCCCCTTGGCACAGGAAACTCCGTGTTTTCTCGAACCCGCCTGTGCATGAGTCGGTACAAACTATCGTCGGAGTTCGGTTGCAAACTTGCCATATTTACGCTAAATAAGCTGATCTTCTCGCGAGGGCAGCAGTCAGGACAGCCCCCTCGCCGTGGCCAAGGAGGCAGTGCAACAGACTGTCGACGGCCCAAGTCACTTGCGGAATGAGGCGGTCCCATGCCATTAGCTGAAACCAAGCCGGAAGCGCTTAAGAAATTCACCCCGTATGAGCCGGCAGCGGGTGAAGAGTACATGAACGAGAAGCAGCTAGCGCACTTCCGCCAGATCCTGATGGAGTGGAAACAGGAGCTGATGGAAGAGGTCGATCGCACCGTGCGTCACCTGCAGGAAGATGCCAACAATTACGCGGACCCTGCAGACCGTGCCACTCAGGAAGAAGGCTTCAGCCTCGAGCTGAGAACACGTGATCGCGAGCGCAAGCTGCTGAAGAAGATCAACGAGACCATCGAGAACATCGATGAGGACGACTACGGTTTCTGCGAGTCCTGTGGCATCGAGATCGGTATTCGCCGTCTGGAAGCACGTCCGACCGCTACCCAGTGTGTCGACTGCAAGACACTGGCCGAGCTGAAGGAAAAGCAGCTGGGCCGCTAAGCCCTGCTGTCGATGAAGCGACGTCAGGCCGTCGCCCTCATCCCCCATACGGGCACCCTCCTCGGAGCGGTGCCCGTATGCGTTCAGGCCCTGCTGCCTGCGAATCCCCTACCACGAAGGATGACGGAGCCCACATGCCTACCGCCTACCGTGGCCGCTTTGCCCCCACCCCTTCCGGTCCGCTGCACGCGGGCTCACTTCTGGCTGCCGTCGCCAGCTATCTCGATGCCCGCCATCACGGCGGCGAGTGGCTGGTGCGTATCGAGGATATCGACCCTCCTCGCTGCCCCGCCGGGAGCGCCGATACCATCCTGCGCCAGCTGGATGCCTTCGGTCTGCAGCGGGATGGTGAGCTCCGCTATCAGAGCCAGCGTCACGCCGCCTACGCCGATGCACTGGAACAACTGAAGGCCAGTGGTATCGCCTACCCGTGTGACTGCTCGCGCAAGCAGTGGCGCGAGCATGCCATCTACCCCGGTTGGTGCCGTGAGCGGACCGAACCGCCCGAGGGCGAGCATGCCTGGCGGCTGGACGTGCGCGCGGCAGAGCGCTTCGGCGGCTCCCGGGCCATCGCTGGCTGGCAGGACCGCCTGCAGGGCACGGTCCAGCTGGATCTTGTCACGCTAGGCGACGTGGTGCTCAAGCGACGCGATGGCCTGTGGGCCTATCAGCTGGCCGTGGTGGTGGATGATGCCGAGCAGGGCATCACCGATGTCGTGCGCGGGCTCGATCTGCTCGACAACAGCCCCTGGCAACGTCTGCTGCAATCCGCGCTCGACCTGCCGATGCCACGCCTGACGCACCTGCCGCTGATCACGGCCGACAATGGCCAGAAGCTCTCCAAACAGAACCTGGCGCCGGCCCTGCCGGAAGACGCCAGCGCGATTCGAACGCTGCTGCACCATACCCTGACACTGCTCGGTCAGGCGCCGCCGCCCGAACTGGCGACCGCCAGCCCCGCTGAGCAACTCGCCCACGCCACTCCTCGCTGGTCACTTGCGGCGGTCGGCACCGCGCCGTCACTCAGTGCAGCCACTGCTCCAATGACAAGGACTGATGAAGGCAGCTGAGGGCAGCCGAGACCGGATACGCCATACAGTCGGAACGCCTGACAACAGCCACGATTGTCGGATTGCCACCCCTGTGGGAACAGGACAGACTCGAGCGACAGTCATCCCCTCATGCACACCCTCAGGCGAGCGACATCACCCCATGGCCCGGATTCTGATCGTCGAAAAGGAAGGTGCTTCGCGCAACACGCTGCAGCATCTGCTGGAGCGCGAGGGTCACGACGTGGTGCAGGCCAGCGGCCTGGAGGATGCCCGTCTGCAGCACCCCGCCGACTTCGCGCTGGTGATCTGCGACAGCGAACTGGCCGGAGACCATGCCGTCCCGATCCTGCGTGCCAGCCGGCCGACCCCCGTGCTGCTGCTGGCCGACGACCCCAGCCTGCATGCCGCCATCGGCTGCCTGAAGGCGGGGGCAGCCGACTATCTTCCCAAGCCGTTTGACCAGCAGGCCTTCGCGCGCAGCGTGCGAGATGCGCTGTCTCTGCCACGCCTGGGGGCGCCGAGTGCTGCGCCGCCTCCGCCCCAGACGCATGCTGGCACGACCAACAAGCCGGTGGAGATGATTGGCCATTGTCGCGCCATGCAACAGGTCTACACCCGCATTCGCAAGGTAGCGCCCGCCGATGTCACCGTGCTGGTACTGGGTGAGTCCGGCACCGGCAAGGAGCTGGTCGCGCGCGCCATTCATCGCCAGAGCGAACGCCATCAGGCGCCGCTGATCTGCGTCAACTGCGCCGCCATTCCCGAGACGTTGATCGAGTCCGAGTTGTTCGGCCATGAAAAAGGTGCCTTCACCGGCGCCACCAGCTCGCGCACAGGCCTGATCGAAGCCGCCGATGGCGGCACACTGTTTCTGGATGAGATCGGTGAACTGCCGCTGGATGCCCAGGCACGCCTGCTGCGGGTGCTGCAGGAGGGCGAGATTCGCCGCGTGGGGGCCATCGAGACCCGCTACGTCGACATTCGCCTCATCGCCGCGACCCACCGCAACCTGCATCAGCTCTCGGCCAGCGGCGAGTTCCGCCTCGACCTCTATTACCGCTTGAACGTGATGGAGATCGACCTGCCGCCCCTGCGTGAGCGTGGAGATGACGTGCTGGAACTGGCCGAGCATCTGCTGGCCGGCATCGCCCGCAAGCATGGCCGCGATGGCATGCGACTCTCCCAGCGGGCGCGCCAGGAAATCCATCACTACGCCTGGCCCGGCAATGTCCGTGAGCTGGAAAACGCCCTCGAGCGGGGCGTCATTCTGGCGGAGCGTCGCATCATCGCCCCTGAGGACCTCGGCCTGCGCACGCCCTCAGGGCAGCCGCTTCAAGCAGCGCCCGCCGCCACAACAGCCGACTCGGTGCCCTCCAGTGTTCAGGTGCCCAAGACAGCGGGCAAAGGGGCGGCGAAAGGTGCAGTGAAAGGTGCCGCCAGTGGCTCAAGTCCCGGAACGACTTCCGCGTCTGTCACAGGTCAGCCCGCGGCCGGCCAACAGGGCACGGGCCTACCACCGCCTGCGGACACCCCGCGCAGCGGCCTCTCGGTGATCGGCGATGCCGGTGAGGAGGAAGACCTCTCGCTGGAGGACTACTTCCAGCACTTCGTGCTCGAGCATCAGGACCACATGAGCGAGACAGAGCTCGCGCGCCGCCTCGGCATCAGTCGCAAGAACCTCTGGGAGCGGCGTCAGCGCCTGGGCATTCCACGCCGCAAGGGCCGCCGCAGCTCTCCCGCAAACTGACATTGGCGTGATGAAGCTTGAGCGGCACTGGAGCACTGACGCTGGCGCACAGAAGTCACTGCGCTGAAGTCACTGCGCTGAAGTCACTGCACCATGCAGGTGCCCTCCCGGGCGAGCAACCCGCCTGCGGCGCCACCTTGCCTGCCATAGATCCCCGCATCATCGATGGCATCGCTAGACTTTAGTGTCGAAAGACTCGAAAAAAACCCAGCTCAATCATTAGCTTGCAAGCCACTTCGTTAGACCTTCGCACCAATTGTTACCATCGACCCCAAATCATGACCCCATCCAGCGCACCAATGGCCACGTCAGGTAACACCTCGCACCTCTCTACACCTCACGTCTCAGCTACCTATGTCTAAATGACTGAATTGCTGGTTTTTTTTAAGCTGTGGCACATCCGATGCAATAACACGGTCAAGAAAAAGAACAACCGGAAATACGAAGCGCGCCCAACAACAACAAGAACGCGCAATGCTTCGAAAACCCTCGACACCAACAAGAACAATACCCGTCGAGCGCGTGACATTGATGATGAACCGCATGCCTCACTACATGAGTGGTGGCAGGCAAGAGCCAAAACAAGAACAAACGGCCGCAGTTCATCATCCGCCGATCCAACAACAACAAGATATCGGCAGTCCGGAATCTACTGACCAGGACGCGACGAATCCGGCCTCGAGCACCAACAAGAACAACAGGCTCGACCCCGGATCACCCCCGAAACAACAACAACTCGCGGGGGGAGGCTACTCAGCCGTCGGTGAATGGAAGATTGTTTTGAATACGAGATGGTCACCGAACAGACAGCCAGACAACAACAACATGATCTGCAACACGAAGGATCTGTCTGCATTGATTTGTGACTGTGGTGCGTATTCAGGGCGATGCGCCATCACGAAAAAGAACATCCGCTCAAGGATGCGTGTACCCTACCTGCAAGGGAGACCGAGTGATCGGTCTCCCTTTTTCCTTGTCTGAGAGGTGATTCTTGCCTCGTCAGACGCCTTGAAGTGCAGAGTCGGCCCCTGGATGGCAGACCGGCGCTTTGCCAAGGTATCTGCCCTCGGCTACACTGGGCGGCCTGCCACGCACGAGTCGAATCGCTGCATGCTCAAAGGATTTACCCGCTTTCTACAACGCCCCGGTGACCGCTTGAAGACGCTTTTCAATGCAACTGACGCGCCCGCGGCCCCATTGCCCAGCCTGCGTGTGATACCGCGGGATGAGCATCCCGTGTCCCGTCGCCAGCTCAGCGAGAATGCGCTGAAGGTACTCTATCGCCTGCAAAGCGGTGGATATCAGGCCTATCTGGTCGGCGGCTGTATCCGTGATGCCCTGCTCGGACAACGCCCCAAGGACTTCGACGTGGCCACCAACGCCACGCCGGAACAGGTCCGCGAGCTGTTCCGCAATGCCCGCATCATCGGCCGTCGTTTCCGTATCGTGCACGTGCGCTTCGGTCGTGAGGTGATCGAGGTCACCACCTTCCGCGGCAAGCCGGCCGATAGCACGCCCAGCCAGCATACCCAGCAGTCGGAAGACGGCATGTTGCTGCGCGACAACGTCTTCGGCTCCATCGAGGAGGATGCGCTGCGCCGCGACTTCACGATCAATGCCCTCTATTACGACGTGTCCGATTTCACGATCCATGACTGGGCCAATGGCGTACGCGATATCGAAGCGCGCATGATTCGCCTGATCGGGGATCCGGAAACACGCTATCGCGAAGACCCGGTGCGCATGCTGCGTGCCGTCCGCTTCGCCGGCAAGCTGGACTTCGACATCGAGGAGGCCACGGCCGAACCGATGTACGAACTGGCCCCGCTGCTGCTGCAGATTCCGCCGGCGCGGATGTTCGAGGAAGTGCTCAAGCTGTTCATGTCCGGCTATGCACTGGAAACCTTCCATCTCCTGCGTGAGTTTGGGCTGTTCCAGATGCTGTTCCCCGAGACGGAAGAAAGCTTCGCGCATTATCACTGGTCCATGCCGCTGATCGAGAAGGCACTGGCCAGCACGGACGACCGCATCCGCGAAGACAAGCCGGTCACGCCGGCCTTCCTGTATGCCGCCCTGCTGTGGCCGGGCGTCAAGGCGCGTACCGATCAGCTGATCGCCAGTGGCATGCCCGACATTCCGGCAGCCCACCAGGCGGCCCAGCAGGCGATCGCTCGCCAGCTCAACCACACCTCGATCCCGAAGCGCTTCAGCATTCCGATGCGCGAGATCTGGGACATGCAGGCCAAGTTGCCGCGTCGCCGTGGCAAACGCGCCTTCCAGACCCGCGAGCATCCTCGCTTCCGCGCCGCCTACGACTTCCTGCTGCTGCGTGAATTCGCCGGCGAAGTGAAGCCGGGGCTGGGCAAGTGGTGGACCGACTTCCAGGAAGTCGATGCTCGCACCCAGGTCACGATGATCGAAGGTGTCTCCGATGAAGGCCCCGCCGGCAGCAAGCCAGCCGGCACCAAGCGTCGCGGCAAGCGTCGGCGCAATGGTCGCGGCCAGGGCTGAGCAGTGGCTCGCCTGAGCCACTGCCGTCTCCACGCAGGAACTCCGCATGATTTCGACAGCCTTGATTGGCCTCGGCGCCAATCTTGACGATCCGCGCGCTCAACTGGAGCGCGCGCTTGAGGCTCTCGACCGGCTGCCGCTGACCCGCTGCACGCGACATTCTCGCCTGTATGCCAGCAAGCCGGTCGGCCCGCAGGACCAGCCCGACTTCGTCAACGCCGTTGCCGAGCTAACGACCCGCCTGTCCCCCCTCGCTCTGCTTGATCAGCTGCAAGCCCTTGAACAGCAGCATCGTCGCGTGCGACTGCGTCACTGGGGTCCCCGCACACTGGATCTTGACCTGCTGCTCTTCAATGACAGCAGGATCTCGACGCCGCGTCTCGTCGTACCCCATCGCGAAATGCTCAAACGTGGTTTCGTGATGCGTCCGTTGGCTGACCTGCTGGGCCCGCAGTGCCTCAGCGTGCTGGGCGAGGAGAATCTCGAAACACTGGCGTCTCGAGTTGAGGGCGATGACTTGCTCCCCCTCGGACCTCAGGAGTAGAGTTTCGCCATCTTGTTACCGTCGTGCCCACTTTGGCCTGTGCGGTAACACTTTCTGGTAACACCGGCCCGTGTCGCTCGCAGTCCGCCCTCGGCGGCCTTCTCGCGATCGCGGCTGCTCGACGCCACGGGCAGCCGCGTCATACGCGCCGCAACGAGTAAGCGTCCCGATGAAAAACGTCACCCTGAGCACCCTGCGCCGCCTCAAGGCCGATGGTGAGACGTTCAGTTGCCTCACCGCCTACGATGCCACCTTTGCTCATCTTGCCAGCGATGCCGGCATTGAAGTGCTGCTGGTCGGCGACTCTCTCGGCATGGTCCTGCAGGGCCATACCAGCACCCTGCCCGTCACCATCGATGACATCTGCTACCACACCGCCGCCGTGGCACGTGGCAAGCAAGGCAGCCTGCTGATGGCCGACCTGCCCTTCATGAGCAATGCCAGCACCGACATCCTGCTCGACCATGCGGCGCGTCTGATGCGTGCCGGTGCCGAGATGGTCAAGGTGGAAGGCGAAGCCTGGCTGGCCGGTGCCGTCACTGCACTCGTCCAGCGTGGCGTGCCGGTCTGCGTGCACATGGGCCTGACGCCACAGCACGTGCATGCCTTCGGCGGCTACAAGGTACAGGGCCGCGACGAGGCCCGCGCCGAGCAGATCATCTCCGATGCCCGCACGCTGGAAGCCGCGGGTGCCGCGATCATCCTGCTCGAATGCGTGCCGTCCGAGCTGGCCGCGCGCATTCGTGATGCTGTCGAGGTGCCGGTGATCGGTATCGGTGCCGGCGTGGACGTCGATGGCCAGATTCTGGTCATGCACGACATGCTCGACCTGACGCCCGGCCGCAAGCCGCGCTTCGTCAAGAATTTCATGAGCGATGCCGGCAGCGTGCAGGAGGCCTTCGCCGCCTACCACCAGGCGGTCAAGACGCGCAGCTTCCCGGCGCCGGAGCACGGCTTCTGATGAAAACCGTCTCCCAGATCAACGCCCTGCGCGAGCAACTCGCCCAGGCACGCCGCGATGGCCTGCGTATCGCGCTGGTGCCGACCATGGGCAACCTGCATGCCGGCCACCTGTCGCTGGTCCGTGAAGCGCGCCGCCATGCCGACATGGTTGTCGCGAGCATCTTCGTCAATCCGCTGCAGTTCGGCCCCGGCGAAGACCTCGACAGCTATCCGCGCACCCTCGAGGCCGACCAGAATGCGCTGGCCGCCGAAGGATGTGACCTGCTGTTCGCCCCCTCGACGGCAGAACTCTACCCCACGGGCCGCGACGGGCTGTGCAACGTGCAGGTGCCGGGCGTTTCCGAAGGCCTGTGCGGCGGCAACCGTCCGGGTCACTTCGATGGCGTCGCCACCGTCGTCAGCATCCTGTTCAATCTGGTACGCCCTGAAGTCGCCTGTTTCGGCGAGAAGGACTTCCAGCAGCTGGCAGTGATCCGCAAACTCAACCGCGACCTGCATTTCGGCATCGAGATCATCGGTGTGCCCATCGTGCGTGCAGAGGATGGTCTGGCGCTGTCATCACGCAACGGCTACCTGAGTGAGCAGGAGCGCGCCATCGCGCCGCGTCTCAAGCAGTGCCTCGATGCCCTGAAAGCTCGTCTTGAGCAGGGCGTGGCACGCGATGTGGCGCTACGCGAGGCCCTGGCCGCCATCAGCGAGAGCGGCTTCAAGCCGGACTACCTCGAACTGCGCCGCGCGGCTGACCTGGGGCCAGTCGAGAATGACACCCGCGAGGCGGTGATACTGATCGCCGCACACCTGGGCCGTACGCGCCTGCTCGATAACCTGAAGGTCGCCTTGCCGGTGGCCTGATGCCTGATTAGACTGCGCCGCCTTGCACCCTGGCGTGGCACTGTCCGCCACGTCAGACGCGCCATGGCCCTGGTCCCAGGGCCTTGATCTGCGCCCGGCGGCGCTCAACTGGAGACATCCTGATGCAAGCCATCATGCTCAAGGCCAAGCTGCACATGGCCCGCGTGACTCACGCCGTCCTCAACTACGAGGGCTCCTGCGCCATCGATGGCGACCTGCTCGACATGGCAGGCATTCGTGAGTACGAACAGATCCAGATCTACAACGTGGACAACGGCAAGCGCTTCACCACCTATGCCATTCGCGGCGAAGAAGGCTCGAAGATCATTTCGGTGAACGGCGCCGCAGCCCACCAGGCCGACGTCGGCGACCGCGTGATCATCTGCGCCTTCGCCAACTATGCCGAGACCGAACTGGACGCGCACAAGCCCTCCATGGTCTACCTGATGGAAGGCAACGAGGTCAGCCATACAGCTAATGCCATTCCGGTCCAGATGGCCTGAGCACGCCTTGCTGCCTGCTGCTCTACGCTCGGAGGGCTGATGATTCAGGCCTCGAGCCTGCCGCGAGCGCTCCAACACGACGCCAGCCCTGCCTGCCAGAGCGCTGGCGTCGTGCCGTCTAGATAAGCGATACGTATGGCTAAAGGCTGACACTGGAGATGTCCTTTGGCGATTGCCGCACCGCACAAAACTGCCTTATGCTGGAATCTCACCTCAGCAGGACTGCGCCTCGCCCGCTTGATGGCATGGCCATAGTCGCAGCCAATTGACTCAGACAGTCTCGCAAGAGAACAGGAGCGTTCAGATGCAGGATGTGGTGATCGTAGCAGCCCGTCGTACCGCCGTAGGCGCCTTCGGTGGCAGCCTGGCTGACATTTCCGCCGCGGATCTCGGCGCACATGTCATCAAGGATATCCTCGCCAGCACGGGCGTCAGTGGCGATCAGGTCGATGAAGTGCTTCTGGGCCAGGTGCTGACAGCAGGATGCGGTCAGAACCCGGCACGTCAGGCGGTCATCAAGGCAGGCTTGCCGGAAGGCGTGCCCGCCATGACCATCAACAAGGTCTGCGGGTCTGGCCTCAAGGCGCTGCACCTGGCCACCCAGGCCATCCGTTGCGGCGATGCCGAGCTGATTCTGGCCGGCGGTCAGGAAAACATGTCCCTGTCTCCGCACGTGTTGCCCAACTCGCGTAACGGCAAGCGCATGGGCGACTGGAAGGCGATCGATTCCATGGTCCACGACGGTCTGTGGGATGCCTTCAATGACATCCACATGGGCATCACCGCCGAGAATCTGGCCGAGAAATACGAGATCAGTCGTGAAGCCCAGGACGCCTTCGCGGCCGCCTCTCAGCAGAAGGCCTGCGCAGCCATCGAAGCTGGCCGCTTCAAGGGCCAGATCGTCCCGGTCGAGATCCCGCAGCGCAAGGGCGACCCGATCGTCTTCGATACCGACGAGAACCCGCGCGCCGGCACCACGGCCGAGAAGCTCGCGGGCATGCGCCCGGCCTTCAAGAAGGACGGTACCGTTACCGCCGGCAATGCCTCGGCGCTCAACGACGGCGCTGCCGTGGTCATGCTGTGCTCCGCCGACAAGGCACGCGAGCTGGGTCTGACGCCGCTTGCAACCATCAAGGCCTACTCCAACGCGGGTGTTGATCCGAAGATCATGGGCATCGGCCCGGCGCCGGCGACTCGCCTGTGCCTCAAGAAAGCCGGCTGGAGCCTGGAAGACCTCGACCTGATCGAAGCCAACGAAGCCTTCGCCGCCCAGGCCCTGTCGGTCAACAAGGAGCTGGGCTGGGATGTCGACAAGGTCAACGTCAATGGCGGCGCCATTGCCCTCGGCCACCCGATCGGCGCCTCCGGCTGCCGTGTGCTGGTCTCGCTGGTCCACGAGATGATCGAGCGTGATGCCAAGAAAGGTCTGGCGACCCTGTGCATCGGTGGTGGTCAGGGCGTCGCGCTGGCCATCGAGCGCAGCTGATCGCTCCCATCTGTACCCCCGCCTGAACCCTCCCTGCTCGCGCAATCTTGAGCAGGGAGATATGCAAAAGCCCCCGCCAGGGCACTGGCGGGGGCTTTTTCTTGCCCGGAGAGCTCACCTCTCACGCAGAGCAGGCAAGACCGGGGCGGGGACGATCCGCGACGATCGGTCAGTCCTGGGCGACGGCCTCTTCAGCCTGAGCAGCGGCAAAGGCCGCCTTCTCTTCTTCGCTGATCTCTTTCAGCGACAGCTTGACGCGATTGCGGTTGTCGATGTCGAGCACCTTGACCACCACCTCATCGCCTTCGTTGAGGTAGTCACGTACGTCATTGACCCGCTCCTCGACGATCTGCGAGATGTGCAGCAGACCATCGGTGCCCGGCATGAAGGTGATGAAGGCACCGAAGTCGGCGATGCGCGCCACCTTGCCGGCATAGAGCTTGCCGATCTCAGCCTCGGCAATGATGCCCTCGACGTATTTGGCAGCCGCCTGAGCCTGCGCCTTGTGCTCAGCATAGATGCGCACGCTGCCATCATCGTCGAGATCGACATTGGCGCCGGTCTCTTCACAGATCTTGCGGATGGTGGAGCCGCCCTTGCCGATCACGTCACGCACCTTGTTGGGGGCGATCTTGAGGGACAGCATCGCCGGGGCATTGTCCGAGACTTCCTGGCGACTGGCGGCCAGTACCTCATTCATCTGCGCGAGGATGGTCAGACGTGCCTCGAGGGCCTGTTCCAGCGCCTGCTCAAGAATCTCCTCGTCGATCCCCTCGATCTTGATGTCCATCTGCAGCGCGGTAACGCCTTCGGCGGTCCCCGCGACCTTGAAGTCCATGTCGCCGAGGTGGTCCTCATCGCCGAGGATATCGGTCAGTATCGCGACGCCATTGTCGTCCTTGACCAATCCCATGGCGATACCCGCGACCGGTGCCTTGAGCGGCACACCGGCATCCATCAGCGCAAGAGAGGCCCCACAGACGGATGCCATCGAGCTCGAACCATTGGATTCGGTGATCTCGGAGACGACACGGATCGCGTAGGGGAAGGCCTGCAACGACGGCAGCATGGATTCGATGCCCCGACGCGCCAGACGCCCATGGCCGATCTCACGCCGCTTGGGCGCGCCGATGAAGCCCGTCTCGCCGACGCAGTAGGGCGGGAAGTTGTAGTGCAGCATGAAGCGGTCCTGCTTCTCGCCGGACAGCCCTTCGATCAGCTGTGAGTCGCGCGTGGTCCCCAGGGTGGCAGTGGCGATCGCCTGGGTCTCACCGCGGGTGAACAGCGCCGAGCCATGCGCCTTGGGCAACACGCCCACCGCCATGTCCAGCGGTCGCACGGTGCGGGTATCACGACCATCGATACGCGGCTCGCCGGCGATCACGCGCTGACGCACGATACGCTTCTCGAGCGCCGCGAAAGCCGTGGCGACAGCCTCGACACTGAAGCGCGCATCATCCTCGGCGCCCAGCAGGTCGATGGCCTGCGCCTTGAGCGCCGACAGACTGTCCTGCCGCGCCATCTTGTCACTCAGGCGATAGGCATCACCGATCTGGGTGGCGAAGCTCTGCTCCAGCGCCTCGACCAGCACGCGGTCGAGTTTCTGCGGCACCCACGCCCACTTGGGACGATTGACCTTGGCGGCGAACGTCTCGATCCCCGTGATGGCTTTCTGCATCTCGTGATGGCCATAGAGCACGGCGCCGAGCATCTCGTCTTCCAGCAGCTCCTGGGCTTCGGATTCGACCATCAACACGGCCTTCTCGGTGCCCGCCACCACCATGTCCAGCTCGGAATGCGCCAGTTCGCTGTAGCCGGGATTCAGGAAGTAGCCGCGCTGCTCGCTGAAGCCGACGCGCGCCGCACCCACGGGGCCAGCGAAGGGCACACCGGAGATGCAAAGCGCTGCTGAGGTGCCGAGCAGTGCCGCGATGTCCGGGTCGACATTGCGCTCCGCCGACATCACCGTGCAGACCACCTGCACCTCATTCATGAAGCCTTCGGGAAACAGCGGGCGCATCGGACGGTCGATCAAGCGTGAGGTCAGGGTTTCCTTCTCGGTGGGACGCCCTTCGCGCTTGAGGAAGCCGCCGGGGATACGCCCCGCCGCGTAGGCCTTCTCCTGATAATGGACCGACAACGGGAAGAAGGACTGGCCGGGTTTCGGCGACGCCTTGGCCACCACGGTGCACAACACCGAGGTATTGCCCATGGTCACCATCACGCTACCGGTCGCCTGACGCGCGATGCGGCCGGTCTCGAGGGTGATGGTGTCATTACCGTACTGGAAGCTGTGCGTTACCGGGTTCACGGCGCATGTCCTTTAATCTGATAGTCATCGATGCCAGGCGCTCATGGTAAAGCGCGCCACAGGCAATGAAAAGCGGGTTGATCCCACGCGACAAGCGGGCTGCAGCGCGGGTCGAGCCTCTGATCTGAAGCCCGGATCACCTCGGTATCAGGCACAAAAAAACCGACACCGCCCGCAGGCAGTGTCGGTTTTCCTGTGCCCACCGGGGGCCCGCCATGCACCGAAGTGCATGGCGGCAACATCGCTGATTAGCGACGCAGACCCAGACGCTGGATCAGAGCGGTGTAACGCTCGAAGTCCTTGCGCTTGAGGTAGTCAAGCAGCTTGCGGCGCTGGTTGACCATGCGGATCAGACCACGACGGGAGTGGTGATCCTGCTTGTTGGCCTTGAAGTGACCCTGCAGGCCATCAATGTTGGCGCTCAGCAGAGCAACCTGAACTTCCGGGGAACCGGTGTCGTTCTCGCCACGGCCGAATTCGGAAACGATCTCAGCCTTCTTCTCAGCGGTAAGTGCCATCTGTCTCTCCAGTAAGCAATATGCTTGATAGATTGGAAATGTCGAAGACCACGCATATTTGCAGTCTTCATGCGGCTTGCGGCGAGGCCGCAATCAGCTCACCCAGCCGCCGCCTCGACGGCAGAACTGAGCAGTCGGCGAGGAGCGATGACGCCCTCCGCCGCAATCCGGACCAGCCCGAGCAACTGCTGGTCCTGATACACACGAGCCAGGGAATCCACTTCCAGCGATCCTGTCGTCGTTTCGGCCTGCTGACCACGCAAAATCATCCGCGCCATCCCGGCAGTGATGTCGAGACGCGGGAGATGATCGAGCAGGATGTCGACAGGTAACAGAACGCCTTCACGTGCCTGCTGATCAGCCAGCGCTTCGAGGCGCTCGAAATCCAGCATGGCATCACCCGTGAACGGGCCCGTCTTGAGACGACGCAGTGCCGTGAGGTGGGCTCCACAGCCCAGCGCCTCGCCGATATCCTCGGCCAGACTGCGTATGTAGGTACCCTTGCTGACCGCCACTTCGATCTCGATGCCATCGGAGTGCCGCGCAAGAAGCGACATATTGTAGATGGTAACGCGACGAACTGCACGCTCGATTTCAACCCCCTGGCGCGCCAGCTCATAGAGCGGACGTCCCTGGTGCTTGAGCGCGGAGTACATCGGCGGCACCTGATCTATCTCGCCACGGAACCTGTCCAGCACCGCGTCCAGCTCGGCCTGCGCAATCTCGGGAATCTCCCGCTCGCGAATCACCGTACCTTCCGCATCACCGGTATCGGTGACCTGGCCAAACTTGACCCGTGCCCGATAGACCTTGTCTGCCTCAAGAAGATGCGAGGAGAACTTGGTCGCTTCCCCGAAGCAGACCGGCAACAGGCCTGTCGCCATCGGGTCGAGCGTGCCGGTATGACCGGCCTTCTGTGCCTGGTAGAGGCGACGAGCCTTCTGAAGCGCATAGTTGCTGGACATGCCCTTGGGCTTGTCCAGCAACAGTACGCCATCGATCGGCAAGCCGCGACGACGACGGCCCATCAGGCGTCCGGCGTGGTGCCCGGGGCACCGTCTTCGCTGTCGTCATCACCACGTTCTGCACTGCGCTTGCGATCGTCGGCGACCGCATCGTTGATCAGTGAGGACAGGTGATGGCCACGAACGACGCTCTCATCGTAATGGAAGCGCAGTTCCGGTACATGACGCAGCTGAATGGTGCGCGCCAGCTGGGAGCGCAGGAAACCTGCCGCGCGCTTGAGCACGGCGAGGTTCTCCTTGATGCGTTCCGGGCTGTCGTCACCCAGCAGGGTCACGTAGACATCGGAGTAGGACAGGTCGCGGCTGACCTTGGCGGCGCTGACCGTCAGCATACCAAGGCGCGGGTCCTTGACCTCGCGCTGAATCAACAGCGCGAGCTCTTGCTGGATCTGGTCCGCCACGCGGTCAGTACGGCTGTATTCACGCATCCGTGATCTCTCCTTGCAGGGGCGCTATCAGAGCGTGCGCTCGACCTGGATCTGGTCGAACACCTCGATCTTGTCGCCAACCTGCACGTCGTTGTAGTTCTTGACGCCGATACCACATTCCATGCCGTTGCGGACTTCGTTGACGTCATCCTTGAAGCGACGCAGGGATTCCAGCTCGCCTTCATAGATGACCACGTTGTCACGCAGCACGCGGATGCGCTTGGAGCGGTACATGGTGCCTTCGACGACCATGCAACCGGCGATCGCGCCGATCTTCGGTGCCTTGAAGACATCACGCACTTCGGCAACACCGACGATCTGCTCGCGGAATTCCGGTGCCAGCATGCCAGTCATGGCCAGCTTGACCTCGTCGATCAGCTGATAGATGACGCTGTAGTAGCGCAGATCCAGACCTTCACGCTCGACGATCTCACGCGCGGAGGCGTCAGCACGGACGTTGAAGCCGACCAGGATCGCTTCGGAAGCGAGTGCCAGGTTGGCATCGGTACCGGTGATGCCACCGACACCGGAAGAGACCACGGCCACCTTGACTTCTTCGGTGGAGAGTTCTTCCAGCGCGCCACGAATGGCTTCCAGAGACCCCTGCACGTCGGCCTTGAGGACGACGTTGACCTTGGCGACTTCGTCCTGGCCCATCTGGGAGAACATGTTCTCCAGCTTGGCCTTCTGCTGACGTGCCAGGCGCACTTCGCGGTACTTGCCCTGACGGAAGTTGGCGACTTCACGTGCCTTCTTCTCGTCCGGTACCACGGTGAACTCTTCACCGGCGTCCGGCGTGCCACCCAGCCCCTGGATCTCGACCGGCATGGCCGGGCCCGCGGAATCGACCTGCTTGCCGAGTTCGTTGATCAGCGCACGCACACGGCCGTAATGCAGGCCGGCGAGGACGATATCGCCCTTCTTCAGCGTACCGTTCTGGACCAGCACGGTCGCGACCGGACCACGGCCCTTGTCGAGACGGGACTCGACCACGACGCCCTTGCCCGGCGCGGACGGCACGGCCTGAAGTTCGAGAACCTCAGAAACCAGCAGGACACCTTCGAGCAGCGCGTCGATGTTCTCGCCGGTCTTGGCGGAAACGTGGACGAACTGGGTATCACCCCCCCATTCCTCGGAGATGACACCGTGCTGGGACAGCTCATTCTTGACGCGGTCCGGATCAGCACCCGGCTTGTCGATCTTGTTCACCGCCACGACCATCGGGACACCCGCGGCCTTGGAGTGCTCGACAGCCTCGATGGTCTGCGGCATCACGCCGTCATCGGCAGCCACCACCAGGATGACGACGTCGGTCGCCTTGGCACCACGAGCACGCATGGCGGTGAACGCCGCGTGGCCCGGGGTATCCAGGAAGGTGATGTCACCGTTGTCGTGCTCGACGTGGTAGGCACCGATGTGCTGGGTGATACCACCCGCTTCACCTGTGGCGACCTTGGTGCGACGGATGTAATCCAGCAGCGAGGTCTTGCCGTGGTCGACGTGACCCATGACGGTGACAACCGGCGCGCGGGTGATCTGCTCACCTTCGTAGGAGATGCCTTCGAGAACGGCTGTCTCGAGTGCGTCATCCTTGATCAGCTTGGGCGTGTGACCCATTTCCTCGACCACGATGGTCGCGGTTTCCTGATCGATCGTCTGGTTGATGGTGACCGCAGCGCCCATGTTGAACATGGTCTTGATCACTTCAGACGCCTTGACGGCCATCTTGTCGGCGAGGTCTGCCACTGAGATGGACTCAGGGATGGAGACTTCACGGACGAAGGTCTGGACCGGCTTCGGCGGCTGACGGTTGGCATCACGGCCACCACGACGACCACCGCGACGCTCGGCGCGCTTGACCTTCTTGGCCCCGCCACGCTTGCGTTCACTACGGTCTTCACGGGCTTCGCGACGATCACGTGATTCATCACGCGGCGCAGCCTTGGCGCGACGCGGTGCATCACCACGCGGCTCCTTCGGCGGCGCATTGACTTCCGGCGCAGCGTCGGCGGCCGGCGCAGCAGCCGGTGCACTCTGACGAGGACGCTCTTCGCGACGGTTGTCATTGCCACGACGCTCTTCGCGCTGCGGTGCCGCAGCCGGCTTGTCCGCAACGGCAGCTGCCGGTGCAGCAGCCGCCGGCGCTTCTGCAGCCTGCTCTTCGCCCTCTTTGACGTAGGTACGCTTCTTGCGCACCTGCACCTCGATGGACTTGCCGCGACCACCACCTGTGTTGATGCGAGACTTGGTCTTGCGGGTCAGGGTAATGCGATTCTTGGGCGCTGCCGGAGCCGCGCCACCACCGTGGCTCTTGGTGAGGTGATCAAGCAGCTTCTGCTTGTCGACCTCAGAGACGGCGTCGTTCTCTGACTTGTGCTTCAGACCCGCTTCATGCATCTGTTCCAGTAGGCGGGCTGACTCGCGGCCCACCTTCTTGGCGAATTCTTTGACTGTCATTTCTGACATGTACGACCCTCCTGAGCCCGTGACCTAGTTACTGTTCGCTTGCGAACCAGGGCGCGCGGGCGGTCATGATCAACGCCGCTGCTCGCTCTTCGTCGACGCCTTCGATGTCTTTCAGATCATCGATGGCCTGCTCAGCAAGGTCTTCCATGGTGACGATACCCTTGCTGGCCAGGATGTATGCCAGATGACTCTCCATGCCTTCCATGTTGAGCAGGTCTTCGGCCGGCTGTGCGCCGTCCAGTTGCTCTTCAGTGGCGATGGCGAGATTCAGCAGTTCATCCTTGGCCCGAGCGCGCAGCTCCTCGACCAGATCCTGGTCAAAGCCCTCGACCTCGAGCATTTCCTCGAGCGGGACATAGGCGATTTCCTCGAGTGAGGTGAAGCCCTCGTCCACCAGGACACGGGCTAGATCCTCTTCAATCTCGAGATGAGTGATGAAATATTCGACAAAACTGTCGATTTCCTGCTCGCGCTTGCCCTCGGCTTCCGCCTCGGTCATGACGTTGAGCTGCCAACCGGTCAGCTCACTGGCCAGACGAACGTTCTGACCGCTGCGACCGATGGCCTGGGCCAGGTTGTCCGCAGCGACAGCGACATCCATGGAATGGGTGTCTTCGTCGACCAGAATGGAACCGACATCTGCCGGCGCCATGGCGTTGATGACGAGCTGGGCAGGATTGTCATCCCACAGGATGATATCCACGCGTTCGTTACGCAGTTCATTGGACACGGCCTGCACGCGTGAACCACGCATGCCGACACAGGCACCGATCGGATCGATGCGCTTGTCGTTGCTCTTGACCGCGATCTTGGCGCGCGAACCCGGGTCACGGGCAGCCCCCTTGATCTCGATCAGCTGCTCGGCGATTTCCGGGACTTCGATCTTGAACAGCTCGATGATCAGCTCAGGACGCGTACGCGACAGGATCAGCTGAGAACCACGAGCATCCGCGTCGACTTTCCACAGCAGGGCACGAACCCGCTCGTTCAAGCGGTAGCGCTCGCCGTGAATCATCTCACCGCGCGGCAGGAAGCCTTCGGCGTTGTCGCCCAGATCGATGATGAGGCCATCACGTGTCGTCTTCTTGACGATACCCGCGACCAGCTCACCTTCACGCTCGGCGTAAAGACGCACCACTTCCGCACGCTCGGCCTCGCGCACCTTCTGCACGATGACCTGCTTGGCGGTCTGTGCCGCGATGCGACCGAACGCTTCGGATTCGATCTGCTTCTCGACCACGGCACCCAGCGCCAGCGGCTCTTCGCGCTGTTCGGCGATGCTGGCCTTGATCTCGTAGTCCGGCGTCTCGAACTCGTCGTCTTCGACGACGGTCCAGCGACGGTAGGTCGCGTAATCACCGGTGACACGATCGATCTTGACGCGGATATCCGCCTCTTCCTGATCGAAACGCTTGCGTGACGCCGAAGCCAATGCCGCTTCGACGGCTTCGAAAATCACATCCCGCGGCACGCCTTTCTCGTTGGAGATGGCGTCAACGACCAGCAGAATCTCTTTGCTCATGACTTTGCCTCGCCAGAAACCTGTCCTTGCGCATCGACCCGGGCTCGCAACGCGAGCGGTGTGCCGACAACGTCAGTTATTTGAACTGCGGCACAATGCGTGCCTGGTCGATGCTTTCAATGGGAAAGCAGTATTCTTCTTCATCGACCCGGATCACGACATCACCGTCTTCGGTGCCAGTCACCAGCCCCTGGAACTTGCGCTGGCCATCGAAGGCCTGGCGAAGTCGCAGTGCCACCACGTGACCGATGTAGCGCTCGTACTGGTCAAGCGTGAACAACGGACGATCCATGCCTGGAGACGAGACTTCAAGCTGGAACTGACCGGTAATGGGGTCCTCGACATCCAGTACGGCACCTACCTGACGACTGACGCTTGCGCAGTTGTCCACGGTAATGCCATCGGGATGGTCGATATAGATCACCAGACGGGACTGCTTGCCTTGGGAGAGATAGTCGATACCCCAGAGCTCGAAGCCCAGAGCAGAGACGACTGGATCGATAAGCGCGTTAAGCGCAGCGTCCTTGGTTGACACAGACGAGGCTCCTACAGCAGTTGCATCAGGCACCTGACCGGGAGTAGAGAAGAGAGCTAGGTGGCTGATTGGCACTGGTGCTAACAAAAAGCCCCTTCATAGGAAGGGGCCTTTCAAGAAACTTGGTAGCGGGGACCGGATTTGAACCGATGACCTTCGGGTTATGAGCCCGACGAGCTACCAGACTGCTCCACCCCGCAACAATAGTCGGACGATGGTAATGTCACCGAAAAAGGAGGTCAAGGAATGACGTCTTTCCAAGGTGGCAGAGTTGCGTCCAGACTGCCAATCGATCTAACAAGATGGTGCCGAAGGGGGGACTTGAACCCCCACGACCGTAAGGTCACTACCCCCTCAAGATAGCGTGTCTACCAATTCCACCACTTCGGCACGGGGGCGGGTATCGCCTGAGACGTTACCCGGAAGAATTCAAAGTCAACGCCTTGAATTCCTTAGAGTGCTGGCTGGTCTGCGTTGCCGCTTTCCTCAAGCACTGGCGACGTATTCTCCACACTTTCCTCGGAGTCGTCAAGTGATGGCAGTGAATTTTTCTGCTGCTCGATCACGCTGGCATTCGGAATGCCCGCTTCGACTGACGGCTGGTTGGCATTGGATGCGAACCAGGCCAGTGTCAGAGAGGTCGCGAAGAAGCCCGCGGCCAGAACACCCGTGAAGCGCGCGAGGAAGTTGCCGCTACCGCTGGACCCGAAAACGGTCTGGGAAGCACCACCGCCACCAAAGGCAGCGCCAGCTTCGGCACCCTTGCCCTGCTGGAGAAGGACGAGCACGATCAGCGCGACCGCGAGTACCACATGGACCATCAGAACGGCTACTTGCATGAGATTCAACCTGCAGACTGGCAAATGGCTAGGAATTCGTCGATCTGGAGCGAGGCACCGCCCACGAGACCGCCGTCGATATCCGGCTGCGCAAGCAGCTCGGCGGCATTGGCAGCTTTCATGCTACCGCCGTACAACAATTGCATTGCCTCGGCGAGCGAGGAAGACCACTCGGCCAGGCGCGCGCGAATGGCCGCATGGACCTCCTGCGCCTGCTGGGGCGAGGCGGTGCGCCCGGTACCGATGGCCCAGACGGGCTCATAGGCGACGACCAGACGCGTGCGCTCATCGGCGGAGAGCGCGGAGAACACCGCCTCCAGCTGTCCCAGCACGACACGCTCCGTGTCACCGGCTTCACGCTCCTCGAGCGTCTCACCGACGCACAGCACCGGTGTGAGGCCAGCGGCAAGCGCCGCCTCGACACGCGCCAGCACCGCCGCATCGTCTTCAGCATACAGGCTTCGACGCTCCGAGTGCCCGACCAGCACCATCGCGGCACCGACATCCTTGAGCATCTGACCCGCCACTTCGCCGGTAAAGGCACCCTCGCTCGCCGGGTTCAGCGTCTGCCCCGCCAGCGCCACGCTCACAGGCATGCTCGCGCGAGCGGCGCTCAGATAAGGGAAAGGCACTGCCAGCGCCACCTGAATGCCCTGCGGCAGCTCAGCCGCCTGCAGGCCCCGGGCAAACTCATCGACCAAGGCAAGATCACCATTCATCTTCCAGTTTCCGGCAATCAGCGGTGTACGCATGTGCTTCTCCCTTGTGAGCAGTGCGAGGATGGTAATGGAGCCGCCCTTGACTGACAACCTTCGCGACCCCTGTCAAGCCCCGTGATCCGGCACGATCAGGCTCGGGGCAACTGCCAGAAACGACAACAGGCGCACTCGGCGCCTGTTGTCGTCCTGCGCAACCCGACCGCTCGGCGACGTGAACCGTCACCCCGGCGAGCTGCCTTGTCAGCGCATCACGCCGACATGCTGGATTCGACCGTCGCGGCGATCTGGCCCGCCAGCGCATCGACATCGAAGTGCGGACGGCCTTCGACCATGACGCGAATCAGCGGTTCCGTACCGCTGGGACGCAGCAGCACGCGCCCTTCATTGCCCAGCGTCTGCTCCACTTCGACCACCGCGGCCTGCACGGCGTCCGCCGCCATCAGCGCCTTGTTGTCGCAGCCCGGCGCCAGACGCACATTGATCAGCGCCTGCGGAGCCTTTTCGAAGCCGACCAGCAATTCACTGAGCGAGCACTCTTCACGCGCCATGATCGCCAGCACCTGCAGCGCCGAGACGATGCCATCACCGGTGCTCTGGATATGGCTGCAGACGATGTGACCGGAGGATTCGCCGCCCAGCTGCCAGCCGTTGGCTTCCAGACGCTCGATGACGTAGCGATCACCGACCTTGGCACGCTCGAAGGGGATTCCCAGACCTTCCAGCGCCGCCGCCAGACCGAAGTTGGACATCAGGGTGCCGACGACACCGCCGCCCAGCACACCGCGCTCGTGACGGTCACGCGCGATCATGTAGAGGATGTCGTCACCATCGATGACACGGCCATCGGCATCGACCAAGATCAGGCGGTCACCATCCCCATCGAAGGCCACGCCCAGATCGGCGCCCTGCTCGATGACAGCTGCGCGCAGCGCCTGCGGGTGCGTGGAGCCGACGCCCTGATTGATGTTGAGGCCATCCGGCTCACCGCCGATGACGCTGACCTTGGCACCCAGCTCACGGAAGACGTTTGGCGCGATGTGATAGGTCGCACCATGCGCGCAATCCAGCACCACCTTCATGCCGTGCAGACCCAGACGGCCCGGCAGCGTGGACTTGCAGAATTCGATATAGCGGCCGGCCGCATCCTGGATGCGTGACGCCTTGCCCAAGCTATCCGGGCCGACGATCACGATATCGCGGTCCAGCTCGGCTTCGATCTCGGCTTCCAGCGCATCATCCAACTTGGTGCCGGCTGCGGAGAAGAACTTGATGCCGTTGTCCGGATAGGCGTTGTGGGAGGCCGAGATGACGATACCGGCATCGGCGCGGAAGGTGCGCGTCAGATAGGCGATCCCCGGTGTCGGCATCGGGCCGAGCAGGGAAACATCGACACCTGCTGCCGAAAGGCCGGACTCGAGCGCGGATTCGAACATGTAGCCCGAAATGCGCGTGTCCTTGCCGATCAATACCTTGCCGCGGCCGTGACGGGCGAATACGCGCCCTGCCGCCCAGCCCAGCTTGAGCATGAAGTCTGGCGTGATGGGGAATTCCCCAACCGTGCCGCGAATACCATCCGTACCAAAATAACGTCGACTCATCGTATCGTGCCTTCCTGTAGCACGGCCCATGCCATATCGACAGCGTCGACAGTCGGGGCCACGTCGTGAACGCGAAACAGCCTGGCCCCGTCACGAACGGCCAATGCCGTCAGCGAGAGGTTACCAGCCAAGCGATCCTCTACCGCGCGCCCGAGGGCATTGCCGATCATGCTCTTGCGTGAGGTGCCGATCAGCAGCGGGAGGTTGAATTCATGCAACTGCGCCATGCGGTGATACAGGCGCAGATTGTCTTGCAGTGACTTGCCGAAGCCGAAACCGGGGTCCAGCAACAGTCGCTCACGCGCGATGCCTGCCGCCTCACAGGCCGCGATGCGCGCCGCCAGAAACGTCCGGACTTCCTGCTCGATGGACTGAGCATAATGCGTATCCTGCTGCATGGTGTCCGGCTCGCCGCGCATGTGCATCAGACAGACGGGCAGCCCGCTGTCAGCGGCAGCCTCGAGCGCGCCGTCTCGATTCAGCGCACGCACGTCATTGATCATGCCGGCCCCCAGCTGTGCGGTCTCGCGCATGACTTGCGGGTTGCTGGTATCGATGCTCACCAACGCGCCCAGCTCGCTCACCAGCCGCTCCACCACCGGGCAGACCCGCTCAAGCTCTTCTTCGGTACTGACCGGCGTCGCCCCGGGGCGTGTCGACTCACCGCCGACATCGATCATCGCGGCACCATCAGCCAGCATCTGCTCGGCATTGCGCAGCGCGGCGTCCAGTGTCGCGCTGCGACCGCCATCCGAGAAGGAGTCCGGGGTCACGTTGAGAATCCCCATCACCCGCGGACGCGAAAGATCGAGAAGGTGTCCACCACACTCCAGCGACATCAGATGGCCCACTCGAGGCTCTAGAGGCGTACTCAAGGCAGAATTCGTCATGGCATTCCATGCAGGCGAGAGGGGCACGAAGGTGTCTTCGCAGCCCGGTCAGAAATGATTGCGCACCACTTTAAAGAGCCAGCCCATGGCGCGCAAGGCGTGGAATGGCCGCCACACGGGGCGTCAGCAGATGGCAACGCCATTGGCTCAGACCTTTCACCCCACGCTCATCATGGCGCTGACAATGCCCGTGCAGAGACATGAGTCGACGCCGCCACGCCACGGCGTAGGCAACTCATCAGCAGCACCTTAACTTCACCAGCGTCATTGCTGCAGCGGCACAGGCCACCACTGCTGCAGACAAGAAAACGCCCGACTGGCAAGCCAGTCGGGCGTTTTTCCTTTCTGAGGCTCAGACATCGCATGCGATATCGGGCGCCCCTTATGCCTAGATCAGGCCTAGATCAGGCCTACATCAATGACCGCTCGGACCACCCAGCGGGTCAGACGGGCGACGGCGGTTGCTGTCGTCATCTTCACTGCCATCAGCGTCATCATCCGCCTTGGGAGCTTCCGCCTTCGGAGTGTCGGCAACCGGGGCCACCAGGCCACCGTCACCGCCGCTTGCCGGGCCACCCCAGTCTTTCGGCGGACGCGGAGTACGACCTGCCATGATGTCCGCCAACTGCTCGGCATCGATGGTCTCGTAGGTCATCAGCGCTTCGGTCATCGCATCCAGCTTGTCGCGATTCTCTTCCAGGATCTGCTGCGCCTTGGCGTAGCACTCGTCGATGATACGACGCACTTCCTTGTCGAGACGCGAGGTGGTGTCGCCAGACTTCAGCTTGCCACCACCCTGACCCGGACCACCGAGGAACTGATGGGACTCGTCCTCGTCGTACATGATCGGGCCCATCTCGCTGGAGAGACCCCACTTGGCGACCATGTTGTGGGCAAGCTCGGTAGCACGCTTGATGTCGTTGGACGCACCGGTGGTGACACCATTCGGGCCCAGCGTCATCTCTTCGGCGATACGACCACCGAACAGCGAGCAGATCTGACTGATGATCTGCTGGCGCGAGTAGCTGTAGCGATCCTCTTCCGGCAGGAACATCGTCACACCCAGCGCACGACCGCGCGGAATGATCGACACCTTGTAGACCGGATCATGCTCGGGCATCACCAGACCGATGATGGCGTGGCCAGACTCGTGATAGGCCGTGTTGCGCTTCTCCTTCTCGGACATGACCATCGACTTGCGCTCGGCGCCCATCATGATCTTGTCCTTGGCCAGCTCCAGCTCTTCCATGCCGACCAGACGCTTGTTGCGACGCGCGGCGAACAGGGCGGCTTCATTGACCAGGTTGGCCAGGTCAGCACCGGAGAACCCCGGCGTACCACGTGCAATGTTGACCGGCACGACGTCGTCGCCCATCGGCACCTTGCGCAGGTGCACGCCGAGGATGTGCTCGCGACCACGGATGTCCGGCAGTGCAACGGTCACCTGACGGTCAAAGCGGCCCGGGCGCAGCAGCGCAGGGTCAAGCACGTCAGGACGGTTGGTCGCGGCGATGACGATGATGCCATCGTTCGCCTCGAAGCCATCCATCTCGACCAGCAGCTGGTTCAGTGTCTGCTCACGCTCATCGTGACCACCGCCCATGCCGGAGCCACGGTGACGGCCGACGGCGTCGATCTCATCGATGAAGATGATGCACGGCGCCTGCTTCTTGGCCTGCTCGAACATGTCACGCACACGAGAGGCACCGACACCGACGAACATCTCGACGAAGTCAGAGCCGGAGATGCTGAAGAACGGCACCTTGGCCTCACCGGCGATCGCCTTGGCGAGCAGAGTCTTACCGGTACCCGGCGGGCCTACCATCAAGACGCCACGTGGGATCTGACCACCAAGACGCTGGAACTTGCTGGGGTCCTTGAGGAAGTCGACCAGTTCCTCGACCTCTTCCTTCGCTTCGTCACAGCCTGCGACGTCGCTGAAGGTGGTCTTGATCTGGTCCTGGCTCAGCAGCTTGGCCTTGGACTTGCCGAAGCTCATCGGGCCACCCTTGCCGGCACCGCCACCCTGCATCTGGCGCATGAAGAACATGAAGATGGCCAGAATGATCAGAATCGGGAAGCTGGCAATCAACAGGCGTGTCCACAGCGACTGCTGCTCAGGCTTCTTGCCGATGACCTCCACCTTGTTGGCAAGCAGGTCATCCATCAGCTTGGGGTCGGACGCCGCCGGCCGGATGGTGGTGAAGCTGGAGCCATCGGCCCGCTCACCCTCAATGGTGTAACCATCGATGGTCACACTCTTGATCCGGTCGTTCTGCACCTGCTGGACGAACTGTGAATAGTTCATCGCCTGCGGCGAGGTATCGACGCTGAAGTTGTTGAACACCGTCAGCAGCACTGCTGCGATGATCAACCAGAGAATCAGGTTCTTCGCCATGTCGTTCAAGGGGACACCCTCATTGCATGAATCTGTCTTGGCATGCCGTGAATACTCCGACTGCCGTCTTGTGGTGGCCTGCCATGCTATCTGATCGTGCCTGCGGGGTATCAAGTCAGCGCAACGCGCCACTTCGCCCTACCGAGTCACTCAAAGCTTGCCGTGCATTGTGCTACTTGCCTGCCAGCATCGGTAAGGCATTGAAACCCACCGAACTGTCACTGGCCCATCGTACTCAAGACCCAATGATATCGACACTACACCAGATGGGGGCTGGCAACCATTGCTTAAAGCCCGACAATGGACTATTGCGCCGATAGACAGCCTGCATCAGCCAGCGCCAGTGATTCGCCCGGACACATTGGCACCAGCTTGGACGAGCATCGCATGGCTCGCCTTAACCCGCGATGAAGCATGCGACCAGCAACGTGGGAATCTCGCCACCGCGAGCCGATGCCTGCCGCATGCAGCGCCGGACAAGGACACTTACCGTCAACCCTTGAAGCCCTGCCCCAGCAGATAGACTTCGCGTGAGCGAGCACGCGACGCTTCCGGCTTGCGGGTCACGACCTTCTTGAAGCTGCCGCGCATGTCCTTCAGGTAGGCATCGAAGCCCTCGCCCTGGAAGACCTTGACCAGGAAATTGCCGCCCGGCTTGAGAGTCTGGCGCGCCAGATCCAGCGCCAGCTCGACCAGGTACATGCCGGCAGGCTGATCGATCGCGCTCATGCCGCTCATGTTGGGCGCCATGTCGGAGATCACAAGGTCCACCGGGCGGTCGCCCAAGGTGGCCAGAATCTGGTTCAGCACGGCCTCTTCGGTGAAGTCGCCCTGAATGAAGTCGACCCCGGCCAGGGCGTCCATCTCGAGAATGTCGGAGGCGATGACCACGCCTTCCATGCCGACGCGGTCCGCGGCGATCTGGCTCCAGCCACCGGGGGCTGCGCCGAGGTCAATGACGGTGGCGCCCGGCTTGAGCAGGCGGTCCTTGTCATCGATTTCAATCAGTTTGTAGCTGGCACGGGAACGATAACCGTCGGCCCAGCTGCGCTGGACATAGGCGTCATCAAAGTGTTCCTTCATCCAGCCAGCACTGCTCTTGCTGGGGTGAGCCACGTTGTCACCTGGAATGTCGGGGAAAATCGAATACTGGCGGGAGATAGCGCGGGGGATAACGACGACACGAAAGGCGTGGCGAGCTTGCGCACGGGTCGTGTCATGAGCGTCGTCATGGAGTAGAATGGCGGGTCCTGCGCGCGGTTCCGCCCGCGGGCACAGACATTGCCTGCGCAACAGACGGGTTCACACCCCTGGATTTCAAGCCCTGGAGTCGACCCTGTCTTTCGCTACGCTCCCCGCTCCCATCGGACGCCAACAGGGAAACTTTACGATACCATGAGCTTGTCACAGTCACAAAAGAAAGCATTTCGCAGCATCGGGCACCATCTTGACCCGATCGTCACCGTCTCGGAAAACGGCCTTTCCGAAGGCGTCGTGACCGAACTGGAGCGCGCACTCCACGATCACGAACTGATCAAGCTGAAGCTGGCGATCAACGATCGCGAAGCGCGCGGCGAGGTGGCTCGCCACCTGTGCAGCGAAACCGGCGCGACCCTGATCCAGAGCATCGGCAAGATCGCTCTACTGTATCGCCGGAACCCGCAGGCCAAGCCGAAGCTGTCGAACGTACAGCGCTTCAGCGAGAAGTAAGCCGCCAGGCCCAGGCCTGACGAGGCTCACCTCGCACGCCACGCCTGCCGCAGACAGAAACGCCGCCCTCATCGAGGGCGGCGTTTCTGTTTTCTGTTGCTGACAATCACGACCTGACGCGCTGATTCAGCTCGAAGGTGATGTCGTCCAGCGCCCGCTGGGTGACCTGATGACGCTTGAGTGTCGTCTGCCTGGACTCCCCATCACCGTTACCGGCATCGCGATACTTGATGACCAGCGTCTTCTTGTCGAAGGTGAAATCATCGATCAGCTCATAATCGATCTTGCGACACCCCATGAGTGGTGACGGCCGCAGATAAAGCGCCTGATCTCCGAAGTGCGCCAGCGGCATCACCAGGTGGAAAACTCCCCTCGCCAACAGGGCACTCCCCAGGAGCAATGATGGCGTCAACAGCACCGAGTCCCCGGTGTACCGATAGGCAAACGACTGGGAGGCCACATAAGCCACCCCGAACAGCATGAACCCGAGCACCATGAAGATGGCCACCATGGAGGTTGCCATGATGCGCTTTTCCGGCTGACTTCCCTGTACTTCCATCACTCCCTCCCTGAAGGTTTTCGTGCCCGCAGGCAAAAAAACAGCCCTGCCGGGATGACCGGCAGGGCTGTCACGACATCAGGATCTGACGAATCAGAGACGATGCACTTCAGATGTGACGTGCTTCAGATGTGATGCACTTCGGAGATTTCATACTCCACATCGCCACCCGGGGTACGCACGACCACGACATCCCCTTCTTCCTTGCCGATCAGCGCACGCGCGATCGGAGAGGTGACGGAGATCTTGCCGTCCTTGATGCTGGCTTCATCTTCGCCAACGATGCGGTAGCGCACTTCGCTATCGTCATCGAGGTTCATCAGGTCGACCGTGGTGCCGAAGATCACCTTGCCGGTCTTCGGCAACTTGGTGACGTCGATCACCTGGGACATGGAGAGCTTGGACTCGATCTCCTGGATACGACCCTCGATGAAACCCTGCTGTTCACGCGCGGCGTGGTACTCGGCATTCTCCTTGAGATCGCCGTGCTCACGGGCTTCCGCGATGTCAGCGATGACCCGGGGACGCTCAGTGCCCTTTAGGTGCTCGAGCTCCTTGCGAAGGCGGTCTTCGCCTTCGACGGTCATCGGACTTCTACTCATATCATGACTCCTGCATGCATATCCTGGAGACGACGGACCTTGACGTCGTTGCCGTAGGCAAGCGCCATGCACACGGCATTGGCTCCCGCCAGCGTCGTGGCGTAGGGCACCTTGTGTGCCAGCGCCGTGCGACGGATCACGGACGAGTCATTGATGGCCTGACGTCCCTCTGTGGTGTTGACGATATAGGCGATCTCGCCGTTCTTGATCATGTCGACGATATGCGGCCGCCCTTCGAACACCTTGTTGACGGGTTCAACCTCGAGGCCGGCAGCGGCGATCACCTCTGCCGTGCCACGGGTAGCACAAAGCGTAAAGCCTAATGTTACCAGAGAGCGGGCTACCTCGATAACGCCCGCCTTGTCGAACTCACGCACGGACAGGAAGGCCTTGCGGTCGCCAGTCAGGGTCGGTATGGCTTCACCGGCACCCAGCTGCGCCTTGTAGAAGGCTTCCGCGAAGGTATCGCCAGAGCCCATCACTTCGCCGGTGGACTTCATTTCCGGCGACAGGATCGGGTCGACCCCCGGGAACTTGGCGAACGGCAGCACCGCTTCCTTCACACTGTAGAAGGTCGGCACGATTTCCTGGGTGAAACCGGTCTCTTCCAGGGTCTGGCCAGCCATGCAGCGTGCGGCGATCTGCGCCAGCGACTGGCCGATGCACTTGGAGACGAACGGCACGGTACGTGAAGCGCGCGGATTGACCTCGATGACGTAGATCACGCCATCCTGCCAGGCCAGCTGCACGTTCATCAGGCCGACGACGTTGAGTTCCAGTGCCATGCGCTTGACCTGCTCGCGCATCTCTTCCTGGACGTCTGCCGGCAGCGAGTACGGCGGCAGGGCGCACGCGGAGTCACCGGAGTGGATACCGGCCTGCTCGATGTGCTGCATGATGGCGCCGATCACGACCTGCTTGCCGTCGGACACCGCATCGATGTCGACTTCGATGGCCGCGTTCAGGAAGTGGTCCAGCAGCACCGGCGAGTCATTGGAGACCTTGACCGCGTGGGTCATGTAGTTCTCGAGCTCGGCGGCGGAGTAGACGATTTCCATCGCGCGACCGCCCAGCACGTAGCTCGGGCGCACCACCAGCGGGTAACCGATGACCTCGGCCTTGACGAAGGCTTCCTCAAAGCTGCGCGCGGTGGCGTTTTCCGGCTGGATCAGATCGAGCTTCTCGATCATCTGCTGGAAACGCTCGCGGTCTTCGGCGCGGTCGATGGCGTCCGGCGTGGTACCGATGATCGGCACACCGGCGGCTTCGAGCTCACGCGCCAGCTTCAGCGGCGTCTGGCCGCCGAACTGGACGATGACACCGACCGGCTGTTCCTTGTCGGCGATCTCCAGCACGTCTTCCAGGGTGACCGGCTCGAAGTAGAGGCGATCGGAAGTGTCGTAGTCGGTCGAGACCGTTTCCGGATTGCAGTTGACCATGATGGTCTCGTAGCCGTCCGCGCGCATGGCGAGGGAGGCGTGGACACAGCAGTAGTCGAACTCGATGCCCTGACCGATACGGTTCGGCCCGCCACCCAGCACCATGATCTTCTTCTTGTCGCTGACTTCCGCCTCGCACTCTTCCTCATAGGTGGAGTACATGTAGGCGGTGTCGGACGCGAATTCGGCCGCGCAAGTGTCGACGCGCTTGTAGACCGGACGGATGCCCTGCTTCTGACGGTGCTTGCGGAAGGCCTTCTCGGACACGCCCATCAGACGCGCCAGGCGCGCATCGCTGAAGCCCTTGCGCTTGAGGCGGAACAGACGATCGGCGTCCATCTCGCCCAGCGAGCTTGCGGCCACTGCGCCTTCCTGGGCGATCAGGTCGGCCAGCTGCACCAGGTACCAGCGGTCGATGTTGGTGAGACGGAAGATCTCTTCGATATCGAGGCCGGCACGCATGGCATCGGCGATGTAGAAGATACGCTCGGCACCAGCGGCCTGCAGCTCGCCCTTGATGCGCGCCATGTTCTCGTCGCTGAAGTTCTCGACGATCGGATCGAGACCGTCAACGCCGGTCTCCATGCCACGCAGCGCCTTCTGCAGGGATTCCTGGAAGGTACGGCCGATGGCCATGACTTCGCCGACCGACTTCATCTGCGTGGTCAGGCGGTCATTGGCCTGCGGGAATTTCTCGAAGGTGAAGCGCGGAATCTTGGTGACGACGTAATCGATGGACGGCTCGAATGACGCCGGCGTCTTGCCACCGGTGATGTCGTTCTGCAGCTCATCCAGGGTGTAGCCGACGGCCAGCTTGGCGGCGATCTTGGCGATCGGGAAGCCGGTCGCCTTGGAAGCCAGTGCCGAGGAACGCGACACGCGCGGATTCATCTCGATCACGACCATGCGGCCAGTGTCCGGGCAGATGCCGAACTGGACGTTGGAGCCGCCGGTCTCGACGCCGATCTCGCGCAGAACGGCCAGCGACGCATCACGCATCAGCTGGTATTCCTTGTCGGTCAGAGTCTGGGCCGGGGCGACGGTGATGGAGTCACCGGTGTGCACACCCATCGGATCGAAGTTCTCGATGGCGCAGACGATGATGCAGTTGTCGTTCTTGTCACGAACGACCTCCATCTCGTATTCCTTCCAGCCCAGCAGCGACTCGTCGATCAACAGCTCGCGGGTCGGCGACAGCTCGAAGCCGCGATGGCAGATCTCTTCGAATTCTTCACGGTTGTACGCCACGCCGCCGCCGGAACCGCCCATGGTGAAGCTGGGGCGGATGATGGACGGGAAGCCCAGCTCGGCCTGGATTTCCCAGGCTTCTTCCATGGAGTGCGCGACCTTGGCCTTCGGGCACGCCAGACCGATCTTCTTCATCGCCTTGTCGAAGCGATCACGGTCTTCGGCCTTGTCGATGGTGTCGGCGTTGGCACCGATCATCTCGACGCCGTACTGCTCGAGCACGCCTTCGCGCTCCAGTGCCAGTGCACAGTTCAGCGCGGTCTGGCCGCCCATGGTCGGCAGGACAGCATCCGGGCGTTCCTTCTCGATGATGCGCGCCACGGCTTCCCAGGTGATCGGCTCGATGTAGGTCGCATCGGCCATCACCGGGTCGGTCATGATGGTTGCCGGGTTGGAGTTGACCAGGATGACCCGGTAACCCTCTTCACGCAGGGCCTTGCAGGCCTGTGCGCCGGAATAGTCGAACTCGCACGCCTGGCCGATGACGATGGGGCCGGCGCCGATGATCAGGATGCTTTTCAGGTCTGTACGTTTAGGCATGTCTCTTCCCGCAATGATCTGGTGACTGAACTCAACGATGGATCAGGCCCTCGGGCCTGCGCTCGGCTCAGCGTCGCGCGCGCATCATCTCGATGAAACGATCGAACAGCGGGGCGACGTCCTGCGGGCCGGGACTGGCTTCCGGGTGCCCCTGGAAGCTGAAGGCCGGGCGGTCGGTGCGCTCGATGCCCTGCAGGCTACCGTCAAACAGCGACTTGTGGGTCGCGCGCAGGTTGCTGGGCATGCCCGCTTCATCCACTGCGAAGCCGTGGTTCTGGCTGGTGATCATCACCACACCGCTGTCGAGGCCCTGCACCGGGTGGTTCGCACCGTGGTGACCGTGGCCCATCTTGACCGTAGTCGCGCCGGAGGCCAGTGCCAGCAGCTGGTGGCCCAGACAGATGCCGAAGACCGGCGTGTCGGTCTCGAGCACTTCACGAATCGCCGTGATGGCGTAGTCGCAGGGCTCGGGGTCACCCGGGCCGTTGGACAGGAAGATGCCATCCGGATTGAGCGCCAGCACCTCAGCGGCAGGCGTCTGCGCCGGCACGACGGTCAGGCGGCAGCCGCGGGAGGCCAGCATGCGCAGGATGTTGTGCTTGACGCCGTAGTCGTAGGCGACCACGTGGAAGGGGCGTTCGGACTCACGGGTATCGGCGTAGCCTTCGCCCAGTGTCCATTCGCCTTCGTGCCACTCGAACTGCTCGCTGCAGGAGGCTTCCTTGGCCAGGTCCATGCCCTTCAGACCCGGGAAGGCGCGTGCCGCTTCCAGCGCGCGTTCCACGGCGTCATCACCCCGGGCATCTTCACCGGCGAGGATGGCACCGTTCAGGGAACCCTTCTCGCGCAGGATGCGCGTCAGGCGACGCGTGTCGATGTCAGCGATGCCGACGACATTCTCGTCGCGCAGGTACTGATCGAGGGAGCGAGTGGAGCGGAAGTTGCTGGCCAGCAGCGGGAGGTCGCGGATGACCAGGCCGGCGGCTGCGACGCTCTCGGACTCGGTGTCCTCGTCGTTGATGCCGGTATTGCCGATGTGCGGATACGTCAGAGTGACGATCTGTCGGGTGTAGGAGGGATCGGTCAGGATTTCCTGGTAGCCGGTCATGGCAGTGTTGAACACTACCTCGCCGCTGGTCTGCCCATCAGCACCGATGGCGCTGCCGTGAAATACACTGCCGTCTTCCAAGGCCAGTATCGCGGGTTTGATCAACGCAACGTCCTCCCCATAGTGTCCACTTTCCTGCCCGGAATCCGCGGTCGAACACCGGACATGCTGCTTGATTATCGTGCTCGGCATTCGCCGAGCCTGTGTCCCGCTGCCGACTTCTGCCAGGCGCCTGTCACTGGACAGACGCGCGCCAGAAGCGGCAAATTCAGGTTGCAAAAAAGCGGGACGAAACCGAAAAATCAGGTTTCATCCCGCTTGTTATCATTCTTCGGAATGCTGCTGGCCCGAGCGCTGCCAAAACGGCAACCAATAGGGCGGCCCAATAGGGCGGCCAAGAACGTGGCCAAATTGGGTAGAGATTACCGGAATCCTTGAGTGCTGACCACCCCGCGCATGCCCCGCCAGCAGGCGACAAGGCCCACGATACGGCCGTTTCGTCGCTGCGGTCAGCTTGACGAAACCCTTGGCCGGGCCAGTACACTGCACACCACTTGCAAAGCGAGGCAGTCCAGCGGCACAAGGCGGCCCCAATGGCTCACACTTGCGCCGCATCCTGCCCACCAAGACAGCTTTCAAGAAATGCTCCTGAATGTCGCCAGACGGTCATCTCAGCGCTTCGCTCTGCATTCCGCTTGCCCCTTTGCTCTCCACTTCGCTCACTTGAGCCCCAGCACATCCTGCATGTCATAGCGGCCGACTTCACGCCCTGACAGCCATTCGGCCGCGCGTGCCGCACCCTTGGCGAAGGTCATGCGGCTCGACGCCTTGTGGGTGATCTCGATGCGCTCGCCTTCGGTGGCGAACATCACGGTGTGCTCGCCGACGATGTCACCGGCACGCACGGTAGCGAAGCCGATTTCCTTGTCGGTACGCGGGCCACACTGGCCTTCACGCGCAAAGACACCATGGGTGGCGAGATCACGCCCGATGGAATGTGCCACGGCCTCGCCCATCGCCAGCGCCGTGCCGGACGGGGCATCGACCTTGTGACGGTGGTGCGCCTCGATGATCTCGATGTCATAGCCGGCATCGCCCAGGGCACGCGCGGCGGTCTCCAGCAGCTTGAGGGTCAGGTTGACGCCGGAACTCATGTTGGCCGCGAACACGAAGGGCACGCTGTCACGGTAGCCATCCAGCTGCTCGAGCTGCTCCGGCGTGAAACCGGTCGTGCCGATCACCATGCGCTTGCCGTGCTCGGCGCACAGCGCCAGGTTGGCCAGTGTCACCTGCGGTGCGGTGAAGTCGATCACCACATCGAAGTCATCCACCACGGCAGCCAGACTGTCGCTGGCGACCACGCCCAGACGGCCCTGACCGGCCAGCTCACCGATGTCGACGCCCGCCAGGGAGCTGCCGGATTCGACGATGCCCGCCGCCAGCGTCAGACCTTCCACTGCACCGACGGCCTCGACCAACGTGCGTCCCATGCGTCCGGCGACGCCCATGATTGCGATACGGGTCATGCTGACTCCTGCCTGTTGTGGGTCTTGAGGGTGACAGCCCGCGAGCATGCCCCGAGCGTGCCACCTATGCTGTGCCACGAGTATATCAGCCGCCTGCAGCGTTGGCTGACGTCATGTATTTGTGCCGGTTACGCGCTAGAGTAGCCTCGTACCGGGTTGTCTCCTGTTGATCGTCATTTTTCTCTTCACCGCCCAGTCTCCGGAGTCAGCATGCCTGCACGCCAATTCTTCGCCTCGCGCCGCTGGCGCATGCTCCAGACCATCGCTGTCACCGCAGCGCTCGCCAGCCTGTTGAGCGCCTGCGGCGTCCACCCGCGCCCCTACACGCTGGCATCGCCGGAGCAGAAGAGCGAGTTCCCGGAAATCCAGTGGTGCGGCACGCTCAGGCTGCCGGGCAAATGGCTGGATGACACTCCCGTCGGTGGCCTGTCGGACATCGGCTGGGACCAGGACGAGTCACTGCTGTATGCCGTGTCGGACCGCGGCTGGCTGCATCGTCTGCGGCTCGCCTTCCGCCATGGCGAGCTGGTCGGAGCCAAGGCGCTCAATACCTACACCCTGCGCGACGAGACCGATGTCTCGCTGCGCGGCGCCCTCAGTGATGCCGAGGGCCTGCAGCTGCTGCGCGCGAACAATGACCGCCGCGGCGATTCCCGCCTGGTGATCAGCTTCGAGCAGCAGCCACGTGTCGAGCACTTCCTGCCCAGCGGCCTGGCCGTCAGCGAGCCCTTCACCCCGATGGGTGCGCGTGGCGCGGCGCCCAACAACGGCATGGAGGCCCTGACCCTGCACCCGCAATACGGCATGCTCGCCGGGCTGGAAGCCACGCCCGAGGGCATGAGCGAGGGCATGACGCGCATCTTCAGCCTCGACGACAAGCACGAGTGGAGCTACCCGCTGGCCAGCGACACCGGCTCGAGCCTGACCGCGATGGAGATGCTGCCCGACGGTGACATGCTGATGCTGGAGCGCGCCTTCTCACCGCCCTTCCCGCTGGTGATCAGTCTGCGCCGCGCGCATCTCGGCGAGCCCGGCACCCAGGCCGAGGTACGCACCCTGGCACGCCTGTCGAGCGGCGACGGCTGGTCGCTGGACAACTTCGAAGGGCTCACGCATCTGGAAGGCAATCGCTTCCTGATGATCTCGGATGACAACTTCAGCAGCTTCCAGACCACGCTGCTGAGCTGCTTTGCGGTCATCGAACCAGAAGCCTTCACGGCTGAATCAGCGCCGGAATAGCCATGCCCCGGGCTGCGTTACTGGACTGAATTGCCGGATTGAGCCACTGGACTGGATTGCCTGGCTGAGTCACCGGGCCTGAAACGCGAGAGCCCCGCACTCGAATTGTCGAGTGCGGGGCTCTCTGGCATGAAGGCCATCCACGGAACTGGCCCGCGAATGGCAAGGCGAATGCCTAGGGCTTCATGTCCTCGAAGAACTTCTTCACGCCATCGAAGAAGCTGTTCTCCTTCGGTGAATGGCTCTTGCCGGTATCACCGAGGCTCTGCTGGAACTGACGCAGCAGCTCCTTCTGCTCTTCATTCAGGCTGACCGGGGTCTCGATGACCACCTTGCACAGCAAGTCCCCCGCGGGGCCGCCGCGCACCGGCTTGACACCCTTGCCGCGCAGGCGGAACAGCTTGCCGGTCTGGGTCTCGGCCGGAATCTTCAGCACGACACGTCCGTCGAGGGTCGGCACGTTGAGCTCGCCGCCCAGCGCCGCATCGACGAAGCTGATCGGCACTTCACACTGCAGGTGACGACCATCGCGCTTGAAGATCTCGTGCTCGCGCAGGTTGACCTGCACATACAGATCACCGGACGGCCCGCCATTGACACCGCCCTCGCCTTCGCCATTCAGACGGATGCGGTCGCCAGTATCGACGCCCGGCGGAATCTTGACCGAGAGGGTCTTGGATTCCTGGACGCGGCCTTCGCCGTGACACTTGCGGCACGGCACGCTGATCTTCTCGCCACGACCGTGGCAGGTCGGACACGCCTGCTCGACCGCGAAGAAGCCCTGCTGCATGCGCACCTTGCCCATGCCATTGCAGGTCGGGCAGGTTTCCTTGCTGGAACCCGGCTCGGCACCATCGCCATCGCAGTGGTCACAGGCCGCCAGACGCGGCACGCGGATGTCGACCGTGGTACCGGCAACCGCCGATTCCAGATCGAGATCCAGGTTGTAACGCAGGTCGCTGCCGCGCTGCGGAGCGTTCGGGTTGCGACGACCACCGCCGCCACCGAAGATGTCACCGAAGACATCGCCGAACACATCGCCGAAGCCGCCGGCACCACCACCGCCAAAGCCGCCGCCACCGAAGCCGCCGCCGCCCTGACCATCGACACCGGCATGACCGAACTGGTCATAGGCGGCGCGCTTGTCAGCGTCGGACAGCACTTCGTAGGCTTCAGAGACTTCCCGGAACTTCTCGGCCGAAGTTTCATCATCCGGGTTGCGGTCCGGGTGATGCTTCTGGGCCAGGCGTCGGTACGCCTTCTTGATGTCCTTGGTGTCGGCGCCACGCTCGACACCAAGCACTTCGTAATAATCACGCTTGGACATGGATCAGGTCCGCCTGGATTGCTGGCAGCCTGAGGCTGCCGGTCTGTTCTGGAATGCCGGTTGTCACCGGTGGCTCGCGGCTAGCGCAGGGCGTCACCGATGCAAACGACAACGCGGGACACCTTCACAAGGCTCCCGCGCTGTCATCAGACGTCGTTCAAGAAATCCCTCAGGACTTCTTGTCGTCGTTGACTTCCTCGTACTCGGCGTCAACCACGTCGTCGTCCTGCTTCTTGCCAGCCTGACCTTCGGCAGCCTGCTCACCCTGGGCGCCCTGCTCGGCGTAGAGCTTCTGCGCCAGGTTGCCGGACGCTTCGGTCAGTGCATCCAGCTTGGCCTGGATCGCATCCTTGTCATCGCCTTTCAGGGCTTCTTCCAGCTCGGAGATCGCCGTCTCGATGGCTTCCTTCTCGCTGGCTTCAGCCTTGTCACCGGCTTCGGTCAGGGTCTTCTTGGTCGCGTGAATCATGCCGTCGGCCTGATTGCGCAGCTGGACCATTTCCTCGAACTTCTTGTCTTCGTCGGCGTTGGCTTCCGCGTCACGCACCATCTGCTCGATCTCGTCGTCGGACAGGCCGCCGGAAGACTTGATGACGATGGACTGTTCCTTGCCGGTCGCCTTGTCCTTGGCGGACACGTTCAGGATACCGTTGGCATCCAGATCGAAGGCGACTTCGATCTGTGGCACACCGCGCGGTGCCGGCGGAATGTCGGCCAGGTCGAAGCGCCCCAGAGACTTGTTCTGCGCGGCCTGCTTGCGCTCACCCTGCAGGACGTGGATGGTCACCGCGCCCTGGTTGTCTTCAGCGGTGGAGAACACCTGAGACTTCTTGGTCGGGATGGTGGTGTTCTTCTCGATCAGCGGCGTCAGCACGCCACCCATGGTCTCGATACCGAGGGTCAGCGGCGTCACGTCCAGCAGCAGCACGTCCTTGACGTCACCGCCCAGCACGCCGCCCTGGATGCCGGCACCGACAGCGACCGCTTCATCCGGGTTGACGTCCTTGCGTGCTTCCTTGCCGAAGAACTCGGCTACCTTGGACTGCACCAGCGGCATGCGGGTCTGACCACCGACCAGGATGACATCGTCGATCTCGGAGGCGGACAGGCCGGCGTCGGACAGCGCGGTCTGGCACGGCTTCAGGGAGCGTGCGACCAGGTCGTCGACCAGAGACTCGAGCTTGGAACGAGTCACCTTGACGTTCAGGTGCTTCGGACCGGTGTTGTCAGCCGTGATGTACGGCAGGTTCACGTCGGTCTGCTGAGCGCTGGACAGTTCGATCTTGGCCTTCTCGGCGGCTTCCTTCAGACGCTGCATGGCGAGGTTGTCGCCGGACAGGTCGATACCGCTGTCTGCCTTGAACTGGTCAACCAGGTAGTTGATCAGGTGCATGTCGAAATCTTCACCGCCCAGGAAGGTGTCGCCGTTGGTGGCGAGCACTTCGAACTGGGTCTCACCGTCGACGTCGGCGACTTCGATGATGGAGATATCGAAGGTACCGCCGCCCAGGTCGTAGACCGCGATGGTCTTGTCACCACGGGACTTGTCCATGCCGTAGGCGAGGGCTGCGGCAGTCGGCTCGTTGATGATGCGCTTGACGTCGAGACCCGCGATGCGGCCGGCATCCTTGGTCGCCTGACGCTGGGAATCGTTGAAGTAGGCCGGAACGGTGATGACGGCTTCGGTGACTTCTTCACCGAGGTAGTCTTCCGCGGTCTTCTTCATCTTCTTGAGGATTTCCGCACTGATCTGCGGCGGTGCCATCTTCTTGTCTTTCACCTGCACCCAGGCGTCGCCGTTGTCGGCTTCGACAATCTTGTACGGCACCATCTTGATGTCTTTCTGAACCACATCATCCTTGAACTTGCGACCGATCAGACGCTTGACCGCGAAGAGGGTGTTCTCCGGGTTGGTCACTGCCTGACGCTTGGCCGACTGGCCGACCAGAATCTCGTTGTCGTCGGTGTAAGCGATGATGGACGGTGTGGTGCGACCGCCTTCAGCGTTTTCGATGACCTTGGTTTTCTCGCCGTCGAGCACTGCCACACAGGAGTTGGTAGTACCCAAGTCAATACCGATGATGCGTCCCATAATCGTATACCTCGAATCTATTGCTAGCCTGAAAGATAAGTCTGGATGTCGGCACCTTGTGTCGGTGCCTGAACTTGTTTCTCTAGATGGGGTCGCGTGTCAGGGTTTCAAGACCCGGCCGGGCAAATTTTCCCGGGCCGGATCGCCCTGAGCCCCCACAGGGCGCGATCCAACGCCGACTGGGCGCTGGGAGCGCGCAGGCCTCATGAGGCCTTGCTGACTGCCACCATCGCCGGACGCACCAGGCGGCCATTGAGGGTGTAACCCTTCTGCATCACGTCGATGACGCTGTTCGGTTCCGCGTCCGGGGACGGCACCATGGCGACAGCCTGATGGTATTCCGGATCGAAGGGCTCGCCGTGCGGGTCCAGCTGCTCGACGCCTGACTTGTTCAGGGCATCCAGCTGCATTTTCAAGGTCATCTCGATGCCTTCGACGTGGGTCTTGGCCGCTTCGTCACCCGACATGGATTCCAGCGCCTTCTCGAGGGAATCCACCACCGGCAGCATTTCCTTGACGAACTTCTCCAGCGCGAACTTGCGCGCCTTCTCGGCGTCCTGCTCGGCACGACGGCGCGCGTTCTGCGCATCGGCAGCCGCGCGCAGCGCCTGGTCCTTGGCTTCCTTCACGGCCTGCTCAAGCTCTTCGACCTGAGCGGCCAGCATCTCGGCTTCCGGGTTGTCCACCAGAGTACCTTCGCCGCCGGTATCGTCGGCATCCAGTACGTTGTCGATCACTTCACCTTCCGGCGTTTCCGGCTGCGGCTCGGCATCGCGAGCGGCACGCTGAAGCTCTTCATCCATCGGGGTCTGCGGGTCCTGAGCCATGCTGATCTCCTGCGGGCCGGCGTCTATGCGCCATTGCCCTGATTCGTGGCCTGCTGAGCGTGTCGCGAAGCATCACACGCACTGGCTGACAGACAGGCCATGAGTTGCCTTGAGAGGCAGCAAGGCCAGGCCATTGCTGCCGACTGAAAGTGTCAGTGCCTCTATATGGGGACAGCACATCGCTTCTCAAGCCTTGCCGCGGGCTTTTCTCCCCACTGAACCCGGCATGGATTGAAGGCCACCCGAACGTGCTGTATAAAAAGCCATGATCACTGTATAAACATACTGTATGGCGACACCGTAGCCCGCCCATCGAGTCCGGGTCCGCTGATGTTCCCCCAGCACGGCGTACGTCAAAGCCCCCCTCGGAGGTAGTCATGCTGCTGCAACTCGCCATCCAAGATTTTGCCATCGTCGAAACGCTGGAACTCGATTTCCGCCGCGGCATGACCGCCATCACCGGCGAGACCGGTGCCGGCAAGTCCATCCTGCTCGGCGCCCTCGGCCTGTGCCTGGGCGAGCGTGCCGATGCCGGCAGCGTGCGCCATGGCGCCGACCGCGCCGACCTCATCGCGCGCTTCGATATCAGTGAGCTTGACGACGCTCGCCAGTGGCTGGATGAACGCGAACTAGGCAGCGACGACTGCCTGCTGCGTCGCGTCATCACCGCCAGCGGCCGCTCAAAGGCCTGGATCAACGGCACACCCTGCACCATCGCCGACCTTCGCGAGCTGGGCGAGCACCTGATCGACATCCACTCCCAGCACGCCCATCACTCCCTGCTCAAGGAAGAGACGCACCTGCGTCAGCTCGACGAATATGCGGGCCTGGAGACTCAGGCCGCCCAGCTGCGCGAGGACTTCCGTCACTGGCAGGAGGCGCATCGTCGTCTCAAGCGCATGAGCAATGATGGCGATGAAGTGCGTGCGCGCCGCCAGCTGCTGCGCTATCAGGTCGAGGAGCTCGATGAACTGGCGCTATGCGAAGGGGAACTGGAAGCCCTGGAGCAGGAGCAGGAAACGCTGGCCAATGCCGAGCAGATTCTGGCCGAGGCGCAGTCCGCCGCCGAGTGCTGTGATCACGACGAAGAAGGTGCGCTGTCTCGCCTCAACCAGGCCCTGGCCCGCCTGGCGCATCTGCCGGGCAACGAGCACGGCTCACTGGCCAGTGCGCTGGGCATGCTCGAGGAAGCGCGCATCCAGATAGAGGAAGCGGCGCGTGAGCTGCACCGCTTCGTGGAAGTCACCGAACTCGACCCCGAGCGCCTCGCCTTCGTCGATGAGCGCCTGAGCCGCATCCATCATATCGCGCGCAAGCATCATGTGATGCCGGACGAGCTGCATGGCCTTCATCAGCGCCTGAGCGAAGAACTCGACGGCCTGGGTGGCGATGAGGAGGCCATCGAAGCCTTGCGCGAAGAAGTGGCTCAGCGTCGCGAGGCCTGGAAGGGGCTGGCGAGTGAGGTGAGCGCCAGACGCGCCACTGCCGCCCCGCAACTGGCCAGCGACATCCAGGATCAGCTGGCCTTCCTGGGCATGGGCAAGGCCACCTTCGAGGTCGCCATCGAGGCGCGGGAGCGTCCGCAACCGGAAGGCATGGAGCGTATCCACTTCCGCATCAGCGCCAACCCGGGCCAGCCGCCACGTGCGCTGGCCAAGGTCGCCTCCGGCGGCGAGCTCTCGCGTGTGTCGCTGGCGATCCAGGTCGTGGCCGCCAGTCGCTCGACCATCCCCAGCCTGGTCTTCGATGAAGTCGATGTCGGCATCTCCGGCGCCACTGCCGAGATCGTCGGTCAACTGTTGCGTCGGCTGGGCGACAAGGGTCAGGTGCTGACCGTCACTCACCTGCCGCAGGTCGCCGCACAGGCGCATCAGCACCTGCATATAGAGAAGCAGGCAGAGAAGGACACGACCCGCACCCACATGGCGCTGCTGGATGAAAGCGGCCGCGTGCGCGAGCTGGCACGCATGCTGGGCGGCATTCACCTTTCCGAGCAGACCCTCGCCCATGCCCGCGAGATGCTGGGCGCTGCCGACAGCCGCCACTGAACGCTGCCGTCGACCTCCATGCACCGCTGCTGACGTCCATTCGTCCAATGACACTCCCCGGCAAGACGAGCGCTGGAGTCATGGATCGAGGAAAAATGAACGCCAGAGACACGAACGGCCGCCCTTGAGGGCGGCCGTTCGTGTCTCTGGCCGGAGAAGGCTCTCCGGCCACGTCATCCCTGACGCAACCCGCGTCAGCTATCGCTCTTGTCACCCTTGGGGCGCACGTAGAGCACTAGCGCATGCTCGACCAGCTCATAGCCGTGCTCCTCGACGATCTCGCGCTGACGGCGCTCGATCTCGGGATCACAGAACTCTATGATCTCGCCGCTGTCCAGACATACCATGTGGTCATGGTGTTCTTCCTGGGACAGTTCGAAGACAGCGTGACCGCCATCGAAGTTGTGGCGCATCACCAGTCCCGCTGTCTCAAACTGGGTGAGCACACGATAAACCGTCGCCAGACCGACATCTTCGCCAGCCTCAAGCAACGCCTTGTACACGTCCTCGGCACTCAGGTGTCGATCCGTCGATTTCTCGAGGATCTGCAGGATCTTGACTCGCGGTAGGGTCACCTTGAGTCCCGCCTTGCGCAGTTCATGGTTCTGATCGGCCATGCTGGGGTACTCTTCGCAGTCGCTTGATGTATCAGGTATGATCGGCCAAGGCAAAACGATAGGGAATCTTCAGGGCAAATGCAAAACTTGATCAAAACAGTCGCCTTTTGCAGCGCCCTGTCGCTGCTCACCGGGTGCAGCTACTTCAGCGTCTACAAGCGCGACCTTCCTCAGGGCAACCTGATCAAGCCGGAAATGGTCGAGCAATTGAAGCCGGGCATGAGCCGCGAACAGGTCATCTACGTGATGGGCTCACCGCTGCTGACCGCCCCCTTCAGTGAGGATAGCTGGGACTACGTCTATCGCCTCAAGAAAGCGGATGGCGAAATCATCAACAAGCGTGTGACGTTGACCTTCGCAGGCGATTCACTCTCCAACATCGACAAGAGTGGCGACATCGACCAGGAAACCGTCATCGTGCCGGACCTGGACATCGACCCTCGCGCGGCACAGCCTAACCGTGCTGAATCCAAGGCAGGCGCAGCCGACCTGCCTGAAGAGCGCTGATCACTGTCCTATTCACTCAGTGACAAGCCGGAAAAACAGCGGGGCACCTCTCAAGGTGCCCCGCTGTTTTTGATTCTCGCCGGCCATCGTCTTACTGGCCGGCGCGAGCAGCCTTGTCGGCGCGCCGTTTGCGCGCAAGCTTGGGGTCGGTGATCAAGGCACGATAGACCTCGACACGATCCCCGGCGTCCAGCACATGCTCATCGGGCTTGCGCAGCGCCTTGCCGAAGATACCCAGGTCCGCCTCGAGAAACACCTCGGCGGAAATCGTCGGAAAGTGCTGCTCCAGGCGCGCCATGCGCACGGCCTCGCGCGCCGTGGTGCCGGGGGCGACCGCCAGCGAGACGATCTTCTGCTTGTCGGGCAGCGCATAGGCCACCTCGACCGTGATTCTGTCTGTCATGTCTGCTCCTTTGCTCTCGCCACCTTATATACACCTCCTGCGCGGCGTTCCACCCTGGCCAACGGCCATGTGTCAGCGCTGGGTATAGATCTGGTCAGCGCGGCGCGTGAAGGCCTCGACCATCTGAGCGGCGACCTGGCTGAACAGCTTGCCGAACGCCATGCCCAGCAGACGATTGCTGAACTCGAAGTCCATCTCCAGTGAAACCTTGCAGGCGTCTTCGCCCAGTGGCGTGAACAGCCAGGTCCCCTGCAGACGCTTGAAGGGGCCATCGACCAGATTCAGCTCTATCCGCTCGGGGGCATACAGGTCATTGCGCGTGACGAAGCTCTGCTGCATGCCTGCCTTGGACAGGGTGAGCCTGCCCTTGAGATGGTCCTCATCACGTTCCAGCAATTCCGCGTTGCTGCAGCCGGACAGGAATTCGGGATAACGCTCGAAATCATTGACCAGATCGAACATTGCCCGGGCCGAATGCCGCACCAGGGCAGACCGGTTGACCGTAGGCATCTAGCTCTCCGCTGACTTGGATACGCAGCATGCGTATCATGAACAATGGGCCGGCGCACGAAGTGCCGTCTGGCCTTGAATGGTAACACGCCTCCCCCCATCCAGAAGGATGTGCCATATCCACACTGGATGACGGCAGGCGCACACGACAAATGAGGCAACATGGGCAAGAAAAAGAAACCCGAACAGGGCGGCAACCTGATCGCCCAGAACAAGAAGGCACGCCACGAGTACCACATCGAGGAAACCTTCGAAGCGGGTCTGGTACTGGCAGGCTGGGAAGTGAAGGCGCTGCGCGCAGGCAAGGGCCAGCTGACCGATACCTATATCGTGATCAAGAATGCCGAAGCCTGGCTGCTGGGTTGCCACATCCATCCGCTGGAAACCGCCAATACCCACGCGGTGGCGGACCCGCAGCGCACGCGCAAATTGCTGTTGCACAAGAAGCAGATTGCACGCATCTTCTCGCGCACCCAGGACAAGGGCCACACCTGTGTGCCGGTCAAGCTGTACTGGAAGAATGCGATCGTGAAGTGCGAGATCGCGCTGGTGGAAGGCAAGAAGCTGCACGACAAGCGTGCCACCGAGAAGGACCGCGACTGGAACCGTCAGAAAGCCCGTATCCTGCGCGACCGCTGAGGGCAGCGTGAGGGAGCTCACGCCAGCAAGCTACTGTCAGGCCAGAAATTTTCCTGAACACTTGAACTGGCGTAGCACAGTCCCCACCTGTTATGATGAAGACGTAGCAACGCAGTAAAGTGGTAACACTGTTATGGGGGCGTTCTGGCATTCGACGCTGGTGGCAAACCCTGAGGTGCATGCCGAGATCGTAACGTATCTCGTAAATAAAACGTTGCAAATATATAGTCGCAAACGACGACAACTACGCTCTAGCTGCATAAGCTGCTCCTGAAACCGTTGCGCCTGTTCAAGGTGGATGGAGAACGAGCCCGTATAAACAGGATCGTCTTGGCCGACGTCTCTAAGGTCGAGATTAAAACTCAGAGAATCGCATCGCTGTAGCCTGTTCATTGGCGGCAGTGGTGTTAAATCAAAAAATGAAACTAAGCATGTAGAGCCGAAGGCGGAGTGCCGGCGGACACGGGTTCGACTCCCGTCGCCTCCACCATATCCGTGACAGAAAGGCCTCCCTTCGGGGAGGCCTTTCTGTTTGTGGGCGATCTGTTCTGGTTGGCATTTTCCGTCAGAGGCAGAACGCCCTCTCAAGTCACCCTCTCAAGCCGCCCTCTCAGTCCTTCTCAAGCCCCTCTTTCAGGCCTGCACAAGGCCCGGCAGCGAGCTACGCAGGCGTCACAGCGTCCGCCGCCCCCGGGCTCAGGTCGCGCTGCCGCTCAGGCGCTCGCTGGTGCGCCGCACGCCAATCAGCAGCGGCGTGCCGGTGTCCGGATCGGGAATCAGGCGACACTCGACCCCATAGAGCTTGCGCACCAGCTCCGGCGTCACCACCTCGGCGGGCGCGCCGCTGGCGATCACCTGGCCTGCGTGCATGGCCACGATGTGGTCGGCATAGCGGCAGGCGCTGGCCAGGTCATGCACCACCATCACGATGGTCTTGCCCTCTTCATGGGCCAGACGCTGGATCAGCTCGAAGACTTCGATCTGGTGACCGAGATCCAGCGCCGAGGTCGGCTCATCCAGCAGCAGCAAGGGTGTCTGCTGCGCCAGCGCCATGGCGATCCAGGCGCGCTGACGCTGCCCACCGGACATCGAGGCAAGCTCACGGTCCGCCAGGCTTTCGATATCAGCGGCTGCCATTGCCTCGGCCACCAGACGCTGATCCTCCTCAGACCACTGGCTCAGCGCGCCCTGATAGGGCTGGCGGCCAAAGCGCACCAGCTCATGCACCGTCACCCCCTCGGGCGAATGCGTCTCCTGGGGCAGCAGGGCGATGCGCTGCGCCACCTCGCGCCGCTTGTAGGCGTGAATGTCCTTGCCCTCCAGCAACACCGCGCCTGACTCAGGCAGTTGCAGACGAGCCAGCCCTGCCAGCAGTGTCGACTTGCCACAGCCGTTGGGCCCGACGATCGCCGTCACCTTGCCGTCGGGCAACCCCAGGGTCAGCGAATCGATCACGGTGACATGCCGCTGGCGCGCGCCATAGCCGAGCGACAGCTCATTCGCTCGCAGGGTGTCGGTGGTAGCCGCGTCGTGGCGATCGGCCGGGGAATTCATCGCTCGCGGATCAAGCATCGTCTCAGCGCTCATGGCGCACTCTCCTGAAACATCATCGGCCGCTGGAACATCATCAGCCGCTGAAACATGTCGTGCGACGCTGAGCGGCAAGGGCTGGCCCTGAGCCGCTCAGCAGGATAATAGGGGCAACGGCTAGCGCGGGCTGCGCAGCAGTATCCACAGCAGATAAGGGCTGCCGACCACGGCCATCACGATACCGACCGGGATTTCCAGCGGCGACAGCAGGGTACGCCCGGCGAGGTCTGCCAGCACCATCACCAGCGCGCCGGCCAGCGCCGAGGCCAGCAGCGGTACGCCCTTGTGGCGCGACAGGTAGCGTGCGATCTCGGGGCCCACCAGCGCCACCATGCCTACCGGCCCGGCCACTGCGACGGCCGCCGCCGTCAGCACGACCGACAGCCACAGCGTGATCAGGCGCACACGCGACACCGGCTGTCCCAGTCCGATCGCCACGCGGTCGGTGAAGCGCAGCGTATTCAGCCCGCGCCCCAACCAGAGAGCGATCGACACGCCGATCAGCAAGGTCAGCCCTAGCCAGGTGAGCGAATCGGCATCACGCGCATTGAGGCTGCCAACCGTCCACGGATAGGCACTGTTGGCGACATCGATGGAGACTCTTGCCAACATCAGCTGCGTCCCGGCACCGAACAGCGCCCCGACCCCGATGCCGGCGACCAGGAAGCGATACCCGCGCGTGCCGATGCCGCCGGAGAGCCCGAAAGCCAGCGCAGTGGCGATCACGGCACCGCTCAGCGCCATGACCGGCGGCGCCAGCGAGATCCCCATCCCGACCACGGAGGCCACCGCGAAGGCGGTCGCGCCATTGTCGATACCGATGATGCCCGGCGTCGCCAGACGGTTACCGGCCAGGGTCTGCATCAGACAGCCCGCCAGCGAGAAGGCAGCACCCGTGGAGATGCCGGCCAGCAGTCGTGGCAGACGCAGCTCCTGCACCACGAAGACGGTAGCGAACTCGCCGTGCCCGAAGGCCGCCTTGAAGGCATCCCACGGCCCAAGGCCGGCACTGCCCAGCATCAGCGAGGCGACACTGGCCATCAGCAGTGCCAGCAACAGTATCCCGGCCGCCAGCAACGGCGCACGCAACAGCAGCAGGGACAGCTTGCCATGTCGCCACCAGAGCGTGCCGGTGGGGGCCGAGCGAAGGAGATCAAGCGGTGAAAGTCTAGACATCAGCGATTCCAAACAAGGCCCTGTCAGGACAACGCCTGACAGGGCCGGTCGATTCAAGCAATGAGGCGATGGCGCCGGCATGCGCACCAGCCTGGCCTCCATCATCGTTCACGCCGCAAGCGCCAGAGGCACCAGCCACTACAGGGTGGGCAGACGACGGGCACGCACCACGGCAATCAGCACGGGCGCGCCCATCAGGGTCGTCAGTACCCCAAGCGGCAGCTCCGAAGGCGGCACGACCAGTCGCGAGACCACATCGGCGCTCAGCAGCATGGTCACCCCAAGCGGCAGGCACAGCCACAGCGTACGCCGGACATCGGCGCCGCACAGCGCACGCGCCACATAGGGCACGGCGAGGCCAACGAAGGCCACTGGTCCGGCCAGTGCCGTCGCGGCACCGACCAGCAGAGCCACCACCAGGATCGCGACCTTGCGCACGCACTTGGGATGATGGCCCAGGCCACTGGCGACCTGCTCACCCAGCACCATCGCGGAGAGCGGCCGCGCCAGCCACAGCGTCAGCAGCAGCGAGATCAGGATACTGGGCATGCTGCTGTAAAGCGCCTCCAGCGAGCGTCCGGCCAGACTGCCGATCACCCAGAAGCGGATCTCATCGGCCGCGCGCTGATCGATCAGCAAGGCCAGAGACGTCAGCGCCACCAGCAGGCTCGACAACGCCGCACCGGCCAGCACCAGTCGTACCGGGTCCTGACGTGCGCCGCTCATTCTCACGGTGCTCATCACGAACAGACACCCCATCAGCGCACCACTCTGCGCCACCATCACGTGCATGCCGGCCGCTTCCATCCCCAGCAGCAACGCCACGGCCACGGCAAAGGAGGCCCCGGCACTCACGCCCAGCAAGCCCGGCTCCGCCAGCGGGTTGCGTGCTACCACCTGCATCAGGGCGCCGCCACAGGCGAGCATCATGCCGACCACCATGCCAATCAGGGTACGCGGCGCGCGCAGCTCGAGCACCACGAAGCGCGCCTGATCACTGCCCTGTCCGGCCAGCACCTGCAGTGCCTGCCAGGGGCCGATATCGCCAGCCCCCCACAGCAGGCTGGCCAGACAGGTCAGCAGGGCACTCAGGCAGGCCAGCGGCATCGCCTGACGCAACGCAAGACGCCCGGAGACCTTGTGGGTCATCCGGGCGGCATGTGCGCGTGGCCTGCGGACCTGTGGAGAGGTCTCTTCAGCCTGCATATCCCCTCCCGCGTCGCGGTTGCGGGTGGTCCCCTGCCTGCGCAGGGGTCAAACGTCGTGCACCGACATGACTGCGACTAGCCATCATCGCGCGCCCGGTCGATATCCTTCAGCAACGCTTCCGCTGCCAACGGGCCGCTGGCGCTGGTCCACAGCTGGCCATTCACGCCGACCAGGCTGTCGCGGTCCGCTGTCTCGAGGCGCTGGAAGGCCGGTTGTGCCGCCAGGGCGTCGACCGCGGCATCAGAGGAGTCGTCCAGGGTGGCGAGGAAGATGGTCTGCGCATCGATGCGTGCCATGTTCTCGTCACTGAGCGGATCGGAATGCGGACGACCCGGCTTGACCAGATCACCGCCGACCAGCTCATAGCCGCTGGCCGCCATCAGGCCGGTCGCGAACAGCTGATCGGACATCGCCATCAGGCCACCCGGCATGCGACGCACCAGACTGGCGGTTTCCGGGGTGGTCATCTCGGCCTTCAGACGCGCGGTGTGCGCGTCGATGGCGGCCAGACGTGTCTCGAGTTCCGCTTCGGCCGTCTCGCCCAGCGCCTCGGCATAGACGCGACTCTGCTCCTTCCAGCCCTGCTGGCTCAGCGCCGAAGCGCTCGGCACGATGGTCGGTGCCAGACGCGACATCAGCTGGTATTGGGTCTTGTCGAGGCCCGGCGGTGCCAGGATCAGGTCCGGCTTGAGCGCCACGATCGACTCGAGATTGAATTCACGCGGCGTGCCGACGATCTTGATGTCCGGCACCTGCGGCTGGATATAGCTCGCCACGCCATCACCGCCGCGCGTGGTCACGGCACCCAGCGGCGTCACCTGACTGGCGACGGCCACATCCAGCGCGCCTTCGTACAGGGTGACGACACGCTGCGGCGTGCCCTCGATATCCAGCTCACCGTAGGCCGTCTCGACACTGCGTGCCTCGGCAGACAGGGAAGCCCCCATCAGCGCTACCGCCAAGGTCGCCATCAGGCCCTGTTTGAACCATGCAGGACGGGTCATGCCACGAGCAGTAAAAGCAGTCGACGAGACGGTCATGCAGTACTCCGAAATGAAGAAAAGGATCTCGCACTCAAGCGAAGGCAGACGTGACCCTGCGCAGGACGATACCGCAAGGCCCTCTGTGCGCATGACGATCACACCTGAACGACGAATAATAATCAATCGCAACAATACCGACTCGCCTTGCGACTCACCACACCAGTTCATGCAACGCGACATTGCAATATCCTGCGTGGCAGCAGGTCACGCCTCTCCTCCGAGGAGTGCCTGAAGACCTTGAAGGTTGGCGGCGCCTGCCGCAGGCTGGGCGCAAGAATGTCTCTGGCGGAGTCCCCACAGGGGTTGGGATAGCACCAAGTGCCCCGATAACTGAAGGATGGACTCTCGCTCGGCGTGCGCGCAGGACGTGCGAGACGCCCCTTCAACATCTATCTGACAGAACCTCGCGTTATCGATGGGATGCTTGCGAGCCTCTGATGTACCTCCGGAGCCTGCTCTCACTTTCTACCCCGATGCCTCACACACTCACCGACATGGAGAAGCCATCTGTGGCGATTCCGACACCCCCGCACTCCCCTCCCGCCCTTGCTGCCTCGCGCCAACCGGACTCATGGCGACCTGCCTGGCTGATGTCCGGCCTGATGATGCTGTTGATGGTGCTGAGCCTCGGGTTCAGCAGCCTGTCCCTTGCCGCCCCGTCCGAAGACGGCAGCGGCGAAGGCGCGACATCCTCCTATGAGAGCCTGGCCACGCTGCTGGAAGACCCCAGTCAGCGCGAGGCCCTGATCGAAGGCCTGCGGCAGCTGGACAGCAAGGCGAGTGAACAAGCCGTCGAGGTGGCGGGGGAAGACGTCACCCTGAGCGAGGACTCGCCGTCACTGTCGCGCCAGCTGGCCGCCATCAGCCAGGACCTGGTCGCGGATCTCTCCGCCACGCTGGACCGCATGCTGGGCACCCTCGATGGCCTGGCCAACGAGGACGCCGACGAGTTCGACTGGAGTCGCTTCACCAGCGAGGCCATCAGCCTCGGGCTGGTCGTCATCTCGACCATCGCGCTGTTCCTCGTGCTGCGCAGACTCGCCAAGCCGCTGTTCTCGCGCGTCGGCCAGTGGTCACTGGATGGCCAGCACCGCAGCCCGCTGCTGCGCACCCTGCTGGCGGTGCTCGTCGCGGCGGTGGTGGACATCGCGGTCATCGGTCTCGCCTTCCTCGGCGGTTATCTGCTCGCCATCTTCGCCTATGGCGAACAGGGCGTGATCGGTCAGCGCGAGTCGATGTTCCTGAACGCCTACCTGGTGATCGAGCTGTTCAAGGCCCTGATGCGCATGCTGTTCTCCTCCGGCTACAAGGGGCTGCGTCTGCTGCCGATGCCAGATGACGTGGCGCGTTACTGGAACCGCTCACTGGCCATGCTGGCCGGCTTCATCGGCTACGGCATCCTGGTCGTGGTGCCGATGGTCAACAACAACCTGGCACCGGCCGTCGGCAGCTTCGTCAATCTGCTGATCATGGCCATCACCCTCATCTGGGCCATCGTGGTGATCTCGCGCAATCGCATCATTCTGCGTGACCGCCTGCTCACTCAAGCCCGCGAGGCGAACAACGCGCTCATCGCCGTGTGTCTGCGCATTCTGGCACGCACCTGGCACCTGATCGCACTGGCCTACTTCGCCACCCTGTTCATCATCTCTCAGACCACGCCGGAAGAGGCGCTGCCGTTCATGATGGGAGCGACGCTCAAGACGCTGCTCGCCATCGGCGGCGGTGCTCTGCTGTCGCGCGTGGTGACGCAGCTGATCGGCAAGCGCATCCAGATCTCCGACAAGCTGCGCGGCCAGCTGCCGCTGCTCGAGAAGCGTCTCAACTCCTACATTCCCACCGCGCTGCGCATCATGCGCGCCATCATTCTGATCGTGGTAATCGGCATGGTGCTGAATGCCTGGCACATCGTGGCGCTCGGCGAGTGGCTGGCGACCGATGCCGGTGCCCTGCTGCTGTCGCGCATCTTCCATGTGCTGTTCATTCTCGCCTTCGCCATCGCGATCTGGGTCGGTATCGCCAGCCTGATCGAGCACAAGCTCAATCCGGACACCGGCAAGGGCAAGCCGTCCTCGCGGGTGGAGACCCTGCTGGCGCTGTTCCGCAATGCCATCGCCATCGCGATGATCGTCTTCACCGCGATGATCGTGCTGTCCGAGATCGGCATCGACATCGCGCCGCTGCTGGCCGGCGCCGGGGTACTGGGTCTGGCGATCGGCTTCGGCGCCCAGAAGATGGTGCAGGACATCATCACCGGGGTGTTCATCCAGCTGGAGAACGCCATCAACACCGGCGATGTGGTCACCGCCGGTGGCGTGACCGGCACCGCGGAACGCCTGACCATTCGCTCAGTGGGTATCCGCGACCTGTCCGGCACCTTCCATATCGTGCCGTTCTCGTCGGTGGATACCGTCTCCAACTACATGCGTGACTTCGCCTACCATGTCGGCGAATACGGCATCTCCTATCGCGAGAATGTCGACCACGCCATCGTGCACCTGCGTGCGGCCTTCGATGAGCTCGAGGCAAGCAGCTATGGTCCGGAGATCCTCGAGCCGGTCACCATCGCCGGCGTCTCGGCCCTGGCCGACAGCTCGGTCAACATCCGCGTGATGATCAAGACCACCCCGGGCAACCAGTGGGCCATCGGCCGCGAGTACAACAAGCTCGTGAAGCAGCACTTCGACGCTGCTGGCATCGAGATCCCGTTCCCGCACATGACCATGTACTTCGGGCAGGACAAGGACGGTGGCGCGCCGCCGGCCAACGTGCGCACCATGCAGGCGCCGTTCGTGATCGATGGCTCCGCTGCCGGTCAACCGAAGACCCCCGAGCAGCGCGAGGCAGCCGCCAAGGTCGCCAAGCGTCGCGAGGAGAAGCCGCTGACGCGTCATGCCACCGAAGACGGCGAAGTCGTGGATGCCGAGGAACAGCGCATCCGTCAGACCACCCAACCGGATGCCGACGGCGACTGATCGAGCGCCTGCACTATCCCGACACGGCTATCCCGACACGGCTGCCTGCGCAGGCAGCCGTACTGAAACGAAAACGCCCCCGAGCCACTGGCTCGGGGGCGTTTTCATGTGTGGGCATGAAACGCTGCCTCACACCTCATGCAAGGCGCTGGCTCAGGAGCCGGTGCCCCACACGCTGGACAGCGAGCTCAGCAGCGTCGAGCTGACGCCTTCACCGCCCATGTAGCTGAGCAGCACCGGCGCGAACTGGGAGACCATGCTGCTGTCCATGCCCAGCGCGGAGAAGGCGCTGTCCAGAGACGCGCTGTCATCGACATTGCCGACGGTGCTGGCCAATGCCGTGGCATTGTCGTTGCCGCTCAGGCTCGCCAGGCTGGAGAGCGTGGACAGCGAGCTGCTGCTGGTCAAGCTGGACAGCTGCGGCACATCAGTGGACAGCTCGGAGGTCGCGCTGGTACCAAGCTGGGACTGGGCCAGAGCCAGCATGGCAGCGGAGCCACCCAGCGCCTGAGTGGAGGACACACCCAGCTGGGAGGTCAGGCTGGACATCAGGTCGGCCGCCGGCAGGGACTGGCCGGTCTGGCTGCTCAGCATGCTGCTGGCGAGGCTCATCATGGAGCTGGACGAGCTGGAAGAGCTGGCGGCGTTGCTGGAAGAGCTGTTACCGGTAGCGGCACAACCGGCCAGTGACACGGCCAGTACAGAGGCGCCCATCAGGGCCAGGGACTTATGCAACATGCAGACTCCATCATCGCTTGGGGAAACGGACCGGACCCGGCCCGTAGATGCGCCACGTGCATGGGCGCATCCGACACGCAGAATCATCGCACGGAGGAAACGCTTCCAGCCAGCGCCACACGCTCACGCTCTGGCCGTGAGGGCCCGGACGCATCGTTGCCGGGTCAGCAACGAGAAATCCGGAGCCGTCCATGCCCATGCCCGCATGCACCCACCGACACTTCACAGCGACGTGCTGGAAGGGCGACAACCTGGATGAGAATGTCCACAGCGCCCGTCATGCGGGCAAAAAGAAGGGCATCCCGTCACACGGCGTGTGAACCAGGATACCCCGGAGAGAAACCTGCATCACCGGCCGACAGCGCGGCCGGTGCAATTGGGCAATAGCTTTCATCAAACAAGGAAACATCGTGCAAGCCGCCGAGTGTCTTGTCCGCCAGCCTGCATGACGCCTGTCATGCCTTGGTTGGCACCAGGCGGCCGGCACTCGACGGCCGCTCCTCAGACGTTGTCCTTGCTCGGCTGCGGCAGGGCCGGCAGTGAGCGATCCAGCAGCTCGACGCTCTGACGGTAGTAGAGCTGACTCTTGTTGTGCTCGCCCAGGTTGGCGAACAGACGCGCGAGTTCAGCACACACCGTACCGCTCGGACGCTGGCGCTGGCTAGCCTCGAAGTACTCCTGAGCCTTGCCCCAGCTGGCGTTGCGCAGGGCCAGTCGGCCCAGCGACAGCAGCAGATCCGGATCATTCGGACGCTCCTGCAGCCACTTCTCGGCATACACCAGCTGACGCGGTGCATCCACGTCCAGCAGGCCGTAACGCAGCACCAGACGCGAATCCCAGCACTCCTTGAGGGAGTGACGCAGCAGACGCTCGGCCAGGCCTTCCTGGCCACCGGCGATCAGCGCCTCGGCGTAGAGCGCGACCAGATTCACGTCGGTGCGCAGGTGGTCCGGCATGTCGGCCCACAGGTTGCGCACGCGCTCGATGTCCTCCGGATTGCGCGCGGCCTGCTGGATCAGCGCCACATAGGCACGCTGTTCCAGCTCCTTCTTCTCCTCGGGGGAGATGAGGTCCTGCTTGTCGAGACGCGGCATCAGACGACGTAGACCATCCCAGTCATTGACCGCCAGATAGGCCTGCTTGAGCAGCTTGAGCACCTGCGGGTGCTCGCCCAGCTGCTTGTCGAGACGCGTCAGGGTCGCCAGCGCCTGTTCATGCTGCTGGCGGTCCAGCATCAGCTGCGCCTGCACCAGACCCACTGCGCTCTCGGAGCCCTGGGTGGACTCATGCGCCCGCTTGAGCAGCGTATCCGCCTGCTCGAAACGTCCCTGATAGTGCGCGGCCAGGGCAGCGGACAGGTAGTTGACCAGCGGCGTGCTGGAATCTTCCGCCGAGTGGGTCAGCGACTTCTCGGCCCGCTTCCAGCGGCCTTCGGCCAGCGCCACCAGGCCCCGTACGGTCTTGCGCGTGGCATTGCGGTGCCGGGTACGGCTGTTCCATACCTTGAGGCGGGAGAACGGATGCGCGAAGCGCGACAGCAGGCGCAGACCGAAGTGCAGCACCACGAAGCCCGCGAACAGCAGGATCAAGCCGAACCAGAAGGAAGTCTGGACCGAGGTATCGCCGACGCGAATCAGCCAGTAGCCCGGGAAGGCCTGCATCAGTTGCCCGAACAGGGCACCGATGGCCAGCCCGATGATGATCAGCAGTATCAGGACTCTCATGCGTTGCCACCCCCTTGCTGGGCGCGACGCTCGATCAGCTCACGCAGCTTGCTCAGAGAGGCGGAGATGTCAGGCAGCTCCGGACGGATGGTCTTGCTCTTGAGCTCTTCCAGCTTGGCGACGGCATTCTGCACGCCATCGGTCTTGGTGTCGTAGTAGCCATTGACCAGCGTGATGGCCTTGTCGATGGCGGCCTGGTAGAGCTTCGGCTCTTCCTTGAGCAGCGCCAGCTGCGCCTGCTCCAGCACCAGACGCACGTTCTGACGCAGGTAGGATTCCTGCTCCGGCGTGATCAGGGCTTCCAGTGCCTCGTCATGACGACGCACCGTGACCAGATCCTTCAGCTCGTTGCCGAAGCGGGCCAGCTGCTGCTGCCAACCGCCTGTCGGCGCTGCGTCGTTCTCGACCTTGGCGGCGATCTCGGCCACGTCCTGCTTGAGCGGCAGACGCGCCAGCTGTTCCTGCTCGGCAAGCAGCGCAAGATAGATACCGCTGCGATCGACGCGCGGCACGCTGTCCAGGCTGGCCAGTTCGGACTGGATGGCCTTGCGCACCGGCAGCAGCGCCGGGTTGTTGGCCGCCGCGATGCGCGCATCGGCGTTCTCGAGCAGCGCATCGGCACCGTTCACGTCACGCTCCAGCTGCAGACGCTGGTTGGCGAGGCGCAGCAGGTACTCGGCTTCCGCATAGTGCCAGTCACGCGCGTCGGTCTGCTGGGACTTGCTGAGCTCCTCGAGCACCTTGTTGAGGGCCTGCTCGGTGTCCTGGCTTTCGCTGGACAGACGCTTGTCGAGCTCGCTGACGCGGGATTCGTTCTTCTCAAGCGTGCTCGACAGACCCTCGACCTTGCTGGAGACCTGACCGACCTGCTGGGTCACGCTCTCGCTGACCTGCTTGTCGAGGCCCTGGGCATCCGGCAGCGCATTCAGACGCTGCCAGCCGAACCACGCCAGCACCGCGACCACGATGGCCAGCAGGATGACGAGAACCAGCGCGATGCTGCCGGCCTTGCTCTTCTTGCCCTGAGACTCGCCGGGCGGCGGCGTGCCGGGAGCCGCCGTGGCACCCAGGCCTGCACCACCGGCGCTGGCCGTCTTGCCAGCCGGCGCGGAGGACTTGCCGGGAGACGCCTTGCTGGAAGAGGCCTTGCCAGCACTCGGCTTGGCGGCAGACGCCTCCTTGGCGGGTTCGCTACGCTCCGGAAGCGGCGATTTTGCGCCGGAAGGCGTCGATGCGTTGTCGTCTGAAGTCTGGCTCACGGGCGTGGACTCACTGGCAGTGGAGGATGAGGTTGAAGAGGAGGAGCTGCCCTGCCCCTTGCTACGCCCACGACGATTGCGCCCACTTCGCGAGCGGCGCTCGCGCGGGGCATCAGCCGTGTCGGATGACGAGGGAGAGGACGAACGGGAGGCCTCGGCGCCAGGGCGGCCAGAGGCAGTGTCATCGGCGGAAACGCCGGAAACGGAAGAAGCATCTGATGCGCGAGCGGCAGCATCCTTGTCGCCCGACTTGCCGGGCGTCATGCCGGCAGAGCCGTTATCTTCCTGATCGTGTTCTCGGTTGCTCATCTACGCTTGCCCTTTTCCGGATTCTTGGGAATCGATGGCCTCACGCGGACCAGGCGCAGTGGCGCCGGTCACTGCATGGCGAGTCTTGCTGATGGGGGCGCAGGCGCGAAGTACTGCCTGCGTCAGGGCCCCGGGTGAAGCGTCCTCGGCGACCGTCACGCGCTCGAAACCATGAGCGTGTGCCAGTGTAGCCAAACGGTGGCTCGACACGATTAGCGGTTGGTGCAAGGCCTGCGGCGTCACCGACGCCATCACCGTCTCGAGCAGTTCATTGCTGGTCACCACCATTGCATCATACGCGCCCGCCGCCAGACGGCCAGCCTGTTGCGGCGACAAAGCCAACGGAAGGCGTCGATAAAGTGCCAGACGCGTGACCTGAGCGCCCCGTGCCACCAGCGTTTCTTCCAGCAACGGACGCCCGCCTTCACCGGCCACCAGCAACCAGCGCTGACCCGCAAGCGCTCTGAGCGACGGCAGCGACAGCAAGGCTTCGCTGGTGGTACCGACCGGCGCATCGCGTTCGGCATGCTCACCGCGCGTGGCGCGCGGCGGGACACGCACCGACACGCCCAACCGCGAATGCAGCACTTCGGCAGTGGCCGCGCCGACGGCATAGAAGCTGATGCCTTCGGGCAGCTGCGGCCACCACTCCTCCAGCCAATCGGCCAGATAACCGGCGGCCTGGGGCGAGATCACGATCACGCCGCGATACAGATCGACATCGATGATAGCCTGGCGCGCAGCGGGTTCCAGTGGCAAGGCCTCGAGCGCCATCAGCTTGAGGCACTCCACCTCGCAGCCGGCCTCGCTCAGCATCGCATCGAGAACCGCTCCGCGCGAGCCCGGCCGCGTCGTCAACACCTCAAGACGCGACGCCTTTGCCATCGCTGGCACCTCAGCCACGAGCGTCGCCGTAGACCGCCGCCAGAATCTCGCCGGCGCCCTGGGAGAGCAGGTCTTCGGCAACGGCGACGCCCAGCGCTTCCGGTGCATCGGACGGGCCACGCGCCTCGGCGCGCAGAATGACCGTTCCGTCGGGATTGCCGACCAGCGCACGCAGCCACAGCTGACTGCCGCCTTCCTCGAGCACGGCATAGCCGCCGATCGGCACCTGACAGCCACCTTCCAGATGCGTGTTCATGGCGCGCTCGGCCAGCACGCAACGGCTGGAGTCTTCATGGGCCAGCGGCTCGAGCAGCGCAAGAATCTCCTCGTCCTGCAGGTTGCACTCGATGCCGAGCGCGCCCTGACCACAGGCTGGCAGGCAGGTCTCGGCGTCCATCTCGGCGGTGATGCGCGCATCCAGCTCGAGGCGCTGCAGGCCGGAAGTGGCCAGGATGATGGCGTCGAACTCGCCGGCATCCAGCTTGCCGAGACGCGTCTGGACATTGCCGCGCAGGCTCAGCACTTCCAGGTCCGGGCGTGCCGCCTTGGCCTGCAGACCACGACGCAGGCTGGAGGTGCCCAGGCGCGCGCCCTGCGGCAGGGCATCGAAGTTGGCACAGGTGTTGGACACGAAGGCGTCTGTCGGGGCGTGACGCTCGAGAATCACCGCCAGTCCCAGCGACTCCGGGAAGTGCATCGGCACGTCCTTCATGGAGTGCACGGCGATATCGGCGCGACCGTCGAGCATCGCCTCTTCCAGCTCCTTCACGAACAGGCCCTTGCCACCGATCTTGGCCAGCGGGGTATCGAGAATCTTGTCACCACGCGTCGACATCGGCACCAACTCGACGCTCAAGCCAGGATGCAGGGCCTCGAGTCGCGCCTTGACGTGTTCGGCCTGCCACAGGGCGAGCAGGCTCTTGCGGGTCGCGATACGCAGAATCTCACGGCGGGGCACGGCATTCTCCTTGCTGGCGCGCAACGCACGCCATCTGATTCGAAGTTGTTGAGCAAACCTGACTGACGGACAGCGCTGCCCTCTGATGACACTTATCATAAAGCCAGTCACCTCAGGGGGAAAATCCGTGGCACGCTTTCCTGCGATCCGCCGGACTGGCCGCGGCCCCTCGCCCACGCGCAGGAGTCTGGTACACTCCAAGGTCAACGATACCGGCTGCGCGACCGTGCACCGGACGCCGAACTCTGGACACGTCACCACAATTCGAGATCCCGATGAGCGAATCTACCAATCAGTCCTGGGGCGGCCGCTTCAGCGAGCCGACCGATGCCTTCGTGGCACGTTTCACCGCCTCCGTCGATTTTGACCAGCGCATGGCGCAGCACGACATCCAGGGCTCCATCGCCCATGCCACCATGCTGGCCGGTGTCGGCGTGCTGAGCGAAGAAGAACGCGACGTCATCATCGCGGGACTGAAGGAAATCAGTGAAGAGATCGCGCGGGGCGAATTCGAGTGGTCCGTGGCGCTGGAAGACGTGCACATGAACATCGAGGCACGCCTGACCGCCAAGATCGGCATCACCGGCAAGAAGCTGCACACCGGCCGTTCACGCAACGACCAGGTCGCCACCGATATCCGCCTCTATCTGCGTGACGAGATCGACGCCATCGACGCCGAACTGACGCGTCTGCGCGAAGGCATGCTGGGACTGGCCGAGCAGGAAGCCGACACCATCATGCCGGGCTTCACTCACCTGCAGAGCGCCCAGCCGGTCACCTTCGGCCACCACCTGCTGGCCTGGCAGGAAATGGTCGCGCGCGACCAGGACCGCCTGCGTGACTGCCGCGTGCGCATGAACGTGCTGCCGCTGGGCGCCGCGGCGCTGGCCGGCACCACCTTCCCCATCGACCGTCATGTCACCAGCGAGCTGCTCGGCTTCGACCGTCCGACCGAGAACAGCCTCGATTCGGTCAGCGACCGTGACTTCGCCATCGAATTCACCAGCTTCGCCAGCCTGTTGATGATGCACCTGTCACGCATGAGCGAAGAGCTGGTGCTGTGGACCAGCGCCCAGTTCGACTTCATCGACCTGCCGGACCGCTTCTGCACCGGCTCCTCCATCATGCCGCAGAAGAAGAACCCGGACGTGCCGGAGCTGGTACGCGGCAAGACCGGCCGTGTCTATGGCCACCTGATGAGCCTGCTGACCCTGATGAAGTCCCAGCCGCTGGCGTACAACAAGGACAATCAGGAAGACAAGGAGCCGCTGTTCGATACCATCGATACCGTGCGCGGCAGCCTGCGCGCCTTCGCCGACATGATCCCGGCGATCCGCGCCAAGTCCGAGAACATGTACGCCTCGGCCAGCAAGGGCTTCGCTACCGCGACCGACCTGGCGGATTACCTGGTGCGCAAGGGCGTCGCCTTCCGTGATGCCCACGAGATCGTCGGCAAGTCCGTCGCCTTCGGCATCGAACAGCAGCGCGACCTGTCCGAGATGACCCTGGAAGAGCTCCAGCAGTTCTCCGACACCATCGAGCAGGACGTCTTCGACGTGCTGACGCTGGAAGGCTCCGTCGCGGCGCGCAATCACATCGGTGGCACCGCGCCGAACCAGGTCCGCGCTGCCGTACAGCGTGCGCGTGACGCCCTGGCCTCGCGCGCCTGATCATCCTCTTTCGGGCCTGGTCGCCACCCATGGCAACCGGGCCTGCATCGCTCTATCGCTTGCTGCCAGGAGGCCGCCCGATGCGTCATCTGATGAGCCAGTCCGCCCGTCATACACTTCGCACCTTCGCGGCGCTGCTGCTGGGCGCTGGCCTGCTGGCCGGTTGCGGCCAGAAAGGCCCGCTCTATCTGCCGGCGGACGCTGACGCCGGTGGCCAGCGCGCCGAAGCTCCCGCGCCGGCACCAGACGCCTCCGAGGCAGAGAACACCGCCGCTGCCGGGATTTCCGGCAGCGACGCCTGAGCCCCCTTATTCATCTCCGGCGGGTGATGCCCGCCGGCGCGACATCTTGCAGGCCGGACCATGGATCACTTCGTTTATCAGGATGGCGTGCTGCACGCCGAAGACGTCTCGCTCGCCACGCTGGCCGAGCAGTTCGGCACGCCGTGCTACGTCTACAGCCGTGCCACGCTCGAGCGCCACTTCAAGGCCTATCAGGATGCGCTGGGCGACCACCCGCATCTCATCTGCTATGCCGTGAAGGCCAATTCCAACCTGGCGGTGCTCAATGTACTGGCACGTCTGGGCGCCGGCTTCGACATCGTCTCCGCCGGAGAGCTGGAGCGCGTCATCAAGGCCGGCGGCGACCCCGCCAAGGTGGTGTTCTCCGGCGTTGCCAAGCAGGCAGGCGAGATGGAGCGTGCGCTGGAGCTGGGCATCAAGTGCTTCAATGTCGAGTCGCTGCCGGAGCTTGAGCGCCTCAACGCTGTCGCGGGCCGTCTCGGACGCGTCGCGCCGGTATCACTGCGCATCAATCCCGACGTCGATGCCGGCACCCACCCGTACATCTCCACTGGCCTCAAGGCCAACAAGTTCGGCATTCCGGTCGAGCAGGCGCTGGAGGTCTACGAGATCGCCAACGCCATGGAGCACGTGCAGGTAGTCGGTGCCGACTGCCATATCGGCTCCCAGTTGACCGAGCTGGCGCCCTTCCTCGATTCCCTCGAACGCCTGCTGGTGCTGCTGGATCGCCTGCGCGAACGCGGCATCGTCATAGAGCACCTCGACCTCGGCGGCGGCCTCGGCGTGCCCTACCAGAGCGAGACCCCGCCGGAGCCCTTCGCCTACGCCAGCGCCCTGCTGGAGCGTCTGGCCCGCTATGAGCACGGCAGCGAGATGACCCTGCTGTTCGAACCGGGTCGCTCCATCGCCGCCAACGCCGGCGTGCTGCTGACCCGCGTCGAGTACCTCAAGCCCGGAGAAGAGAAGAACTTCGCCATCATCGATGCCGGCATGAATGACCTGATCCGCCCGTCGCTGTATCAGGCGTGGCAGAACATCGTCACCGTCGACACGCGTGAGACGCGCAAGACCGCCAGCTACGATGTGGTCGGCCCGGTCTGCGAGACCGGTGACTTCCTCGGCAAGGACCGCGAACTGGCCATCGCGCCGGGCGACCTGCTCGCCGTGCGCTCTTCCGGTGCCTACGGCTTCGTGATGGCCTCGAGCTACAACAGCCGCTGTCGCCCTGCCGAGGTGATGGTCGATGGCCCCGAGATGCACCTGGTGCGTCGTCGTGAGCGCCTCGAAGAACTGTGGACCGGCGAGCAACTGCTGCCGGAAGGTGATGCCTGATGCTGGTAAACTTCACCAAGATGCACGGACTGGGCAATGACTTCATGGTCATTGACCTGATCTCGCAGCGCAGTCGCCTGCGCGATGCCGATATCCGCCGTCTGGCGGACCGCAACTTCGGCATCGGCTTCGACCAGCTGCTGGTGGTCGAGCCGCCCCGCGACCCGGACATGGACTTCCGCTATCGCATCTACAATGCCGATGGCAGTGAAGTCGAGAACTGCGGCAACGGGGCGCGCTGCTTCGCGCGCTTCGTGCGTGAACAGCGCCTGACCACCAAGCGCGAGATTCGCGTCGAGACGGCCGGCGGCCCGCTGACTCTGGTCGTCGCCGAGGATGGGCGGGTGCGCGTCGACATGGGCGCGCCGCGCTTCGCCCCCGCCGCGCTGCCCTTCGAGGCCGAGGCCGACCTGCCGGTGCACACCCTGGACGTCGACGGCGAGACGCTGGAAATCGGCGTCGTCTCGATGGGCAACCCCCACGCGGTGCTGCTGGTCGACAGCGTCGAACAGGCCCCGGTGCTGACGCTCGGCCCGCTGATCGAGGCGCATCCGCGCTTCGCCAAGCGCGTCAATGCCGGTTTCCTCGAGGTCGTCACGCCGCACGAAGCGCGCTTGCGTGTCTTCGAACGCGGTGTCGGCGAGACGCTGGCCTGTGGCACCGGCGCCTGTGCGGCGGTCGCTTCCGGCATTCGCCGTGGTCTGCTGGCAAGTCCGGTCAATGTCACGCTGCCAGGCGGCACCCTGAGCATCGAATGGGCTGGCGACGGCCAGCCGGTGTTCATGACCGGTCCCGCCGAGACCGTCTTCGAAGGCCGCATCATCCTGTAGATCGCCAGCCCCAGCCGAGTGACGCTGCCGACGACATGGCCGACAGCGTCTCGCTACCAACCGTCCGCAAGGAGCCCCACATGGCCGAGTCACCCGTGTCACGTCGCCCGCGCACGCTGGACCCGGATCGGGTCGCCGAATGGCTGGCCACGCACCCCGACTTCTTCGAGGGGCGTGAAGGGTTGCTGCAACGCATGCGGGTGCCACACCCGGAAGCGCGCGGCGGCAGCATCTCGTTGCTGGAGCGGCTGGTACATGATCTGCGCGGGCGGACCGATCAGGCAGAAGAGCGCCTCGAGGAGCTGTTGACCGCTGCGCGCGACAACGAGAGTCGCTATCAACGTCTGCGTCAGCTGGTGCTGGATCTGCTCGATGCCGAGTCCGATGATGCGCTGGCCGAGACGCTGTCTACACGCCTCAGCGAGCTGTTCGACATCGCGGCCGTCTGCCTGTGGCAGCGCGATGCCGATGCTTCGGCACAGCCGCCGCGCCGAGCGCTTGAGGATGCGCGCGGCGAGCAGTTCGAGCGGCTGCTCGAGGGTCGTGCCAGCCGCTGCCTGGCCATGCCACGCACGCGCTGGGAAGCTTTGCTGCCCGATCATCAGTGGCCACTCGGCACCGACTGTGCAGACCTCGTCGATGCAAGCCAGGCCGATGCCACGCGCGGCTCCGCCGTCATCGTGCGCCTGACCCGTGGTGAGTGCCTGGGCTATCTGGTGGTGGCGAGTGCCGACGCCGAGCAGTTCCGTGCCGGTCTCGACACCCTGTTTCCCGAATACCTCGGTGACGTGCTGGCCCGCTGCCTGGGCCGCGATGCCCCGGGCCAGCCGCCTCTGCGCTCCTCGAGCCGTGACGACCAGGCCAGCCGATGAGCCGCCTCAAGTCAGCCCACGGCGCTTCAGCCGTCGATATATCCACCGATGGCACCTCAGCGAGCGACGCCGAGCGCCTTGCCGCCGAGCAGACGCTGTCCGCGACCTGCCGGGAATTTCTGGCAGAGCTTGCCCTCGACAGCAGCCACGCGACCGTCAGCGCCTACGCGCGTGATCTGCAGGCGTTGACCGCCTTCATGCTGCGCCCCGCAGCGGACAGCAGCGCCGCTGGTGAAAAGGACGCGGCGCCCCTGCCGAAGGATTGGCAGGCGCTGGACGTACCGACACTCAGGCGTTTTCTGGGTGCCGAGCGCAGTCGTGGCCTCGCGCCACGCTCATTGGCGCGGCGGCGCGCGGCGATCAGCCGCTTCTGTGGCTGGCTGGTCGAGCAGGATGTGCTGCCACACAACCCGGCGGGGCTGGTGCAGACCCCGCGCCTGCCGGACCACCTGCCACGCCCGGTGGATATCGACAGCCTGGCACGCTTTCTCGACTGCCCACATGACGGCACGCCACTGGCGATCCGCGATCAGGCGATGCTGGAACTGCTCTACGGCGCGGGCTTGCGTCTCTCGGAGCTGGTCAGCCTCGACCTCGACATGCTGGAAACCCGCCGCCTGCGCGTGCGCGGCAAGGGCGACAAGCCCCGCCAGCTGCCGATCGGCTCACGCGCCCGCCAGGCGCTGGATGCCTGGCTGATGGTGCGCGGCCAGCTCGCCGCCCAGGACGAGCCGGCATTGTTCGTCGGCCAGCAGGGCCGCCGCCTCGGCCAGCGTGGGGTTCAGCTCAGGCTGGTGGCGCAGGCGAAAGAACGCGGCCTGCCCGAGCATCTGCACCCACACCGCCTGCGCCACTCCTTCGCCAGTCATCTGCTCGAATCCAGCGGCGACCTGCGCGCCGTGCAGGAACTGCTGGGACACGCCCACCTCTCGACCACCCAGGTCTATACCCGCCTCGACTGGCAGCAACTGGCCAGTGCCTATGATCAGGCCCACCCTCGCGCCCGCCGCCAGCGCGGATCAGAGACGGCAACATCAGACACTGCCACCACCTTCCCCACTGATGCCCCGCTCAAGGATGACACCCTGTGACGCCTGCCAACGCACCTCGTCTGACGGCCTTGACCTTTGATCTCGATGACACCCTTTGGGCGAATCGCGCGGTGATGGAGCGCGCCGAGGCCGAGCATTACGCCTGGCTGGATGGCGAGATCGGCCATGCCAACGACTTCCCCCTCGAGGAATACACCCGCCGCCGCATGGCGCTGGGGCTGGAGCACCCGCTACGCCGCGGTGATTTCACCTGGCTGCGCCGCGAGGCCATGCACGCCATGCTGCGTGATGCCGGGCATGATGATGAGCAGGCGGGCCACTGGTCACGCGCCGCCATCGAGCGCTTCCTGGCGCTGCGTCACGAATTGACGCCCTTCCCGGAAGCCAGCGAACTGCTCGACTCCCTCGCCCACGATTACCGCCTTGGTGCCATCACCAATGGCAATGTCGACTTGGCTCGCCTCGCGCTGGACCATCACTTCGAGTTCAGCATCGCCGCCGGCGAATGGCTGGCGCCCAAGCCGGATGCACGTCCCTTTCTCGCCGCCATGGCACGCCTGGGCAGCCGCCCCTCCACCACCCTGCATGTCGGTGACTCATGGAAAGAGGATGCATTGCCTGCCGCGCGCCTGGGTATGCAGGCCGCCTGGATCGACGTCAAGGGTCAGGGTGCCCCGGGCCCCGTCCCGGCAGGTGTACATGTCATCTCGCACGTTCGCGAGCTGCCGGCGCTGATTGCGCGCCTGAATGACTGAGTGAGGGAGTAACTGAGTGGCAGAGCAAGTAGCGGAATGACTGAGTGAATTAAAACTTGTACAAAAATGACGCTTCAACCATATTTCATGTACAAGTTTCCCGCCGTCGTCGATGTTGAATCCTGTCTGAGATTCCTGAGACTGCGCCGGGAGATGCCTGCCACCTCGACGTCAACAGGAGAGGCCAGCATGAGCACCCACTCACTCCCGCGCTACCGTGTGTCATCTTCCTCTCCCCAGAGGCCACCCCTGCATGGTGAAGGGGAGCAGCATGCGCCGATCATGACGCCCTCACGGCAGTCCAGCCGCGCTCTGCTGAAAGGCGTGGCCATCGTACTGGTATCCGCATTGCTGGTCATCGTGGCGGTCTACAGTGGTCGTGCCAGCCTCGCGACGTTGCAATCCAGCGCGCAAGAGGCGCCGGCAGCCTCACCACAGGAGGCCATGCGCAGCCTGCTCGCCCCCAGCGAGGCCGTGACGATGCCGGAAGTCGTCGAGCCTACGGTGAAGGCCCCGCATATTCTCTCGGCGCCCAGGGAAACGAGCTCTCTGACCCGTCTTGACCCCATTCCCAGCGCACCGCGCAGCCTGTTCATGTGATGGGCCCCGGGGGAAGCGCAAACATCAGTGACAGCGTGCCTGTCGTAACGCAAACGGCCACCCCAAGGGGTGGCCGTTTCGTCATGCAAGGTGGCGTAGTTCGAGGCTTCGCCCCAGATCGTCTTGCACCTTCAGTCGTCGAAGGGGTCCTGCGGTGCCTCGTCGCCCGCCATCTCTTCCACGCCGTCCATCACCGACGGGTCCGCCAGCCACTCGTCGAGCTTGGCATGCACCTGCTCCACACCTGAATACTTCAGCGACGAGAACAGCTGCACGGTGACCAGGTCTTCCCACTCCTTGAGCGCGTGACGCACCTTCTGCAGGCTTGCCGCCGCCGGCCCGCGCTTCAGCTTGTCCGCCTTGGTCAGCAGGATATGCACCGGCATCTTGGCCTCATCGGCCCAGCCCAGCATCATCTGGTCGAATTCGGACAGCGGATGGCGTACATCCATCAGCAGCACCAGGCCCCGCAGCGACTGGCGGTTGCGCAGGTAGTTGGACAGATGTGACTGCCACTCGCGCTTCACCTTGTCCGGCACCTTGGCATAGCCATAGCCGGGCAGGTCGACCAGATGGCGGCCCGTTTCACCGATGGTGAAATAGTTGATCAGCTGGGTGCGGCCGGGGGTCTTGGAGGTACGGGCCAACGCCTTCTGCGAGGTCAGCGCATTGATGGCGCTGGACTTGCCGGCATTGGAGCGACCCGCGAAGGCCACTTCGGCACCCACGTCCGTCGGGCACTGGGCCAGAGTCGCGGCACTGATCAGGAAGCGCGCCTGACGATAATGGAGCTTGGGGGTCGAAGGAGCTGATTCGGCCATGGGAGTTCTGAATACCTGTTGAAGGCGGACGTCTCGCCCGCGCGACATCACGAGAGAGCAGAAGAAACGACCGGTGTAACGAAAAGAGTGCCGCCTGCCCTGCCATCGGCGCTGCAACTTGCCGGCGACAGCGGGAAGATGCACTGGATTGCTGCGATGACACGACTGACGACAGGCACGCTCACGCGCCCTGAGGGGATTCGCTATACTGCCTGCAAGGTCAGCATGACGATCATGATGCCTAGTGTACCACCCTGCTCTCACGGGCTGCGAGAGCGGGGGAGCACTTCTCACCGCGCGCAGCACGGCGCGGGCTCCGGGGAAATGACAGAGGCCACCATCCACGCCGGATGATACAAGCCCCGAACGGGCCTCTTCGTGAACAGGGACCAGTGAAATGGATGAGCTGATGAGACCAAGGCAGATCCCCGAGCGCCCCTTGCGCCTGCTGCTGGCACTTGCTGCCACGACATTGGCCGCCACCTTGCCGACGGGAGCCGCCGCCGAATCGCTGGTCGGCGATGCTTCGGCAGGCAAGGCCAAGACTGCCGTCTGTGCTGCCTGTCACGGCGCCCAGGGCATCTCGCCGACCCCGGCCTTCCCCCATCTTGCTGGCCAGCAGGCCCACTACCTGCGCAAGCAGACGGCCGACATTCGGGATGGCCGCCGCTCGGTACCACAGATGGCCGGTATCGCCGACAACCTGAGCGATCAGGACATCGCCGATATCGCGGCCCACTACGCCGCGCAGCCCGCCAATCGCGGTCAGGCCGAGCCAGAGGCGGCCCGTGCAGGCGAAGTGCTGTATCGGGCTGGCTCGCTCGAGCGCGGCATCGCGGCCTGCACAGCCTGTCATGGCCCGCGAGGTGAAGGCATCGACTCGGCAGGCTACCCGGCGCTGGCCGGACAATTCCCCGCCTACACCGTGTCAGCACTCAAGGCCTTCCGCGACGGTAGCCGCGACAATGACCCGAACGCCATCATGAGCAGCATCGCCGCGCGCATGAGTGACAGCGACATGCAGCAGGTGGCCGAATATCTCCACGGCCTGCGCTGAGGCATCCGTACAGCCGGGTGTCGCGTACGACTGACTTGATGACGACCAGCACCAGCACGCCGTTCACGGCGCGTGATCGAGCGACGCCTTGTACGGGGCGTGATCGAACGGCGTTCATCCAGCGGTCAACCTTGTCGCGCTAGGCTGGCCCGACAGTGATCCGCCGTGTCCCGCTCGGCAGTCTCGACAGCAGTGGTGGCTGACACGCATACTCGATGCATCACTAATGTTGCCGGGTATCATGCCCGGGCATGCCTCAATCCGATGGAGATGTTCCATGAAGTGGAAACCCCTACTGACTCTGGTGGCGGGCCTTGGCCTGTCAGCAAGCGTGTTCGCCGCTGAAGCCGGCAAGGACTATCAGGTACTCGACGAGCCGGTGAAGACCGACGCGCCGGCGGGCAATGTCGAAGTGGTCGAAGCGTTCTGGTATGGCTGCCCGCACTGCTACAAGCTGGAATCCAGCCTCGAGCCGTGGGTCGATGAGCTGCCGAGTGACGTGACCTTCAACCGTCTGCCGGCCACCATGGGGCAGGACTGGGTCAAGCACGCCTATGCCTTCTATGCCGCCAAGGACCTGGGCATCCTCGACGAGACCCACAAGGCCTTCTTCGATGCCATCCATCAGGACCACCAGCGTCTGACCGACCCGGATGATATCGCCAAGTTCTACAGCGACTACGGCGTCAGCGAAGAAGACGCCAAGAAGTCGCTGACCTCCTTCGGCGTGAAGAGCCAGGTCAATCAGGCCCACGCCCAGATGCGCGCCTACAAGATCATGGGCGTACCGGCACTGATCGTGGATGGCCGTTATGTCATCTCGCCGAGCACGGCAGGCTCACTGCAGAACATGCTCAAGATCACCGACGAGCTGGTCGAGCAGGTGCGTGAAGAGAAAGCCGGCAGCAAGGACGCCGCTTGATGGCAGCGGCTGCTGACTCAGTGGCCGCCAGCGCCACGGAAGGTGCCGGACTCGACGAGACGGCACCTCCCCTGCGTCTGCTGACCTTCAACATGCAGGTCGGTATCCATACCGCGGCGTGGCATCACTATGTCACCCGCGGTTGGCAGCATGTGCTGCCCCACCCGATGCGCCGCAAGCGTCTGGAGCTGATCGCCGCCGCCATCACGCCCTACGACATCGTCGGACTGCAGGAGGTGGACGGTGGCAGTTTCCGCTCCGGCAACGTCAATCAGGTCGATTCACTGGCCGAGACGGCCGAATTCCCGCATCGCTATCAGCAGCTCAACCGCAACCTGGGCCGCCTGGCTCAGCACAGCAACGGCCTGCTGTCGCGCCTGCCGATCAGTCATCTCGAAGAGCACAGCCTGCCCGGCACTCTGCCGGGGCGCGGGGCCATCCATGCCCGCTTCGGCGAGGGCGAACACGCTCTGCATGTCTTCGTCACCCACCTGGCACTCGGTGCCCGTATCCAGCATCGTCAGCTGCAGTACCTTGGCGAGCTGATCGCGCCCCTCAAGCATGTCATCGTGATGGGTGACCTCAATTGCACGCTGGCCCAGCTTCGTCAGCACAAGGCGTTCAGCGAGGCTCTCGATTCCCGCCCCAGCAAGGCCATCAACAGCTACCCGGCCTGGCAGCCACGCCGTGGGCTCGACCATATCCTGGTCTCCTCGACGCTGCGCTTGAGCCACCCGACCACGCTGTCACACCTGTTCTCCGACCATCTGCCGCTTGCGGTAGAAGTCCATCTGCCAGCCGCATGCCGCAAGGCGATCGGGCTCGCCTGACGCCTGTCTCTCTTGCATAGGCATCCCTGACGTCTGCCTCTCCCTCTCTGACGCCCGGTTCTCACGACTCAAGCTTCCGCCAGCTATCCATGGCTTGCCAGCGGCTGTCTGTGCCATGACGCTTGCGCCCGCCGCCGCGTCTGCGGCGCATCGCTTGCTATCTGTTGGATGCGCATAACGCGACCTGCCGCGACCTTTCTTGCCCTATCACTCGCCTGCCTGCCGGCATTGCTTCGCCTATCCCACTGTAAGCAAAGGCAAAGTCAGCCTGTCAGACCAATGATCCATTTGTTGTTGTGGCGCCGCTCGCTACTCTTTGTCTGCCAATGACGTGGATTAATCGTTGACTTAGCGATGACTGATGACATACCGCATCCGAGCGACGTCACTTACAGGGATGAAGCGTGGAATAGCGTTGTTCAAAGCAATGCCATCACGGCTTGCTGCACACCGCGACTGACCACAACATGAGCAACATCTGAATTGGCGACCTTGCCAGCAATCGCTTGCAACACAAGCGCTTGGTAAAGACACAGCAAACGCTGTCGGCAAAGCAACAACAACACCAACAATCATCACCTGCTACCCGCAGGCCAAGGGGACTCCATGTCTGCCAATGCCTCTACCCCCGGCTGGCTCACAGGGCTCGACCGCATGACCGAGGGGCTGGGACGCTGCGTATCCTGGCTGGTCGTCATCATGATGCTGGTCGAATTCACCATCGTGATGCTGCGCTACGCCTTCAATATCAACAGCATCCCCATGCAGGAATCCGTGATGTACATGCACGCGGCCGTCTTCCTGCTCGCCGCCAGCTACACGCTCAAGCACGACGGCCATGTGCGGGTGGATATCTTCTATCAGCGCATGTCGCACCGCGGAAAGTCGTGGGTCGATCTCGGCGGCACCCTGTTCCTGCTGTTCCCGGTGATGACATTCATCCTGCTCTCCAGCCTCGGTTACGTGGGCGATTCCTGGGGCATCAAGGAAGCCTCCCCCGAATCCGGCGGCCTGCCGGGCGTCTACCTGCTCAAGACCCTGATTCCAGCCATCGCCATCCTGATGATGTTGCAAGGCGTGGCGGAAGCCGGCCGCCACCTGCTGTTCCTGATGGGCCGCCTGCCCTCCCCGCATGCGAGCGATGACACCCCTGACCACGATGAGGAGCTGGTGTAATGCTCGAGATCATGCCACTGCTGCTGTTCGTGTGTATCTGTATCGTCCTGATGCTGGGCTATCCGGTGGCGCTGTCACTGGCCGGTACCGCGCTTGCCTTCGCCGGACTCGGCATGGGGCTGGACGCACTGGGCATTACCCAGGGCGTATTCGATGCCAGCTTCCTGTCCGCGATGCCCAACCGCCTCTACGGCACCATGACCAACCAGACCCTGCTGGCCGTGCCATTGTTCGTGTTGATGGGCGTGCTGCTGGAGAAGTCCAAGGTCGCCGAAACGCTGCTCGACGCCATGGCACTGATGTTCGGCTCGCTGCGCGGCGGGCTGGGAATTTCCGTGACCATCGTCGGCATGCTGCTGGCCGCCTCCACCGGTATCGTCGGCGCGACCGTCGTCACCATGGGCCTGTTGTCTTTGCCGACCATGCTCAAACGCGGCTATGACCCGTCACTGGCCACCGGCGCCATCTGTGCCACCGGCACCCTGGGACAGATCATCCCGCCGTCCATCGCGCTGGTCCTGCTGGGCGACGTGCTGTCTTCGGCCTATCAGCAGGCCCAGCTGTCGATGGGCATCTGGAGCCCGAAGACCGTCTCGGTGGGTGACCTGTTCATCGGCGCGCTGATTCCGGGCCTGATCCTGGTGCTCGCCTATATCGTCTACATCGCCATGGTCGCCTGGCTGAAACCGGAAAAGGCGCCGGCCGTCGACCGTGATGCGCTGATGGAAGAGCTGGGGCATACCGGCAGCATCTTCTGGCTGATGATGAAGGGGCTGGTGCCGCCGATCGTGTTGATCGTCTGTGTGCTCGGCTCGATTCTCGGCGGTCTCGCGACCCCGACAGAAGCCTCTGCCGTGGGCGCCTTCGGTGCACTGATGCTGGCCCTCGCCAACCGCAAGCTGAGCCTGAAGACCCTGACGGAAGTGGTGCGCTCCACCACCAACGTCACCTCGATGGTGTTCCTGATCCTGATCGGTGCCGCGCTGTTCTCTCTGGTATTCCGCGGCTTCGGCGGCGAAGAGGTCGTCACCGAGATCTTCGAGAACATGCCCGGCGGCGTCATCGGAGCCACCCTGGTGGTGATGCTGGTGATCTTCCTGCTCGGCTTCATCCTCGACTTCATCGAGATCACCTTCGTGGTGGTGCCGATCGTCGGCCCGGTGCTGCTGGCCATGGGCCTCGACCCGATCTGGCTGGGCATCATGATCGCCATCAACCTGCAGACTTCCTTCCTGACGCCGCCGTTCGGTTTCGCGCTGTTCTACCTGCGCGGCGTGGCCCCCAAGGAAGTCAGCACCAAGCAGATCTACAAGGGTGTCATTCCGTTCATCCTGATCCAGCTGTGCATGCTGGGGGCGCTGGCCGCCTTCCCGGACCTGGCGACCTGGCTGCCGGCCCAGTTCTAGGCCACGACTGACGAGACAGCACAAAGACAGAATACGGACAGAACAACACAGAGCAGCAACTGAATTGGCGGGGCCTGCCCCGTCAGCTGATGGGAGAGCCGCCAGTCGGCTCATACAGATGCACGGGAGCCGTTCGCGGCCCACCTCTTGCCCAGCGCCGGTCACTGACCGGTGCACAACAACAATCGGGCACTTCAAGGAGCATGCCATGCAACTCAACAAACTCGCCTTCGGTATCGCCGTCGGCACCATGACCGCCATGGGCACCCTGCCGGCCGTTGCCAACGCCGCCGATACCTTCACCTGGAAGATGGTCACCTCATGGCCGAAGAACTTCCCGGGGGTGGGCCAGGGGCCGGAACGCCTCGCACGTCTGGTCGATGAGATGTCCGACGGCCGTCTCAAGATCAAGGTCTATGGCGCAGGCCAGCTGGTGCCGGGCTTCGAGGTACTCGATACCGTCTCTTCCGGTACCGCGCAGATCGGTCACTCGGCTTCCTACTACTGGAAAGGCAAGGCGCCGGAAGCCCAGTTCTTCGCCGCCGTCCCCTTCGGCATGACCGCGCAGGAAATGAACGCCTGGCTGCATTACGGCGGCGGCCTGGAGCTGTGGAACGAGGTCTACGACAAGTTCGGCGTCGAAGTCATGGCCGGTGGCGCCTCGGGCGTGCAGATGGGCGGCTGGTTCAACAAGGAGATCAACTCGGTCGCCGACCTCGATGGCCTGAAGATGCGTATCCCGGGGCTGGGTGGCGATGTCATGCAGCAGATGGGCGTGGCGACGGTCAGCATGCCGGGCGGCGAGATCTTCACCTCGCTGCAGTCCGGTGCCATCGATGCCACCGAGTGGATCGGTCCGTACAACGACCTGGCCTTCGGTCTCTATCAGGCCGCCAAGTACTACTACTACCCGGGCTGGCACGAGCCGACCGTCACCTTCGAGGCCATCGTCAACGACGACGCCATGGCCGAGCTGCCCAAGGACCTGCAGGCCATCCTGCGTTCCGCGGTACGTGACGTGAACCAGGACATGCTCGACGAGTACACCGCGCGCAACAACGATGCCCTCGAGACACTGCTCAACGAGCACAAGGTCGAGCTGCGCCGTTACCCGCAGGACGTGCTCGACAAGGCGCGCGAGCTGTCCGGCGACGTGGTCAAGAAACTCGGCGAGTCCAACGATCTGGCCGGCCGCATCTACGAGTCCTATACCACCTTCGAAGGCAAGGTCGAGAAGTGGCATGAGGTCTCTGAACAGGCCTACCTGAACGCACGTAATCCGGAAGGCGTGCAGTAAAACTGCGTTACCTGCGCCGCACTCCCGCGAGGCGGCGCAGTCCTGTCATCCAATGCTTGCAGCCGCCCCCTCGGGGGGCGGCTTTTTCGTGTCTGTGCGATCAGCTTTCGAGCAGGAAGGTCACCGGCCCGTCATTGAGTAACGAGACCTGCATGTTGGCGCCGAAGCGTCCGGTCTCGATTCCCACCCCGAGCTCTCTCCCGCGCTCACGCGCCTTGTCGACCAGATAGGTGAACAACCGCTCGCCCTCCGCCGGTGGCGCCGCCGAGGAGAAGCTGGGACGCATGCCGCTGCCGGTGTCCGCCGCCAGCGTGAACTGCGAGACCAGCAGCAGACTGCCGCCCGCCTGCTGGACGTTGAGGTTCATCTTGTCGTTCTCGTCAGCGAAGACTCGGTAATGCAGCATCTTGTGCAGCAGCTTGTCGGCACGAGCCTCATCATCGCCCTTCTCGACGCCCACCAGTACCAGCAAGCCGCCCTCGATGGCGCCGACGCTCTCCTCCTCCACCACGACTTCTGCCCGTGTGACGCGCTGGATCAATGCTCGCATGCCGCTTGCTCCTTCAAGAGATGGATGATGGTTCATGACATTGGGTGCTCGGGAGCATACCAGACGCGAACGCCCCGCAGACTGAGCCTGCGGGGCGCGACAGGTGTTACTTGAGAGGATGGGAGGCGCTGCTAGTTGGCGAGGCTGGGCAGGAACAGCGCGATCTGCGGGAACAGCATCAGCAGCACCGTCGCCAGCAACAGCAGGGCAATGAAGGGCGGCGTCCCCCGGATGACCTCCATGTACGGTTTTCGAAATACCGCCACCGCCGTGAAGATGTCGCAGCCAAAGGGCGGAGTCGCCGAGCCTATCGCCGCCTGCAGGGTGACCAGGGTGCCGACCAGCACCGGGTCCAGTCCGGCGGCATCGACTGCCGGCGCAAACACCGGCGCCAGAATCAGGATCACCACGATGGGGTCCACGAACATGCAGCCGACGAAGTAGGCCGCCGCGATCACTGCCAAGAGCGCCAGCGCGTGCTCCGACAGGTAGGGGATGTAGCCGCCGAGGATGGCATCCGGAATCTTGGCGAAGGAGATCATCCACGAGAAGCCCGCGCCCGCTGCCACCAGGATGAACACCACCGCGGTGATCAGTCCCGTGGAAAAGGCCACACCGGGCAGGTCCTTCAGGGTCACGCCGCGATAGATCAGCATCTCGAGAATCAGCGCGTAGATCACCGATACCGTGGCGGCCTCGGTCGGCGAGAACATGCCCGAGTAGATGCCGCCGATGATGATCACCGGGAAGCCCGCCGGCAGGCTGGCGCGCTTCAAGGCCTTGAAGCGTGCGGGCCAGTCCGCCTTGGGCTGCGGAGCAATGCCCAGCTTCCATGACTTCCACATGCAGTAGAGCGAGAACAGTACCAGGATCATCAACCCCGGGCCGATACCGGCGATGAACAGGTCACCCACCGAGGTACCGGTCGCGACACCATAGATGATCATGCCGATGGAGGGGGGAATCAGCAGCGCGATATCGGAGGCATTGATGATCAACGCGATGGTGAACTTGTCACTGTAACCGGCTTCCAGCAACCGCGGGCGCAGCGGGCGCCCCATCGCCACCACCGTGGCCTGGGTGGAGCCGGATACCGCCCCGAACAGAGTGCAGCCCAGCGCGGTGGTCACCGGCAGGCCACCGCGCCAGTGACCGACGAAACGCTCGACAAGGTCCAGCAGGCGCTGGGCAGTGGAACCCTTGAGCATGATATCGGCCGCCAGAATGAACATCGGCACCGCCGTCAGCACCACTGGCTGCAGGCCACCGATCATCTGCTGGATCACCAGCTCCGGCTTGAGGAAGGGAAAATCGCTGAACAACAAGAAAAAGGTGCCGACGCTCAATGGCACCATCATGGGTACCCCAAGCAACAGCAGCCCCACCATCACGAGCAGAATCCACATCGCAGCTTCCGTCCCTGGGTCAATGAAGTGTGATCAATCGTCTATCGAGGCTCGAGAAGACATTCCAGACGCAGTGGCTAGAGCGCGCCGCTGCCGTCGACTTCCTCGTTCTCGTCCATCTCCGCCGTACGCCATGACAACCAGGCGCCCTGCGCCAGCAGATTGCGCAGAATCGCCATCAGGTACTGGAGAGCCCCGAGCGCCAGTCCCAGCGGGACCACGGCATAGAGCGCCGCCAGCGACCAGCGCAGCGACGGCGTGACACGCCCGGACTTGGCCAGGCTCTGCAGATAATCCACCGCCAGCCAAGCGAGGTAGGCCAACAAGGCACAGGTGATGACCTGCCCGACGATCAGCAGCACCTTGCGCAACCATGGCGGCATGAAGTCCAGCAGCGCCGTCACGCGGATATGTCGCCCGGCGCGCGCGCCGTAGCTGATGCCGAGGAAGGTCAGCCACAGCTGCAGGATCTGCATCAGCTCTTCGGTGAACGGCAGGCTGTAGTTGAAGATGTTGCGCCCGATGACGTTGGCGATGCTGGCCGTCGCCATGCCCAGCACACACAGGGCGATCAACCAGCGCTCGACGTGCGCCAGTCCCTGGTCACCACGTTCGAACCAGGCGGCCAGACGGCGCAGCGGCGCAGGCAGATGTGCGAAGGGGTCCTGACCGCCATTCGTCTCGGCCGGGCTGGGGCGGGTCTCATCAGCGGAGGGAGACTTGGAGGGGGGCGAGTTCATGAAGCGGTTTCCTGTTGATGTGGCATCCTGCCAGATAGGCTTTCTACCAGACGTCATGCGCGCAGTGGTTTGCGCCAGACGACCAGCATTTGCCAGTACGATCCATTGAAATTTTCCTCGGCGCCGTCGTGATTTTCACTTTGGCTACTCTTGTTCTAGCTTTATTAGCGGCGCTTGAAATCAGTATGCAGCCGACGCACGGCATGTCGCTCCGGCGCCGGGGGCCGATTGTGAAGCCCTGGTGAGCAATGAGCAGAGCCTCGAGTACCAGAGACTCATGCGCACAAGCTCAGCTTGTTCATAATAAATTCTAATCACACTATCCAATTTGGTAATTTTTTTATTATATTAAGAATGGCAATATTATCTGAATGATGCAAGTTGCACGCCGGGTATGCCCAGAGCCGCCCGACGCTGATGGAAATCACACAAGGAGAACAAGATGACGATGCAATGGAACCCGTCACCCGAGCAGAATCGCGAGACGTCCAGGACTCCTGTTCCCCTTTCTCGTCTCGCCGCGCTCATCAAGGGAGGCGCCCTCACCGCTGGATTGGGCATGGCGGCGCTGGCCTCCGCGGGCGTGCAGGCGGACACCTGGCGTTTCGCGCTGGAGGAGGTCTCCGGCAGTGTGCAGGATGCCTACGCCCAGGAATTCAAGAAGCGCATCGAAGAGGCTTCCGGTGGTGACATCGATGTCGAGATCTACCCCTATGGGGCACTGGGTACCTCCTCACAGCTCACCGAACTGGTGCAGAGCGATGCCATCCAGCTGACCTTTGCCTCACCGGGTCACCTGGCCTCGGTGATTCCGGAGTCGGGCGTCTTCACGCTGCACTTCCTGTTCTCCGACGACAATGCCGTCAATGAAGAGGTGCTCGGCAGCTCCAAGGCCATCGACATGCTTTCCGAGGCCTACACCGAGCAGAACCTCCAGCTGCTGGGCGTGATTCCGGAAGGCTGGATGGTGTGGACCGGCAACCGCGACATCAAGACACCTGAGGACATGGAAGGCTTCAAGATCCGCACCATGACCTCGCCGATTCTGGTCGAGAGCTACCGCGGCTACGGGGCCAACCCGACGCCGATGCCCTATTCCGAGGTCTACTCCGGCCTGCAGCTGGGTCAGATCGACGGCCAGGTGAACCCGGTGTTCGCCATCCAGGAAATGAGCTTCTACGAAGTTCAGGACTACATGATCCAGGCCAAGCAGGCGCAGTTCATCACCACGCTGGTGGCCTCCAGTGACTTCTATTCCGGACTGGATGACGAGCAGCAGCAGATGCTCGACAAGATCACCAACGAGATGCGTCCGTACATCTTCGAGAAGCAGGAGGAGTACAACGCTGACCGTCTGGAGAAGATCAAGGAAGACAGCGACATCGAGATCATCACGCTGACCGATGAGCAGCGCGAAGCCTTCCGCCCGGTCGGCGAGAAGGGCTGGGAAGTCTATCGTGAGCAATCCGGTGAGCGCGGCAGCAAGATCCTCGACACCCTGCAGGCCGACATCAAGGCTGCCGAAGGCAAGTAAGCCCCAGGCAAGCGCGTCAGCCCCGCCAGGCGGATAGCAAAGAGCGAAAGAGTGATAGAAAGATAAAAAGTTGGAATGTTAGAAAGACGCGCACGAAAAACGCCCCTGCCGGGACTCCCGGCGGGGGCGTTTTTCGTGGTGTCTCGGTCCAGACGCAAGACGAGAGCGATGCCGCTGCAGATGAACCAGATAGGCTAGAGGGACCAGATAGACTAGAGAAGCCAGATGGAGAGCACGCGCTACTGCCCCAGCAGCTGGGTACGGAAATCCTGCTGAGCCGGCTCGTCGCCAAGCCAGATCGCAAACAGGCCATTGGCCAGCGCCAGCGAATCGCTTTCGAAGATGACCTGCCCGTTCAGCACCAGCGACAGCGTGCCTCTGCCCCCACCGGCGGGCAACCATTGCAGTGCATAGCGGTCCCCCGGCACGACGTCCTGATAGGCACGATTGAAGCGCGTCAATTCAGGCTCGATCGCCGCAAAATCCGCCGAGGACAGGTTCTTGCGCACGCCCTTGGTGGTCGCCTTGGCGAAGTCCTCGGCGTCGATGGCATGGAAGTACTCCAGCACCAGGCGGCGCGAGACATCCTTGAGCGGCGCCGGGCGCGGGCGACGCGCATCCTGATAATAGGCGCCGACATAGGCATCCCATAGCAGGTAGGTGAAGAGCCCACTGCCGATCAGCGTCAACGGCTGTCCGGACTGCGTGGTCACCTGATCCGCGAAGGTCACCCCCTTGATCTCGACGGCGAGCGCAGCCGGGCTGGTGGTGGCAAGCAGCGCCCCCATCACGCCCGCGGCCAGCCAGCGCGGCGCACTCGCCACCGGCGAACTGACGACACGCCAGGCGGTGTTCAGGTAGCAAACGGCGCCACGGACAGCTGACACGGACAAGCGATACAGCGATATAGGCATGGCATCTACTCGTTGGCTGGCAGGGATCAAGGGGAGCCTGCGGGGTTCATCACTCCTGCAGACTTTCACGGGCCTGGCTCTCGCTGACTTACCACAGGGCGTGGAAATGATGCACCGGCCCACGACCCTTGCCGACGTTGAGCTGGTCGGAGGCGCGCAGCGCGCCCAGCAGCCATTCGCGCGCCTCGACCACCGCCTGCGACAACGGCAGACCGTTCGCCAGTCGCGCCGTGATGGCAGAAGACATCGAGCAGCCGGTGCCGTGCAGGTTGTCGGTCTCGATACGTGGCGCGCACAGCCATTGCTCGCCGGCATCACTGACCAGCAGGTCATCACAGGCCTGCCCCTCAAGCGCCCCGCCCTTGATCAATACCGCCTTCGCGCCTCGGGCGCGCAGCTCGCGGGCGACCTCAGGCATGTCGGAGCGGCCGATCAGGCGACGCTCGCCCAGCAGTACCGCGGCTTCATGCAGGTTGGGCGTGATGATGTCGGCCAGCGGCACCAGGTGCTCGGCCACCGACTGGATGGCAGCATCATTGACCAGCGCATCACCACTCTTGGCGACCAGCACCGGGTCTAGCACGACCCAGCGCGGGCGACGCTGCTGAAGGCGGTCGGCGAGCATTTCCACCACCAGCGGATCGGCCACCATGCCGATCTTGGCGGCGCGGATATCGAGATCATCCAGCACGGCGTCCAGCTGTGCGGCGATGAATTCCCGCGAGACCGCCTCCACGCTGCGCACACCACAGGTATTCTGCGCCGTCAGCGCCGTGATCACGCTGGCCCCGTAGGCGCCCAGCGCAGAGAATGTCTTGAGGTCCGCCTGAATGCCGGCTCCCCCGGAGGGGTCTGAGCCCGCTATCGTCAGGACGCACGGAATATGCATGCAGGAAGCTCCCGAAATATGGCTTTGACGTGCCAACAGCATACCCGAGCTGAGGAGGGAAGAAAGCCACCCCCAGCGCCCTGACACCGTGAAAGACAGAAGAAAGTGATATGGATGAAGCGGCCTTACTGTCATTGCCGGGATTGACCTCGCTCGCCGTGATCTCGCTGGCCAGCGCCACCCTGCTGCCCGGTGGATCGGAAGCGGCCTTCGCGGGACTGTGGTGCCAGGGACACGCGCCCTGGGCGCTGTGGATCGCGGCGACGCTGGGCAACACGCTCGGCAGCCTGATCAACGTCGCCCTGGGGCGTGGCGCCCGCCGCCTGCGCACACGGCGCTGGTTTCCGGTCTCGCGGCGCGCATTGGCGCGCGGCACTCTGTGGTATCGCCGCTTCGGCGCCTGGAGCCTGCTGCTGAGCTGGGCCCCGCTGATCGGCGACCCGCTGACGGTGCTGGCGGGGGTCTTCCGGCTGGCGTGGTGGAAAAGCATCGTCCTGATCGTGATCGCCAAGGGCGGACGCTATGCATTGCTGCTGCTGGCAGCCGACCTGTGGCTGACGCCCTGGTGTCAATGACCGGCGCACGGCTGCTGCTCCTGTCTTCCTCCTTGTCTCTGCCCATGCCACTGCCCCTGCCGCCTCAGTCAGTCGCTTGAATGAGATCGCAGACACGCAAGGCGAGGATGCGTGCTATGCTGACAGGCGCCATGCTGCACTGCACAATAAAAGCGCTTCCATTGCTTGGGCCCAGTGCCTCATTGCCTGGATCAGGTGCTTCATTGCCCTTGATATGCACCTCGTCACCCTTTCGCTGCCTCCACGAGCCCACGCCTCCCCCATCACATGGCGTCTCGCTCGCGACGGTCCCCCTGACCTCGGGCATTCCCCGGCGGAGTGCTGCACTACTAGAGAGGAGAAGGTTTCATGCGTGATACATCCTGCGACTTCTGCGCCGATGCGCTCAATATTCTGGTGTTGCAAGGCGGTGGTGCGCTCGGCGCCTACCAGATCGGCATCTTCGAGGCGCTGGCCGAGGCCGGCATCCAGCCCGACTGGGTGGTCGGCACCTCGGTCGGCGCCATCAATGGCGCCCTGATCGCCGGCAATCCGGAGGGCGAGCGCCTCAAGGCCCTCGAGTCATTCTGGTACAGCATCGCCCAACCCGCTGCCAGCATGGGCCCCGCCTTCCATCCGTGGGAACGCAGTGTCGCGCGTACCTCTGCCATGCTGTGGGGCATCCCGGGCTTCTTCCGCCCGCGCCCGCTGTGGACGGTGCCGATCTGGCAGAGCTTCTTCGGCGAGCCACCCAGCCTCTACGACACCGAGCCGCTGGGGGACACGCTCAACCGACTGGTGGACTTCGAGCGACTCGATGCCCGCCACCCGGAGAATGTTCGCCTGTCGGTCGGGGCGGTGAATATCGGCAGCGGCGCACTGCGCTACTTCGACTCCTCGCATGAAGCGCTGGACCACCGCCATATTCTGGCCAGCGGCGCCCTGCCACCGGCCTTCCCGCCGGTGTGGGTCGATGGCGAAGCCTATTGGGATGGCGGTCTTTACTCCAATACGCCCGTCAGCTGGGTGCTGTCGGAGCGCCCGCATGGCGAGACGGTGGTCAACTGCTACGTGATCGACCTGTGGAGTGCCGATGGCAAGGTGCCGGAGACATTGCAGGAGGCGCAGCTGCGCGAGAAGGACATCCAGTATTCCAGCCGTGCCGGCGAGCATCTCCATCTGCTGGAAGAGAATCAGGCGCTGCGCATGGGAATCGAGAATCTCGCCGACCATCTGCCGGAGGAGCTGCGCCAGTCACCGAAGATCCAGCGCATCCTCGCCATGACCCAGCAGCCCTCGATCAACGTGGTGCGCCTGCTGGCCTCGGCGCGCCCGGGCGAGACCTCACTGAAGGATATCGACTTCTCGCGCGCGACCATCGACTCGCGGCGCGACAGTGGCTATCAGGACATGCAGGAAGTGCTGAGCCGCTGCAGCCAGTTTGCGCCGCTGCCGGAGGATATCGGGGTCATCGTGCGCAACTTCACGCGCAACGCCGACGGCGAGCTGGTCAGCCTGTCGACCCCTGATGCCAGCCCCGCCGACGATGACCAGGCGAGTATCTCGGCAGAGGACCTGCCCGGTCAGGCGACCGGCAGCTGAGCAGCGCTGACGACGATTCAGCACGATCCATCCACCCCCCATCGCAGCCGTCACTCGCTGGCGGCGCACCGGGTGGGTGTGGATAACCCGGTGTCGACAAGATGCCACCCGCCGAGTGGCCTCACCCGCGAGGTTGCGCGGCCCCCAGCCGTGAACACTCCTCGCGGGTAAGCTCGCGCCACTCCCCCGGCGCCAGCCCCTCGAGACTCAAGCCCGCCACCGACTCACGGTGCAGCCACACCACGCGATTGCCCAGGCTGCGCCACAGCCGCTTGATGTGATGATGGCGTCCCTCGTGCAGCGTCAGGCGTGCCTGGTCCGCGCTGAGAAACGCAAGCTGTGCCGGCAGTGTCGGGCGCGGATCATGTTCAAGCATCACCCCCTGGCGAACCTGTGCAATGGCGCTTTCCTGTTCGATCTCCGACAGGGGACGCTCCAGCCCCATGCGATAGCGCTTGGCGGGGCCCTCGAGCCCGGCAGCGCTGATGCGCGCCGAGACACCGCCGTCATTGGTCAGCAGCAGGGCGCCGGTCGTCGCACGATCAAGACGCCCGACATGGTGGATGTCGGCCAGCCAGCCACTGTCCTCGCCGCGTGCATTCAGCGTGTCACGCAGCACATCGATCACGGTGGGGTGTTCGGGGTCATGACAGGCCGTCACGACCCCGGCGGGCTTGTTGAGCAGGATATGACGCGGACGCCGCGCGACCTGCAGGCAGACGGTCGCGTCACTCACTGACAGGTGGATGTCATCGAAGGGGCCGACCTCATGCAGCGGGTCGCTGACCGTCGCGCCGTTGACCCGCACGCGCCCCGCCGCCAGCGCCGAGAGCGCATGACGGCGGTTGAGCTGTGGCTGACGTGTCAGCCAGCGGTCCAGCCGCATGGCCTAGTCCGCCGCCTTGAGCTGGGCTTCCATTTCTTCCAGCGCTTCCTGAGCCTCGAGCCACTCGGCTTCGGCCTCATCGAGGCGACTCTTGATCTCGCCCTGGCTGGCCAGCAATTTGGTCAGCTCCGTCTTGCGATCCGCCTCGTAGAGCGTGGCATCGCCCAGCGCTTCCTCGATCTTGTCCAGCTCGCCCTGCGCCTTGCTCATCTTCTGCTCGGCCTTGTCGCTGACCTTCTTGAGCGGGCGCAGCTTCTCGCGCAGTTCGGCCGCCTGACGGCGCGCCTCCTTGCGGTCCGGCGTGCGCGTGCTGCCAGTCCCTGCATCGGCATCCTTCTGGGCGCGCGCTTCCCGCCGCTCGCCCTCGACCCGCGCCTTGAGCCAGGCACGGTAATCATCCAGGTCACCATCGAAGGGCGTCACGCGGCCATCGGCGATGCACCAGAATTCATCGACGCAGGCACGCAGCAGGTGGCGGTCGTGAGAGACCAGGATCACGGTGCCCTCGAAGGTCGCCAGCGCATCGGTGAGCGCCTCGCGCATGTCGAGGTCCAGGTGGTTGGTCGGCTCGTCCAGCAACAGTAGATTGGGCTTCTGCCAGGCGATCAGCGACAGCGCCAGACGCGCCTTCTCACCACCGGAGAACGATTCCACCGTGGCGTAGACCTCATCGCCGTGGAAGCCGAAGCTGCCGAGGAAGGTGCGAATCTCCAGCTCACCCGCCGTCGGTGACAGACGCAGCACATGATTGAAGGGCGTCGAGGACAGGTCGAGCCCGTCCACCTGGTGCTGGGCGAAGTAGCCGATGGCCAGATGCTCGCCGGCGGTCCGCTGGCCCTCGACCAGCGCAAGCTCGCCGGTGAGCGCCTTGATCAGCGTCGACTTGCCGGCGCCGTTGGGGCCGAGCAGACCGATGCGCTGTCCCGGCAGCAGTGAGAAGCGTACCCCGGAAAGTTGCGGCGGCTGCCCGGGATAGCCGATCACCGCGCGGTCCAGCCCCAGCAGCGGATGCGAGATCCTGTCGGAGCACGGGATGGTGAAGTGGAACGGAGAGTCGGCCTTGACCGCCGCCGTCTCTTCCATGCGCTCCAGCATCTTCATGCGGCTCTGGGCCTGACGCGCCTTGGTGGCCTTGGCCTTGAAGCGGCGCACGAAATCCTCGATCTCGGCGCGCCGCGCCATGGTCTTCTCGTGCTCGACCTGCTCGCGCACCAGACGCTCGGAACGCGTGCGCTCGAAGCGGCTGTAGTTGCCCTTGTAGACCACCAGCTTGCGACGATCGAAGTGGATGATGTGATCACACACCGCATCGAGGAAGTCGCGGTCGTGGGAGATCAGCAGCAGCGCGCCGGGATAACGCGCCAGCCATTGCTCCAGCCACAGCAGCGCATCGAGATCCAGGTGGTTGGTCGGCTCATCCAGCAGCAGCAGATCAGACGGCGTGAACAGGGTGCGCGCCAGATTGGCACGCATGCGCCAGCCACCCGAGAAGGCCGCCAGCGGCTGACTGAGCTGCGCCTGGCTGAAGCCGAGGCCGACCAGCAGCTGCTCGGCACGTGCCCGTGCGGTGTAGCCATCAAGGGTATCGAAATGGGCGTGCAGCTCGGCCTGACGCTGGTGCTCGCCGCTCTCTTCGGCGGCCGCCAGGGCGCGCTCGGTCTCGCGCAGCGCGTGGTCCCCGTCCATGACGTAGTCGACGATCGGACGCTCCAGTGCATCGATTTCCTGCGCCATGTGCGCGACACGCACGCCACCGGCCAGCGATACCGTGCCGCTGTCGGGCGTCAGCTCGCCGAGGATCAGGCCGAACAGGCTCGACTTGCCGGCGCCGTTGGGGCCGACGATACCGGCCTTGTGACCGGCATGCAGCGTCAGATCCGCTTCGTCGATCAGCGGTGCTCCGCCGCGTTGCAGGGCGAGCTGGCGCAGTGCAATCATGACAACCTCGATCAGAAAATACGGGGGACGTCGGGCTCCCGTTCACCGCCACCGACACGAGCGCTACAACTCAGCAAGCTGATGAGCGCGACACGTGAAGAGACATCATCGGTGGCACGTGAAGAGACATCATCCGTGACACATGAAGAGACATCATCCGTGACACACGAAGAGGCCGACTTGATGGGCGCATATTCTATCGGATTGTGGGACTACGCGCTGTCTCTGTATGCCCTGCCCGGCGAGGTCGGCTCTGCGGGCAACTCTCAGCCGACGCCGGACATGATGAGTACCTGCCTGCTGCTGCAGGACGAGGCGGGACTCGATGTCTGCGAGCTGCTGTGGATTCACTGGCTGTCCGCCCATGGCATCGCCCTGGCCGCCTCGCCCACTCGCCTGCTGGAAGACGTGCGCGACTGGCAGGGCTGGATGACCGGCATGCTGCGCGAGCGCCGCCGTCAGTTGAAGCAGGAGCTGAAGACACTGCCCGCGACCCAGGACCCGGCCGCGGTGCAACGCCTGGAACGCCTCTATCAGCAGCTCAAGGCCTGCGAGCTTTCCGCCGAGCGGGAGACCCTCGCCCAGCTGGAAGAGCTGAGTCCTGCGCTGTCGTCAGCCGAAGGTGCGGCCGGTCTGCGGGCGCCCTTCGCGCATGTCGCGGACCCGCTGCAGGCCTTTCAACAATCACTGGCTCTGCTGAGTAGCAAGACGACGCTCGCCGTGGGGGATCACCCGACGGCTCGTGCCCTGCGCAGACTGGCACTGGCCCGCGTGCCCGCCGGCGCCTGACAACGCCAGCGAGATGCGGAACTTGTACGCGGCTGGTAGAGTCGGAGTAACACTAGTGCCCGAGGCAGGCCATGCCGCCTCGGTGTCAATTGCGTGTTTCGGGCCCGTCTCAGGCCCATTCCATCCTGAAGGAGTTTTCATGAAAAAGCTGGTCAGTGCCGTCGCGCTCGGCGCCCTCCTGGTCACCCCGTTCAGCTTTGCCGCCGATGACAGCCTCGCAGACGAGCAGGCACAGCTCAGCTATGGCATCGGCGCGACTCTGGGCAAGAGCCTCTCCCAGGACATCACCGATCTGGATCTCGACGCCTTCACTCAAGCCGTGCGTGATGTCTACGCCAAGGGCGACATGAAGATGAGCGACCAGGAAATCGCGGATTCGCTTTCCCGCTTCCAGCAGAAGAAGATGGAAGAGCAGAAGAAGATGGTCGAGCAGGAAGCGACCGACAACAAGGCAGAGGGTGACAAGTTCCTCGCCGACAACGCCAAGAAGGACGGCGTGAAGACACTGGATTCCGGCCTGCAGTACAAGGTGCTGGAATCCGGAGATGGCGCGACCCCGTCCGCTGAAGATACCGTCAAGGTGAACTATGAAGGCAAGCTGCTGGACGGCACCGTCTTCGACAGCTCCTACCAGCGTGGCGAGCCGGTCAGCTTCAAGGTCAACCAGGTCATCAAGGGCTGGCAGGAAGCACTGCAGGAAATGAGCGTCGGCGATACCTGGATGCTCTACGTCCCGGCCGAGCTTGCCTACGGCAAGGCTGGCACTGGCGGCCCGATCGGCCCGAACGAGACGCTGACCTTCAAGGTCGAGCTGCTCGACGTGACCAAGGCCGACGCCAAGCAGTAATGGCGGCGTGAGCCTCCCCTGCTGGTAACCGGCAAGCACTGCTGCCGGTAGCAACGAAAGAGCCGCCCGATGGGCGGCTCTTTGCGTTTCTGGCAATGGCGGATGTCCGCTGATTCTCCCCTCCAGAAATCCCTGTACGGACGCCGCCAGCCTGTGGATAAAACTGTGGGGAAGCTATTGACCACAGGTTGACAACCGGCCTTCATGGTGCCTGTCGCGGCAGTGATGCTGGTTGAACGCAAAGCAACCACTGACTTGACATTTTTAGTCGATATCGCGTAACAGTTTGTTTTTACTAGTTTTTATAAATCAGCTCTTGACGGCACTGCGTTGCGTGTACGAGGCATCATGATTATCCACAAAATTTTCCTTGAGCGCTTGCCAACTTGTGGACAATGTGTATTTCACCTCTTGGCAAGGCCTGAAGGCGCGGCGTATTCAGCGGGTGCACGCAGGGCTCAATCAGCGGTCGCGCTCAGGACGCGCGTCACGCCAGCGCGAACACCCGCCGGCCCCGGCGTGAATGGAATGCGATCGTAGATACGTCCCTGAGCAGAGACGAGATAGAGCGCGGCGCCATGATCGATGGTGTAACCCAGCGCGGAGTCCTGCGCCTCGACACGCCGATAGCTGACCCCATAGCGCCGCGCCACATCGGCGAGTGCCGCCTGGCTGCCGGTAATACCCTGAAAGCGTGGCCCGAAGTGCCCGGTGTACTCGGCCAGCCGGGCAGGCGTGTCGCGCTCGGGGTCCAGCGAGACCATCACCGGCACCACGCGCGCCGCCGCCCGGGGTGGCAGTTCAGACATCACCTGACGCAGCGCCGCCAGCGTCATCGGACAGACATCCGGGCACTGGGTGTAGCCGAAGTAGAGCGCGATGACCGGCGTGGCCTGCGCGTCGGCGGCCTCGCCCATCGTCACCTCCGCCAGCGTGAAGTCACCCTGCTGTGATTCGAGCTGGATGGGGCCGCCCAGACTGGCCCAGGCCTGCATGCCCGCAACCGGCGCCATGTCCTGCTGCGCCTGCTGCCAGGCGACACCGGCTCCGATCACGGCCGCCAGGCCGATGGCGCCCAGCAGCCACCAGCGTCTGGCGACTCCCTTGCCCAACTGATGGCTCTCCTGCTGGCGGGTACCTGACTGTCCATCCTGTGACTTTCGCTCTTCTCCCATCCCCGCCTCCCGGTATTCTCATGCCTGAAACGATGCCCCTGCCGGCCGGGCTCAACGCCAACGGCTAGCTGCCCTGATGCGTCGGGCGGGTATCACTGCGAAACAATTGATCGACCGAGCTTTCGAGCTGCTCCGCCGTGGTGGCCTGCGGATGACTATCGAAATCGAACCAGCTGCCCAGTCGGCCACGCTCGGTGGTCACGATCACCTGCGCGCGCCACGCCATGGTCGCACTGCTGCAGAATCCCAGCTGCCCTTCCCCCTGCCAATGCTGGCGCTCGAGGCTCTGGGCATCGGTGGTGCTCAACACGCTGCGCTTCACGCCCATGTCCATGTGGCGACCGATGAAGTCCACCTCGACCCCCTCCGGTGAGACGCCCTCCGTCATCACGCGGATGCCCAACGGCGTCAGCGGGCTGATATCGCCGTCCAGCGCCAGAGTAATACGCCCGAAGCGGCCCAGTTCGGCAGTGCAGGGGGCATGATTGAGCTCGCAGGACTGATTGGGCGCGAACCAGGTCACCTTGCCGTTGCTGCCATCACGTACCAGGTAATAGTCGATCAGGTAATACAGCGAGACCACGATGGTGATCAGCGTGACGATGATCAGCAGATTGAGCAGCCGCGGGCGGGCATTGTCTTCTTCTACGCGATACATGGCAGTTCCGGCAACGGTCCGGCAGCGCATCGACAGGCAAGGCGCCCCGAATGGGAAAGAAAGTGACGTGATGGGAATGGTCTGCACTCAGACACGGCACGACGGCAACGCGTGACCGGCGAACAAGACCTGAGTCCAAGTGCAGCGCTGAGCGAGTCATGACAAGCTTACCAGCCCGCCTCACCGCGGCAGCAGGCGAGACATCATGTCACGCGCTCGCCACATCGCTCTCAAGGCATTCGCACTCAGCCCCGACAAGGAGTCAGCATGGCAAGTGTACAGCAGGCGCTCGGCCCCCTCTTCCTGTTGATCCTCGCGGGGGCATTGCTGGGGTGGAAGCGATTCCCCGGCGAAGGTTTCTGGAGTGAACTCGAACGCCTGATCTATTACGTGCTGTTCCCCGCCATGCTGGTGTCCACGCTGGCGCGCGCCGACATGGCCAGCGTGCCGGTCGTGACGCTGGCCAGCGTGATGTTGGGCGCGATGCTGCTGTTCGCCGCCGCGCTATGGCTGAGCTGGCGTCACGCGCCGGCCTGGCTGAGCCGTCATATGGGCGACGCCGCCTCCTTTACCTCGCTCTTCCAGGGCAGCATCCGCTTCAACAGCTACGTCGGTGTGGCCGGGGCAGCAGCGCTGCATGGCAGCGCCGGGGCGACCGTCGCGGCCGTGGCGCTGGCGCTGATGGTACCGGCCGCCAACCTGTTGTGCGTGATGGCCTTCATCTGCGCAGGCACCCTGGGCGAAGGCGGCCTGCTGCGCTCGCTCAAGGCGCTGACCCGCAACCCGCTGGTACTGGCGTGTCTGGCCGGCACGGCCCTCAACCTGAGCGGCATCGGCTTGCCGGGCTGGAGTGGCGACGCCATCAGCCTGCTGGGGCGCGCCGCCTTGCCGCTCGGCCTGGTCGCGGTGGGCGTGGCGCTGCGCCCGCGTGTACTGGTAAGTAGTGGCAGCGTGGCGTGGCTGGCAAGCCTGCTGAAGCTGCTGGCGATGCCGGCACTGGTGGTCGTGCTCTGCCGGTGGTTCGGCCTCGAGGGGGTGGCGCGCGATGTGGCGATTCTGTTCGCGGCGCTGCCCACCGCGACCTCCGCCTATATTCTGGCCCGCCAGCTGGGCGGCAATGCCGAGCTGATGGCGGCGTTGATCACCGCCCAGACGCTGCTGGCGATGCTGACCCTGCCCCTGTGGCTGGCGAACTGAGCTCCTGTCGACCCAAGCTGCTGTCGAGCTGTCGATCTGACGACCGCACATCCGAACGCGACGTGAGAGCTCGCAGTGTGCGCAGCGCACAAGAAAAAGGGCATCCCCAGATGAGGATGCCCAAGACCGTGACTAGCTTGATGAGGAGAAACACCGTAGCGGGGGCCTGACTCCGCCGCTACGGCTGGGCTTGCGCCCTGCGATGTCTGCCCGGACACCGCACATACAAGATAATCATTCTCATTTGCTTTTGCAAGGCAAATGCGAAGAATTTCTATTTAAGCTTTGTCTTGTGCATCCTCGAGCGAGAACACCCTCAGCTCCGCATGCAATTCGACCTCCAAGGCCGTCATGGCTTCTGCACGTGCCAGGCCATCACGCTCGGCGCGATAAAGATGCGGCGTCATGGTCAGCAAGTCCCGGATCTGCTCATTGCTGGTCAATGAAAGCCCCGCATGCAGATGCTCGACCTCGCCTCTGATGGCGAAGCCCGCGGACTCGGCAGCGCTCAGTCCGGCCTCGCCACGCGCGGGCTTCAGCTCGCGGTAGAGAATCCTGCGCAACGCCAGCAGGTGCTCGGCCCCCGCCTCCAGCAGCACGACGTGGCCACCGGGCTTGAGGACACGCGCGAATTCCTGCCAGACAGGGAAGCCGAAGGCGCAGATGACGACATCCACACATGCATCCTCCAGCGGCAGGGCGGCGTTGGTGCCCACCAGCCAGGCGGCATCACGTGACTGCTTCGCCGCAGCCAGCACCGCATGTTTGGAGATATCCAACCCCGCCGCCGTCAGCGAGAAATCCCGCTCACCGGCAGCGCACGCCAACTGACGCAGATAGAAGCCTTCGCCGCAACCGGCATCCAGCACGGCCAGCGACGTCTGGGCCGCAGCCAATGCCAGCACACGACAGGCCAAGGCCGCCGCCAGCGGCTGATAGCCGCCGAGGGCGAACAGGCGCTGGCGGGCACTGACCATCGCCTTGCTGTCGCCGGGGTCCAGGCTGCGCTTGCGCTGCACCGGCAGCAGATTGACATGGCCCTGGCGTGCGATATCGAAGCGATGCCCGTCGGCACAGCACCAGCTCTGGCCATCACGTTCCAGCGGCTGGGCATCCAGTGGACAGGTCAGGGCCGTCAGCGGGGTCATGGTCGGGCGATCAGCCGAGTCGGCGGTAGGCGTCGTCATGGTCAGCAACTCTCGGGACGGGAAAAGAAAGGGGCCGCAAATACAGCAAGGGCACAGACAGCCACGCAGGCAAATGGCCTTGGCACGCCAAACCGCGCCATGGCGGTGGGCCTCACACGCAAGCGGCCACCCGAAGGCGGCCGCGATGCAGCGTCATGATGACGCCGCCACTGCGCACGAGGCGCTGATCAGTCCTGCTTGACGAAGATCAGGTCCCACACACCGTGGCCGAGTCGCTCGCCGCGCTGTTCGAACTTGGTCAGCGGACGGAAATCCGGACGCGGCACGTAGGGTGCGGTTTCCGCCGGAGCGGTGTTGGCAAAGCCCGGTGCTTCGGCCATCTCTTCCGCCATCGCTTCGGCGTAGTTGGCCCAGTCGGTCGCCATGTGGAAGTGGCCGCCCGGCTTGAGCACACGACGCACCAGCTCGACGAAGGCCGGCTGAACGATACGGCGCTTGTGGTGCTTCTTCTTCGGCCACGGGTCCGGGAAGAACAGCTGGAAGGTGTCGGCGCATCCGGCCGGCACGCAATCCGCCAGCACTTCCAGTGCGTCGTGACGATAGACACGCAGGTTGGTCAGGCCCAGCTTGTCGACATCATCCAGCAGCTTGCCGACGCCAGGCGCGTGCACTTCGATGCCGATGAAGTCGGTGCCCGGGTTGGCCTGTGCCTGTTCACACAGTGACTTGCCCATGCCGAAGCCGACTTCGATCACCAGCGGCGCCCGCCGCCCGAACAGCGCCTCGAGATCCAGCTCGCCCTGCTCGTGACGCAGACCAAGGCGCGGGAAGACCTCTTCCAGCCCGCGGGTCTGGGCCTGGGTCATGCGGCCACCACGAATCACGTAGCTCTTGATGCCACGCTTGCGGGCGACGGCTTCATCGGCAACGGAAGGGGTCGCTGGCGCGCTTTCGGTCTGCACGCTCTCGGGCTGCGCGTTCTCGTTCTGCACACTTTCTTGCTGCGCATCGTCAGCGGGTGCAGAAGTGGACGTGTCGTCCTGCGGCTTGGAAGTCTCGTCAGTCATGGGGTCGTCTTGGTCTTTGCATGAACGATGCGCGAGCATCGGATTCGAATGTTTCAGGGCTCAGCCGGTGATCAGGCCAGCGCCCGGTGAGGAAGCACGTGCCGTCAGGCGAGTCGGCATGCGACCGGCCAGGAAGGCACCACGGCCGGAAATCACGGCCTGACGCATGGCATCTGCCATCAACAGCGGCTGGCGCGCGTGGGCGATGGCGCTGTTCATCAGCACGCCATCACAGCCCAGCTCCATGGCGAAGGCGGCTTCTGACGCCGTACCCAGACCGGCATCGACCAGCACCGGCACATTGGCGCGCTCGATGATCAGCGATAGGGTGTGCGGGTTGAGAATGCCGAGGCCGGAGCCGATCAGCGAGCCCAGCGGCATGATGGCGCAGCAGCCGATTTCCTCGAGCTGGCGCGCGACGATGGGGTCGTCGGAGGTATACACCATCACGTCGAAACCATCGGCGACCAGTGCTTCAGCGGCCTTGAGCGTCTCGACGATATTGGGATACAGCGTGTCCTGATCACCCAGCACTTCCAGCTTGACCAGGTTGTGGCCGTCCAGCAGTTCACGAGCCAGCTTGCAGGTACGCACCGCATCACGCGCGTTGTAGCAGCCGGCGGTGTTGGGCAGGAAGGTATAGCGATCCGGTGACAGCACGTCGAGCAGATTCGGCTCGTCAGCGTTCTGGCCCAGGTTGGTACGGCGGACCGCAAAGGTGACCACTTCCGCGCCGGACGTCTCGATGGCGGAGCGTGTCTCCTCCATGTCCTTGTACTTGCCGGTACCGACCAGCAGGCGTGAAGAGAACTCACGACCGGCGACGATCAACGGGCTGTCGCCGGCGACCTGGGTGACGGGGGTGTTCAATGTCGGGGCAGAACTGTCTGTCATGATGACCTCATCGAGCTGGACGTGAACGCGCTGAGCGCGAGCGAGTAGTGAAAAGTGTCAATCCTGGAAACAGGACGGATCAGCCACCACCGATGGCATGGACGATCTCGATGCGGTCACCGGCATGCAGACGGGTGTCGGCGTGCGCGCTACGTGGCACGATGTCTTCATTGCGTTCCACTGCCAGTCGGCGGCCCTGGAGACCGAGACTCTCGACCAGAGCGGCAATCGTGGTGGCGTCCTCCACCACGTGGTCTTCACCGTTGAGCTGTATCTGCATGCTGTCCTCCCGCGAAAAGAGGCCGCTATTGTAGCGACTTTACGTGGACAGGCGTAGGCACATCGTGCCGCGCCACCTGCCCTCAAGGAATTATTGTCTATGCGTCACAACGACTCCCACTCCCGCCACTGGTGGCTGGCCATGGGACTGGCCGGCATGTCCACCGTCGCGCTGGGTGCCTTCGCCAGTCATGGCCTGCGCGGCACCCTGAGCGCGGACATGCTGCGCGTGTTCGAGACCGGCGTCCGCTATCAGATGTGGCACGTGCTGGCGGCGGTCGGGGTACTCGCCTGGCGCTCGGTGCAGCCGCTGCGTGGCCAGATGCTGACGCTGGGCCTATGGGCCGCCGGCGTCCTGATGTTCTCAGGGTCGCTGTATGCCCTGGCGACCACGGCGCGCACCCAACTGGGCATCATCACGCCCATCGGCGGGCTGCTGCTGATCGCCGGCTGGCTGAGCCTGGCCGTCACCGGCTGGCGTCAGCGCGGCAGCGAAGAGAAGGATATCAACAAGCTGTAGCGAACTGGCCCGAGGCGTTGCCCACGACCGTTCCGGGGTCAGTCATCACTGTCCGGCAAGGTATAGGTCGCGGTCACGATGGCGACCGGGTCCGTATCACCGTGGCTGAAGAGCTCGATCTCGCCGACGGCCAGCCGCCGGCCCAGCTTGCGGATACGCGCGGTGGCCATCAGGTCGCGGTCGCCGCGCGCACGGCGCAGGAAGTGGATGCTGAGGTCACTGGTGACGGCCATCGGCTCCGGGCCGATCTCGCCGAGTATCGCGACATACAGGCAGACATCCGCCAGCGCCATCATCGTCGGCCCGGACACACAGCTGCCGGGACGCAGGTGCTCGTCCTCGATGGCCAGCCCCATGGTCGCCCAGCGATCGCCGACGGCCTCGATGGTGCCCAGACGCTGGGGGAAGACTTCATCGAGGAAATCCTCGATGGCGGCGGCGCTCATCACGGGCATGACATTCTCCTCGACACACTGGGTCCGATCGCGCGGTTACGCGGTTTCTGGGGCAAGGCTAGCGGCAAAAGCGGTCTCGGGAAACATGCGCCTGGCAAAATAGTGGCCGGGCAATTCCTGCCCGGCGACAGGCGACAACGGCGACCCAGGGTCGCCGTTGTCGTGTTCACTGTTTTCACCAGCCAGTCGGGGGTGTCAGCGCGCCTGCTGCTTCTTCTCGAGGCGACGGCGATGCAGGACCGGCTCGGTATAGCCGCTCGGCTGCACGCGCCCCTGGAAGACCAGTTCGCAGGCGGCCTGGAAGGCGATGGAGCCCTCGAGATCATCCGTCATCGCCTGATAGCTGGGGTCCGCGGCATTCTGACGGTCCACCACGCCGGCCATGCGCTCCAGCGTGTCCTGCACCTGGGCACTGTCGACGATGCCATGATGCAGCCAGTTGGCGATGTGCTGGCTGGAGATGCGCAGCGTGGCGCGGTCTTCCATCAGGCCGACATCGTGGATGTCCGGCACCTTGGAGCAGCCGGTGCCGTGATCGATCCAGCGCACCACATAGCCGAGAATCCCCTGGGCATTGTTGTCCAGCTCGGCCTGGATTTCCTCGGCACTCCACTGAGGATCGAGTTCCAGCGGGATGGTCAGCAGATCATCGAGGCTGGCACGCTGACGGCTGAGCAGATCATGCTGCACGTCCTTCACCGAGACCTGATGATAGTGCAGCGCATGCAGCACGGCGGCGGTAGGTGACGGCACCCAGGCGGTGTTGGCGCCGGCGCGCGGATGGCCGATCTTCTGCTCCAGCATCGCGGCCATCAGGTCGGGCATGGCCCACATGCCCTTGCCGATCTGGGCACGGCCCCGCAGGCCGCACTCCAGGCCGACATCCACGTTCCATTTCTCGTAGGCCTGAATCCAGGTGGCGCCCTTCATGTCTCCCTTGCGCAGCATCGGTCCGGCTTCCATCGAGGTGTGCATCTCGTCACCGGTGCGGTCCAGGAAGCCGGTGTTGATGAAGGCCACGCGGGAACTGGCCGCCGCGATACAGGCCTTGAGGTTGACGGTGGTGCGGCGCTCCTCATCCATGATGCCCATCTTGAGCGTGGAGTCCGGCAGGCCCAGCAGCTGCTCGACCCGCGCGAACAGTTCATCGGCAAAGGCGACTTCCTCGGGACCATGCATCTTGGGCTTGACGATATAGACGGAGCCGGTGCGCGAGTTGCAGATGCCGCCGCGGTCCTGCTTGTCGCCCTTGAGGTCGTGCAGCGCGATCAGGCTGGTGAAGATGGCATCCATGATGCCTTCCGGCGCTTCGCTGCCGTCCTCGAGCAGGATGGCCGGGTTGGTCATCAGGTGGCCGACGTTGCGAATCAGCATCAGCGAGCGACCATGCAGCACACGCGTGGTGCCATCGGCGCCAGTGTATTCGCGGTCTGCATTCAGCTTGCGCGTCATGCTGCGACCATTCTTCTCCAGCGTCTCGGTCAGGTCGCCCTTCATCAGGCCCAGCCAGTTGCGATAGACCGTCACCTTGTCTTCGGCATCGACGGCGGCTACCGAGTCCTCGCAGTCCATGATGGTGGAGAGCGCGGCCTCCATGATCAGATCACTGACGTTGGCGGGATCGGTCTTGCCGATGGGGTGCTCGGCATCGATCACAAGCTCGGCGTGCAGGCCGTTGTGGGCGAAGATGATCGCGCTCGGCGCGCTTTCGTCGCCTCGATAGCCGAGGAAGCGTTCCGGCGACTTGAGGCTGAGGTCACGCCCTCCGGCACGCACCAGCAGATGACCATCACGAATCGTGTAGCCTTCGCTGTCATGGTGGCTGCCGCCGGCCAGCGGCGCGATGGTGTCCAGCACCTGGCGCGCATAGGCGACGACCTTGGCCCCGCGCGCCGGGTTGTAGTCCTTGCCACGCTCGGCGCCATCTTCCTCGCTGATCGCGTCGGTGCCGTAGAGCGCATCATAGAGGGAGCCCCAGCGCGCATTGGCGGCATTCAGGGCGTAGCGGGCATTCATCACCGGCACCACCAGCTGCGGGCCGGCCTGCTGGCAGATCTCGCTATCCACGAAGGCGGTACTGGCTTCGACCGTATTCGGCTCCGGCAGCAGATAGCCGATCCTGTGCAGAAACGCCTTGTAGGCCTCGAGGTCTACCTTGCCCGGATGCTCACGGTGCCAGGCGTCGATCTCGCTCTGCAGCTGCTCGCGGGTTGCCAGCAGTTCGCGGTTGCGCGGTGCCAGCTCGTGCAGCAGTGAATCGACACCCGCCCAGAAGGTCTCCGGCGCGATCCCTGTGCCCGGCAGCGCTTCCTGCTCGATGAAGCGGTGCAGGCTGGCGTCGATGGCCAGGCGCTGAAGTTGAATACGGTCGGTCATGCGTTTGCTCTCCCTGAAAACGAATCGCTGGAAACCCTCAACGGCTGACAACACTGCAAGCAGTGGTGTTCAAAAGGATTTTCGCCAGACGGCACTCACTGGCACGTCGTTCGACGCGGCTGCTGACGCGCGACTGCCCGACAAGCGTGAACCATCATGATGCCGGGCAGGAAGGCGCTGCCCCCTGCCGGGCGAGGACGAATCCCAACACCATACCCGATGGCGAGGCCGGCGAAAGGACTGCTATGACCAATGAACAAGCTCATGGTGCCCGATTACCCGCCCAGCGTTGATTCCGCGTCGCTGTTGTAGCTCGGCGACAGGCGGGGAAAACAGTGAAGAAACACTGTTCCTTGTGTAGCTCGCAGCCGCGCCAGCCGCTAGCATGGCAGCATTATGGAGATGACCATGCCCGATTTCAGTGAACTGCTCGACCACGGCCCCTTTATCCGCCTGCCTGACATGCTGCCGGGCCAGACGTCCAGTCCACTGGAGCGTTACCTGGGCCATTATGGTCTCGATGCGCTGCGCAGCGAGGACATCACCGTGCATGCCGGTCACCTGGAGGCCGGGGGCTTCCGCCTGTGGGCTCAGCTGTGGACACCGCGCAAGCCGCGCGGCACCGTCTTCGTGGTCCACGGCTACTTCGATCACCTCGCCCTCTATCGTCATCTGCTGGCGCACCTGCTGCGCAACGGCTGGCAGGTCGCCTTGTGGGACCTGCCGGGCCATGGCCTGTCATCCGGTGAGCCCGCCTCCATCGATGACTTCGGCGACTATGTCGGCTGCCTGCAGGCCTTCCAGGATTACCTGGAGGATCACAGCCTGGCGCCGCACCCGTGGTTCGGTATCGGCCAGAGCACCGGCGGCTCGGTGCTGGCCACCGACGCTCTGATGCGCGGCGATGAATCGCACTGGCAGGGAATTGCCCTGCTCGCACCACTGGTACGGCCCTGGGGCTGGTCGCAGTCACGCTGGTTGCACAGCATGGCGCGCCCCTTCATCGATTCCATTCCGCGCAAGTACCGCGCGAACACCAACGATGTGGCCTTCTACGAGTTTCTCAGCACCAATGATCCGCTGCAGGCTGATCGCCTCGCGGTGAAGTGGGTGACGGCGATGCGGGAGTGGATTCCCCGGCTGCGCGCCCTGCCTCCTTGCTCACTGCCGGCCCTGATCCTGCAGGGCGAACAGGACACCACCGTCGATTGGCAATGGAATCTCGGCGTACTGGCCAGCAAGTTCCCCAATGCACGCATCTACCGCCACCCCGAGGCCCAACACCATCTGGTCAATGAAGCCGAGCCGATTCGTCAGGAGCTGTTTGCCGAGCTGGACGCCTTTCTCGATGCCCTGTCGCAGCGCCCGTCAGACCTGCCGCAGCAGGGGCGCACGGCATGATGGCCATGCATCGCCTGCGCATGCTGGCCGCGACCCTGCTACTCTCCACGCTGGCGGGCTGCATGAGCCTGGACCAGGTGCCGCGTGCCGAACGCGACCCCATCTATGGTCTCGGCCAGAGCGCGGCGCGCCTGATCGCCGAGCAGCCCTGGACACCCCCGCTCGAGCAACAGGTATTGCTGCTCGCGCCGCCCGAGGTGGATGCCACGCTGCAGGCCAACCCGGGCGCGCTGAACGAGGCGCTGACACGCGCACTGCTGGCGCTCAAGAACGGGCCTCAGGTACTCAACTGGAGCACCGACCGCCCCGCCGTCGATAGCCGTCAGTGGCGTCTCGAGACCACCCTCGAGGCCAGTGGCATCGCGCTTACCTTGTCAGACCGCACGCTTCAGCCGTACCAGCTGCAGCTGACGCTGATTCGCAGCGCCAGTGCCGAGCGCAATGAGACGCGCACCTTCACCCTGAGCGGCGCCTTCGACCAGGCGGCTCTCGAGTCGCTGGCGCGCAATCGCCCTGAGCCCTGAGCTCCAGGCCTTGAGTTCTGAGTCTTGCGCCCAGCTACGCCGTGGCCCCCGCCACCTCTGATACAGCTTTTATCGTTTCTGCTTTTCCGGAGCCAACATGACCACCGCCAGTCCCCGTCGCTTTCTTGCCCACCTCTATCAGGATGGGCCGCATAACCCGTTCCCCGGCATCAAGGCGCTGGAACGCAGACTGGGACACGCGCTGCCGTATCAGTATGGCTCCAACGAAGGGCTCGACATGCCGCACCACACGCTGGGCGGCGCGCTGGGCACCGCCCTGGCCGACCTGAGCCGCAGCTATGCCGACGCCGATGCCTGGCAACTGCGCCAGCAACTGGCTGAGCGTCTGGGAGTCGCGTACGAGAACCTGCTGGTCGATGCCGGGGCCGACAGCCTGCTGGCACTGGTAATGCGTGCCACCGTCTGTGCGGGCGAGCGCGTCATCACCAGCGCCGGCACCTATCCGACCCTGGCGTACTTCGCCCGCGGGCTGGGTGCCGAGGTCATCGAGGTGCCCTACAGCGAGAGCTTCGCCACTACCGATGACGCCTCATCGTCGCGACTGGCACCGGACCTCGCGGCACTGCTAACCGCGGCAAGGCAACATGATGCCCGCGTCGTCTATCTCGCCAACCCTGACAACCCCAGCGGCCACCTGCATTCTGACGCCGATGTGCGCGCTCTGCGCGACGCCCTGCCGGAGAACTGCAGCCTGCTGCTGGACGAGGCCTATCACGACTTCCGCCCGGACGCCGCACACGCCGACCATGCGCCGATGGCGCGCACCTTCCGCCTGCGTACCTTCTCCAAGGCCTATGGGCTGGCGGGCCTGCGCCTCGGCTTCATGATCGCCGAGCCTGACGATATCGGCATGCTGACCAAGGTGCGGATTCACTACGCGGTCAGCGCCCCGGCAATGGCCGCAGGTGAGCTGCTGCTGGCGCACCCTGAAGAGGCGGCAGCGCATATCGCCGGCGTGATCGACTGTCGCGATCGGCTCGCCGAGCACCTACGCTCGCTGGGTGCGGAAGTGCTACCCAGCGCAACCAACTTCCTCTGCGTGCGCCTCAAGAGCGCCGAGCTGGCAGCGCAGGTGCAGCAGCAGCTGATGGCTCAGGGCGTGCTGATCACTCGCTCCCCGCACCCTTCGCTTGGCCACATCCTGCGTATCTCGACACTCGAGGACAGTCTGGTGCCGGGCCGTCTCGCGCGTCTCGAGCAGGCCATCGCCGAAGAGCGCCGCTCATGAACGATTTATCGTGAGGGCCTCGCGATGACGCTGGTCAGCCTCGCGGCCCGCGCCTTGAGCAGTCTCGCCGTGGCGGGCGCGAGCCTCTGGCTGGTGCCCGCACTGTGGTTCCGCCTGCCGGGGCCGGAAGGGCTGCGCACCACCGTGGCTGCTCTCGCAGCGGTGCTGGGCCTCGTGTGCGTGATTGCCCTGTGGTGGCCGCAGGCCAGCACGATTCGCTGGCGGCTGATGGGCAGCTACCTGATGCTGCTGGTCGCAAGCCTTGCCTGGTGGGCCAGCATCACGCCACGGGCGGACCGCGACTGGGCGCCGGAGGTGGCACATCTGGTCGAGGGGCAGGTGATCACACCGGCACGGGACGAGGCATCACCGGCAAGCGCCAGGGACGAGGCTGCCACGCGGGGTGGAGTGCTGCATCTCGAGCAGGTACGCAACTTCGTGTGGCACAGCGCAGAGGATTACAAGCCGCACTGGGAAAGCCGCGACTACCCGCTGGAGGAGCTGACCTCGGTGGATCTGCTGACCAGTCACTGGATGGGGCCGCAGATCGCCCACACACTGGTCAGCTTCGGCTTTGCCGATGGCCGCTATCTGGCCTTCTCGGTGGAGATCCGCAAGGAGCGCCACGAGCAGTTCTCGACCCTCGGCGGCATGTTCAAGCAGTACGAACTGGCGGTGATCGCCGCCGACGAACGCGACATCATCCGCGTGCGCAGCAACATGCGCGGCGAACAGGTACACCTCTACCGCGTGCAGATGCCGCGCGAGATGATCCGCGAGCTGTTGCTGGCCTACGTCGACGAAGCCGAGACATTGCGCACTCAGCCACGCTTCTACAACACCGCCACCAGCAACTGCACCACCCTTGTCTACGCGATGATGACGCGCCTGACCGACGGCCTGCCGCTGGACTACCGTCTGCTGCTCTCCGGCTATCTGCCGGAATATGTCGCGGACCAGGGCGCCCTGAGTGACGCTGCGCCCTTCGCGGAGCTCAAGGCCAGCAGCCTGATCAACCCCGCCGCCATCGCCGCCGACGATCACCCGGACGGCGACTTCTCACGCCTGATTCGTGAGGGCATCCCCGGCGCGGACAGACCCTCCTACTGAGCTCGAGCAGGGCTGACGTCCTGATCCGCCGGCATCAGGCGCTGCGCTGCTGGGTGCCGGCACCCGGGCGAGCCGGGTCCCTGCCCATCATGCGGTCCAGTTGCCGATAGCCGATAGCCTCCATCAGCTGCGGCCGCTGCACGCCATCCTGGTCGATCAGATCACTCAGTGTCAGCGCGACACGCAGCACCCGGTGATAGGCGCGCGCCGAGAGATTGAGGCGTGACAGCACGCCGGCCAGCCACTGACGCTCGCCGTCTTCCAGCTGGCAGGCGGCTTCCAGCGCGTGAGTATCAAGATGAGCATTCAGGCCACCGCGTGCCAATTGGCGCGCGCGAGCGGCCAGCACTCGTTCGCGCACGCCGGCCGAGGCCTCGCCGGGAGTAGCGGATGTCAGCTCCTCGGCGGGCAGGCCAGGTACCTCGACCTGCAGGTCGATGCGGTCCAGCAACGGGCCGGACAGGCGCGCCTGATAGCGCTGGATCTGCGCCGGGGTACAGCTGCAATTGCGGCGACTGTCGCCGAGGTAGCCGCAGGGGCAGGGATTCATCGCCGCGACCAGCTGGAAGCGCGCCGGGAAGCGGCGTTGATGGCTGGCCCGCGAGATCAGGATACGACCGCTCTCCAGCGGCTCGCGCATCACTTCCAGCACGCCACGGTCGAACTCCGCCAGCTCATCCAGAAACAGCACGCCATGATGCGCCAGCGACACCTCGCCCGGGCGCGGCTTGGAGCCACTGTCATTTTCAGCAATTGATGCGACCCTCAGCGCGTAATATCGGGCTATTATGGTAGTCTGTACAGGATTGAGTGCGACAGAATTAATAGCAATTGATGCGACAGGCCTTGTTTTATTCAACATTTGGTGCGACTGCCCATGCCACTGCCTACATCCGTTCGTAAAATCGGCCCTACGCGACGAAGTGTGTCTGGCTACTATGCCTTTCGCGGGGAGGAGTCTATTGCGTTCGAGTCGACGCTCGAACGTGATTTCCTCATCAAGGCTGACTTTGATGTGAGCGTCCTTGGTGTGATTTCCCAGCCGTGCGAGATCCCGTTTCATCATCCCGTGACCGGTAGGCGCTACACCTACACACCTGACTATTTGGTGTATTACCGTCTCGGTAACCGTCATTACAGGGATTACCCAAAACCTCTCCTGGTGGAGGTCAAACCACGGGAAAAGTGGCAAGCACATTGGCGTGAATGGTCGCCTAAATGGAAGGCGGCGATACGGCATGCCAACAACGAGGGCTGGGCGTTTCGCATTCATGATGAAAGCCGCATTCGTGATAAGACCTTGGACAACATTACCTTCCTAGCGCGCTATAAGCGGATGGTGTTTCCTTCTGTCGAAAGCCAGGCAGTCCTCAACACCGTGAGGGAGATGGGGGTGGCGACTTTGGATTACCTGCTGTCTCGGCACTTCATGGGCGATATTTATCGGGCAGAGGGGATTGCGCATTTATGGCATCTGCTGGCGACCCGACAGCTAGATTGCGATATGGCTCAATCTTTCAGTCCTCTATCAGAGGTGTGGGTACCCGATTATGAATAATCATCGTGGCAACACAACTGAGCCCAATAGCGGCGTCGCTCAAACACGCCAACACTTGCAGATCATGGTGGGTGAGCAGGTTCAGAAAGATGGCACCGTTTACCGAATTTCCCAGGTGCTTGATTTTGAGACAGTCATTGGCATTGCCGTTGAGTCCGGGCGTAGTTGCCCGCTTCGCATCAAAGAACTAGCGCCTCTCAATAGCGGGTCTGTGCTCCCTGATCAGGATATATCCGAGATTGGGGATGCCGATTGGCAAGAGGCCGAGCATCGCTTTTCGATCATTAAGCCCTTGGTGGATCGCCGTACGGTGGGGCGGGATGCAGCGGAGGAGCGTGCGAAACAAACGGGGGTTGATACGGCTACGATTTACCGTTGGTTAAAGCGGTATAAAGCGACGGGCTCGGTGCTCGCATTGATTCCTCAAAAGCCAGGGTGGAAGAAGGGAAAGTCGCGTATTCCCGCGCATGCCGAGGCAGTGATTCAGGAAGTCATCAAAGAGGTGTATTTGACGCTGCAGCGTCCGTCCGCACAAAAGGCGGTACAGGAAGTGATGCGGCGTTGCCATGAACGGCGCATCGACCCGCCGAGCCCTGGTACCGTTCGTGCTCGTCTGCGTGATATCCCAGAGCGTGACCGGTTGCGTGGCCATGGTTTTAGAGACAAAGCCATTAACAAGTTCCAGCCAGCAGCCGGGAAGTTTCCCAATGCTGACTATCCGCTAGCGGTCATGCAGATTGACCACACGCCTGCCGATATTATTTTGGTCGATGACGTGTATCGCAAGCCGATTGGTCGCCCATGGATTACGTTGGCCATGGACGTGTTTACCCGTGTGGTCACGGGGTATTACTTGTCGTTTGACCCGCCCTCTGAAACATCTGTCGGCATGTGTGTGGCGCACTCCATGCTTCCTAAAGATGAGTGGTTGCTACTGCATAATGTGGAGGCTGAGTGGCCGGTATGGGGCACACCCGCCACGATTCATGTCGATAACGGCCCAGATTTTCGCTCAGAGACGTTTCGGCGCTCATGCCTAGCCTATGGGATCAACCTTGAGTTTCGGCCTGTTAAGCAGCCTCGTTATGGTGGCCATATTGAGCGGGTGCTGGGCTCTATTCTCAAAGAAATCCATAACCTGCCTGGGACGACCTTCTCCTCCATTAAAGAGAAAGAGGGGTACGATCCAGAGAAGCACGCGGCCATGACGAAAAGCGAGTTTGAAGAGTGGCTGGTGACGTTGATTTGTAAGGTTTACCACCAGCGTCTTCATTCTGGAATTGGTATGTCACCGGTGCGGAAATGGGAAATCGGTGTGTTTGGCAATGCTGACGTGCAGGGAGTTGGCTTAGCGCCACGGCCTGCTGATAGACTTTCTGTATTGCTCGATTTTTTGCCCAGCTTTCAGCGCACGATCCAGACCTTTGGTGTGACCATCGATGGCATGAACTATTACGATGAGGCGCTAAGGCCATGGATCAATGCCAAAGATCCAGATACGCCAAGCAAGAAACGCACCTTTGTGTTTCGGCGTGACCCTCGTGACATTAGCGTCGTTTGGTTCAAAGACCCGGAGCTCGGGCACTATTTTCGCGTGCCCTTTGCAAATCTCGCCCTCCCCTCGATGAGTGTTTGGGAGCATGCCCAGGCCAAAGCGCGCCTTCGCCAGGAAGGCAGGAGTTCGGTCAATGAGTCTGAAATCCTACGCGCTATTAGTGAACTGCGAACTCATGTGGAGGAGTCGCAAGCACGTACCAAGCGAAGTCGCCGTCAGGCACAACGACGTAAAGAGCATGAGAAGAAGGTGACGCCTGCAGATCCCCTTTTACATGCGCCCTCAACCGCGGCCCCCCAAGAGTCACCCACTCAGGAAGATGGTCTCTTATCGGGTGATATCGATGTGAACTGGGACATATCATGAGCACACACCTTCATCCTGATCTTCGTCATGTCTTGGGGCTGTCCGCTAGAGAGCGAATGGAGTTTATGGATCAACCGCGATGGTTGGGGTATCCATTGGCCAATCGTGTCATTGAGGTCATGCGTGGGCTGATGGAGAAGCCTAGTCGTCCTCGTATGCCTAACCTCTTGCTCGTGGGTGACTCCAACAACGGAAAGACAACCATCGTTCAACGGTTTCGTAAACAGTACGGTGAGGGCTACGTGAATGAAGACGTAGAACCGGTGAAACCAGTGATCGTCACTCAAGCCCCACCGAGTGCCGATGAGAAAAGTCTGTATATCGCAGTGTTAGAGAGCTTTTGGGCTCCCTATCGGCCTTCAGACCCGGTACCTAAGCTGCGCTACCAAGTGATTCATCAACTGCGGGCTTGCCATACCCGCTTGTTGATCATTGATGAGTTCCACTCACTGTTAACCGGTGGTGCCGTCAAGCAGCGCGAAACGATGAATGCCATTAAGCTCCTATGCAATGAGTTAATGATTCCCATCGTTGGTGTGGGTACGCAGGATGCTGTGCGTGTACTGCATTCAGATCCGCAGCATGCGAGTCGCTTTGATGTGGTTGCATTACCGAAGTGGGAGCTCAATCAGGAGTTTCAGAAGCTGCTCGCTGGCTTTGAGAAGATATTACCGCTCAAACATCCTTCCCAACTGCATGAGCCACAATTGGCGACCCAGCTTCACGCGATCTCTGGCGGCAATTTTGGCGACCTGCACCGGCTGCTGATTGAGTGTGCCAATGCCGCTATTTTGTCCGGGGCTGAACGTATCGATGAGAAAATTATTCAGAGTAAATCATGGGTGCGACCTACCCGTGGCATTAGGGAGGTGATGCTGTAATGCCTTGGGCGCTGAGTGTGCCTCTGTTGCCTGAAGAGTCGCTTTCTTCATGGCTGGTACGGGCGGCGTTGAGACAGGGGTGTGATCCTTTGTCGCTCACCGGGGCTATCTGGCCAACATGGCGTATATGGACAAGGGATATTGATAGGGAAATTCCCCTCGTAAGAATGCGCCCATTAGTCAATGCATCGGGGATATCGTCCGCTGAGTTTCAGAAAGCTGGGATGCGGGACGATTGTGAGAAAGTGGCCGGTTACTCATTACCGGAAACGCGGACTTGGCCCTGGTTGTTAGCCCTTGGTAGCCGAAATCGAACTCGCCATGGAGGACAACAGATTTGTGCATTGTGTTTGGCAGAGGACTCAGCCCCCTACTTGCGCCGACACTGGCGATTCGCTTGGCACACTGGGTGCCGCTTTCATGGGGTGCAACTGATAGATGAGTGCCCGGTATGCAAGGCCCCTATAGAGCCTCATCGCCTGTCAGCAGAAGATCAACATTTAGCTCAGTGCAGCCGGTGTTATAACGATTTTAGAAAGGCGGTATGCACGTCGCCTTTACCAGAAGCGTTCAGTTTCCAAGTGATGGCTGATCGTGCTTTAACAAGAAGCAACGTGACGTTTAGGGAGGCCCCTATCGCACCCGCCGATTGGTTTTCTATGGTGACTTTCTTTGTTGGCGTTGTTCGGCGTGCAAGTCGGCGGCCTGCGTCACCCCTCGCAGATGCGCTTCTAACATTGGGCATTTCGATTACGGATAGCCGAATGCCTGTGTCTGGGTTGGCGTTTGAGCTTCTGCCTGTCAACGAGCGTTGTGCTTTATTAGCGGCGGTGGAGCGTTTGCTAAGTATAGGCCTTGAAGAAACGTTTAGCGCTCTGGTCGCTTGTAATGTCAAAACGAGTGCGCTTCATGATTCCCGAAAGTCACCCCCCGTTATATTGTTGCCGTTGTTATCACGGTTATCTCATCACCCTCATGGGCCGCATCGCCGCCGTGCTCTACCGGCTCATCGCCCCATGTCGGAACGCGCAGTGAGAGCCTCATGGGCGCGTTTAAAACGGAGAATGAAAGCGGAGCCAACCTCTTGAAGCAACACAAAACGGTAGACTGCGATGAGTGTGGTCGAGAAGTCTCCAAATTGTGGCGACGCCATAAGGGGCATGGTTACTGCTCAACTTGCTATGCTCGTGAGTTTAAGCAGCGGATGTGCCCACGATGTGGTGAGTTAGCTCGTTTGCCTAAGAATGACCCAGACGCCGTCTGTCGTCAGTGCGAAGTCGACAAACCGTGTGCACGATGTGGAAAAGCCAGTTCAGACTACAACATCGGCAAGGTCACTCCCTACGGCCCTGTCTGTATCGCCTGCGCTCCCTATTTCAGAGAGTCAGAGTCCTGCGAGGAGTGTGGGGAACCCTCTCAACGTCTTACCCGAGTGACGCGTATGGGGCATGATCATCGCTTATGTCCACGCTGTGCGACGGCAGATCACGGTACCTGTTCCGCGTGTCGTCGACATCGCTTATTGGTCATGACATCCAGCGGTGACGCATTGTGCAACGTCTGTTATGAGCAAGGGAAAATTGCCTGTCCATTGTGTGGCAATCCCATGCCAGCGGGTCGAGGCGATGCCTGTGAGCCCTGCTATTGGACGCGAACATGCCGTAAACGCATCACCATTGGCCAAGCCGGTATCACTACCCAAGCGTTAAGTGAGGCCTTTGGGGAATTTGGTGAATGGCTGATTCGTACCACAGGGCCGCATAAGGCTGCCCTCAAGATCAATCATTTCTTCTCGTTCTTCCTTGAGATCGACCAGGCATGGTCACGGATACCGAGCTATTCGGAGCTGCTTCATCACTTCGGGGCGGAGGGGTTGCGGCGTGTAAGACTTCTTATGCGATGGCTGCATGAAGAGCAAGGGGTAGAGCCGGATCACCAAGCAAAGAAGATCGACTCAGAGAAACGACGTATCAAAGCGTGTCTCAGGTCTATGCCGTCCGCTTCTTTATCAGAAAAAGCGCTGCATGCTTATTGGCAGCAATTAGAAACCCGTATAGAGGCGGGCAAAACGTCCCACACCTCCGCACGACTTGCACTAAGAGCGGCAGCCGCATTGCTACTCGCTACTGACCGGGAGGGGCAGCGACTGCCTCAACAGGGCGATGTGGACAACTATTTGCAGGCGGTGCCTGGACAAGCAGCCTCGGTGACGGGGTTTACTAATTTCTTGAATCGCCAACATGCCACCACGTTGGCTCCTCGGGTGGATGTAAAACGGGCAAGAAAGCGGCGAAAAGAAACACTAGCCCGCACCCTGATGACGATGGCCCGGTGTGCTGATCAAGGAGAGGCCTGGAGGGAGGCATGGATCGTTGCTGCCATGGAGTATTTCCATGACACAAAAGTAACGCAGAAAATGCTTCGACAACAGACCGTAGAGCGGACGACAGACGGGATACAGGTGGTAATGAGTGACGTTACCTACTGGCTGCCTCTGGATATTGAGTGCTAAGACACTGATAGCGCGCAGTCACTTGGAGGGCTCCGCGCGAATGTCGCCCCGCCGTTTGGACGGGGCTATGGCTCTCTACCTATATGCCAGGGCTCAACGGTGTGCCAGAAGGCGTGTCATGACCGTTGAGATGACATCAGATCCAGGTCTTCATAAATGCCTTGATAGACTTCTCTTCTGGGCTGTGGCGCTGTGGTTCCTGTTCCTGTTCCTGTTCCTGTTCCTGATTTGGATGTAGGGGGGTTATAAGCCCGTTAGAGAGTGACAGGACATCGCTGAGCTGCTCGTAATCGAGGTTTACGTTATCGACATTGTATTGGTTTAGGCGTGTCATGGTCTCTGTGAGTGCGGTCATACTGTGCTCTTCTTCTCCAAGCGGCGGAAAGGCTTGAATCAGCGGCTGACCGCCTTCCCAACCTATCTTGATCGGCTGATTGATGATGTTGACTTGGGTGCCGGGTGGAATGCGGTCAAATATAGATTCGATGTCTTTGGGTAACATGCGGATACAGCCTCGGCTTGCGCGCATGCCAATGCCATCGGGCTGGTTGGTGCCGTGAATCAAATAGCCATCGAAGCCTAGGATGATGGCATGGTCTCCTAGCGGGTTATCGGGGCCGGGTGGCACAACGCTGGGCGCGGTTTCACCGCGTGCTTCCGCTTCGCGTTTTACCGACTCAGGCGGGTACCACGCGGGGTTTTTAATGTTCATGGTGGTCTCGGTCACGCCTAGAGGAGTATCAAACCCTTCGCGACCAATGCCAATAGGATAGGTCTCAACACGCGGTGTCTCACCGTTTTTGACATCTGGGTAGTAGTAAAGCCGCAGCTCGGCGATATTGATAACGATCCCAGTACGCTCCACATTCGGCAGAATAAAACGTCCCGGAATAGTCACTTCCGTGCCCACCCCTGGAACCCAGATGCTAACCTCTGGGTTTGCACGGATCATCTCCAAATAGCCAAGGTTGTGACGCCTGGCAATATCTATCAAGGTATCGTCGTAATCCTTTACGATAAAGGTGTCAGCCTCTCCGATAATATTACCTTCCTCTGGTAGCGGGTAATGCCCTTTGGGCCATTCCGTCTCCTGGGTCGTGTCGGGTTGTGTCGGGTTGTGTCTCCATGGCGACAGTGGGCCATGCCAGAAACGAAACCACCACACTCACGATGAAGCCGATCTGCATTGGCCATGGGAGGAATCTCTTAAGTATTACTGCGTTCTTTGCCAGGAGTATCGCTAGGTTCATTTTTCATCTAATGCGTCGTTTTTTGATCGAGATAAGTTCAGTTGTAACCCGAGCAGTGTCAGCAAGGCAGCGAGTATCCAAGCGGGGCCACTACCGGTGCGTGTGAAAGGAGTTAGGCCCTGCATCGGGGTCACCTCGCCAGTTAAACTGGCCTGTTCAAACTGTGGGGCACGGGCTGTGACGTGACCTTGTGAATCGATGATGGCCGTCACGCCATTACTGGTAGCTCGAAGTAGGTGACGACCATTTTCTAAGGCACGTAAACGCGCCATTTGAAGATGTTGGTGTGGGCCAATGGAACGCCCAAACCACGTATCGTTGGAAACCGTTAATAGCAGCTCGGCATTACGCGCCTGTTGGGCGACATGATCGGCGAAAATGATCTCGTAACAGATGGCAGTGCCAATGGTAGTGCCAGCCACGTGTAACGGAGCCTGTACGTCTGAACCAGGGGTCAGCCGGGGTGTTGGCAAGTCGAAAAAAGCAAGGGTGTCAGCGAGGAGGCTTTGGAATGGCAAATACTCGCCAAAGGGTACTAAATGCGCTTTTTGGTATTCGCCTTGCACATCATTTAGCCCTATGACGCTGTTATAAGAGCGCCCTTCACTGTCGCGTTGCAAAATGCCGGTCAACAAGGCGGTGTTAGGCCCCAGGTCGGACGCTACTTGCTCCAGTATTCGCTGTGCTTCCTGCTCAAGCATGGGAAGGGCTGCCTCGGGCCAAACGATGAGATCGATGTCCCTTGCTTGCTCTTGTGTCATTGTTGTGTAGATATTGACCGCCTCGCGCTGCCCTTGGGCAGTCCACTTAATGCGTTGGTCAAGATTCCCTTGCAGCAATGCCACCCGGATGGGCTTGCCAGCCGGGGTTGTCCATTGGGCGGGCAATAAGAATGGAACGACCCACAAGGCGGCCATTGGGACAAGGCAACTCCAGCGGCGACGCAGTACCTCTACCCCTAACGTACCTGTCAGCGCGGTCATAAGTGACAGCAAGTACACACCACCAACGGGTGCCCATGGGGCTAGTGGAGAATCTATCTGAGAGGTGCCTAACAATAACCAGGGGAAGCCGGTGAGCAACCAGGTGCGTAGCCATTCGCTCACCACCCACATACCGGCAAAGCTAAGAAAGGCGAACCGTGGCCCCGTGATGCGTCGATAGAGCCCAAAGGGGACTGCAAAGAAGAGCGCCAGGACGCTGACAAAAAGAGTGGTGAGGAACATCGCCACCAAGGCCCCGGTGCCACTGAAATCGTGAATAGCAACGAAGACCCACGACGTGCCTGAACCGAACAGGCCTACCCCATAGCACCACCCACGCAGGGTGGCCATGACGGGCGTTAGCGACTGTATCTTCCAATAGACCAGTGCCACGGCCACTGGGCCAAGCCACCATAGGGAAAAGGGGGCGGCACTCAAGGTGGTCAGTACCCCAGCGGCGAGCGCTACAACGCAATCGATTATTGGTGAGAGTCGCCCAGCAAAAAGCGTATATTCTTTATCTTGATCGACCACATCCATAGCGTTACTCAGAGCGCTTAAAAACAGGACTTTCACGCCATAACGCCACCGCGAACATCAATACACCGGCAAATAGCGCGATATCGGCCATGTTAAAGGCGGGCCAATGCCATTCGCCCCAGTAAATGTCCAGATAGTCGACGACGTACCCTCGCGCTAAGCGATCAACGGTATTACCGAGCGCGCCGCCAAGAATCAGACTGTACGCACAGGCTTCCAAACGCGGCAGGGGTTTGCATAGCTGCACCATCAATACAATGGCGACCACCAACGCTAAACCTAGAAAGAGGTAGCGCTGCCACCCCCCTGCTTCTGCGAGAAAGCTGAAAGCGGCTCCTGTATTCCCGGTATAAACCCAGTTAAAAAACGGCGTTAGCGGAATGACTTGGCCAAACGACATCTGGGCATGCACAATTTCCTTGACCAGTTGATCGGCTAGAGCCATCACGCAAGCTAATATGAACCATGGCCAGCGACGTGAAGGGCTATCGTGTTGCACTGTTCTCATGAGGTTACTTTTCCTTGTGACAGGCCTGTCATTGCGGTACTGGGCGAAAAGCGGTAACCCAGCAGTCGCATGGCGTTCAACGTCACCAGGACGGTAGCACCGGTATCGGCCATCACCGCAATCCACATGCCGGTAATACCCAGAGCTGTGGTGACCAGGAAAATGGCTTTTAAGCCGAGCGCGAGAACAACGTTGGTTTTCACATTGCGCAGCGTGGCACGAGAGAGGTCTATCAGCTCAGCGATGCCGGTAACGCGGTTCTTGAGCAAGGCTGCATCGGCGGTTTCCAACGCCACATCCGTGCCGCCTCCCATCGCGATACCGACATCGGCTGCCGCGAGTGCCGGTGCATCGTTGATGCCATCGCCTACTTTACCGACGGGGCCACGGCCTGCCGCTTGCCAGTCTCGAACATACGCTGCCTTGTCTTCAGGCATTAGTTCGCCGTACGCTTCAATGCCTAAGCGCCCCCCCGTGGCAGCGACGGTGCGGGCATTATCACCGCTGAGCATGACCGCCTGTACGCCTAAACGGGATAGCGCCGCTAGGCCTTCAATGGCATCTTCGCGTGGCTCATCGCGAACCGCGATCAAGCCCAACAAATGCTCGCCTTCGACGAGGAGAGCGAGGCTCTTACCGGCTTCTTCTAACGCGACAATCCGAGCACTGAGACTTTCCTCAAGGATGACCTGCTCGTGAAGGTGGCGAGGCGTCATTAAGCTCAGCTCGCGACCCTCCACCTGGCCGGAAACACCGCGCCCCGCCAGAGCGCGGCTGCCGGTGACGGTGGGGAGGTTGATGCCCGACTGTCGAGCATGCTCAACGATAGCCGTGGCGATAGGGTGACTGGAATCCCGCTCTATTGCGGCGGCGAGCCGCAATACGCTGTTATCGTCTTCCTCAGCAATCCAAGACTCCACATCTGTGACTCTTGGGGTACCCGCAGTGAGGGTGCCCGTTTTGTCTAATGCCACCAAGCGAAGCTTACCTAACTGTTCAAGAACGGCTCCCCCTTTGATCAGTAGGCCGCGCCGAGCGCCCGCCGAGAGACCGGCGGCGATGGCGGCTGGGGTGGAAATGACCAACGCGCAGGGGCATGCGATTAACAGCAATGCTAACGCACGGTAAATCGACTCCGACCATGCCATGGTCGATACCAGCGGTGGCACTATCGCCATCAGTAGGGCGAGTAAGACGACGGCGGGCATATAGTAATACGCAAAACGATCAATAAAGCGTGCTATGGGTGCCTTGGCGGCTTGTGCTTCTTCAACCAGGCGAATAACGCGTGCGATTGTATTGTCATCAGCGCCTCGTGTTACCTCCACCTCCAGGGCGGCATCAAGATTCACTGTGCCAGCAAAAATGTCATCACCAGGCGAGCGCGAACGGGGGATGGACTCGCCGTTTACCGGCGACTCATCAAGGTCGGACGTGCCCACCAGGATACGTCCATCGCAAGGAACGCGATCACCGGGCCGCACCAGCACACGCTGACCGAGTTTAAGTGACTCCGCCGAGACGTCACGCAGATGGCCATTGTCCATCAGCCTTGCCGTTGAGGGTGTTAAATTTTCCAAGGCTGAGATACTGCGGCGCGCCCGTGACGCAGCTACCCCTTCGAGTAGCTCACCTACGGCGAACAAGAATACGACCATCGCGGCTTCAGCAGCAGCATCGATAGCCAATGCACCAAGCGCAGCGATGCACATCAGCATTTCGATAGTAAAGGGGTTGCGCATTTTGAGGGCGCCCCAGGCACTCTGCGCAATGGGCATTAAGCCGACCAGCGTGGCCAGAATGAACGGCACATTACCCAGCGCAGGCCATGCTAAACGAAGCGCGAAGGCTACGATCAGCAGATTGCCTGTGATAATGACCAAGCGCCCTTTAGCGGTTTGCCACCAAGGGGATGAAGCATCAGATGCGCGTGTTTGGCCAGCAGGGGAAGTCACTTGATAGCCTAGTTCGTTCAGGATGCCCTCAATGGTCTGTTGAGAGGGGCCACCCTGATCGCGGTGGTGAATCTTCACCGATCCCGTGACCGAGCTTGCTGTGACTTCCTCAATGCCGTCCAGCCGCTCTAGCGCCGACACAACCTTGCGCTCACAACCGCCGCAGTCCATGCCTTCAACACGCAGCGTCAAGACGGTAGGCGCTGTTGTCGGCGTCGATGTTTTCATGGTGCCTCTCCTGCCAATGGGCTATGGTTTTGAAGTGTAAACCTTGTAGCAACTACAGCTTCAAGCCCTGCCTAAGGAGTTTTACCATGTCGATGATCGGCCAAAGTATCAGCATTGGTGAGTTAGCACGACGAGCTGATTGCAAACCTGAAACAGTTCGTTATTACGAGCGTATTGGGTTGCTGCGCGATGCGACCCGAACCGGCGGAGGACAGCGCCGCTATGGAGACGACGCTGTGCGGCGTTTGACCTTTATTCGTCATGCCCGAGACTTTGGCTTTTCGGTGGAGTCAGTGCGAGAGCTTTTGGCCATGTCAGATCAACCTGATATGCCTTGCCAAGAAGTCGATGCCATCGCCACGCATCACCTAAAGCAAGTGGAGTCTCGCCTTCAACGACTCTCCGCACTGCGTGAGGAGCTTCAACGGATGGTCACGCAGTGTGCCGGTGGCAAAGTGGAAAGCTGTCGAATCATTGAGGTCATTAGTGATCATCAGCTCTGTATCACTGAAAACTCGCATGGAGGGGCTCACGACTTGGGTTAGCACTAACGCTACGCCCCACGCCCCATGGTTAGCCCAGCGAGACATCCAAAAACAGCATGAGCACCAATCCGATGGAGAGGCCCAGCGTGGCCTTTTTTTGGTGCCCGCTACGATGAGTTTCGGGAATAATCTCATGACTGATCACATACAACATCGCCCCCACTGCAAAGGCCAACCCCCAGGGCAGTAGCGCTTGTGACATGCTGATGACTCCAGCGCCTAATAAGCCACCCAACGGCTCAACAAGCCCCGTAAGGGCGGCAATCGTCCATGACCGCCAACGTGAATAGCCCACGCTTAGCAGTGATACTGCTACGGCCAGTCCTTCTGGGGCATTCTGAAGTCCAATGCCAATCGCTAGCGGCATGCCTCCTTCGCTTCCCCCTGCGCCAAAGGCCACGCCAACGGCCAGCCCTTCTGGCAGGTTGTGTATCGTAATGGCAATAATAAACAACCAGATACGGCGTAGTGAGGCAGCCTCTGGCCCTTCTCGCCCCTATTCGAAGTGCTCATGAGGTAAGAGCTCGTTCAGTAGTGCGACCATTCCAATCCCTAGCAAAATGGCCGCACAAGCAATGGCAGCCGGCACAACGCTACCGCCATAACGCAGCTCCGAGGCTTCTAAGGAGGGTATGATCAGTGAGAAGAAAGAGGCCGCTAGCATGACACCAGCGGCGAACCCCAACGCTAAATCGCGAACACCACGATTCGGTGTTTTGGTAAACAAGACAGGAAGCGCCCCTACAGCCGTCATCAAGCCCGCCGCAAGGCTTGCCAATACCCCCATGGTGACGGGAGAAACCTCTTCCATACCGATTACCTGTGTTGTGATAGATGAGTGATTACACGGCTTGGGTTCCATAACGAGACAAGCGCACTTTCACGTTACTAACCCCCATGCAACGTTGTTAAGCACGAGTGGTTACGGCTCGTTAAACGAGATCAAGTCATAAAGTGACGCCGTACCGATAGCTTGTTCTAAGCGATCTCTTGCCTCGTAAAGTGACGCTTGATATTCACTTTGAGTCGGCTGTTCGCCTAGCATGATGCGTTGACCTTGACCAAGGGGGTCAACAGGCTGGTTATTGACTCTCACTTCGTAATGCAGGTTGGGCCCCGTGGCGACCCCAGAGGCACCTACCTCTCCGAGCGACTCTCCCGCATTGACTAAATTCCCAACCACTAACTGTGGGGAAAATCGGCTAAGGTGTGTGTAGCGACTGATTGCCCCTGTGTCGTGCTCCACCTCGATCACCTGCCCATATCCCCCTTGGCGACCCATAAAGGATACGCGCCCAGGTGCGGTGGCAATGACCGGCGTTCCTGTCGGCGCAGCCAAGTCAATTCCATTATGAGGACGCATCCCTCCATACACAGGATGTCGCCGATTCCCAAAGCGAGACGTTAAGCGGGCACTAAGCACGGGCAACCGCAACGTGCCTAGCAGGGTGTCGCTTTTGAAAAGAGCTACGTCCCCCTTTTGGGTGACCGGCCAAATGACCTCCAAGGGCTCTGCCTGATCAGGCAGAGCGGCATAACTGAGGCGTGGTGGCCCAACACGGGTGCCGTCCTGGCGTCGATCTTCCTCCCACACTAATTGAATACGTTCACTGCCAGAAAACTCCAACGGCGCTTCGATAAACTCGCTGAGCAGTGTTTCCAGTTTAGTGGCGAAACGCGTTGGGACACCTTCTGCAGCCAAGGCCTCGTAGAGGGTGGTATCAATGACGACATCACGCCCAAAGGTTAGGGTATCAACGCTATCGAGCGGTAATGTGCCTTCTTGCTCGCTAGCCGCCTGTAACTTGACAGGGCTAAGTTCAGACGGCGGCAATGGCAGATGCGTTTGCCAATTGGCTTCGGCTAGCAAGGGGTAAAAGCCCACCAAGCCTAATAACCACCAGCGCTGCATCACTGGCCATCCCCTTCCCCAGAGATCTCCGCTACTTCACTCTCGACGGCATCAATCAGCTCTTGCATACCAAAGGGGTCTAAAGGCTCGCCATTGACAAAAAAGGTGGGTGTTTGGCGAATCTGATTGGCTCTGACATCCGCCATGTCTTGGTCAATCACCGCCTGCACCTCAGCAGAAGTCAGTTGCTCTTCGGCAGCCGCTAAATCAAGGCCTCCTTGGCTCGCGATATCGAGGATGGCGGATTCATCAAAACTGCCATGTGAAGCCCATTGATCCTGGCGAGCCAGCAGCCTCTCCAGTACCGGTTCAAAGACGCCCTGACGACGAGCAACTTCTAATACCCGAATGGCCTTGTCCGATACGTCGCCGTGGAAAGGAGTGTAGCGCACGATGAGCCGCACTTTTTCTGGGTAGGTTTCCAGAATACTTTTTGTCAGTGGGTAGAAGGCACGGCAGGCTTCGCAAGCCGGATCGAAGAATTCCACAATCGTCACCGGCGCGTCTTCTCGTCCCAAGATGGGGGAGTGTGGACGCACCAAGGAGTCCTCGGCCTGGACACCGCTCTCTTTTGCTGCCTGAGCTTGCATGTCTAAGAGGGCAGGCTTCGATACGGCGACGATTGCAGCGGTCAGCATTAACGTACCAGCTAATATAAAAGACGCTTTTTTGAACATGTTTCTCTCTCTGTCTCAACGATGGGGTGGAAAAGTAGGGTTGAAAAATAAGCCAATCGCTATGGGAGTAAGTCGATCGCTACCTACCTGAGCCGGGAGTCGGCCTCGGTCTGTCACTCGTGCCCATATAGATTGGCATTTTGATGCGCGTGATCACTATGCTCAAACTCTAGGCTAGAATGAGCAATACTGAAGCGCATTTTAAGCTGCTCCTTGATCTCTGCTTTGACGGATTCAAGCTGCTGCCAGCCGGTTTCTGTCAGAACCACGTGGCAGTCAAGGGCTGCCATGTTTTCCTGCATCTGCCATAGATGCACATGGTGAATATCCTGGACTCCCTCGATATTTCGGACGGTATCAACGACTGCCTGCCCGTCAATTTCCGGGGGAGACCCCAGCATTAGCGTACGGATAGGGCCACCAATTTCAGAGAAGGCAAGGTAAAGAATATATAGCGCAATCCCTATCGTGATGGCGGGGTCTACCCAGCGCATGTCGTACAGTAAAATAAGCGAACCACCGATAATCACAGCGATGGAGGCAAACGCATCCGATAAGTTATGCAGAAAAAGGGCGCGGATATTGACACTCTCTTTTTGCATTGACCACGTGAGCATGGCGGTAAGGGCATCGACGACGAGCGCGACGCCACCAATAATCACGATCGTCCATCCCTCCATCTCAGGGGGATCGATCATCCGCATAGCGCCTTCGTAAATCAGGTAGACGCCGACAATAATGAGGGTGGTGTAATTGATGAGTGCTGCCACTATCTCGATGCGGCCATAGCCAAAGGTCATATGCGCATCGGCGGGCCGTCTGGCGATTTTACGAGCGGAAAAAGCAATGACTAACGCTGCCATGTCTGAAAAGTTATGTAACGCATCAGCGATCAGCGATAAGCTTCCCGCCATAATGCCACCGACGATTTGAGCGATGGTTAAGAGCCCATTGGCCCATATGGAGATGCTGACGCGCCGGTCGCCAGAGGCAGGATCAATGTGAGGATGATCATGATGATGTCCCATCTGTTACCTTCTCTCGAATTATCTGTTCTTGGTACTATAAAACCTCTAGCAACTAAAGCTTCAACCCTTGAGCATTGTCTATTTGCATCGCTGGATTGGGAAGAGCGTCCCTTGCTCCCAAGCAAGTCATGGCGTGCTGGGCCGAAGTGATCATGTTTTAGGTGCGGGGCTCAATCCACTTCAACCGGTAACGTCCAATCCACCATGAGTAGATTCATTTATTTTGTCGAGGCGCACCTTGTCTGGTTTGTAATCGTCGTCGCGGGGGTAGGCTTACTCTTTCCGGCCACCGGAATAATGCTTGAGTTCGCGATTGGGCCATTACTGGCATTACTGATGTTGATCATCAGCCTCACATTCGATGCGCATGCAGTGCGCATCGTGTTCCGTAAGCCGTCACGGCAGTTGTTGGCATTGGGGCTGGTCTATGGGCCGATGTCGATTGCCGGGTGGCTAACGGGCCGTCTATTTTTTGGAAGCGGCCCACTGGCTGCTGGCCAAATCTTGCTCGGCACTCTGCCGACGGATGTGTCCTCTCCTCTTTTGGTACTGATGGCGAAAGGCAATGTGGCGCTTGCCGCTGTTTTCAACGCAGTCAACACCGCGTTATGTCCGTTCATTGTCCCCTTCCTGTTTTTATGGCTCACCGGCCTCCAGTTGGACGTGCCGCTTGGTTCAATTATTCTTGAATTAACACTAATCGTGCTTGTTCCTACCGTGATTGGGGTCAGCTTGCGGACAAAGTTTTCGGCTTTCTTTGCACGGCATGATTCAGCGTATGCAGGGATAGGGTCAATTCTGTATCTGCTGATCCTACTCGCCGTGGTCGGGCCGAATGCCACCACGATCATTGGCTATGGCTGGTATGCGTTTGTGATTGCGGGCGCGGCCCTGTGCCTCAATTTGATTGGCTACCTGGTAGGTATGTCCTCACGGTTACTCACCTCTGATCGCAAAGAGGTGATTACCTATCTTTTCACGGTCAGTAAAAAGGAATTCAGCATTGCCGCAGCGTTTGTCGCTGCTTCCGGTTTGCCATCAGAAATCGCGATTCCAGCCGCTTTTTTTGCCGTGATTCAAATGATCACTTCGCCCATCGCAGCGAAGATTCTCGCCCGTCACTGAAGGGATGGCCGTATCGGTTCTCCGTCAGAAGAGCAACCTGCACACGGTGTGTACTGGTTGCTCTTACCGACAAAACAGATACCGCCTACTTATAAGGTTACAAATAGTACCTACGCTAAGTCACTGCGACCAATACTGACCTTGCTAAAAGCATTTAACACAGAGGCTTCGCAGGGTATCTGTTCCTTTTTGGATTTAGGGTGCTTAAACGTATCGGCGAATCCTGGGCAGTGACGAACTAGTTTTTGGACAACACCTTCTACGTGCCGCACGTTAGACAGCACTTGGCGTAACCACTGCTCGAAGCTGCCTTGGTGGCTCAGCGTGAAGACCAAACCTTTATAGGAAGGAGGCTTGGATGCCTCCTCGCTACCGCCAGCTCTGGGTTTTGGAGGGCGTCGTTGAATCTCCATGAGATAGAGTGTTTGATCTAACACATGCACCCTAATGACGAGCACCCCGCGAGGTAGCTTGGTCTGAGTATCAATGTAAACCCAATTAGCGACTGTCGTTTTCACCTCCTCGTCTATTTCGAAAGGTTCGAGGCTGATCAACCGAGGGTCGGGGGAAGTGCTAAAGCCGTCTTCAAAGGTAAACCAGCTAACGCCACGAATCGTTGCGGGATAGGCCGATTGTAAATAGAGAAGCGCATTCCACATATCACGTAGAAAGCCCTGTGATTCCAGTGTAATAGGAGCATGAATAGAGGCCTGTCCGACCCCTTTTCCTGATCCATGTGGCTCCCCAGTGGAGAAAATGGTTTCGTCACCCGGAACGGGGACGCCTCGTGTATCGGGCACATTTTTTCGAGTATATCGTTTATCCAAGACAGCGCGAGGCTTACCTAAAATAACGAATTCGTCCTCAGGAAGGTCTAGCCAAGAAGAGCCATGGTCGGGCTCTTCATCATCCGTCAGGTCAATGACATCGGGGATGTCTTGAAGCTGATGATAGGGAAATTGAGTGGGAGCATCATCGCCATCGGTGGCTGGTACTGTCGTTGACTTGACTTCTCTCTTTCGCGGTGGATCGTGGCACCGTCGGGCTGCGTACAGCCTAATATCTGCAATCCTAGAAATGTGTTGCCACCATCAATCGGAACGCCAGAAACAGAGATTTCCCCGCTGCCCTGGAACCAAGGCGTGACCTCAAAAAGTATCCTATCTGCGGGGAAGCGGGCTTCAATCTGTGAGTAAATGCTTCTGGCAGCCTGTTCAGCATAGGGATCGTACAGCATATGCGCGAGCAAAATAGCATCGTGTTTATGAACACGATACGTAAATTTGACAGGCCACGTACCTGGGGATGCAGGCGCGTTAAGCGGTCGATAAAGACGCTCTTTTACTTCTTCCCAAGGGTAAGTGGCGAGCACCCGCTTGATTTCAGATGATCGACCGTAAACGCGTGCAAAAAATTCGGTGCAAGGGATGAGCAGATGTTTGCCACCTGGGAGGTAAAATTCAATCAGGTACGATTTGTGTTTTCTGTCCAGCGGTAAATAGCTTGCCTCATGAAAGGAGGTATAGAGGCTGCGCCCTGCTTTGTGTAAGTCGTCTAAGGAGACAATCCGCCAGCCGCCCGGAGAGAACGAAACAGGGAATGTTTTCTCCTCAAATGCGATGCGGGAGTTGCTCACGCCCTTTTCCCAGACGGAGCCGATTCTCAATAGCCCGACATGCGTTAAGACCGTCGTTCGCTTAATCACATCTCCTAATTTGTTCTCCTGATCAATAGGTCTTAAAAATACATAAATTTTAGGGACGCTTTGTGAGCGGATATTTTTGAAGATAGGCCCGTACCACCAAACGACCAAGCGCTCAGTTTCGTCTTTAAGGGTGCCATCTTGAAAGCTAAAGGTTCTGCATTGTTTGAGAGAAACGGTCACAAGGGCGTGCTCTATGTAAACTCAACATAGAGATTGTCGCAGTAATTATTGTTTAGTCGCAACAATTGTTGGAAATGACAGCCACCGCCCACCAGCGCGACCCCACTGGCCGTGTGGTGCGGAGCACGAAAAGGCCGCTGACCCCAGCGCTCCATGATCGGCAGGCCACATACCGAGCGCACCGCCGCGACTTCCAGTGCCTCCCCTTCGCCCAGTGGCGGCAAGATGCCGGACAGGCGACTGGCCAGCATCGTCTTGCCGGTGCCCGGCGGACCAGCGAATAGCAGGTTGTGGCCGCCCGCCGCGGCGATCTCCAGTGCCCTGCGTGCCTGATGCTGGCCACGCACCTCGCTCAGGTCGGGCTCTGGCAGGCGCGCCTGGGGAATGATCGAGCACACATGCGCTGTGAGGCGCTCGCGCCCCAGCAGGTGGGCCACCAGCTCCAGCAGGTGGCCCACCGCCAGGACTTCCAACTCCTCGGCGAGTGCCGCCTCGTCGGCATTGCCGCGCGGCACCACCAGCGTCCGCCCCGCCTTGCGACAGCAGAGTGCGGCTGGCAGCACGCCAGTCACGGCGCGGATGCTGCCATCGAGCGCCAGCTCACCCAGGCACTCCATCGCAGCTACGGCTTCTTCCGGTATCTGCCCTGAGGCAACCAGAATCCCCAGCGCAATGGGCAGATCGAAGCGTCCGCCTTCCTTGGGGAGGTCCGCTGGCGCCAGATTGAGGGTGATACGGCGCGCCGGAAACTCGAAGCCGGCATTGAGCAGCGCACTGCGCACCCGCTCACGACTCTCCTTCACCGCCGCTTCCGGCAAGCCGACGATGGACAGCCCCGGCAAGCCGTTGGAAAGGTGTACCTCCACCTGAACTTCCGGCGCTTCGAGACCAAGTGACGCGCGCGTGCGCAACATTGCCAATGACATGAGTCTTCCCTGCGTGATGCCGCCTCTCAGTTGCACGGCGCAATCGGAGCAGGCCCTGGCCTGCCATGAGCACGAAGGCACACACCGCTGCCAACCCTCCCAGCATGGCAAACCTCATACCCCCCAGACGGCGAGCGCCTCAACGCTCGGGCGCTCGACAATTGCCGCAAGGCTTCGCATCCCCCCACGACACTGCCATGCATCACCTGAAAATGTGTGTTCAGATGACGATTCTCGCGCATATAACGTAAACCTCTTTACGCCCCAGGATACCGAAATTACTGGATGCGTAACTAATAGACAGGCTGTGGACAAGATTACATAATCATCGCGTGTGGACATTTTTTGAGCGCTCAAAACTTCATCAGTCAACACGCTGATACCATCGATGATCAAACGTGCCAACGTCAGACCAGGCAATCCACAGCCTTCACATCTCCAGTCAACAGAAATTAAACTCAATAAGCACAGACAGGTTCTTGGACACTCGACTCAGTCGAGTGATGAAAGCCATGTCAGAGATCAGGTTGAATCAGAGAAGGCGCATGCGCTGCGCTCGAGGAATTTGCACGAGTATCGGGTTGTTGATGCCTAGGGATTGGCGCCTGAGGACCTGGCACTGGGTGACGACTTGTTGCTGCCTGGTAGTTGAGAGCATCTGGCGCCCTGCGGCTGCGGCTGCGACTGCGGCTGCGGCTGCGACTGCGACTGCGACTGCCATTTCAGCTTCACGCGTCGCAACGCACCCGGGTGCTGACGATGCGGGTCGCTCGCCAGCATTGCCGACAAGCGCTCACGGCGGATTAAAAGTAGCGGTTTCGCCAGCACTTTCCACGCAAAAGCGCCTGTTTTGGCGCATTTCAGCGCCACCAGGCGCCACACGGGAATGGCGAGAGGCCGACTTGATACCTGCCTGCACCAAGAAAGTGCTCATACAGGGGCCATGGCGCCCTCGAGAGAACCACAAGAGTGCCGCCGGACGGGGACTGCTGTATATTTGATCGGTTGTCCCGGCCTTGCCGGGATGACCGCCAAGCTGTCTCACGGAACGCCGCCGATGCGCGGCAGAGAATCGTCCAACCCACGGAAAGGGCCAGCCATTCAGGACGACTTCGGCTTGTTTCAGGAGCACTACCCATGCAAGACATGCTTGCCCCGCTGGCATCCCTGGCGGATGTGATCGGCATGCTAGGCACCACTCTGGTCGTCGGCGCCTTCTTCCTGCTGCAGCTCGGCAGACTCGATGCCCGCAGCCTGACCTACAACCTGATGAATCTGAGCGGGGCGATCCTGCTGTTGATCAGCCTGTGCATCAATTTCAACCTCGCCAGCTTCGTGATCGAGATCTTCTGGATCATCGCCTCAGTGGTAGGTCTGGTGCGCTGGATGCTGGGCACTCGTCCCCAGACTGCCTGAGGCTTCCCCCGGAATCAGCGGCGCCCATGACGCAAAAAACCGCCACGCCCCGAAAGGGCGTGGCGGTTTTGGTTCAGCCGTCACCTGACGAGTCAGGCGTCGCGCTGGCGCTCGATCTCCGCGGCGTGGCTGGCGGCTTCACGCTTCGCCACCGCGGCTTCCCCCTCGTCATCCACTGGCATGGCGGGCTCGGCAGCCGGTGCATTGCCCGCTACCAGCCCTTGCTTTTCCAGCAGTGCCTCAAGAGCGATGACCTGCTTTTCCAGCGACTCGACGCGGCTGCGCGTACGCGTCAGCACATCCATCATGATGTCGAAGTCTTCACGCGAGACCAGTTCCATGCGGTCGAAGGCACCGCGCATCACCCCTTGCACGGACTTCTGCAGCTCTTCCGGGCCATGCGAGGCATCCTGCAGGCGCTCACCGATCTGCTGGGCCATACGCCCGATGACGTCATTCTTGAACATGCTGCACCTCAGCCGTTGCGGGCCGGCAGCCGCGTCGTGCGGACTGCCGGTCAGAAAATGATGACACCCCTGTACATGGGGCCGTCGTGTCCTGCTGCAAGGATACGCAACCCTGGAGTCGGGTGCATGCCCCGCATCGTCCTGCACCAGACAATCCTCATCGGCAGGCACACACCTGCACCACATTAGCACTTGCCCCCACACCCAAAGGCGCAGAAGCAGCACCATTACGGTGCATGCCAGGTGACCTCCGGATTCAGCCATCTTTGCACAGGCCGAAAGACGGTCAGCCATCTGGCGATAACCAGATGAGTTACAAGGATTTTCAGCCTCATGGCACATCTCGTGCGATGCACTTGTCAGGAACAGGCCGCCAGCTCATCTGACTGGCCATGCTTAACAAGAATGATCATTCCGGTAGCGAACGGGGGCAGCACATGAAACTGATCACCGCCATCATCAAACCCTTCAAGTTGGACGACGTACGAGAAGCACTGGCCGACAACGGCGTGCAGGGGATTACCGTCACCGAAGTGAAGGGCTTCGGACGTCAGAAGGGGCACACCGAGCTGTATCGCGGTGCCGAGTACGTCGTCGACTTCCTTCCCAAGGTCAAGATTGAAGTGGCTATCGATGACAGCAGTGTGGAATCGGTACTGGACGCCATCACCCAGGCGGCCAACAGCGGCAAGATCGGCGACGGCAAGCTGTTCGTCACTCCGCTGGACGATGTCATCCGTATCCGCACCGGTGAACGCGGCGCCGACGCTGTCTGAGCCCCGCGCACAATAACAAGGAGAACCCCGCATGAACGAGATCATCGAGGTCAAGTACGCACTTGATACCTTCTACTTCCTGGTCTGTGGCGCCCTGGTGCTATGGATGGCAGCCGGCTTTGCCATGCTCGAGGCCGGTCTGGTCCGCGCCAAGAACACCACCGAGATCCTGACCAAGAACGTGGCGCTGTTCGCCATCGCCTGCACCATGTACATGGTCGTCGGTTACCACATCATGTACTCGAGCGCCGAAGGCGGCTTCCTGCCGAGCCTGGGCTTCCTGATCGGTGCCGAGAATACCGCTGAGGAAGCGCTCGCTTCCGGTGGCGACATCTACTACAGCGCTCGTTCCGACTTCTTCTTCCAGGTGGTGTTCGTGGCAACCGCCATGTCCATCGTCTCCGGTGCGGTCGCCGAGCGCATGAAGCTGTGGGCCTTCCTGGCCTTCGCCGTGGTCATGACTGGCGTCATCTACCCGGTGCAGGGTTACTGGACCTGGGGTGGCGGCTTCCTGAGCGCAGCGGGCTTCAGCGACTTCGCCGGCTCCGGCATCGTGCACATGGCCGGCGCTTCCGCCGCTCTGGCAGGTGTGCTGCTGCTGGGCGCTCGCAAGGGCAAGTACGGCAAGAACGGTGAGATCAATGCCATCCCGGGCGCCAACCTGCCGCTGGCCACGCTGGGTACCTTCATCCTGTGGCTGGGATGGTTGGGCTTCAACGGCGGCTCCGAGCTGGTGCTGTCCAACATCGATGAAGCCAACGCGGTCGCTCAGGTCTTCGTCAACACCAATGCCGCTGCCTGTGGTGGTGTCATCGCCGCGCTGATCCTCGCCCGTCTGTGGTTCCGCAAGGCTGACCTGACCATGGCCCTCAACGGCGCGCTGGCTGGCCTGGTCGCCATCACTGCGGGTCCGCTGGCACCGAGCGTCGGTGCTGCCACCCTGATCGGCGCCGTCGGCGGTCTGCTGGTCGTGTTCTCCATCGTCGGTCTCGACAAGCTGAAGATCGATGATCCGGTCGGTGCCATCTCCGTGCACGGTGTGGTCGGTCTCTGGGGTCTGCTGGCCGTGCCGCTGACCAATGACGATGCCACCTTCTCCGCACAGCTGCTGGGCGCCGCCTCCATCTTCGCCTGGGTGTTCATCGCAAGCCTCGTGGTGTGGCTGATCATCAAGGCCATCATGGGGATCCGCGTCAGCGAGGAAGAAGAGTACGAAGGTGTGGATCTGGCCGAATGTGGCATGGAGGCCTACCCGGAATTCACCTCCAGCCGCAAGTAAGCCTGGACGTGACAGCATCTGCAGCCTCAAGACTCCCGCCACCTGGCGGGAGTCTTTTTTCCTGACTGGATAAGCGGTGTATGCTTGAGTTAGAGACCGGCGTGACGAGCAGGCCTCGTTACCCGCACCATCACCCAAGGAGAGACACGATGAAACTGGTCACTGCCATCATCAAGCCATTCAAGCTCGACGACGTGCGCGAATCCCTGTCGGAGATTGGCGTGCAGGGTATCACCGTGACCGAGGTCAAGGGATTCGGCCGCCAGAAGGGCCACACCGAGCTGTATCGGGGTGCCGAGTACGTGGTCGACTTCCTTCCCAAGGTGAAGCTGGAAGTCGCGGTGGATGACGCCATGATCGATTCCGTGATCGAGGCGATCACCAATGTCGCCAACACCGGCAAGATCGGCGACGGCAAGATCTTCGTCTCACCACTGGAGCAGGTCATTCGCATCCGTACCGGCGAGACCGGCAAGGACGCCGTCTGAGCCTCTGGCGCAAGCCCCTGGCTGACGTGCTGCCCCGACCGCTGACATGAGCACACAAAAAACCGCAGGCCATCGGCCTGCGGTTTTTTGTTTCAGCACTTGCCGTTCATGCGTGATGCTCGCGGATCACTTCTCGACGAAGGCGCGCTCGATCACATAGTCACCCGGCACGCCCATCTTCGGCGAGATGGCGAAGCCACGCGCATCCAGCATGGCGCTGATGTCGTCGAGCATCGCCGGGCTGCCGCAGATCATGGCGCGGTCGCGCTTCGGATCCAGCGGCGGCAGGCCGATGTCCTCGAACAGCTTGCCGTTCTCGACCAGGTCCGTGATGCGGCCCTGGTTGCGGAACTCCTCGCGCGTCACGGTCGGGTAGTAGATCAGCTTCTCGGCGATCTCTTCGCCCAGATACTCGTGCTTGGGCAGCTCTTCCGCGATCATGTCGGCATAGGCCAGCTCGGAGACATGGCGCACACCGTGCATCAGGATGATCTTGTCATAGCGCTCATAGGTTTCCGGGTCCTGGATGACACTCAAGAACGGCGCCAGGCCGGTGCCTGTGGAGAACAGGTAAAGATTCTCGCCCGGCAGCAGATCGTCCAGTACCAGCGTGCCTGTCGGCTTGCGAGAGACCATGATCTGATCGCCCGGCTGCAGGTGCTGCAGGCGTGAGGTCAGCGGGCCGTCCTGCACCTTGATGGAGAAGAACTCGAGGTGCTCCTCGTAGTTCGGGCTGGCGATCGAGTAGGCGCGCATCAGCGGCTTGCCTTCGACTTCCAGGCCGATCATCACGAACTGGCCGTTCTTGAAGCGCAGGCTGTCTTCACGCTGAGTGCGGAAACTGAACAGCGAATCGTTCCAGTGATGGACGTCGATGACTTCGGTTGTGGTCAGACTGCTCACCTGATGGCCTCCCGGGGCGTGACCCCTCGAATTCAATATTCTATCTTGGCATAAACAAATAACAGCTTATGACCCAATGAACTATGCAGCGATTGTAGTCACTGCAGGGTTATGCGTTAAATGGTTTATCTGGATATAGGTTATCTAGTTTACCAATATTGGTTGCGAATGAATCGCATTTCAACCTCGATCGTGCAGGATCCGTCCGCTCTGACGGCGAATCCTGCGTTGCGTTCACTTTCGCCTCCTCACCTCTGCCCCTTCACTGCATGCCCCGGGAGGTCGAATGCGCTACAGTCTTCGCCAGCTGGCCGTCTTCGTGGCGGTGGCGCGGCATGACAATGTCTCTCTGGCCGCCGACAGTCTGGCCATGTCGCAATCAGCGGCCAGCACGGCACTGGCCGAGCTGGAACGTCAGTTCGATTGCCGGCTGTTCGATCGCCATGGCAAGCGCCTGCGACTCAATGGCCTGGGGCGTGAGCTGCTGCCCAAGGCGATCGCACTGCTGGACCAGGCCGAGGAGCTGGAGCAGCTGCTTGGTCAGCAGGACGCCACCGGCTCGCTGGAAATCGGCGCGACGCTGACCATCGGCAACTACCTGGCGCCTCAGATCATCGGTGACTTTCTGCACCATCATCCCGCCAGCCGTGTCGAGCTGCACGTGCACAACACCCATCAGCTGATCGACAAGCTGGTGCACTTCGAACTGGACATCGGGCTGGTGGAAGGCGAGGTGGAGCATCCGCTGCTGGAGGCGACCCACTGGGTCAGTGATCGGCTGAGCATCTTCTGTGCGCCGTCACACCCGCTGGCACAGGGTGAGGTAACGCTTGAGCGTCTGCTGGCGGCACGCTGGATCATGCGCGAGCGTGGCTCCGGCACACGCGGCACCTTCGAGCAGGCATTGCGCCCGCACCTGGAAGGGCCTTCGACCAGCGTTTCCCAGCGCCTCGACATCATGCTGGAGCTGGAACACACCGAAGCCATCAAGCGCGCCGTGGAAGCGGGGCTCGGCATCGGCTGCATCTCGCGCCTCGCGCTGAGAGATGCGTTTCGGCGCGGCAGCCTCGTCGAGCTGCCCACTCCATGGCTGGAGCTGACCCGCGCCTATCGCTTCGTCCACCATCGTGATCGCTTCATCACCCAGGCGATGCGCGAATTCGTCGCCGGTTGCCGCAACCTGAGCGGCAGCGCCTCACGCAGTGACGAGATCATCCTGCCGCAGGTACCGTGATTCGCACATGCACGGCCTTCAGCAACCGAGCCTGATGGCACAGAGCATCAAGGCACCATCCCTCTTGTCACGGGAATCACAATAATAGTGACCACTTACACACAGACGCCGCCAACGTTACCGCTGGCGGCGTCCTGGTCTCTGGATGACGGGGGGGTGTGATCAGTGAGTCAGGCCGGTGAAACGTGCCTTGATCTCATCAGCGCTCTCGTGGGAGAGGTCCTTGTCGAAGGTTTCCGTCACCAGCTTGGCGACCGGCTTGTCGAGCTTGTCGCGCAGCGCCCCCAGGAACTTGGGCGCAGCGGCGATGATCAATTCATCGAACTTGCCGTCATTGGCCGTCTGCTTGAGGTATTGCGCGACTTCCTTGGCGAAGAAGTCCTGATGCTTGTCAGAGGTCGCGCCATCATCGCCAGTCTGATGCAGGCTGCCGTGACCGCCGCTGGATTCACCCTTGCCACCGGTTCTCAGGTCACCGGTATGCTGGCGGCTTTCAGGATGTACGAGGCTTTCCACTTCGGTGACCTTGCCAGCGGCACGGGCAAAGATACGTGCACGGGCGGCGTCGGCAGCAACGATGTAAGTAACCATTTACACACTCCCTGTCTCTCGTAAGGCGTCGTTGATGAGGAATGACGATCATCGCTTCGCTTTCAATTGACTACATGCTGGCACCCTTGCGCACATTCAACCCTTGCCGCTCATTTCCCGCTCACCACCCCGCCAGCCCGACGCCGGAAGATCGACAGGAAAGCAGATAATCAAAAACGCCAGGGCCGCCCCGAAGGGCGGCCCTGGCGTCTGATGCCTGTCACTGGCGACTGACTGGCTTGCGTGCTGCTGGTCTTACCAAGCTTGCCAATCCAGCTCCTCCGATGCAACGGGTCTGGCAGCGCGGGGGCTGGAGTCCTGTGCGGAGAGAGTGCCAGCGCTGCGTGTCGCCATTGCGGGCGGCTGCGCAGGGCCATCCAGACGGAAGCGTCCCACCATCTCGGCCAGACGCGCCGACTGCTCGGAAAGCGCATCCGCTGCCGCGGCGGATTCCTCGACCAGCGCCGCATTCTGCTGTGTCACCTGGTCCAGCTCGGCTACGGCGCTGGAGACCTGTCCGACACCGTGATTCTGCTCCTGGGTGGCATGGCTGATCTCGCCGATCACCTCACTGACGCGCATGACGCTGGCGACGATTTCGTTCATGGTGCTGCCGGCCACCCTGACCTGTTCGGCACCATTGCGCGTGCGCTCGTTGGCGGAGCTGATCAACGTGGCGATTTCCCGCGAGGCCTCGGAAGAGCGCTGGGCGAGGGTACGCACCTCACCGGCCACCACCGCGAAGCCACGCCCCTGCTCGCCGGCACGGGCCGCCTCGACGGAGGCATTCAATGCCAGCAGGTTGGTCTGGAAGGCGATGGAGTCCATGACACTGACGATCTCGGTGATCTTGCGCGAATCATCATCGATGCCCTGCATGGTGGTGACGACCTCTCCAATCACCTCACCGCCGCGACGCGCGACCTCACTGGCCGACTTGGCCAGCCCGTCAGCTTCATGTGCGGAGTCCGCGGACTGGGCGACGGTGCCGGAAATCTGCTCCATCGAGGCCGAGGTTTCCTGCAGATTGGCCGCCGCCTGCTCGGTGCGTGACGACAGATCCTGGCTGCCCTGGCTGATCTCGGCGGCGGCGGTCTGCACCGCACCGCTGGCGAGGCGAATCTCGCTGAGCACGCCATTGAGGGTCGAGACGAAGCGGTTGAAGGCATTACCGATCTCGGCGACTTCATCACGCCCGCTGACCTGAATGCGCCGCGTGAGATCGCCCTCCCCCGCGGCGATATCCACCAGCGCATCACGCACCAGCGCCAGGCCGCGCAGACTGCGACTGGCGATCCACGACATCACGGCAGCGGCTCCCAGCAACACCAGCAGCGTCATGGCCAGCGTGGTCCACAGCTGGGCATAAAGCGGTGCATTCGAGTCGGCCACATCCAGGGCCAGCGCCAGACGCCAACCGGCATCACCCAGCCCTGTCGAATCAAGCTCGGCACTGAACATGCGGTACTCACGCTGCTGGATATCGACCACCAGTGCCGACTGGCCAGCGGCCACCAGGCGACTGCTGCTGGTCAGGGTCTCGGGCGTCAGGGCCGATGCGAGTGCACTCATCGGCTTGAGCACCAGGGCATCATCCGGGTGGGCGATCAGCGTGCCGGTATCGTCGATCAGGAAGGCGAAACTGTTGGGCGTCGGCGAGAGTTCGGCGACCGTTCGAGTGATGAACGCCAGCGGCAGATCACCACTGACCACGGCGACCAGCCGTGAGCCACGATAGACCGGCGCCGCCACACTGATTTCCAGTTCGCCACTGGTAGCTCCGACATAGGGCGCCGTGATGACGGGCTTGCCGGCCGCCACCGCCGCCTGGTACCAGCCGCGTTGGCGCGGGTCATAACCTGCCCGCCCCGGGCGCCCATCGAAGTAACGGAAACGACCATCCGGGAAGCCGACATAGGTCTTGCTGAAGTCGCCCTGCTTCATCGCCTGGGTCAAGGCGGCATCGGGGAAGTTCTCGAGGCTACTGGCCGCGATTCCGCTCACCGCATTGATATGTACGCTGAACCACTGGCTCAACTGGGCGGCGTTCGATCTCAGCAACTGTTGCTGGTAGTCGCTCTCATCGGCATGCGTATTGCGGAACGTGGTCCAGGCATTCAGGCTGCTGACGACCACCAGCGCCACCAGCACTATCGCCACACAGGCTAACGTGATGCGCGCACGTAACGAGGCAAACATCGCCACTCCTTGGTTCGAATCCATCGGGAAGGGGGCCGGGGGCCGCCAGCGCAGAGCGCGTCGGTCTGCCCTCGGTGGCAAGGCATGCGGGCATGCGGTGTACCGCCGTCATCATCGGCACGTGCCGCCCTCTGTATCGGCATGCCCGGCCTTTCCTTTACCCCGCCAGCCACATGCAACGCTCCTCCATCGTTGCCGGAACCGACACTGGCGTCGCGACTCCCGGACATGACGTCGATAGCGAAGTGCGTGCTAACATCCGCCCAACGCGGGGTACCGCCTGCCCGTCTGCCACCGCTCCCCTCATCCTGTGGTCTTTTTCGGAGAAGTTTCGATGCGCAATCTACTCCTGATGCGCCGCCCGCTGCCCCGGCGCGTGCTGGTCACCGCTCACCTGATGCTGCAGCTGGGATTGCTGGCGGCTGCCTGCGGCTGGACGCTGCAGCACTTGACGCCCATCGGGCCTGACAATTCGCTGGTCGCGCAGTGGCCGGTACTGGCGCAGGGTGCCGGCGGCTTCCTGCTCGCCTTCGTGATGACGCGCCTGCTGTTCGAGTTGCTGATGGCGCCGCATCACCTGCTGAGCATTCGCGGGGCCAATCACACCCTGGATGCCGCGGCGCTGGTGACGCGCTCCATCTCGCGCCGCCCGGCGGTGCACGACAATGACGACAGCTGGGTCGGCAAGCCGCGCAGCGTCACCTGGCCGCGCGAAGGCGAAGAAGCCCCCGCTGCCACAGCGGCGACGGCGACATCTGCCAATGCTCCTGCCGCTGCATCGCCCAAGGCCGCGGCCAAGCCGCAGGAGCCAAGTCTGGGTAGCGATGAAGAGCTGCCAGACACCCGCAGCAGCAAAGTACGCCGCACCGAGCCCAGCCTCTAGGCAAGCCTCTTTATTCAGAGGAACGAATTGATAGTGATCACCCACTAACTACTTTGCGACTCACACACGAAAACGCCCCGCGTGATGGAAATCACGCGGGGCGTTGTCTTTTGACGGCTTACAGCATCCGATCAGTCCGTGGCCTCAATGCCCCAGAATCTGGCTGAGGAACAGCTGAGTCCGCTCGGACTGCGGGTTGTTGAAGAACGGCTCCGGCGCGTTCTCTTCGATGATCTGGCCCTGATCCATGAAGATGACGCGATCGGCGACGGTCTTGGCGAAGCCCATCTCGTGGGTCACGCACAGCATGGTCATGCCCTCATTGGCCAGTTCGACCATGACATCCAGCACTTCCTTGATCATCTCCGGGTCCAGCGCCGACGTCGGCTCATCGAACAGCATCACCTCCGGGCTCAGGCACAGCGAGCGCGCGATCGCCACACGCTGCTGCTGGCCGCCGGACAGCTGACCGGGGAACTTGTGGGCCTGATCGGCGATGCGCACGCGCTCCAGGTACTTCATGGCTTCCGCTTCCGCCTCGCGGCGCGGCCGCTTCTGCACCCAGATAGGCGCCAGACAGCAGTTCTCGAGCACCGTCAGATGCGGGAACAGGTTGAAGTGCTGGAATACCATGCCGACGTTGCGACGGATCGCCTCGATCTGCTTGATGTCCTGGGTCAGCGGCATGCCGTTGACCACGATATCGCCTTCCTGATGCTCCTCGAGATGATTGATGCAGCGGATCATCGTCGACTTGCCGGACCCCGAAGGGCCACAGATGACGATACGTTCGCCCTTGCGCACGCTCAGGTTGATGTCGCGCAGCACGTGGAAGTCGCCGTACCACTTGTTGAGGCCCTTGAGCTCGATCATCGGGCGCTCATCGGCGCCGGTGTTGCCCTGCGAGGCGGATGTTGTCGTTGTCATGATGAAGATTCCTTGGCGCCGTGATCAGCGCTTCTTGTGACCGGTATGCAGCAGGCGCTCGAGATACTGGCTGTAGCGCGACATGCTGAAGCAGAAGACCCAGAAGACCAGCGCCACGAAGGCATAGCCCTCGATGGAGTAGCCCAGCCATTTGGGGTCGGCGAGACCGGCCTGCACGATGGCGAGCAGATCGAAGAGCCCGATGATCAGTACCAGCGAGGTGTCCTTGAACAGGGCGATGAAGGTATTCACGATGCCGGGAATCATCAGCTTGAGCGCCTGGGGCAGCACGATCAGCCCCATGTTGCGCCAGTAGCCCAGTCCCAGCGCCATGCCAGCCTCGGTCTGCCCCTTCGGGATCGCCTGCAGGCCACCACGCACCACTTCCGCCATGTAGGCACTCTGGAACAGGGTGATGCCGATCAGCGCACGCACCAGCTTGTCGAGATTGACCTCACCGGGCACGAACAGCGGCAGCATCACCGAGGCCATGAACAGCACCGTGATGAGCGGCACACCGCGCCAGAACTCGATGAACACCACACAGATGCTCTTCACGATCGGCATTTCGGAGCGACGCCCCAGCGCCAGCAGGATCCCCAGTGGCAGTGCCGCTACGATACCCACCACCGCCAGCACCAGCGTCAGCATCAGACCGCCCCACTCGTGGGTGCCGACGATCTCGAGGCCGAAGCTGCCGCCATGCAGCAGGAAGTAGGCAATGAAGGGGAACACCGCCAGGCTGACGATGGCGACCCAGCCCTTGGCCGGCAGCTTCGGAATCGCCAGCCAGGCGATCAGAGCCGCAAAGACGGCGAAGACGATATCGACCCGCCAGGTTTCCTCACTCGGGTAGAAGCCGTAGATGAACTGATCGAGACGCGCACTGATGAACACCCAGCAGGCGCCCTCCCCCGTGCAGTCCTCTCGTGAGGTACCGCTCCAGCTGGCATCGATCAGCGCCCATTGCAGGCTGGGCACCACCAGCAGGTAGACCAGATACAGCGCGAACAGCGTGAACAATGTATTGATCGGTCCGGCGAACAGATTGGCTCGCAGCCAGGCCACCGCGCCGATGCTGTCGCTCGGCGCCGGACGGGAATCGATCATCTTCTCGGTGACCCGTGACAGGGTCTTTTCAATCGACATGGGCAGACCCTCAGCGCTCGACCAACGCCATGCGGGCGTTGAACCAGTTCATGAACATGGAGACCAGCAGACTGATGGTCAGATAGACCAGCATCGTCATGGCGATCACCTCGATGGCCTGACCGGTCTGGTTGAGCGTGGTACCCGCGAAGACCGAGACCAGATCGGGGTAGCCGATGGCCGTGGCCAGCGACGAGTTCTTGATCAGGTTCAGGTACTGGCTGGTCAGCGGCGGGATGATGACGCGCAGCGCCTGCGGCACCACCACCAGACGCAGTGTCATGCCACCGGACAGCGACAACGCCCGTGAGGCTTCGGTCTGGCCGTGCGGTACCGCTTCGATGCCGGAACGCACGATCTCGGCGATGAAGGCTGCGGTATAGACCGACAGCGCGACCCACAGGGCGAGGAACTCGGGAACGACCGTGATGCCGCCACGGAAGTTGAACCCCTTGAGTTCCGGCAGCTCCCAGCTCAGCGGCATGCCCATCGCGAAGTAGGCCAGCAGCGGCGCCACGATGATCAGACCGAGCGAGATCCAGCCCGCCGGCAGGCGCTGACCGGTACGTGCCTGCCGCTGTCGGTTCCAGTAGCTGAAGATGCCGCTGGCGACGATGGCCAGCACGAACACGGCGATCACCACCGAGAAACCGCTGGAGGTGATGGGGGCCGGCACGAACAGACCACGCACGTTGAGGAAGAATGCCTCGCCCAGCGACAGCGAGCCACGCGGACTCGGCAGGGTTCTCAAAACGGCGAAATACCAGAAGAAGATCTGCAGCAGCAGCGGGATGTTGCGGAAGACTTCGATATAGACCGCCGCCAGTCGCGAGATCAGCCAGTTGGGGGACAGACGCGCGACCCCCATGATGAAGCCGATCACGGTCGCGGCAATGACACCCAGTGCGGATATCAACAAGGTATTGAGCAGGCCGACGATGAAGGTATCGCCATAGGTGGATTGCTCGGAATAGTCGATCAGGCTCTGCAGGATGCCAAAGCCTGCGGTGTTGTCCAGAAAGGCAAAGCCGGTGGTGATGCCACGGCTTTCGAGGTTGGTCAGGGTATTGCTGACGATGATCGCCAACACACCGAACACGCCTGCCAGCATCAATAGCTGGAAGATCAGTGCCCGCTTGGCCGGGTCACGCCAGAATGGCGGCTTGACCGTGGCCGGCGGGCGAGAAGCAGGTTGTGTCATACAGGCAATCTCCGCCGGAAAGCTATGCGACTTCCGCCTGCCGTCCTATCGAACGGCAGGTCAGTTATCTCTCGGCACTCGATGAATGGGTCACGAGGAACAGGCTGGGCCTCACAGGCCAGGCCTCATCAACTGGGGGCCCACATGACGCTGGCCAGAGGAAGTGGAGCAAGACGCTCACTTCCCCTGGCCAGCGTCCTTGCTCAGCCTGTCATGAGGGGCAAGGCCCACCCGCAGTACAGGGCGAGCCCGCGCATCAGCGAACCGGCGGGGCGTACTGGACGCCGCCATCGGTCCACAGTGCGTTCAAGCCACGCTCGATACCCAGTGCGGAGCCGGTACCCACATTGCGCTCGAACATCTGGCCGTAGTTACCGACCTGCTTGATGACCTGGTAGGCCCAGTCAGCCGGCAGCCCCATGGCTTCGCCGTAGTTGCCATCGGCACCGACCAGACGCGCGACGTTCGGGTTGGTATCTGCCTTCTTCTCTTCGATGTTGTCGGAGGTCAGCCCCATCTCCTCGGCATTGATCTGCGCGAACAGGGTCCATTTGACGATGTTGAACCACTGGTCATCGCCCTGACGGACGACGGGGCCCAGCGGTTCCTTGGAGATGACTTCCGGCAGCACCATCGCGGACGCCGGATCGGAGAGCTTGATACGCAGCGCGTAGAGCTGGGACTGGTCGGAGGTCAGAACATCACAACGGCCAGCCTCAAAGCCCTTGACGGTCTGATCGGAGGTATCGAAGACGACCGGTTCGAAGGACATGTCGTTGAGGCGGAAGTAGTCCGCCAGGTTCAGCTCGGTGGTGGTACCGGACTGGATGCAGACTGCCGCGCCGTCCAGTTCCTTGGCACTGGAGACGCCCAGGTCCTTGCTGACCATGAAGCCCTGACCGTCGTAATAGTTCACGCCAGCGAAGTTGAGGCCCAGTGAGGTGTCACGGGTCGCCGTCCAGGTGGTGTTGCGGGACAGGACATCAATCTCGCCGGACTGCAGCGCGGTGAAACGCTCCTTGGCCGTCAGCGGTACATAGCGCACCTTGCTGGCATCGCCCAGCACGGCTGCCGCGACGCCGCGGCAGACGTCGACATCGAGGCCCTGCCAGTTACCGGCGTCATCCGGTGCCGAGAAGCCCGGCAAGCCGGTGCTGACGCCACACTGGACAAAGCCCTTTTCCTTGACGCTATCCAGGGTCGCGGCACTGGCGCCTGTCGCCATGGAGGCGGCCAGGACAGCGGCGCTAGCGATCAGCAGTGGCTTCTTGTTGTTATGCATCGTGATTCCCTCGCGAAAGTCTGGAGTCCGCTCGATCAGCCTCGAGTCAGAAGTGGTGCAATGCATTGCATGGCACCTATCGACAATAGCAAGCCGCGTTCCAATTTCCGCCTGTCGCGTGATCCGCTGCGTTCAACGCTGAAAAAAGCATTGAAGCCCAGTGATATAGGCCAAATCCTCGGGGTGGGGCGGCGGATCATTCCGCACGAATGGCGCTCAGTTAGGCTCATGGTGGGACCAGTTCGCCTCATATCGGTGCAAAATAAAAACGGCCGTTTCATTGCGAAACGGCCGTTGGCGGTGCAGCGATGTAGCGCGAGTGTCAGATTGCGACCAATGTCTCGGTCTGTCTGACTCAACGCTTGTTCATCCCATCAGTCACGTTTTCGTGCCTGATGGGGCTTGCTTGCCACCGCAAGGTGCATGCGGATCACTTCTCCAGCAGGCGCTGCATGAAGGGCGGTAGCACCAGGGCGGCGCGATGGGCTTCGACGGTATAGAAGTCACGCGCGAAGGTGGCGGCAGCGGCGTCTTCCTCGCGGAAGGACTTCACATCACAGCCCTTGCCCGCCAGGGTGCAGCTCCACCAGCCGGACGGATACACCGGCTGCGGGAACGGCAGGGTCGCGACGCTATCAAAGCCCGCTTCGCCCATGTCGTTGCGCAGGTCCTTGATGATGGAATCGGTGTGATAGAGCGGAGACTCGCTCTGCTGCACCATCAGGCCGCCCTGCTTGAGGATACGATGGCAACGCTTGAGGAAGTCGGTCTTGAACAGACCTTCCGCCGGGCCGACCGGATCGGTGGAATCGACGATCAGCACATCGATGCTCTCGTCCGGGCAGTTGTCGACCCACTTGACGCCATCCTCGAACAGCAGCTCGGCGCGCGGGTCGTCATTGGACTCGACCAGCGCCGGGAAGAATTGCTCGGAGGCACGCGTGACCGCCGGATCGATATCGATCTGGGTGACCTTCTCCACGCCCGGGTGCTTGAGCACCTCACGCAGGGTCCCGCAATCGCCACCGCCGATGATGACGACACGCTTGGGGTCTGCATGAGCGAACAGCGCCGGATGCGACATCATCTCGTGATAGAGGAAGTTGTCACGGTCAGTCAGCATCACGCAGCCGTCCAGCACCATCAGATTGCCGTAGGTCTCGGTGGCATAGACTTCGAGATGCTGATAAGGAGTCTGCTCGTCATGCAGCTTGTGGCTGACCTTGAGCGAGAAGGCGCTGCCGTGGCGATCGAAGATTTCGGTAAACCAGGAGCCATCGAGACGTTCGGTCATGGGGGACCCTCGCATTGGATATCACAGACGGGATATCAAGGTATGGATAGAGACGGCACGATGGCCATCGGAAATTGCGCCAACCAGCACTGCGCCAGCATCAAGCCGGCAGTTCACGGCCCGCATGACGATCACGTGTCGTGATGCGTTACATGCCGGGCAAGCGCCAACATGGCGCAGGCGCTGCACCATAGCCAAAGACGGGCGGAGTGGAAAGTGTTGATGCATGACAATTTCAGTCAGGCCGCGTATCGGTGACACGCGGCCCGGGGGAGAGGCTCAGCGAGAGGCCGGGCCGAGGCGGGCCAGATGGAGAATCAGCCTGACGCCCTGAAACACTCCCAGCCCGATGAGGATGCCGGCGAGGTCCGCCAGCGCATCCAGTACTTCAGCGCCGCGATAGGGGATCGCCAGCTGCAGACATTCGATGGCGACGCCCAGCAGCAGCAGGACCGGCAGGATGATCAAGCTGGTCAAGCCCGCCAGCCGCGTAGTCAGCGCCAGCAACGCGAAGGCAGAGAAATGCTGCAGCTTGTCCCAGGGGAAGGTCTGCTCCGGATGCGGCACGCCCGGGGAGAGCGTGCCGAACAGGATCAGCAACAGACACAGCAGCGCCACGAGGGCCCAACCGCGGCGCGGGATGAGACGCTGCTCGACCGGCGTCACGCTGACGCCCCCGCTTTGCGGCCATCGCGGTGCCCGGCCTGCCATGGCGCCGGGTGCACTGCCCGGCGCCCTTCTGCTGGCAGCCCTGCTGCTTGCCACCTTCTACAGGCAGCTACAGGGGTGACAGCAGAAAAGACCATTAAGGGCATCCCCATCAACCGCGGGCAACCGGTGTCGCATTGGCGGCGTCATCCTGATGGTAGGCCGGGCTCAGCTCGTGCAGCGCATCCATCAGGGCATTGACGTTACCCGGGTCGGTGAACTGGCTGATGCCGTGACCCAGATTGAAGATATGGCCCGGCCCCTGGCCGTAGCTGTCGAGGATACGCCCGACTTCGGCACGAATGGCGGCCGGCGTACCGAACAGCGCATTCGGGTCCAGGTTGCCCTGCAGGGCCACACGGTGGCCGACACGCTCACGCGCATTGGACATCTCGGTGGTCCAGTCGAGGCCGACGGCATCACAGCCGGTGGCGGCGATGTGCTCGAGCCATTGGCCACCATTCTTGGTGAACAGGATCACCGGCACACGGTTGCCTTCGCTGTCCGGCTTGAGGCCGGCGACGATCTGCTCCATGTAGCGCAGCGAGAACTCGAGGTAGGCCGGCGTGGACAGGGTGCCGCCCCAGGTATCGAAGATCTGCACCGCCTGAGCACCCGCAGCAATCTGGGCATTCAGGTAGTCGGTAACGGCCTGCGCCAGGGTGTCGAGCAGCTGATGCATGGCTTCCGGATTGGAATACATCAGGCCCTTCACGTGACGGAAGTCCTTGCTGGAACCGCCCTCGACCATATAGGTAGCCAGTGTCCACGGGCTGCCGGAGAAACCGATCAGCGGCACGCGACCGTTCAGCTCACGGCGGATGGTGGACACGGCACGCATGACGTAGTCGAGATCACGCTCGACATTCGGCACGCTCAGCGCCGCGATTTCCTCGGCAGTCCGCACTGTCTTGCGGAATTTCGGGCCTTCGCCAGTCTCGAAGTAAAGGCCCAGCCCCATGGCATCCGGGATGGTCAGGATGTCGGAGAACAGGATGGCGGCATCCAGCGGGAAGCGCTCCAGCGGCTGCAGCGTCACCTCGCAGGCACGCGCGGTGTCCATGCACAGGTCCATGAAGCCACCGGCCTGACCACGGACTTCGCGATATTCCGGCAGATAGCGGCCAGCCTGGCGCATCATCCAGACGGGAGTACGGTCGACCGGCTGACGGGCCAGCGCGCGCAGGAAGCGATCATTCTTCAAGGTCATCGGAATCACACATCAGCTCGGGGAATGTCTCGGCATTCTATCAGAGCCTGAGAAAAATCCCGCCCATCGTGGTGATGCAACAAATACATTGGCAAATCGCCCCACCTTATAGTCCCTTTGCTGGCGTCATCCGGCCATTGTGGTGGTGGCGGCAACAACGCTTTTCCATACAGAGCGATGAGTCATCGGCCACAGACTGGTAAACTCGCCACATGACTGCATGCTGGCCGCAGGTATCTCGAGCGACTCATCGAGACATTGCCGGACTGCCGCATGCCCGCGCTTTTTCAGCCCGGCGATTGTCCGGGCGTTCGAGGTGAACAGTGACCATTCGATTCATCGCCGCCTCGCGGCTGCCAACGCCCTGGGCGACCTTCACCATGCACGGTTTCGAGGATGAGACCACCGGCAAGGACCACATCGCCCTGACCCTGGGCGACATCGATGACGGCGCGCCGGTGCTGGGCCGCGTGCATTCCGAGTGCCTGACCGGCGACGCCCTCTTCTCGATGCGCTGTGACTGCGGCTATCAGCTGCAGGAAGCGCTCAAGCGCATTGCCGCCGAAGGCCGCGGCGTGTTGCTCTATCTACGCCAGGAGGGCCGCGGTATCGGTCTGCTCAACAAGATTCGCGCCTATGAGCTGCAGGATGGCGGCGCCGATACCGTCGAGGCCAATGAGCGCCTCGGCTTCGGGGCTGACATGCGCCGCTATGATATCTGTGTGCCGATGCTGGAGCATCTCGGCGTCAGCACGCTCAAGCTGATGACCAACAACCCGCGCAAGGTCGATGCCCTGACCCGTGATGGTGTCACCATCAGTGAGCGCCAGCCGATCACCACCGGCCTGAATCCGCACAACGAGCACTATCTCTCGACCAAGGCGGGCAAGCTGGGCCACATGATGGCACTGGATGATTTCACCCAGGCAAGCGACGTAGATATCGAGCGCAGCGAGTAGCCACGCGCGGGGGGAGCCTGATTGGCTCCCCCTTCCTTTATAGGCAGATGACTGGCTGGCACAGCGAGCGTGACATGACGACGTCACCCGCCAGGAGTAGGCTGGAGTCGAACCCGCGCCGGAGACACCGCCATGCGCAAAGACTCAATGGCTGAATCATCACAGCCTTCTTCATCGCAACCTCAGTCATCACAGCCTTCGTCAACACGGCCCGCCTCGACACCTCCTCAGGCATCACCCTCTTCCAGCGCATCGCCTGCCGATGACGCAGATTCACGCGACACCTCCGCAACGCCTGCTCTCTATACCTGGCTGGAGGAATGGCTGCACAGCGCCAGCCACGGCATCGGCGCCGTCATGGGCCTCGTCGGCATGATCGTGCTGATCGTGATGGCCAGCCTCGCCGCCGAAGTCGACCCCTGGAAGATCGTCAGCGTCAGCCTCTACGGCCTGACCCTGGTGGTGCTGTATGCGGCCTCGACGCTCTATCACGGTATCCGTCACCCACGCCTGAAATATGCCTTCCAGCTGCTGGATCACTGTGCCATCTATCTACTGATCGCCGGCACCTATACGCCATTCCTGCTGGTCAATCTTCGCGGCCCGACCGGCTGGACGCTATTCGCCATCATCTGGTCGCTCGCGCTGGGCGGCATCTTCCTCAAGCTGCGCTGGCCTGAACGCTTCAGCGCCCTGCGCGTGAGCGTCTATCTGCTGATGGGCTGGTTGATCGTGTTCGCCTCACCGATGCTGGTCGAGAAGCTCTCCGAGACGGGGCTCGTCCTGCTGGTCGCCGGCGGCATCACCTATACCCTGGGCGTGATCTTCTTTCTGATGACGCGCCTGCGCTATCACCACGCCATATGGCACCTGTTCGTGCTTGGTGGCAGTACCTGCCACTTCTTTGCCATCTATACCGCAGTGCTGCCGTATTCCGTGTGACGTAGTCGGGGGCCGCCACGCTGGCCAGCGCTCTTGAGCACATCGGCTTGAAAGCACAGGTTTGAGAACACGGCACTGAGAACACGGGCAAGCCACCTCAAAAAAGCGGGGAGGGTCGTCATGACCCTCCCCGCTTTTTTTCGCGATTTTTTGACCCTTCAAGACTCATCCCTCACAGCACTGTTTCCTTGAGGCGCTATTTTCTTGAAGAGCTATTTCCCTGTGGCGCTATCTTCCTGAGGAACGAAGACCGGCAAGCGATACCGGGTTCCGCGCCCGACACCGTAACTTTCCAGTACCTGCTTGGCGGTCAGATCGGCGAGATCGCGGGCGGCGGTAGGGTCGGAGGTATCAACCAGGGCTCGGTATTCGGCGCGACCCACGCCCTCTTCGTCATCTCGCTCCAACAATGTCAGTACCAGCTCGCGCTGGCGGGCATTCAGCGGCGTACGCGCGTGCTCCAGCCACAGACGCTCGGCGCGCTGGACGCGCTGGTAATGGAAGGCCGTCCGACGACCGGCGTCGCGCAGGCGCAAAAGCCACCACTCGGCCCAGACATTCATGTCACCGGGCGCTGCATCCTCCACCTCACCATTGAGCGCGCGGTCCAGCTGCGGCGGCAGCTGATGGCCGCTGGCAGAGGTCTGAGGCTTGCCGAGATAACGCTGCTCCAGCTCGCGCAATTCATCCTGATGCTCGATCACCACCGAGAACAGCGCCTGGCGGCGCCAGCAGAGTTGCTCCAGCGCTTCCGGCTCCCAGCGCTCGGCGACCTTGCCGACAAACTCGCCCTGCTGCTGCAACGCGGCCAGGGCATCGATTCGTGTCAGCCAACGCATCAGCAGCAAGCGCCCGATCAAGCCGTTGCCCAAGGCCAGCGGTGCGAGCGCCTGCCAGTGCGCATGCAGCTGCAGGGCATTCAATACTCCTGAGTTATCCACATCCGGTTCTTCCGTCGCCAGACGCTGCCAGAAGACATCCAGCTCCCGGTCCAGCGCATCGGGGTTCTCCGCCGGAGCGCGATAACGCAAGCGCTTGAGACCGTAACGACCGCTGACCGCTTCGTAGCGCGCCTCGCGCCATGTACCGAGTGGCTGACCACTACTACGCGGCAGGAAAGGCCCCAGACGCCGATGCCACTCGAGCACCTGTTGGCGGGTCAGCGGCTGAAATGCCGTGCGCACGACTTCCAGCGTCACATCCACGAAGACTTCGACACCAGGCGCCGGTCCGCGCGGTGACTCCTGATGGCCGGACTCCAGCCCCAGCGCCTGATACAGCGCATCACGCAACGCCGCCCGCCCGAGCACCACACCGGACAGCTGGGCACTGGCTTCCATCTCTTCGCTGAGGAGCGTCGCCTCGAGACGCAGGCGTTGTCGGGGATAGAGATTCTGCCCCTGAGCGACCAGCGGCGACATCACCGCCTGGGTCGCCGCCAACTGCCCCATCAAGGGCATGACCTCCAACCGACCTCGTGGCCAGTCAGGCTGCTGCCAGATCCACATAAGTTGTTACTCCCATTGAGGTTTTCATCAACATCCTATCAAAAAGATCCGCAATAAACCATATATCGAATCAATAAATGATTCGAAAAATAGACAATATACGATCACTGATCTCGAATTGATCGATTGCATGTCATGAAAATCTAATAAACCTCTCAACCCCATGATTTTCATCGGATATGTCGCCGCTCATATCGCATGAGTGCTGCCTAATCCCTCATAACGATCAATAGTTGACCATCATGACGAAATAGGCCAATCATCGAATCATTAATAGATACGAAAAAGAATAAACAGCGCATCATTCAGCGCCTGATGGCTGAAACCCATCCTCGATCGATGGCTTGCCTCGCGCCGCCCTGGCGCACCGCACTGTCTCGAACTGACCTGACTCGAACTGACTGCCTCGAGCCGACCTGAGTCAGCCGTCACCAGACAGCCAGGGGTGCCCCCGGGCGGCTGACGTCGCTGAACGCGCAAGGCGACCTCTCAACCTCGCCAGGCATCCTGCAAGCGCCTCCAAGGCCCAGAAACGCAAAAGGCGCCACCCTGATATCAGGATGGCGCCTCGTAGCGTGTACTCGCTCTCAGAGCGCTCTCATGGCTTCATTGCAGGACATGCAGGACAGATCAGCCCGTCAGCTTGGCCTGTGGCGGCGTTCCATGACGGCTTTCGACATCAGTTCTGGCAACAGGGCTCAGTGCTGCTGACGCTCCTCGGCGGCCTGTTGCTCTCGCTGACGGGCCCGCTCGCAGGCCGGACGCGCCCGCACCTCTTCGCCCCACTGCTCAAGCACGGCCGGCAGAGGTTGCCCGGCCATCTGCGCCCAGCTGAGGGTCTGGGCGAGGAAGATATCGGCGACACTGAATTCATCGGCCACCAGCCAACCCTGACCACCGAAGCGGCGCTGAAGTGCCTTGAGAGCACGCTGGAATTCCCATTGGGCTGTCTGCTTGATGGCATCACAGCGTTGGTCCACCGGCAGCGCGAAGGTGTGCTTGGCCAATGTCCACAGCGGCTGCTCAAGCTCGGTGGTGAGGAAACTGAGCCATTGATCCATCTGTGCCTGTCCAGCCAGCGATTGTGGCAGCAGTCGCCCTTCTCGCGCTGCCAGGTAGCGGCAGATGGCGCTGGACTCGAACAGGACCAGCTCACCATCCACCAGGGCTGGCGCCTTGCCATCGGGATGAATGGCCAGGTATTCAGGGCTGTACCCCTCACCGGCCTTCAGATCCAGACCATGAATCCGGTATTCGAGTCCCAGTTCCTCGAGTGTCCAGGCGACCCGCAGCGAGCGGGAATTCGGGTAGCTGTAGAGAGTCAACATGGTCGGGCGCACTCCGTGGCGTTGCGGTGGTGACTGGCGCAGGTGACGGCTTTCGCGCCGGCCAGGCCCTGGCTGCTTGAGCATAGGGCTTGATGGTCATCCAGCATGGGCGGGAAGTCGCGGAGATTCCATGCATCCTTCGCCGTCTCGGCGCAGGCAGTCACGCAACGAAAAACGCCTGTGGACAACTCGAACGCTCGAGTCATCCACAGGCGTTTCGGTATTGCATGCCACCAGGATCAGCTGGCGAGGCGAGCCTCGATACTGGCGCGAATGCCGGCGGCATCCAGACCGCAATCACGCAGCAGCTCGACCGGCTTGCCATGCTCGACGAAGCCATCCGGCAGCCCCAGCAGCAGCATGGGCTGGGCCAGTCCCGCGTTCAGGTAGAGCTCGGCCACGCCGGCTCCCGCGCCACCCGCGATGGCATTCTCTTCGACGGTCACGACCAGGTCGTGCTCCGCGGCGATCTCGAGCAATGCCTCACGGTCCAGCGGCTTGATGGAGCGCAGGTTGAAGTGGGTCGCGTCCAGCGCCTCGGCGACCTCGGCCACCGGCGTATTCATGCTGCCCACGGCGACGATGGCGACACGCACCTCGGGGCTGCCACTGATACGACGACGGTATTCCCCCTGGCCGATGGCCATTGGCGTCAGGTCGGCATCGGTGGCCACCCCCGGCCCGGTACCGCGCGGATAGCGCACCGCGGCCGGCCCGGGATGCGCCAGTGCCGCGCTCAGCATGCCACGGCACTCAGCTTCATCGGCCGGCGCCATCAGCACCAGCTCCGGCACACAGCGCAGGAAGGACATGTCCAGGCTGCCGTGATGCGTCGGGCCGTCCTCGCCGACCAGACCGGCACGATCGATGGCAAAGGTCACGTCCAGTTTCTGCACCGCAACATCGTGGATCAGCTGATCATAGCCACGCTGCAGGAAGGTGGAATAGATCGCCACCACCGGCTTCATGCCCTCACAGGCCATGCCCGCTGCCACTGTCACCGCGTGCTGCTCCGCGATGGCGACATCGTAGTAGCGATCAGGATATTCCTTCGAGAAACGTACCAGATCCGAGCCTTCCCGCATGGCCGGCGTGATGCCGATGACGCGCGCATCAGCGCTAGCGGCATCACACAGCCAGTTGCCGAAGACACTGCAGTATTTCTGCGGCTTGGGAGCCGGCGCGTCGGTGACGGCAGGCGCCTGCTCGGCTGCCTGGGGCGCGGCCTTCTCGAGCTTGGTGATGGCGTGATAGCCGATCGGGTCACGCTCCGCCGGCAGGAAGCCCTTGCCCTTGCGCGTCACCACATGCAGGAACTGCGGGCCATCCAGATCACGCATGTTGCGCAACGTCTGCACCAGCGCCGGCAGGTCATGGCCGTCGATGGGGCCGATGTAGTTGAAACCCATCTCCTCGAACAGTGTCGCCGGGCTGATGAAGCCCTTCATGTGCTCTTCGGTACGCTTGGCAAGCTCCAGCGCGCCCGGCAAGGGCGACAGCAGTCGCTTGCCGTTGGCACGCATCTGGGTATACGGCTTGCTGGCCAGAATACGTGCCAGGTAACTTGCCAGGCCGCCGACATTCTCGGAGATCGACATCTCGTTGTCGTTGAGCACGACCAGCATATTGGCCTTCACGTGCCCGGCATGCGCCAGCGCCTCGAACGCCATGCCAGCCGTCAGGGCACCATCGCCGATCACCGCACAGGCACGCCGTGACTCACCCGCCGTGCGGGCGCCGAGCGCCATGCCCAGCGCCGCACTGATCGAGGTGCTGGAATGGCCCACCCCGAAGGTGTCGAACTCGCTCTCGGCACGCTTGGGGAAGGCAGACAGGCCATTGTACTGGCGCATGCTGTACATGGCTTCACGACGGCCGGTCAGAATCTTGTGCGGATAGGCCTGATGACCCACGTCCCACACCAGACGGTCATGGGGCGTTTCCAGCGCATGATGGAGCGCCACGGTCAGCTCGACCACACCGAGCCCGGCACCGAAGTGCCCGCCGGTACAGCCGACGCTGTACAACAGGTAGGCGCGCAGTTCGTCAGCCAATTGGCGCAGCTGTGCCGCGCTCATGGCGCGCAGCGCTTGAGGTGTCTCGACCGCATCGAGCAGTGGCGTCGCGGGGCGCGCCTGAGGTATCTCGTCAAACAGCTTCATAGGCGTCAGGAATCAGTGGTCTCGCTCGATCATGTAGCGCGCCAGCACCGCGAGTGGCTCTGCGGCCTCTCCCAACGGTGCCAGGGCATCCAGGGCCTCTTGCAGTAGCTGACCTGCTCGCTCTTGAGCACCTTCGAGTCCAAGCAGCGAGGGATAGGTCGGCTTGTCGCGCGCAGCGTCAGCACCGGCCGTCTTGCCAAGCGTTGCGGTGTCGCCCGTCACGTCCAGAATGTCATCCTGGATCTGGAAGGCCAGGCCGATAGCCGAAGCGTAGCGCTCCAGGGCAGCAAGACGCGAATCCTGCTCGTCGACTGCCACCAATCCGCCCAGACGGACCGCGGCGCGAATCAGTGCGCCGGTCTTGTAGGCATGCATGCGTGACAGCGCCTCTACCTCGCGGAACTGCCCGACCGCCTCGAGATCCAGCGCCTGACCGGCCACCATGCCGCGCCGCCCGGAGGCCTCGGCCAGGGTACGCACCAGGGCAGGGGTGCGTACATGGCCGGTCGTCGCCATCACTTCGAAGGAGAGCGTCAACAGGGCATCGCCCGCGAGAATGGCAGTCGCCTCATCAAAGGCGCGATGCACGGTGGGACGGCCACGCCGCAGATCGTCATCGTCCATGGCCGGCAGGTCATCATGGACCAGCGAATAGGCATGCACCAATTCGAGCGCTGCTGCCGCCGCGTCCAGCGCAGCGCTGTCAGCAGCCTCTTCATCGCAACCCAGGGCACGCCCCACCGCATACAGCAGCACGGGGCGCAGACGCTTGCCGCCACCCAGCACGCTGTAGCGCATGGCGTCCTCGAGACGCTCACTCACCGCCGCACTGCCGGGTGTCAACAACGCCTCAAGCACGGCCTCACTGCGGGCCTGTCCAGAGCGGATCAGCTCGCTGGCCTGCGATGCAGTCGGCGTGACTTGCGTATTCAATCCACCTGACATCACCAGTCCTTCTCCTCGTCCGCGTCACCCGCCATGCTGCCTGCGGCATCGGGCGCCGTAAACGCCGTGGGCGTCAGCGCTCCCTCCGGGCCTTCCACCAATGCCTGCAGGCGCAACTCGGCGCTGTCTAGCCGCTGCTGCGCCTCGCGCGCCAGACTCACGCCCTCTTCAAAAGCGCCCAGTGACGCTTCCAGCGACATGTCGCCAGCCTCGAGCCGCGTCACCAACCCTTCAAGACGGGCCAGGGTGGCGGCGAAATCCTGTGGCACTTCCTTTTCGGCCATGGGTGCTCTCGCTCATCCGACCGGGCGGGCCCGGTGTCTCTGTGTGGAGCGCCAGTATAACCCGAAGGGCTTCACGACGCTGCCCACCCCCTGCGCGTGCAGCAAGAGTCACATCAAACGGCTGTGCTGTGAATTTTTCATGCCCGGCACGCGGACATTTCATCCGGAGGCCCCGTCGGCTGTGATATTCTTTGCTCCCCTGTTGACAGCACGCCCCGCTGTTTCTCTGGCATTTTCTTGAGGTGTGACACGCCAGCAGGTCATGAAAAAGACCAAACGAACAGAAACGCCGGCATGACCGGCGAGAGGGTTGATCCGACAATGGCCAAGACGTCCCTGGACAAGAGCAAGATCAAGATTCTATTGCTCGAGGGTGTCCACCAATCCGCCGTGGATAATTTCCTCAACGCGGGTTACACCAACATCGAACTGCTTCAGACCTCGCTGGCCGAGGAAGAACTGATCGAGAAGATCCGCGATGTGCACTTCATCGGCATTCGTTCCCGCACTCAGCTCAACGAGCGCGTGATCTCCGCTGCCGAGAAGCTCACCGCCATCGGCTGCTTCTGCATCGGCACCAACCAGGTTGACCTGGAAGCCGCACTGAAGCGCGGTATCCCCGTGTTCAACGCGCCCTACTCCAACACTCGCTCGGTCGCCGAGCTGGTTCTGGCCGAAGCCATCATGCTGATGCGCGGCGTACCGGAGAAGAGCGCCAAGGCACATCGTGGCCAGTGGATGAAATCCGCCAAGAACAGCCATGAAGTCCGCGGCAAGACGCTGGGCATCGTGGGCTACGGCAGCATCGGCTCCCAGCTGTCCGTGCTCAGCGAATCCCTGGGCCTGGACGTCATCTACTACGATGCCGTCACCAAGCTCGGGATGGGCAATGCCCGTCAGGTGGCAAGCCTGGAAGAGCTGCTGGCACGCGCTGACATCGTCACGCTGCATGTGCCGGAAATCCCCTCCACCAAGTGGATGATGGGCAAGCAGCAATTCGCGCTGATGAAGCAGAACAGCGTCTTCATCAATGCGGCACGCGGCACCACCGTCGTCATCGAAGACCTGGCCGAAGCCCTCTCCAGCGGCAAGCTGCTGGGCGCCGCCATCGATGTCTTCCCGGTAGAGCCGAAAGGCAACGGCGAAGAGTTCGTGTCTCCGCTGCGCGAGTTTGACAATGTCATCCTGACGCCGCACGTCGGTGGCTCCACCATGGAAGCCCAGGAGAACATCGGTGTTGAAGTCGCCGAGAAGCTGGTGACCTACTCCGACAACGGCACCACCATCGGCTCGGTCAACTTCCCGGAAGTCGCCCTGCCGGCGCACCCGGAAAAGCATCGTCTGCTGCATATCCACGACAACGTTCCGGGCGTGCTGTCACGCATCAACCAGGTGCTGTCCGAGGAAGGTATCAACATCTCTGGCCAGTACCTGCAGACCAACAACACGGTCGGCTATGTGGTCATCGATGTCGACAAGGCCTACGGCAAGAAAGCGCTCGAAGCGCTCAAGACCGTCGACCATACCCTGCGTATCCGGACTCTCTACTCGGAAGCTGATTTCGAGAACTGAGTCCGTGCTCTGCTTCATGGCCGTGGAGCAGAGGGCAGGCAAATGAAAACGCCGCAGCCAGAAATGGCTGCGGCGTTTTTTCGTTGCGGATTATCAGGCGCGTTGGCTCTTCGCGTGTCTTGCTTCCCACTCCCCTCCTTCATGCCTCTGCCATCCATCAGCCGACTTCCCATACTCTGACACTGCCGACCAGGACCAAGGGTGTGTTTCACGTGGAACATCTTTATTCCTCGCAAAACACCTTTTGAATCAAATAGATGAAAAAAGCGCCCGATTGAAAATTTTCTCTCACCGCTCTGACAATGGCGTACCAGCGACGGCCCAGTTTTCCGGCTCCACTTCCTGCAGCACCACCCAGACGGACTGCTCACGCACGCCCAGCACGCGAGCCGTCTCGCGCGTCAACGCCTCCACCAGCTCTCGCTTCTGTTCCTGTGTCTTGCCAGTCAGAAATTCCGCACGAATCATCGGCATGGTTGTCTCTCCTTGTTATTCATGTCTCTTTTTCAGCGTGCCTGGCCAGCCTCGGCTCGCGATTGCCATAGTCGCCTTATGGCGCTGCGGCCTATGTTCCACGTGAAACATCAACCAGCAGCAATAAGCGCAGCCCAGCGGTGTCACTCTGCGGCATAGGCTGGTAAAGAAATTGGCTGCTTTACGATAAAGCAGCCAATCCTCACCACACACCATCCAGGAATTGCTTTTATATCAGCCTGTTGGCGAGCTTGAGCCAGATATCTCAAGCATCATGTTCCACGTGAAACACTGCTTAGACGTAGCAGGTATCGCCCAGCAGCACTTCCTCGACGCGACCCTTCAACAGCATGCCAAGCAGTGGTGTGTTATGGCCGGCACTGACCAGCGTCTCGCTTGAGACATGCCATTCCTGCTCCATATCGATCACCGCCAGATCACAGTACTCACCCACTTTCAGCATGCCGCCCTTGAGCCCGAAGCGTCTGGCACTGAACGTCAATGTCTCGATCAGGCGAGGCAGGCTGAGCAGCTCGGCCTTCACCAGCGCCAGCCCCAGCGGCAGCATGGTTTCCAGGCTGGTCATGCCGGGCTCGGATACTGCGAAGGGTGCGCTCTTGGCAGCGGCTTCATGGGGCAGATGATCACTGACGATGGCATCGATGGTGCCATCGATCACACCGGCCCGCAGCGCATCCCGGTCTGCCGCGCTACGCAGTGGCGGCTCCAGATGGAAGTTGGCATTGAAGCCTTCCAGTTGCTCATCGGTCCAGTGCAATTGCGCCATCGACACATCCGCACTGATATCCAGCCCTCTGGCCTTGGCATCACGTACCAGCTCGACGGCCCGTGCGCTGGAGAGCAGCGACACATGCGCCCGCACGCCGGTCTGCTCGATCAACAGCAGCCACTGGGTCAGAGCGACCGTTTCGGCAGATTCCGGGATGCCGGCCAGCCCGAGACGCGAGGCTATGGCGCCCTCATGGGCGCAGCCCTGCCCGGCCAAGGCGGCCTCCTGGGCCTGGAACACGACGGTGATATCAAAGGTCCGCGCGTATTCCAGACAACGCCGCAGTACACCGAGATCGCGTATCGGCTGGCGCAGGTTGGTCAGTGCCACACAGCCTGCGGATTTGAGCGCGGCCATATTGGCAAGCAGCTCACCTTCCAGCCCCTGCGTCAGCGCTCCCAAGGGCGCAAGACGCACCCCCGCCACATCACGCGCGCGGTCCAGCAGCGTACGAATATGCGAGGCGCTGTCGAGCACCGGGCTGGTGTCGGGGCGCGGCAGGATGGTCGCGTAACCACCCGCCAGAGCGGCGGCCGACTCACTGACCAGGCTGCCCTTGTAGCGCGGGCCCGGGTCGCGCAGGTGCGCGCCAAGATCGATGAAGGCCGGCGTGACCAGCTTGCCCGCCAGCTCATCACGCTGCTCGGCACTGAAATCCGCCGGTGCTTCGCCGATCGCGATCAGACGGCCGCCATCGAGATGCAGGTCGTACTGGCCATCGCGGCCGTTGGTCGGGTCGATCACCCGTGCATTGATCAGGCTGCGTTTCATGCGCCAGCTCCTCGTGAACGTTCACCCCTGCGCTCGGCGCGCGCCTTCATCTGTCCGGAGACCGCCATCGACAGCACCGCCATGCGCACCGCGATACCGTTGGTGACCTGATCGAGTATCAGCGAGCGCGGGCCATCCGCGACGGCGGATTCGATCTCGACACCCCGGTTGATCGGCCCCGGATGCATTACCACGGCGTCAGGATGCGCGTGTGCCAGGCTTTCGCGGGTCAGACCATAGCGACGGTAGTATTCCGATTCCGAGGGCAACAGTGCGCCATCCATGCGCTCCTTCTGCAGGCGCAGCATGATGACGACATCGACATCCTTCAGCCCTGCTGACAGCTCAGTGAAGACCTGACATCCCAGCGTCTCGACCCCGATGGGCAGCAGCGTCTGCGGCGCGACCACACGCACCTCCGCTGCGCCCAGCGTATTGAGCGCCTGAATCTGCGAGCGAGCGACGCGCGAATGCAGGATGTCACCGACGATCGCGACGCGTAGATTGGCGAACTCGCCCTTGTGACGGCGGATGGTCAACATGTCGAGCATCGCCTGAGTCGGGTGTGCATGGCGACCATCGCCGGCATTGATGATCGCCACATGCGGGGTGATCTGGCTGGCGATGAAGTGCGCCGCGCCGGAGTCGCCATGACGCACCACGAAGGCGTCCGCCTGCATGGCCTCGAGATTGACCAGGGTGTCCATCAGCGACTCGCCCTTGGCGGCCGACGAGGTCTTGATGTCCAGATTGAGCACATCCGCCGACAGACGCTTGGCGGCCAGCTCGAAGGTGGCACGCGTCCGGGTCGAGTTCTCGAAGAACAGGTTGGCCACCGTACGCCCGCGCAGCAACGGCACCTTCTTGACCTCGGCATCGCCGATGCCACGGAAGTGATCGGCGGTGTCGAGAATCTCGGTCAGCACGCTGCGCGGCAGGCCTTCGATATCCAGAAAGTGGCGCAGTCTACCCTGCTCATCCAGCTGGACCTGTGCCGGCGAGGCAGCCCGCACCTCCGCGCTGGCCTGCGAGAGATCAAACAGGTTCATGCCGTCACCTCTGTGGTATCGACCAGCGTCAGGCGCAGGTTGTCGGGGCCCTCCAGCTTGATGCGCTTGCCGGGCGCCAGCGCCAGGTTGGCTCCCAGGGCGTCCGGCTGCACCGGTAGCTCACGCCCTGGCAGCTCTACCAGGCAGGCCAGCAGCACGCGGCGCGGACGGCCGTAGTCGAACAGCTCATTGAGCGCCGCGCGCACGGTACGCCCGCTCATCAGCACATCGTCCACCAGCAGCAGATCGCGATTCTCGATATCCGGCAGCTGTGATCCCTGGCCGCCATCCGGCAGGCCCTTGTGGCCGAAGTCGTCGCGCCAGAAACCGATATCCAGTGTCGCGAGGGGCTCCTCAAGCCCCAGCCGCTTACGCAGTGCCTGGGCGACCCAGACACCGCCGGTATGAATGCCGACCGGAATCAGACGTTCACGATCGAGTTCACGGCGCTCGAACAGCAATTCGAGCTCTTCGGTCATGGCCTCGAGCAATGCCTCGACCTCTGGCAGCGTTTCATGTTCTTCGTGCATCTCAGACTCTTGCATGGATATCGCTTCCTATCTTCCCTGCCGGATGGCGGCAAACAGACAAAAAAAACCCGCTTCCGGAAAGGAAGCGGGTGGAGTATTCAGTAACCGACAAGGTCGCCCTCGCCTCGCTGGCTTGCAAACCAGCTTTCGAGAATCAGCTGAGCGGCGAGGCCGTCCACGCCATCATCGCGATAATTGCCGCGGTGGCCGCGCTCACGCGCCAAGCCCTTGGCCGCCTTGGTGGAGCCGCGCTCGTCCCACATTTCCAGCGGCTTGCCGTAGCGGCCATACAGGCGCTTGCCGAACTTGCGGGCTCGGCTGCACATCAGTGTCTCGCTGCCGTCCAGCTCGAGGGGCAGGCCGACCACGAACAGATCGGGCTGCCATTCCTCGATCAGGCGATTGACGACATTCCAGTCCGGAATGCCGTCCCGCACATGCAGCGGTACCAGAGGCGTCGCGGTGCCGAGCATCTCGGTGCCCACCGCGACACCGATACGGCGCGTGCCGAAGTCGAACGCCAGCGCCGTACGGCTGACTTTCCGCTCAGCCATGCCCGATCTCCCGCGACATCAGATTCATGTCGACGCCCAGCTTGCTGGCAGCCGCTTCGAGACGGGACTCACTGTCGGCATCGAAGAGGATGCCACTGTCGCCTTCGACGATCAGCCAGCTGTTCTCCTTCAGCTCGTTGGTGAGCTGGTCCGGCTCCCAGCCAGCGCAGCCGAGGCAGACCATGAAATCATCAGGGCCTTCGTTGCCGGCTATCGCCTTCAAGATGTCCAACGAAGTGGTCAGCGCCAGCTCGTCGGTCACCTGCAGGCTGGAATCCCACTCGCTGGCCTTGCCGCGATGCAGGATGAAGCCGCGGTCCTTGTGGACGGGGCCGCCGTAATAGACCACCTCATCGAGGCGTTCACAGCTGTCGGCAGCGATCTCGAGCTGCTCGAACAGACCGCGCATGGTCAGCTTGATCGGCTTGTTGACGATGACACCGAGGGTGCCCTTGTCATCATGATCACAGAGGTAACTGAGCGAGCCGGAAAAATTGTCATCATCGAGATGCGGCATCGCCAGCAGGAAATAGTCTCGCAGACTTTGCATGGTCCTCCCGAGGCGTCAGGGCGCGCCAGAATCGTTGCCGGGGCCGAATCGCCAGATGCGGGTGATGGTCAGCTGGCTCATCCCCTTGAGACTTTCATCAAAGGGCGCATAAGGAGCCGCGCCGTAGACCGTATCCAGAGCCGCCTGGTCGAGTTCAGCATGTCCCGAGGATTGTAACACTTCCGCGAACTCAAGCTGACCGCTGGGCAGCACGACGGCGCGAATCCGCAGCTCGCCGCTCAGATGAGCAGGCGCCGGATAGTGCTGGTTGCCGAACGTTTGCACCGTGCCGGTCCAGTCGTTGATATAGCGCGCACGGGCCGAGGCACGCGCCGCCTTGCGTGAGGCGGTGTCACCCACCACCTCACGTGACTGGCCGGAGGCCTGGATTCGCTGGACGTCCTGCTCGCTGGCCTGCTGTTCGTTGTCCGGCGTATCCGGCAGCAGTTCGGAACGCGCCACCTGCTGTGACGATGCCTGTTGGGTCGCGATGACCTCGGGGATGCGCTCCGGCAGCACCAGCGCCTGCGTAGCCGGAGCCTGGGCTTCCGCCACGGCCGGCTCGCTGGCCTCGGACGCACTCTGCTCGCCCGGCTGCGGGGGCGCCAGATTGACTGGCCCGGCCTGCACCGCTGCCTCGCGCCCGCTGCCACTGGCCTGCTGGTCCTGCTCGGCCACCACCTGCGAGTCGACGGCAGTGGCGCTGGCCTGACTGACCAGCGTCACATCGAGCATCACCGGCTTGGGCATCGGCGGCACCTCGGGCGGCGTGAGCAGGCCGCTGCCCAGTAACCACCAGCCGATGACGGCATGAACGGCCAGTGCCGCGCCCCATGCCACCACACGGCGATGCCCCCGCGTCACCGGAACATAGGTGATCGGGTCGGTGACGCCATGATTGCCTGCCCACCACTCGACGGGTGCTGCCATACCCCACTCCCTGTCCACGGAACCTCATTGGCAGCTTCGGCTTCCCTGCCGTTTACTGCGAATCCATTGCGGGTCAGCCACTGGCGCCGACCTCACCGCGATATTGCTCAGGCGGGGGGCTGCGCCGCCAGACGCGCTTCGATGGCATCCATCAACAGACCGGCGATATCAGTGCCGCGCTGGGTATCGATCTCGCGCACGCAGGTCGGGCTGGTGACGTTGATCTCGGTGATGTAGTCGCCGATCACGTCCAGGCCGACGAACATCAGACCCAATGATTTCACCACCGGCTTGACCTGCTCGATCAGCCAGTAATCGCGGTCGGTCAGCTCACGCGATTCGCCACGTCCGCCAGCCGCCAGGTTGCCGCGTGTCTCGCCGGCGCTCGGAATGCGCGCCAGACCGAACGGTACCGGTTCGCCATCCACCAGCAGAATGCGCGTATCGCCGGCACTGATTTCCGGCACATAACGCTGGGCCATGATCTGACGGGTGCCCTGCAGCGTCAGCTGCTCGATCACCGAGCCGAGATTGCGGCCATCTTCGGCGACGTGGAAGATACCACTGCCTCCCATGCCATCCAGCGGCTTGAAGATCACGTTGCCATGCTCGGCATGGAAGGCACGCAGCACCTTGGCGTTGGCCGACACGGTAGTCGGCGGGATGCACTGCGGGAACTGCTGAGCGAAGAGCTTCTCGTTGCAGGTCTGCAGCGCAGCTGTCGGATTGACCACCAGCACGCCTTCCCGCTCGGCAAAGCCCAGCAGGTGAACGGCATTCAGGAAGTGTTCGTCGACGGGCGGATCCTTGCGCATCAGGATCACGTCAAGCTCGGCCAGCGGAGTCGCGACGACCTCGCCCAGCTGATAGAAGTTGTCCGGGTCGTGGTAGACCTCCAGATCACGCATCCGGCCCATGGCGCGACCATTCTCGAGATAGAGATCTTCCTGCTCGAGATAGTGCAGCGACCAGCCACGCTGGCTGGCGGCCCACAACATGGCCAGAGTGGTGTCCTTCTTGTAGGCGACGCTGGACATCGGGTCCATCACCACGCCGATCTTGAGCTTGCGAGCAGTCATTGAGGCAACCTTGTGACGACACTGCCAGCCCGGAACGCGGCCGGCAGCGGGGATAACGGAGACTCCCGTCGCGACATGACACCATGGCGCGGGAGCGATGGGACAAGTATGCAGCAGCGCCGTGCTGCTCACCACTGGCGAAACGCCCTTGCCGGCGCACGCTGTGTTGCCGGCAGATAAACAATTCCGCCCGGGCGCCCGATGTTGGGAGATCAGCGCGGCAGGTCACCAAATCGCTGCTGCAGCAAGGTCAGCGCCACCACCGGCGCCGTCTCGGTGCGCAGGATACGCGGCCCCAGGCCGAGCACCTCACAACCGGCGGCGGCCGCTTCTGCCACCTCCTCCTGCGTGAAGCCGCCTTCCGGTCCGATCAGCAGGCTGGCGCGGGCAACGCCGCCCTCGGCCTCGGCCACGTTCAGCGCCTCGGCACCGCCCGGCTGCAGAATCAGGCGCAGCGGCTCATCACGCTCGGCCAGCCACTGCGTCATCGCCACCGGGGCATGCACGACCGGCACGACACTTCTTCCGCACTGTTCGCAGGCGCTGGCCGCCACGCCCTGCCAGTGCGCCAGCTTCTTGTCGGCGCGCTCGCCCTTGAGCTTGACGTCGCCACGCGCGGTATAGAGTGGCGTGATGGCAGCCACGCCCATCTCACAGGCCTTCTGGATGGCGTAATCCATGCGATCGCCCTTGGAGATCGCCTGTCCCAGATGCACCGCCAGCGGCGCCTCGCGGTCATTGGGCACCGCCTCGATCACCTTCACGCTGACGCCCTTGCGGGTCACCTCCTCCAGCACCACGCGCACCTCCTGCCCACGCCCATCGAACAGCTGCGCCTCACTGCCGACCTTGGCACGCAGCACCAGCCCGAGGTGGCGTGCAGGCCCCTCGGGGAGGGCGAAGGACGCCCCGGCGCTGACATTGAGATCAAGATCGGGGCAGTGCAGACGAATGGCCATGGGCGGGGTCTCGCGGACAGAGAAGCAGTGAAAGTGAGCCGCGATGAGTCAATGCAGCATCGCAGGCAAGGCGGCGGCCATTGTCGCCCAGAAACGCAGCGACGGGCCACTGGGGCCCGTCGCTGGTCGTACCTGTCATGTGGCCCATCAAGGCCGGCTCACTGATCAGTGAGCGGTCGCCTCGGCGGCGCCCTGGGCTTCACGCTGCTTGCGCTGCGCGTACATGGCCTCGAAGTTGACCGGAGCCAGCATCAGCGGAGGGAAGCTGCCACGGTTGACCAGGTTGTCGATGGCTTCACGCGCATACGGGAACAGCACGTTCGGGCAGAAGGCGCCCAGGGTGTGGTCCAGCTGCTCGGCAGACAGGCCAGCGATACGGAACAGGCCAGCCTGCTCGACTTCCGCCAGGAAGGCAGTGGTCTTGTCTTCGCCGTTGGTGACCTGAGCGGTGACCTTGATGGAAACTTCGAACAGCTCCTCACCGACCTGCTGGTGCTCGGTATCCAGCTCCAGCGCGACCTTCGGCTGGAACGGCTGGGAGAAGACCGCCGGAGAATTCGGGGCTTCGAAGGACACGTCCTTCACGTAGATGCGCTGCAGGGCAAACTGGAGCTGATCCTGAGCCTGTTCTGCGCCTGCTGCAGCCTGTGCGTTCTGTTCTTCAGCCATGAGACATATCCTTGAGGGTTCGGAGATTTATTCTTGGTTGCGAGCCGGCTTCCAGCAGGCCCGCAAACTTGCCCAGCCAGCGGAGGCAATGACAGCTGGCAGACACTCGGCGAGCGAGCCTGCGACTCAGCGAGTCACGACCGGCAGGCTGTCGGCTTCCCACTGGCCCATGCCGCCCTTGAGCTTGACGGCCTGCTTGAAGCCATCCTTCTCGAGGCGCGCTACCAGCGGTCCCGCCGTCTGGCCGTGTTTGCAGACGATGATCACCGGGCGTTCCTTGTACTTGGCCAGCGGAGTGGTCTCGCTGGTCAGCTGACTGCTGGGAACGTTGACGGCACCGGCGATATGCCCTGCCTTGAATTCCTTGCTGTCGCGGATGTCGATGAAGACACCCTCTTCGCGATTGACCAGTCGCGTGGCCTCGCTGACGCTGACGCCGTGGTTGCCACGCATGGTTTCCATGACAATGAGGGCGACCAGCAGGGCGACGAAGGCACCGACCAGCAAGGGATGATTCTGCGCGAACTGAAGCAGCTGTTCGATCATGAGACGGGCTAACTCCGCTGTGACGTGCATGCCGACGCGTACGCGGCAAAGGAAATAGACCGCTACCTGAGGTAACGGAGCCAGCATTATACATGACAGGCCCAAGCATGAATGCCGCTGCATGGCATCAAAAAGGCGTAGCCGAGCGATGCGCCGGCTGCTGTCAGCTCAGCCGGGCCGGAGCGATCCACCGATAGCGCGACCCAATCCCGGCGATACACTTGCGACACTTGCACTCGGCACCTTACCACCCCTCTAATAGAGGGCAGAACGAGCAGGTAGTTTTATCACTACATGTCGTCTCCGCCGAGGACTCTGCCTCGCGGATGCGCCACAGCATGGCCACAGGACATGACAGCTGCATGATGTGTCTCCCGCCGAGCATCATCCTGGTATCCCGGCCCCTGCTCACCCCAGATCATTCGTCATCACAGCGAGGAAGTCATGGCAGCTCAAGCACAAGGTCCGCGTCCCGTCGCCCTAATCATTCTGGACGGCTACGGTCATAGCGAAGAGGAGAAGGACAACGCCATCCTCGCCGCCGACACGCCGGTGATGGACCGCCTGCGTCGTGAATATCCCAGCGAACTGATTCACACCGATGGTGGCTTCGTCGGCCTGCCGGACGGCCAGATGGGCAACTCCGAAGTCGGCCACATGAACCTCGGTGCCGGACGCATCGTCTATCAGGACTTCACGCGCATCACCAAGGCGGTGCGTGAGAATGCCCTCAAGGACAATGAGGTCCTGACCGCGCCCATCGATGCCGCCGTCAAGGCCGGGCGTGCCGTGCACCTGATCGGCCTGCTGTCACCGGGTGGCGTCCACTCCCACGAAGACCACACCCTGGCCATGGCCGACCTGGCCGCCGAGCGGGGCGCCACGCGCATCTATATCCACGCCATCACCGATGGCCGTGACACCGCGCCCAAGAGTGCCGAGGCCTCCATCGCGCGTGCCGATGAGCACCTCGCGGGCCTGGGCCTGGAAGACGGCCGTGTCGCCACGCTGGTCGGTCGCTACTTCGCACTGGACCGCGACAACCGCTGGGACCGCGTCGAGCAGGCCTACCGCCTGATCGCCAACGGCGAGGCCGAGCATGAAGCCGCCACCGGGGTCGCCGGTCTGGCTGCCGCCTACGAGCGCGACGAGACCGATGAATTCGTCACCGCCACCCGTATCGGCGATTCCGTCGCCATGCAGGAAGGCGATGCGGCCATCTTCATGAACTTCCGCGCCGACCGTGCCCGCGAGCTGACCCGCGCCTTCGTCGAGCCGGACTTCGCAGGCTTCGAGCGCACGCCGCCCAAGCTGGCCCACGACGGCCTGGTAATGATGACCCAGTACGCCGCCGACATCCCGGCGCCGGCAGCCTTTCCGCCGACCGAGCTGCACAACACCCTGGGCGAGGTCGTGTCCGACCGTGGCCTGACCCAGCTGCGCATCGCCGAGACCGAGAAGTACGCGCACGTCACCTTCTTCTTCTCCGGTGGCCGCGAAGAGGAATACCCCGGCGAGACGCGCATCCTCGTGCCGTCCCCGCAGGACGTGAAGACCTACGACGAGAAGCCGGAAATGAGCGCCGGCGAAGTCACCGACAAGCTGGTGGAAGCCATCGAATCCGGCAGCTACGACCTCATCGTCTGCAACTACGCCAACGGCGACATGGTCGGCCACACTGGCAAGTTCGACGCCGCCGCCCAGGCCGTCGAGTTCCTCGACAAGTGCGTGGCCCGCGTGGTCGAGGCGCTGGAGAAGGTCGGTGGCGAATGCCTGATCACCGCCGACCACGGCAACGCCGAGCAGATGGTGCACCCGGAAACCGGCAATCCGCAGACTGCGCACACCACCTTCGAGGTGCCGCTGATCTACGTGACGCAGCGCGATGCCAAACTGGCCGCCGACGGGCGTCTGTGCGATCTCGCCCCGACCCTGCTGACCATGATGGGCCAGTCGGTGCCGGAAGAGATGGATGGCAAGGTGCTGGTCGATTATGCCGAGGCCTGATAGCAGGCTGCATGGCGCGCCCTTCGGTGCGTCATGCCTCTCGCCCTGCCCGAGCACATCGCTCGGGCAGGGCGACCGCCCCCGAATCTCAAAGCGCCGGAGCCGAGTCTCCGGCGTTGTGCTGTCTGCCTGGCTGCTGAGTCTCGCCCCGCTGGCACTCGCCCCCGTAACGTCCGCCACTGCGCTGGCCGCTGACGACACCGCCACTCTGACCCAGAAGAAGCAGGCCTCCGAGGCGGACCTCAAGCGCCTCAAGCGCGAGATCCAGGCGATGCAGGGCGAGCTCAAGGCCACGGCAGCGCGGCGCAGTGACACCCGCAACGGGCTGGAGAAGATCGAGCGCCAGCTCAACGCCACGCGCCAGCAGACCGGCAAGCTCGAGGATGAGCGCGATGACATCCAGCAGCAGCTGGTGGCGCTGACGCGCAAGCGTGAAGCCCTCAGTCAGCAGCAGACGGCCCAGAAGGCGGCGGTCGCCGAAGAGATGGCTGCCCTCTATCGCCTCGGTCGTCAGCCTGAACTGAAATTGCTGCTCAACCAGGATGACCCCGCACGCCTTGAGCGCCTGCAGATCTATCTGAACCACCTGAGCGAATCACGGCGCGCGGCGCTGGAGCGCCTGGCCGAGCTGAACCAGTCACTGGCCGACACCCGCGCGCAGCTGCTGGCCCGCCAGACGCGCCTGGATGACGTACAGGCAGACCTCAAGCGGCAGGCCAGTCAGCTGATCGCGCAACAGAATGAACGCGCCGCCCTGCTGCGCAAACTGGATGCACGCTATGCCAGCCATGAGGCGAAGATCGCCGAACTGGACCAGGACCGCGCACATGCCAATCAGCTGATACAGACCCTCGAGAAGCGCCTCAAGTCGATCAAGAGCGCACCGCCGCCCAAGACCCGCATCACGCGTGCAATGGGCAAGATGGACTGGCCGGCGCCAGGCAAGGTGATCTCCGCCTATGGGCGTGGCGAGGGCGTCAACCGTGATGGCGTGCTGATTCGCGCGACGCAGGGTACCGCCGTCACGGCGCCGCACGCCGGTCGCGTGGTCTTCGCGGACTGGATGCGCGGCTATGGCAACCTGCTGATACTCGATCATGGTGACAACGTGCTGACGCTCTACGCCCACCTGGCAAGCTTCAGCGTGGGCCCGGGCGACAGCCTGTCACGTGGCCAGCAGCTGGGCAGCGTCGGCAGTAGCGGCGGGCGCGATGGCCCGGCGCTCTATTTCGAAGTGCGCCGCAGCGGTCAGCCGACAGACCCGAGTCGCTGGCTCTCGCGCCGCTGAAGTGCCTGGCAGCGGCACCTCGCGCATCGTCTGATTGTCAGACAACGCTGAATGCCACCGCTACCCAGCGGGCTAGTCGCCAGGCACTCGCGCGGGATATGCTCGCAGTAGCCTGTGACTGCGAGCATGCTGGGAGGTGTGTCCCCTGACATGCCTCGACATCCGGCCCCGGCGCTCAGCGCATTTCGGTACCAGTCGAGTCAGTATCCGTCGAGAAGGAAATCGCATGTCTGCAATGTCGCCGTTCCGTCCTGCCCCGCGCCGCCTGCGTCAGCTGGCGGTCAGCGTGCCGCTGAGTTTTGCCCTGCTGGGTGGCGGACTGCCGGCCAGTGCAGAAGATGTCACCGCGCCGGTCGACAGCGCTCAGGACGCCCGTCAGGGCACTGACCTGCCGCTGGATGAGCTGCGCACCTTCGCCGAGATCTTCGAACGCATCAAGCGCACCTACGTCGATCAGGTCGATGACCGCACGCTGCTCAAGAATGCCATGCGCGGCATGCTCGAAGGGCTGGACCCGCACTCCGCCTATCTGGATCAGGAGGACTGGCAGGACCTGCGCGAGAATACCGACGGCGAGTTTGGCGGCATCGGTATCGAGGTCGGCACCGGCGACGATGGTCAGCTGACCGTCATTGCCCCCATCGATGACACCCCGGCGGCCCGCGCGGGCCTGCAGCCGCGAGACGTCATCCTCAAGATCGACAATACGCCGCTGGATGGCCTGTCGATGTCGGAGTCGGTCAAGTTGATGCGCGGTGAGGCAGGCTCTCGCATTCGGCTGCTGATTCTGTCCGAGGGCGCCGACATGCCGCGCGAAGTGGTGCTGGAACGGGCCATCATCAAGAGCAGCAGCGTCAGTCAGCGCCTGCTGGATCCGGGCTATGGCTATCTGCGCATCAGCCAGTTCCAGAGCGCGACCGGTGACGAGGCCCACACGGCGCTGGCCAGACTGCAGGAAGACAACGATGGTGAGCCGCTCAAGGGGCTGGTGCTGGATCTGCGCAACAACCCCGGCGGGCTTCTCTCGGCCGCCGTCGAGATCAGTGACCTGTTCCTGTCCAGTGGCCGCATCGTCTACACCGAAGGCCGCCTGCCCGACAGCGAGCTCTCCTTCTCGGCCAGACCCGATACCCCGGCGGGCGACACCCCGCTGGTGGTGCTGATCAATGGCGGCACGGCCTCGGCCGCGGAAATCGTGTCCGGCGCGCTGCAGGACCAGCACCGCGCCATCATCATGGGCACCGACAGCTTCGGCAAGGGCTCGGTCCAGACAGTGATGCCGCTGGGCAATGGCGATGGGCTCAAGCTGACCACCGCGCTCTACTTCACGCCCGGCGGACGCTCGATCCAGGCCGAGGGCATTCGCCCGGATGTGGAGGTCGTGCGAGGTCGTCTCGAGCGCGACACGCGGCGTGACTTCAGCGTGCGTGAGGCTGACCTCGAGGGGCGCCTCGACAATGCCAACGCCGCCAGCGAGTCCGCCAGCAGCAAGGCACCCGACAGCCCGGTAGTGGCGGAAAGCGACTATCAGCTGGGTGAGGCGCTCAATCTGCTCAAGGGCATGAACGTGCTGGGGCGCAGCGCGGCGCTCAAGGCCACCGTGCCCACAAGCGACGAGTAAGCATCACGCCATGGTCACCAGATCATCAGGCCACAACGACAAGGCCCCGCCATCTGGCGGGGCCTTGTCGTTGCAGGGGGCATGACATACGCACTTGTATAGAAACATGCAGCGGCATGTGTGGCAGCGGTCGGTCAATCCTGCGCCCAAGCGATGATAGTTTGCGCCCACATACCCGGCAACACAGATACTACATCACCTTCATTCTTGTTACGGCCTGCAGCTGGCAGGCAACTCACCCCGCTGCCCCATTGCCTGACGCATCAGGATACGCTTCAACTCGCCTTGGCCGTCGACGAAACCAAGCCCGAAGTTGCGCAGCAGACGTACGCCCGGCTGACGGCTGCCGAACAACAGCCGGAAGCCATCCATCATCTTGAGCATCATGGCATTGTCGCTGCGACGCCGGCGACGATAGCGCGCCAGCCAGCGCTCATCGCCAAGCGCCACCCCGCGGCGATGCCCTGCCAACAGCTCGTCTGCCAACACCGCCACATCCATCAAGCCCAGATTGACGCCCTGCCCTGCCAGCGGGTGAATGGCATGCGCGGCGTCCCCCACCAGCGCCAGCCCCGGCAGCACATAGTCTTCGGCGTGGCGCTGATGCAGCGGGAAACTGAAGCGCTCACTCGCCCATTCGATGGCGCCCAGCTGGCCTTCAAAGGCGTCTTCCAGCTCACTGCAGAATGCCGCTGGTGACAGTGCCAGCAGGCGCTCAGCCTCTTCTGGTGTGGTCGACCACACGATGGAGCAATGCCGCTCTGCAGCCGAGGCTCCCTCAGCCGGCTGAGCCAGGGCGTCATTGACGGCCAGCGGCAGGAAGGCCAGCGGCCCGGTCGGCAGGAAGCGCTGACGCGCGACGGCCTGATGCGCGAGTTCGGTGCGCACCGTGGCCACCAGCGCAACCTGGCCGGTGTCGTGTTCCCGCGTGGCGATCCCGGCCAGCTCGCGCAGCCGTGAGCGCGCACCATCCGCCGCAACCACCAGCGCCGCAGTGACTGTCCGGCCATCGGTCAGCGTCAGGCTGGTCACTTCCGCCGCTTCTAGCTGGTAAGCATTCACTACTGAGGTAGCGCCCGAGCGTGGCAGCGCCATACCTGCTACACGTGCCCCGAAGCAGCGCGTGATCGCAGGGCAGGTATCGATGGCCTGCTCCAGCGCGGCGAGCGTGACCCGGTTCTCGACGATATGACCCAGCACCGGCACGCCGCTGTCCTCGGCGCTGAACTGGATCTCGCCATTGCCCTCCGCGTCCCACACCTGCATGCCGGTATAGGGCATCAGACGACTGGCGGCGATGGTCGGCCACACACCCAGGCCGCTCAACAGCTGCTGAGAGACCGGCGTCAAGGCACTCACCCGTGGCTCGGGGGCGCTATCTGGTTGCCAGCGGGTCGCGGACTCGCGACCCTCGACCAGCATGACCCGCAGCCCCGCCTGCCCCAGCAGCAACGCCAGGGTGGCACCGACGATACCGGCACCGACGATGGCGACATCGGCATCATGTGCGCTACCTGCTGATCGACCGTCCTTCATGCCTGCTCCCTGTCTCGTAGTACTGTCTCGTAGTACTGTCTCGTAGTACTGTCTCGAAGTTCTGTCTCGTAGCCTGATCTCGAAGACCAATCTCGTGCCCTGATTTCGAAGCCCTGTCTCGTGGTTAGATATCAAGGCGCTGTCAGTGAGGCCCTGTCAGTGACGCCCTGTCTGCGAGGCTCTGCCCACGAGCCAAGTCAGCGAGCACTTACCAACCTCAGCGCTCAATACCCATCGAGCGCCTGGCCAACAGGCGCTTGAGCGGCGAGACCAGATTGAGTCCGATCAGGCCCGCTGCCCGTGCATGCCCCAACCAGCGACTCTCGACCCCGAACAGGCGGATCAGGCCATCGCTGAACAGCACCACATTGTCGCGATCCGCTCCGCGACGCTCCTCGAAGTCACTCAGCACGCTGGTGGCCCCCGGCGACTCGCCACGCGTCAGGCCCGCCTCGATGGCCGCGACCAGGTCGGTCACGCCGCGCAGCGCCAGATTGAAGCCCTGCCCTGCCACCGGGTGCAGGGCGTGGGCGGCATTGCCGAGCACCGCAAGGCCGGGGCGTGTGCCTTCGCTGGCACGCACCAACGACAGCGGATAGGCGTGGCGTTGCCCGACACGGCGAAAGCGTCCGGCGCGTTCACCGAAGGCGCGCTGCAGCGCCTGCAGGAAGTCGCTGTCGGGCAGCGCCATCAGGCTTTCCGTGTCAGCGGGGGAGCGCGTCCACACCAGCTCCATGCGCTTGCCGGCCAGCGGCAGCAGGGCCATCGGGCCTTCACTGGTAAAGCGCTCATAGGCGACTCCCAGGTGAGGCTGGCTCATCTCCACCGTGGCGATCAAGGCATGCTGCTCATAGTCCTGCGCCGCACTGTGGATGCCGAGGCGCTCCTTGAGTCCGGAGCGACCGCCATCCGCCAGCACGGTCAGCTCAGCCTCGATCAGGCGACCATCCTCGAGCGTGAGGCGATGGCCTTGTGCCGTGACAGCAATCTCTGCCACGCGCGCCGGGCAATACCAGGCCAGCGGCAGCTCGGCCAGCTGGCGATGCAGCACCTGGCCCATCCAGGCATTGGGAATCACGTGGCCGAGCGCGGCCACCTCGAGTTCGGAGGCTCGCATGCGCGTCGCACCCAGGAGGCCACGCTCACTGACATGGATGGTGCGAATCGGCGTGGCGTGCTCGCACATCGCCTCCCAGACCCCGAAGTCGGTGAACCGCTGACGTGAGCCCGCCGCGATGGCGCTGGCACGTGCATCGAAACTTGGCTGGAAGCGCCGGGCATCTGCCGTCGCGGCGGGCAGCTCATTGGCCTCGATCACGGCGACACGCAACGCTGCGGCCTCACGGCCCTTCTCGTCGGACACACGCGCCATCAGCGGCGCCAGCGCACAGGCCAGGCTGGCGCCCACCAGGCCGCCGCCGATGATCACGATGTCGAAGTGTTCGGCATCACGCCCGCTCATGGCGTCAGGCTCGCTCATGACGTCAGGCCTCCGCGCGCATCAGCGCCTCGATGGCCTCGACGGACTTGGGCACGCCATGACTCAACACCTCGTGACCAGAGGCAGTCACCGCGACGTCGTCCTCGATGCGAATGCCGATGCCGCGATATTCGACGGGAATGTCGCCGTCCTGCGGAATGTAGAGACCCGGCTCGATGGTCAGCACCATGCCCGGCACCAGCGGGCGTGGCTCACCCGCTTCGCGATAGCTGCCCACGTCGTGCACATCCAGCCCCAGCCAGTGCGAGGTGGAGTGCAGATAGAAACGACGGTAGGCATCGCTCTCGATCAATTCCTCAACCTCGCCCTGCAACAGGCCCAGCTCGACCAGCCCCGTGGTCAGGTCATGCACCACCTGCTGGTGAATGCCCACCAACGTTGCACCCGGCACCACGGCGGCCACCGCGCGCTCCTGCGCCTTGAGCACGATCTCGTACAGACGGCGCTGCGGCTCACTGAAGCGGCCATTGACCGGGAAGGTACGCGTGATGTCGCCGGCATACAGGGCGTACTCGGCGCCAGCATCGATCAATACCAGCTGACCATCCTCCAGCGGCGCGCGATTCTCGATGTAGTGCAGCACACAGGCATTCACGCCCGCCCCGACGATGCTGGTGTAGGCCGGAGCCGGCGCGCCCTGCCACTGGAATTCATGCTCGATCTCGGCCTGCAGATGATACTCGTGCAGGCCGGGACGGCTGATCTGCATCGCACGCACATGCGCGCGCGCAGAAATCTCGGCGGCGTGACGCATCAGTGCCAGTTCACGCTCATCCTTGATCAGGCGCTGCTCATGCAGCAGCGGCGCGAGATCCTCGAAGGCGGCCGGCGGTCGTGCTCCGCGACGCACCGCGGCGGCCAGCTCATCGCGCAGCGCTTGAGCCAGCGCCAGAGCTTCATCATCCTCGAACAGTACATAAAGGCGCTCGCGGCCATCCAGCAGGCTAGCCATCACCTCATCACGGGCCTCATTGGTGAAGGCCTGATCGAAGCCTGCCGTGGCGACGGCACCTTCGGCGCCGATGCGGATGCCGGTCCAGGCTTCGGCCAGCGGGTCCTTCTCCTGACAGAACAGCACGCTCTCGCCTTCGGCGCGTCCGGGCAGCATCAGCAAGGCGGCCTCGGGTTCCGGCCAGCCGGTCAGATAGTGGAAGTCGCTGTTCTGACGGAAGCTGTATTCACTGTCGCGGTTGCGCTGGGCCAGGCCCGACGAGACCACCAATGCGGCAGCCCCCTGCGGCAGCTGCGCGATCAGGCGCTGGCGGCGTGCACGAAAATCCTCTGCCGTCAGGGCAGCAGGTGCGGGCAGGATGGCTGGGGCAGTCATGGCAATCTCCGTCGAGAACCCGCCGGGCATGGCGCGTTCGAATGACAAACAGGCGTGATGCTGTAGATGGGGTCACCCGCCCTCTTGCACCAGCCCTGCGTCGGACGCGGTGCAAGTGGTGGGTGACCATCGATTCAGTGGCTAGCGATTGAGCAGATGCTGCTACAGATACTGACTCAGTGGGTGTCGGTACGCGAGCTGACGCCAAGGCTGCCCTCGAGACCGCCTTCCGGCAGCTGGTCATCGCTGGGCTTCTCGACGTCCGGGTTGCCCGGGTGCTGCTCGGTATACAGCAGCAAGGCCGCCATGCGCACATGGTCAGCCAGCGCGAACAGGTCGGCCTCGTCCTCGGCGTTGTCGTCGTCGAGGTCTTCGGCGTTGGCGAGGCCACTCGAGATGGCTTCGACATCGCTCAGCGCATCCTTGAGCGCCTGGCTCCAGCCACTGCGGACATCGTCATCGGCACCGGCCAGTTCTTCCTGGAAGCCCAGCGTCCATTCGCGCAGGCTCTGACCGCGTTCGGCCAGCGAGAACATGTCATCCGGCAGCAGCGGCTCGAAGCTCATCTCGCTGGCGGCCAGACGCTCCTGATTGCGCGTGCGCCAGGTGAGGAAGACTTCACCAGCTTCACGCGTGGCCGGCTGCTCTACCCCCAGCGAGGCGCAGACACGCGCCAGCCAATCCTCGGCACTGATGTCATCCAGCGCCAGTGCGGCTACCAGCTGACCGTCGAGGAAGGAGGGATTGTTGAGGCTGCCGTGAGCCAGGAAGTGGTCAGCGACGAGCGAGAAGTCGAAGGTATCGTTGATGATCGCCATGATGCGGCCCCATTGAGTCAGTGAGAAGTGGTTCTGTAGCGGGAGAATGGCATCTGGAGGATGTGCTGCAACACAAGGCAGCCGCGCCGCGCGGCGCGTTGACCCTCCAGAAGCGGCTCTCTATAGTGGCTCGAGAATGCCCCCATCTTACCGCACTGGCCCTCCTTCTGGCTTGCCGTCCTGACTGCGACGGTGACGCACTGACAGCAGGACGTCGGCATCAATCTGGATGACGCCGGACAAGGCCCGAGAGGATCTACATGAGCGATTCCGCCACCCCACGCAATACCACCGAGATCAGCCTGCTCGGCCGCAGCTATACCGTCAGCTGTCAGCCCGGCGAGGAAGATGGCCTGACCCGTGCGGCGGCTTATCTGGATCTCGCCATGCAAGGCATCCAGCAGCGCGGCAACACCATCAGCGCCGACAAGGTCGCCCTGATGGCCGCGCTCAATATCTCACATGAGCTGATCAACAGCCGTGACAGCGAGCGCGCCCTGCAGCACGACTTCGAGACTCGCCTCACCGCGCTGGACCGTCAACTGGATGCCGCGCTCAGTCAGCTGCCAGCCGACTATGCCGATCAGGCGAAGGCGCGCGCTGCTGAGCGTAAAAACGCTTCAGAATCAAACAACTGATACATTCAGGCAACAGATTGTTCCCGACAGGATTAGCCCTTGGGCAGGCAGGCGGGGTTTGGTAGACTGGATGAGTTCTCTGGGGTGTACGACAGTTGCCGATGTCCCTCGAGCTTATAAGCTATTCCCAGGGAGTCCACTGCGCAGTGCTGTGTGCATGTCCGTGCGTCGGAACGCCTGATGCGCTGCGCGGGACTACCCACCTTGAACCGCTGGGTTCAAGGGCCCCCGGTAACACCGGCACCTTGGAGAACCCTGTCTGACGGAGATTGTCAGGCATGCACAAGCCCCCCGCGGTCTATGCCGCACCCGCGAGCCCACGCTCGCCACTCCCTTCTGCAGCACTCGATACCACGCTCTGGGCGCTGCCCAGCGAGCTCGATCACCCTCAGGCCGACCGTCGTGCGCTTCGCCGTCTGCTGCGCCAACGCCGCCGTCAGCTACCGCCTGCCATTCGCCTGCAAGCCGAAGATGCGCTCCTGCGTCAGCTGAAACGGCTGCCGGAACTGCTGCGCGCCCGCCACGTCGCCCTGTATCTGCCCTACGATGGCGAGATCGATGCCACGCGCCTGTGCGATTGGCTGCAGCGACGAGGGGCGAAGGTCTATCTGCCGGTACTGCGTCCATTCGCGGCCAATTCGCTATGGTTCGTGCGCTACGACGGCCAGACACCCCTGGTCAGCAATCGCTTCGGCATCGCCGAACCGGACACCCGTCATGGTGCTTCCAGGGCGCGGCGCCTGCCTGCCTGGGCGCTGGATATCGTGTTGATGCCGTTGGTCGGCTTCGATGGGCGCGGGGCTCGTATCGGCATGGGGGGCGGCTTCTATGATCGCAGCTTCGCCTTTACCCGCCGCCCCGGCCCAAGGCCACTGCTGATCGGTCTCGCCCATCACTGCCAGAAGGTCCCCGCCCTGCCGGTACAGCCCTGGGACATTCCGCTGGATGCCATCGTCAGTGATCGCGAAGTCGTACGCCCTGCTCGTGCTGAATGAGACGCTGGGCGTTTTGACGAGATCGATGGCACGACCACGAGGCGACTGAGAGACAGTAGAGCGCGAGGGGGAAAAGCAGGCAGAAAGGGGGCTGTTTGCGAGGAGGCGAAGCAGCAACTCAGTGAAGTCAGATGGGGGCAAGCTGAGGGGAAGTCGGGGAGCTGGAAAGCTGGGAGTTGAAAAGCCTGACAGAAGGAAGGTCATGTCATCGGGGCGTGGCGCCAGAGAGACTGGCGCCAGCAGCACCGCTACCGCCGGTGAGGGCAGCAGCGCAGGATTCAGGAACCCATTACGGTCTGGGCGTAGCCGGTTGCCACTACACCAATCCCGAAAATGAATACCAGGGCCATGACCAGATCGGGCTTACGTTTCATGAGAGCGGGCTTCTTCTTATATCGTCAGTGGCTTTCGCGTGACGGTTGTCGATGACTGTCTTCCTGACAGTGACCAGATGATAGGCATCTGACTTCTGTATGACAATCACCATGCAATCGTTTGAATGGACGCTTTTCCACGCAGCTTTTGATGTCTGGTCACCCCTGCCGACCAGAGCTTCAGTCAGAAACACCGTTCTTTTTCGCACCTGGCATGAAATGTGGAATTTCCTGCGGCATGCCCGCCGGAAACGCATGAAAAAGCCCCGGCCTTCCACGTGAAGGACGGGGCTTTTCTATCCACGAATGTGACCAATGCAGCATGATGGGTCGCGCCTCAGCTCGCCGCCTTCAACGCCAATGACTCATATAGCCGTCATCGCCCCATCGCTCAGGACAGGAACAGGCGATAGGCGGGATTGTCGCTCTCTTTCCAGAAGCGATAGCCGATCTCATTGAAATATTCCTCGACACGCACACGGTCGCCATTGGGGATCTGCATGCCGATCAATACCCGCCCATGCGACGCGCCGTGGTTACGGTAGTGGAACAGCGAGATGTTCCAGTCCGCCGGCAGGTGAGTGAGGAAATTCATCAGGGCTCCCGGGCGCTCCGGGAATTCGAAGCGATAGACCTCTTCCTCGAGATCGCTGGTCGTTCGCCCACCGACCAGATGACGCGTGTGCAGCTTGGCCAGTTCATTGTCGGTCAGGTCTTCCACCGCATAGCCCGCCTCACGCAGCTTCTCGACCACAGCCGCACGGTCCTCACCACCCGGCTTGACCTGCACGCCGACGAAGACATGCGCTTCCTCCGGATTGGCGTAGCGATAGTTGAACTCGGTGACCATGCGCTTGCCGATCACCTTGCAGAACTGCTTGTAGGCCCCCGGGCGCTCCGGCAGCGTCACGGCCAGAATCGCCTCACGCTGCTCGCCCAGCTCGGTGCGCTCGGCAATGTGCTGCAAGCGATCGAAGTTGGTGTTGGCGCCGGAGTTGATGCAGACCAGCGTCTCCCCTTCCGCGCCTGACTGCTGGACGTATTTCTTGAGGCCCGCCAGTGACAGTGCGCCACTGGTTTCGGAGACGGCGCGCGTATCCTCGAAGATATCCTTGACCGCTGCACACATCTCGTCGGTATTGACGGTGATGACCTCATCGACGGTGTGCTGGATGAGCTCGAACGGTGCCGCGCCGATCTGCGCGACCGCCACGCCCTCGGCGAACACGCCGACCTGGTCCAGCACCACGCGTTCGCCGGCTTCCATGGCGGCCTTGAGGCAGGCGGCATCTTCCGCCTCGACCCCGATGACGCGGATCTCGGGGCGCAGGTACTTCACGTAGGCCGCGACACCGGCGATCAGACCACCACCGCCGACCGGCACGAAGATCGCATCGATCTTGCCGGGGTGCTGACGCAGGATTTCCATGCCGACGGTGCCCTGGCCGGCAATGACATCCGGGTCGTCATAGGGCGGGATGAAGGTATAGCCGTGCTCGTCCATCAGGGTACGCGCGTGGGCCAGTGCCTCGGGGAAGGCATCGCCCTTGAGAATCACCCGCGCGCCGCGCTCGCGCACGGCCTGCACCTTGATTTCCGGCGTAATGCGCGGCATCACGATTACTGCCTTGACGCCCATCAGCTTGGCCGCCATTGCCAGGCCCTGCGCATGATTGCCGGCCGAGGCCGCAATCACACCGCACGCCTTCTGTTCATCCGTCAGCTGGGCCATCTTGTTGTAGGCGCCGCGAATCTTGAAGGAATAGACAGGCTGCAGGTCTTCACGCTTGATGAAGATGTGATTGCCGAAACGGCGCGACAACAAGGGTGCCGGCGAGAGCGGAGTTTCATGGGCGGCCTCGTAGACACGAGCCGACAGGATTTTCTTGACGTAATGTTCGAGCATTATAGGAATGTCCTGATGTGTCACAGCGCAGGCCGCATGAGCGCGACCGAACCCCCATTGTTATCAGACCGCTGGCGAGAGCGTCCAGCGCCATCGCGGGGTTTGCCGTTATAATGTGGCGTTTTCCGGCGTTGCGCTTCACGTCAAGCCGTTTCCAGCGCCTGTCGGCGATAAACTGCTGGCCACGCAGGGAAGACCGCGCCAATACCCACTTTCACCACCGCCCCACCAACCCGAGGTATCATATGACCCAGGATGAGCTGAAGCAGGCCGTGGCCCGCGCCGCCCTTGACGAGATTCGCCCACTGCTGAGCCGCGACACCATCATCGGCGTCGGCACCGGCTCGACGGCCAATCTGTTCATCGATGCGCTGGCGGAAGTGCGTCACGACTTCGCCGGTGCCGTCGCCAGCTCCGAAGCCACTGCCGAGCGCCTCAAGGGCCATGGCATCGACGTCTTCGAACTCAACCATGTCGGCACCGTGCCGGTTTACGTGGATGGTGCCGACGAGATCGACCCATGCCTGGCGATGATCAAGGGCGGCGGCGCCGCGCTGACCCGCGAGAAGATCGTCGCGGCCTGCGCCGAGCGCTTCGTGTGCATCGCCGATGGCTCCAAGCAGGTGGATATTCTCGGCGGCTTCCCGCTGCCGGTGGAAGTCATTCCGATGGCGCGCTCCTATGTCGCGCGTGAGCTGGTCAAGCTGGGTGCCGACCCGGTCTACCGCGATGGCGTGCTGACCGATAACGGCAACCGCATCCTCGATTGCTACAACTTCCTTATCGAGGACCCGATCGCCATGGAAGCGCGCATCAATGCCATCGTCGGTGTCGTCACCAACGGTCTGTTCGCGGCACGCGGTGCTGATGTGCTGCTGGTGGGACGCGAAAGTGGCGTCGAACGCATCACTGCCTGAGGAGCTGGCATGACGATGAATCTGCGCCCACGACTGCGCCTGGCGACCGCACTGCTGCTGGCAGCCAGCGCAAGTCCGCTGGCGCTGGCCGATAGCCTGCCGATCAGCCAGCCAGTCACCGTGACGCTCGACAGTGGCGTCAAGATCCTGCTCAAGCCGGACCACAGCTGGGAATATCAGCTGGATGAGGTGCAGGCCGCGTCCGCCCCGACCACACAACCGTCCGGGGAAGCTGGCGCTGGCAGCGCGCTGGTGCCGACCTCGACGGCCGTGCCGGTGACGGCGGCGGTCATTGCGCCGGGCGACTCGGCCTCACCATCAGCCGGAGCGGCCGCCGCCAACGGCAGCAACGCGGCGCCTGACAGCGCGTCACGCCTCAACAGCAGCGCGCTGGCCAATCCGCGGCTGTTGAGTGAAGGCCACCGCGATGGTCTGGTCGCGCGTCTGTCCTCGGTGAGCGAAGAGGATGACGAGGCGCTTTTGCAGTTCAGCCTCGACAACACCGCCGGCCAGAGTGTCATCGGCGTGCAGGCCAGACTCCGCCTGTACGCCGATGATGGCCATCTGCTCGCGACGCGTGAGGTGCCACTGTGGGTCGGTGAATATCGTCTGCCCCAGACCTACCTGCGCCCCGGCCAGACACGCGATAGCCGCGAGGTACGCGTCTCGCTGCCCGAAGGAGAGTGGTCACGTCAGCTGGTGCGCGTGGAAGTCACCGAGGTGGAGTTCCGCTGATCTCCAGATGCCGGTCTTCAGGCGCCAGACGAAAAAACGGGAAGCCCTGAGGGCTTCCCGTTTCTGTTTTAGCGCCGGTCGCTCAGCGAGAGCGATGCGGTGATCAGAACTTGTAGTTGATGCTGAAGTAGTTGCCGAAGCCGGTGGTGTCCTGGCGAACGCCGGTGGCAGTGGAGCCATCGGTGAAGAACGCCATGTTGTTGTAGTACTTCAGGCCGTAACCGAGTGCAATACGCTGGGTGTGGTAGTAGATGCCATTGAACCACTCCATGCTGTTGACACTACGGCCATCTGCACTGCCCACCTCGTCAGCCTTAAACTTGTAGTCCAGGTAGCCCTGATAGGCGATGAAGCTGCCATCTTCGAAGTTGACGAACGGCTTGAACCAGTTGGTGGAAGCCATGTAACCATCCCATTTCTTCTCGTCTTCACCGCCGTAGTTCTCACGCACGTAACGCGCGTAGAGGTTGAAGCCCATCTTGCCGAACCACGGCACCTGCACATCGCTGCCCAGGCCGACGTAGTGCTCCCACAGGCCACTACCAACACCGTTCTCATCTCTCGCATTATCACCAATGTTGGTGACGGTGGCGATGTAGAGCTCATCCACCGGTCCGAAGGACAGGTCGTAACCGGTCATGGCGTCCAGCGAGAAACGCGGCGCCAGCTTGGCGAAGAAGTTGTCATTACCGTTCTGATCATCCGATCCATCATCGAAGATATCGAAGAAGTCGACATACCCGTAGAGATCGACGATGCCTGAGCGGCCGCCGAACTCCATCTCCAGGTAGGTATCTTCGCTGTTGCGGAACGGCAGGCGGTTGTCTTCACTGCGCATCAGGTTGAAGGTCAGCCACTTGTAATCATTGGCGTGGATATCGCCATTGAAGTCAGTAGCCTGCGCCGGTGCTGCAGCAGTCAACAGCGTGGTGGCAGCCAGAGTGCTGGCCGCGAGGGTCTTGAGCATGGTCATCGCGTAACGGTCCTGTCCTGAATGATGAGACTGTTCGAATTCTTGTGGTCTTGCCCGCTGAGCGGGTCTTGTCGCCATGAAGTCCGACGAAGGCGCGGGAGTGAAACTCGCAGGGGCCCAGTCCGGAAAGGCGGCGATGTTAGCACTTCCTCGCAAAAACGACAGAGCGACATTTCGAGGATGATCAACGTGCCATCGACGACAATGTGAACCGTTTCACACTCTCGCCAGGCAGCTTGTCACCCCCGGCTTTCCCGAGATGACGTCCCGATGTTTCCTCGCTTGCCGCCCGGCGCATGCCGGCAGGATGGCTTCCGTCGACTGACCGGGCGGAGAGCGAGGAATGCATCAGGCCGCCAGCGCCAGGAAGAAACCGGCAATCGCCGCCGACATCAGATTGGACAGCGTGCCGGCGAGTACCGCCTTGAGCCCCAGGCTTGCGATCTCATGACGGCGTGTCGGTGCCAGGCTGCCCAGCCCCCCCAGCAGGATGGCGATCGACGACAGATTGGCGAAGCCGCACAGCGCGAAGGACAGCACTGCCATGGTGTAGGGCGTCATTACCGCGCCAGTGGCCGCGACGATGCTGTCACCGCTGAGGTAGGGCGCCAGATTGATGTAGGCGACGAACTCGTTCACCACCAGCTTCTGGCCGATGAAGGAACCCGCCAGGGTCGCCTCGCTCCACGGCACGCCCAGCAGGAAGGCCAGCGGCGCGAACAACCAGCCGAGAATCATGTCGAGACTCAGCGTGTCCATGCCGAACCAGCCACCCACGCCGCCGAGAATGCCGTTGATCAGGCCGATCAGCGCGATGAAGGCCAGCAGCATCGCCCCGACATTGGCCGCCAGCTTGAGGCCGGAAGACGCCCCGGAGGCCGCGGCGTCCAGCACATTGGAAGGCGCATCATCATCCTTGAGGGCGGCATCGGCGAGAGCGATCGAGTCGTCCGGCTTCTCTGTCTCCGGGAACAGCAACTTGGCGAACAGCAGTCCGCCGGGTGCGGCCATGAACGATGCTGCCACCAGATATTCCATCGGAATGCCCAGCGCCGCATAGCCGCCCAGCACCGAACCGGCGACGGAGGCCAGGCCACCGCACATCACGGCGAACAGCTCGGAGCGCGTCATGCTGGCCAGATACGGCTTGACCACCAGCGGCGCCTCGGTCTGACCGACGAAGATGTTGGCCGTGGCCGAGAGTGACTCGGTACGTGACGTGCCCAGCACACGCTGCAGGCCGCCACCCAGCAGGCGAATCACCCACTGCATGATGCCGAGGTAGTAGAGCACCGCGATCAGCGACGAGAAGAAGATGATGATCGGCAACACCTTGACCGCGAAGATGAAGCCGACACCACTGCCCGGATTGGCCAGGCTGCCAAACAGGAAGTTGATGCCCTGATCGGCATAGTTGACCACCTGGCTGACGGCACCGGAGACACCGGCCAGCACTCCCTGGCCGAAGGAGGTGTAGAGCACGAAGGCGCCGATGGCCAGCTGGATGGCAAAGGCACCACCCACGGTACGCAGGCGAATGGCGCGTCGATTCGACGACAGCGCCACGGCAATGAGGATGAGCGAAGCCATCCCGACGAGACTCATGAGGGGATTCATTGGGAAGATCCTGAGGGTTCTTGTGGTTGTTATGAGTGCTGCGTGCAGGGCTGCGACGACCCGTTCTCAACGTCGTGCAGTGTTATCCTGCATTCTCACCATGTTCAAAAAGTCACAGCCTGACCAAATAGTCAATACGTCCGTTTTACCTCACGCCCACTTGTCTTCCAGTGCCAGACTGGCAATGACAGGGGCATTTTTGAGGTTCTCCCTGTGTGTCAGTGGTTTATCATCTGCTTCTGACGTGGGACGTGGCGCTTCAGCCCAGTTTTTCGCCAACGCTCCCTCATCGGAACCGGCACCAAAGGACAAAAGCCGCATGAACAATCACAGCGCCGCCCGACTCGACCGCCTGCAGGCCATTCTGCGCGAAGGCAGCCCTCTGCAACTGAGCGACGCCGCACAGCTATGCGCCGTCTCGGAGATGACCATTCGTCGCGACGTGGCGCACAGCAACGGACTGCTGGAAATTCTGGGAGGCCGCCTGTTGCTGGTCGATTCATCCGCCGGCAGCGTCTATCGCCTGGATCGCGAGATCGACGCCAGCGCCCCGATCAAGCAAGCGCTGTGCCAGCAACTGGCCAATCATATCGAGGATGGCGACACCCTGTACGTGGATTGCGGCACCACGCTGGTCCATCTGGCGGCCGCCATCGACCGCCAGCAGACGCTGACCCTGGTGACCTGCGCCCTGAATGTGGCCAATGCGGTCGGCCATCTGCCCGGGGTGCGGCTGGTGATGCTGGGGGGCCTTTTTCACCCGGCCACGCAGTCATTCACCGCCACCGACATGCCGGAGGCCATCCGCCGTCTCGGCATCAACAAGGCCTTTCTCTCGGCGGGCGGAGTACATGCCGAGCGAGGCGTCAGCTGCTTCCATTTCCATGAGGTCGCGGCCAAGCAGGCCGCGCTGGAAAGCGCGATGCAGCGCTTCTTGATCGTCGATGCGCGCAAGTTCGAGATGGTGCGCCCCGCCTTCATCGCCCCACTGAGTGACTTTGATGTGGTGATCAGCAATGCCAGCCCCGCCGCACGTGATTGTCTGGGAGCGCTGGAGGCAGAAATGGGCGTGACGGCCGAGCTTGTCGACTGCTGAGCAGCTGATTGCCTTGCAGGAAGGAGCCAGGCCACTCGCAGCGCCAGACCAATGCCAAACACCTGGATTCATAGAATAACCGCCGCACGATTGTGCGGCGTTTTCTGTCTGACCAGACAGTCAATGCACACTTAGCGTGCGCGGGGACGTCACAGCGGCAGGTGGTGCTCGAGCATCGCCAAGGTGCCGCTCAGCGCGCCACGATTGCGCGCCACGACCTGACTGGCCGCCAGGCCTGCCATCTGCTGCGCGGCCTGATCCGAGAACAGCGCATTCACCGCTTCGGCCAATGCCGCGTCATCCGCGACGACCTGGAGCGCGCCTTCCGCGGCCATCGCCTCGGCAATCTCGCTGAAGTTGTCCAGCGATGGGCCACTCAGCAGTGGCAGCCCCAACGCAGCAGGCTCGAGCAGGTTGTGCCCGCCGATGGGTACCAGACTGCCGCCGATGAAGGCGATATCACTGGCCGCATACAGCGTCAGCAATTCCCCGAGACTGTCACCGACCAGTACCGATACGGCATCAGCCACGTCGGTGCCGCTCTCTGACATGTCACTGCGCCGCAGGCTGCTCTCGCCGCGCGCCTGACACCACTGCGCCGCCTGAGCGGCCACTGCCTCGAAGCGCTGGGGATGGCGTGGCACCAACAGCAGCAAGGCTTGAGGATGCTGGTCACGTACCACGGCATGCGCCGCGAGCATCTGGCCGTCCTCGCCGTCATGCGTCGAGGCTGCGATCCATACCGGCCGCTGCGCGAATGACTGGCGCAGCGCCTGTCCGTCGGCAACGACCTGTTCAGCAATGTCCAGTTCGAACTTGAGCGAGCCGACGGCCGTGCCGCGCGCTGGCGGCAGGCCGAGCGCCATGAAACGCTCCAGATCCTGCTGCGACTTGGCCGACAGACCACTGACGTGGGCGAGGCTGTCGCGCATCAGGGCGCTGATCCTGCGATAGCGCTGGAAGGCGCGCGGTGACAGGCGGCCATTGATGACGCACAGCGCAATGCCATCCCGCGCGCAGGCGGCCATCAGGTTGGGCCACAGCTCGGTTTCCACCATGATCGCTAGCGCCGGACGCAGCCGGCGCACGAAGCGCCGCGCGCTCAACGGGAAATCCAGCGGCAGGTAATGGTGTCGGGCTGGGGCATGCTCCGACGAGCCCTGCGGGGTGTGCAGCAGACGTGCGGCCTGCGCAGCACCGGTGGCCGTCATGGTCGTCAGCACCAGCGGGCGCCGTGGGTAGCGCTGACGCAGCGCCTCGACAAGACTCGCCACCATCACCACCTCGCCCAGCGAGGCGGCGTGCAGCCAGATGGGGCGCTCACTGTCGGGCGTAGTGTTCGGCGTGGAGGGGATGATACCCAGCCGCTCCAGGCGCGGGTGCTGGGCATCGTGCTCGCGCCAGACCCGCTGCCAGATGAGGGGCGACAGCAAGGTCAGCGCGGTGCTGTAAAGGCCACGGGCAAGGCTCACGCCTAGTCCTCGCGATCGAGAATGGTGGCGATCATCGCGGTGGTGGAGACGCCATCCTCGAACCCGAGCACACGGACTTCACCGCCATTGGCGATCACCGCCTCTCCCCCGGCGATCTCTTCGGGGCGATAGTCGCCGCCCTTGACCAGCACATCCGGCAGCACGGCTTCGATCAGACGTGCCGGGGTGTCTTCGCTGAAGGGCACCACCCAAGCGACCGCGCCGAGGCCCGCCAGCACCTGCATGCGCCGCAGCACCGGGTTGATCGGGCGTGTCGGCCCCTTGAGGCGTGCTACCGAGCCGTCGTCGTTGACGGCCACGATCAGGCGATCGCCATGGCGCGCCGCTTCCTGCAGGTAGGCCACGTGACCAGCATGCAGGATATCGAAGCAGCCATTGGTCATCACCACGCGCTCGCCGCGTGCCTGGGCGGCCTTGACTGCCGGGATGAGCGCCGCTTCCTGGATCACGCCGAATTCCGCCAGCTTGTCGCCGTGCAGTGCGGTGTAGAGCTCCGCCACCGACAGGGTCGCGGTACCCGGCTTGGCAACCACCAGACCCGCGGCCAGGTTGGCCAGCATCACGGCTTCCGGGAAGGCGTGACCGGCCGCCAGCGCCAGACCCAGCACACCGATCACGGTATCGCCGGCACCGGTGACGTCGTAGACCTCACGCGCATGCGTCGGCAGGTGCAGCGGCTGATAGCCCTCGCGGATCAGGGTCATGCCCTTTTCGCTGCGGGTCACCAGCAGGGCTTCCAGCTCGAGCTCGGCACGCAGCGCCTCGCCCTTCTCGGCCAGTTCCTCATCGCTGCGGCACGGCCCGACGATGGTCTCGAACTCGGTCAGGTTGGGGGTGATGATGCTGGCGCCGCGATAGCGCGAGAAATCACTGCCCTTGGGGTCGACCAGCACACGCTTGCCCGCCGCACGCGCGGCGGCGATCAGCGCCTCGACCTGATTCAGCGAGCCCTTGCCGTAGTCGGAGAGAATCATCACGCCACTGGCGCCCAGTTCGTCCTCGACCTGGCTCACCAGCGCGCTGGTATCCACCTCGTGCAGCGGCTCCTCGAAATCGAGGCGCAGCAGCTGCTGGTTGCGGCTCATCACGCGCAGCTTGGTGATGGTCGGCACGCTGTGACTGGCCTGAAAGCGCGTGATGACATTGGCGTTTTCCAATGCGCGGGTAAGGATGGCGGCGTTGTCATCCTGACCGACGACACCGGCCAGGGTGGCGTGTGCGCCGAGCGAGGCGATGTTGAGCGCGACGTTGGCAGCACCGCCGGGGCGGTCTTCGCTCTCGCCGACTCGTACCACCGGTACCGGCGCTTCCGGCGAGATGCGTGAGGTGCCACCGTGCCAGTAGCGGTCGAGCATCACATCACCCACGACCAGCAGGCGAGCCTGTTCAAGCGCAGTCAGATCAAGCTTCATCAGGCGTCTCCGCGTGCAGAGGGGGATTGGGAAGAAGAGGTATCCGTAGAGGAGACAGCCGCGACCGGCAGACGTTCGCAGCTCTGGCCGCGAATGACGCCATCGGTGTCCGCCAGCAGCTCAGCGAGACGCGCGATGACATCCTCGGCGCGGATCAGGCTCATGGCGTCCTGATGGCGCACGCGCTGGCCCCAGTTGATCTCGTCCATCTGCTTGTGAAGATAGGTCTTCACGGCGTCCGGATAGCGATTGACCACCAGATGCTGCCAGCAGTACGGCGCCGCACGCTCGGGATTGGTGGTGGCGTACAGGCCGATCACCGGAGTGTTGAGCGCATTGCCCATGTGCACCGGGCCGGAATCCGGCGCGATCACCGCCACTGCGCGATCGATCATCGCCAGCAGGCCCTTGAGCGAGGTGCCACCGATGGCATCGATGACCGCGCCTTCGCTGACCAGCGCCTTGATGCGTGCGCCCATTTCACGCTCCTGCGGGCTGCCGCCACCGGTCATCACGCTGCGGATGCCATATTGCTGCCAGGCATGATCGACGACCGCCGCATAGCCTTCCGGCGACCAGTTGCGGAAGTTGCGCAGTCGCGGATTGGCACACGGGCTGATGATCAGATACGGCGCCTCGCCGGTGACGCGTGCGGCTTCGGTGTAGGCCTCGGACGGCACATCGAGCCGCCAGTCGAGGCGGCAGTCCTCGACACCCAGCGTACGCGCGAAGTCCATGAACGACTCCAGCACGTGGGCGCGCTCTCGCGGGGCCAGCTGATGGGTGGTAAAGAGGTACTGCCAGTCCTTGGCGCGCGCACGATCGTAACCGATGCGCACCTTGGCCTTGAGGCCCAGCGACAGCGCACTGGCGCGCAGCGCCTGCTGCATGTGCAGCAGCACATCGAAGTGCGTGTCCTTGAGCTGTCGCCAGATGGCACGCATGCCCGCAAGACCGGTGGACTTGTCGTAGACCACGAACTCGACCCCGGTCAGGCCGGACAGTAGACTGTGCTCCCCCTTGCCGACGATCCAGGTAATGCGGGCCTCAGGCCACTGACGCTGCAAGGCGCGTACCGTTGGCACAAGATTGCAGACATCGCCGAGAGCGGAGAGCCGGAGCACGCAGATATGTGCGGGCTGGGCAGGGAGAGGATGCTTCATGCGGATGGCAGTTTTCCGAAATGAGAATGCCCACATTCTATATGATGGCGAAACAGCGCCACAAATGACGCCGGACTGGTTCATGCCATCGTTCTGGCGTGAACACGACGCCGTGACCGGCGAAGCGCCGGGGCGCGGGGCGAGTCTGTTCCTTGATGTCTGTCGTTTGCCAGCCGAGCTGCAACCCGCCAATACCACCGCGACACCGGCTCGCCGCTGGGCACTGCGCCCCTATCGTCGCGGCGGCCTGATCGCGAAGCTCGCCAGTCAGCGCTACCTCTATACCGGCCTTGAGCGTACCCGCGCCTTCGCCGAACTGCGCCTGACGGAGCGTCTGTATCGCCAGGGGCTGCCGGTGCCAGAGCCCGTCGGCGCCTGCGTGTGGCGGCATGGCCTGACCTACGAGGCCGCCCTGATCACGGTGCTGATTCCCGGCGCACGCGCCTTCGCCGATGACCTGATCGCCCTCGAAGCACAGCGCCTGCCTGCCGGGGCCGAGCTGCCCGACACCTTGCTCCGCCTGCTCGATACGGCTGGCCACGCCATCCGTGCCGTGCATGACGCGGGGCTTGAGCATGTCGATCTCAACGCACGCAACCTACTGATCGATGAACGCGGACGCGTCTACGTGATCGATCTAGATCGCTGCCAGCTGCATGCCAAGACTCCCTGGGATGCACGCTGGCGCGAAAGCAACCTCTCCCGCCTGGGCCGCTCGCTGGCCCGCTTCACCCCGACACATCATGCGGCGTGCCTGGCACGCATCCGCAGCGCCTATCAAGCCTGAGCCGACCAGGACTGCCCCTTCACGCATGGCGCTTCCGATCGGCACTTCAGAACACCGCCCGGCAAGGCATCGTCGGCCATGCGGTGTACGATAGCGACATGAATCGTCGGCAGACGCTTCGCCCAGGCGAGCCTGCCACTGCGTCCCATCGGCGCCTGCCACACCCCGTCGTGCTGCAGGCGCTCTCAAGACAGAGACCGTCATGAACACGAGCGACGAGGCCTCGGCCGCCCCTTCACCCGATGGCAAGCTGCGCACTGCGGTGCCCATCACCGGCTGCGTCATCACCCTCAATGAAGCCCACAACATCGAGGACTGCCTGCGCTCGCTGGCCCAGGTCTGCGATGAGTTGATCGTGGTGGACTCCGGCTCCACCGATGCCACCTGCGAGCTGGCGCGCGACATGGGCGCCGTGGTGATCGATCAACCCTACCTGGGCGACGGGCCGCAGAAGAATGTCGGGCCGAGCCATGCCAGCCACCGCTGGGTGCTGTCACTGGACGCCGATGAGCGCCTGACCGACGGCGCCGTCAGCGCCATCCGGGCACTGGCACTCGACAGCACGCCTCACGATGGCTTCGCGCTGCGCCGTCGCAACTTCATCGGCTCGCGCTGGGTACGGCATGCCGGCTGGTATCCCGATTACTGCCTGCGCCTGTATGACCGCGAGAAACTCGCCTTCCGCGATTCGCGTCAGCACAGCTCGGTGCAGGCCAACCATCCCTGCGAGCTGGACGCCGATCTCGAGCATTACAGCTTCGCCAATCTCGGTGAACTGTTCGTCAAGGCCAGTGGCCGTTTCTCGAACCGCGCCGCCAAGATCATGTATCAGAAGGGAAAACGCGCCAACGCCTTGACTCCCTTCCTACATGCCAGCAATGCCTTCATGCGCAAGTTCGTCTTCCAGGCCGGCTTCCGCGATGGCGTCGATGGCTTCTCGGTGGCGCTGTCGGCCAGCGTCAATGCCTACCTGAAATACGCCAAGCTGCTGGAATTCCAGCGCGACGCCAAGGTGCGTGAGGCCGAAGATTTCAACAAGGTATGGTGACCATGACCTCTAGCTGTGAGCCGACTGCCGCGCGAGGTGTGACGCGCCCGCTTCACGTACGCCATGTCAATCTGGCACGCGGCTTTCGCGGCGGTGAGCGCCAGACGCTCAACCTGATCGCGGACCTGGCGCGACGCGCAAGCCCGGGGAAAGACGGGGAAGCCGGCGCGCCGATCCGCCAGTCACTGGTGTGCCTGCAGGGCTCGCCCTTGATCAGCGAACTGGCGGCGCTTGAGCTGGCCGTCACGGTGGACGTGATCGAGGTCAGCGGACGCTTCAAGGGCCATCTCGGCCAGCCCCGCGCCGATATCGTGCATGCTCATGAAGCCAAGGCCGTGCACTGGGCATGGCTGCATCAGCGCCTCACCGGCACGCCTTACCTGCTGACACGCCGGGTGCCCCAGCCGGTGAAGGACAAGCCGTTCAATCGCCTGACCTATCGTGCGGCCGCCTGCCGGGTGGCGATTTCGTCGGTGATCGAATCTCACCTGCGGGAGCGCCAATGGGGTGAGACGGCGTTGATCCCCAGCACTCTCGCCCACCTGCCCAGCGACAAGCAAGCCGTGGCCGAGCTACGCCAGCGCTTCGGTAATACGTCCGCGGGGGGGCGCATCGTCATCGGGCATGTCGGCGCACTGGTGGACCGCCACAAGGGCCAGCGAGTGCTGATCGAGGCGGCCCGCAGGCTGCGCGACAGCCACCCGCAGCTGCTCTTCGTCTGCCTGGGTGCCGGCGAGGACGAAGCGGCCTTCAAGGCGGAAAGTGCCGATCTCGACAATCTGGTCTGGGAAGGCTTCCACACCAATGTCGGCGACTATCTGGAAGCCTTCGATCTGTTCGCCTTTCCATCACGCAATGAGGGCCTCGGCTCGATTCTGCTCGACGTGATGGATCACGGTGTACCGATCATCGCAAGCGATGTGGATGGCATCCCCGATATCGTGCATGACGACAGCACCGGCGTGCTGGTGCCCACCGGCGATGCACAGGCATTGGCTGCCGCCATCGAGGCACTCGTCGCTGATGCACCACGTCGGGAGCGACTGGTCGAGGGGGCACGGGCGCATCTGGCACGCTTCACTCCCAGCGCCATGGGCGAGGCCTATCTGGGGCTTTATCAACGGCTGGCACGCTAGACCGCTTTTCATCCCAGACACCTGGCCCACAAGCACCTATCATGCAGGCACCCATCACCCGGCTAGAGAACGAAAAAAGCCCTGTTTCATGTGAAACATCACAATGAAACAGGGCTTTTTTCGCTTTTCCAGACAGCAGGTCAGCAGCTCAAGCGCGCGAGTCACCGTCCTCCAGACCGCGGAGATCCGGCCAGCCTTCGTCCACACCCAGCACGGGATAGGTTCTGGGGTCCAGCGGGCCGGGCTCGCTTTCGGGACGACACTCTTGCAGCACAGCCTGCAGACGCTGCAGAGCCTCATCGCCTTCGGCACCGGCGGTCACCCTGTCCCAGAACTCGCGGTGCACCGCCTTGATGACGACAGGCACGCTGGGTACACCAACCTGTTGCGCCATCGCCAGGCGATGCAGGCCACGATTGATCTTGAGCAGACGGCCATCGCGCGTCACCGCGACGCCCATCTCGTCCTTGGTGATGCCCTGGCGGAAGCCATTGGCGGCCATGTCCTGCAGATAACCGCGATAACAACGCAGATAGCCGAGAATCTTCTCTTCGCTGTCCATCAATAGCCCATCACGCGGTGACGACCACGGCTTGCCTGCATCCAGCAAGGCCTTCAAGTGCTGATAGCGCTCCGTCACCGTCAGGTCATCGCCATGCTCGATCAAGTCCCGCATAAGACGCGAGCGTGAACCGAAGCGGAAGGCACCGCGCCGCAGGTCCCAGTCGCCATTCCAGATGAAGGCGTTGGAGGAAGGCCGGTTGCGCTTGTCACGCCCGAAGTTGACGTCACGCACCAGCTCACGCGGATTGACCCAGACCGTCAACGCCTCATGCCCCATCACGTCTTCCAGCGCATGACGCGGCAGGCCACGGCGCTCAAGGGACTGATGGCGTGCACGCTGGCGTTTCCAACGCATCAACCAGCAACGACTGAACGGCAGAATCAGGTGGTGCTCGCACCAGGCACGCAGCGCCTCTATCCGCTGAGCACGCTGCATTGCCCCGCGCATGCGCGGGTGGATCAGATCATCCGTCGTGCGGTTTCTCGGCAGGTTCACCGCGCATCCTCATCCAGCGAGATCGCCGTCAACAGACGCTCGGGAGCAATATGGTTCAGACAATTGGTATGCCCCAGCGGACAGACGCGCTTGAAACAGGGGGAACACTCCAGCGCCAGCCAGTGGATCTCGCGATTGGCCGTCAGCGGTGGTGTGTAATGCGGCGACGAGGAGCCGTAGATGCCCTGAATACGGGCCCCTACCGCGGCCGCGACATGCATCAGGCCGGAATCATTGCTGACCACTTCCCGACACTCGGCGATCAGGTCCACCGCATCCGCCAGCCGCGTCTTGCCACACAGGTTATGAACGCCCGCAAGCCCCTGGGCGATCTCCTCCCCCGCCGCGACATCCTTGGGGCCACCGAAGATGCGCACCTCGGCCCCCTGGCGAGTCAATGACTCGGCAAGCGCGCGAAAGTGCGCCAGTGGCCACTGCTTGGCCGGGCCATACTCCGCCCCCGGCATCATGCCGATGATGGGCGCTGGCGGCGCCATCAGCCCCAACTCGCCGCGCAAGCGCAACTGATTGGCGCTGTCGGTGACCAGAGCGGGCTCCGGAATGCCCACTGGCGGATTGGCCTCCTCAACGGGCAGGCCCAGCGACGTGAAGCGCTTGACGGTCTGATCGAGCACCGACTTGTCGAGCTTGCGGCACTCGGTGAGCAGGCCGTAGCGCTGCTCACCAGTGAAGCCGACGCGCACTGGAATGCGCGCGAAGAACGGTACCAGCGCTGACTTCCACGAGCGCGGCAACACGATGGCGCGGTCGAAGCGCCCTCGCAGCGAACGCCCGAGCTGCCAGCGCGCCTTGAGAGCAAAGTCACCATGCCCCGCCGGCAGCGCCAGTACCTCCTCGACCTCGGGCATGCGCTCGATGATCGGCTGCGACCAGGCGGGCGCCAGCACACTGATCCGGCAGCCGGGCGAGCGCTGCTTCAGCGTCATGAACAGGCTCTGCGCCATCACCATGTCGCCGACCCAGCTGGGCCCGACCACCAGAATGCGCTCACTCATGCCTTGCTCCTCTTCACGGCCAATCCTCCTTGCGGGTGCGCTTGCCCTGCCTCGTCACCCTTGCGAGGCAGGCGCTCGCACTCAGTCCACCCGTGCTCAGTCCATACGTGCTCGAACTCAGCGATTCAGCCATTCGAGATAGGCGCGGGTGCCCTGGGCAACGGTCTTGAATTCGACGTTGCAGCCGGCCTTGCGCAGCTTGCCGATGTCGGCACGCGTGAAGCTCTGGTAGCGGCCCTTGAGGTTTTCCGGGAAGTCGATGTACTCGATCTCGCCCTTCTCGTAGTACTCGATGACGGTCTCGGCGATCGCCTTGAACGGCTCGGCGCGGCCGGTACCCAGATTGAAGATGCCGGAGGCTTCCGGGTGATCGAGGAACCACAGGTTCACGTCGACCACATCACCGACATAGACGAAGTCACGGCTCTGCATGCCGGCTTCAAAGCCATCGTAGGCACCGAACAGCTTGGGGTTCTCGCCCGCCTTCACCTGGGTGTGATGGTGATAGGCAACGCTGGCCATCTTGCCCTTGTGCTGCTCACGCGGGCCGTAGACATTGAAATAGCGGAAGCCGACGACCTGGGTGGTCAGGCTGTCCCAGCGCTGGCGCACGTGCTGATCGAACAGCAGCTTGGAGTAGCCGTAGACGTTGAGCGGACCTTCGAACTCTGGCGTTTCCTTGAAGACCTGGCTGTCGCCGTAGGTCGCCGCGGAGCTCGCGTAGAGGAAGGGAATCCGGTTCGCTTCGCAGAAGTTGAGCAGCACCTTGGAGTACTCGAAGTTGTTCTCGAGCATGAACTGGCCGTCCCACTCGGTGGTATCCGAGCAGGCACCTTCATGGAAGATCGCCTCGATCTTCGGCAACTCGGCATACTCGCCCATCAGGCTCGACTGGACACGAATCAGGAAGTCGTCCTTGTCGAGGTAATCGGCGATGGTCAGGTCCGCCAGATTGACGAACTTGGTGCCGTCACTCAGGTCATCCACCACCAGGATATCGGTACGGCCGCGGTCATTGAGTGCCTTGACGATATTGGCACCGATGAAACCGGCGCCTCCGGTAACGACGATCATTTGAGCTCCCAGAGCCTCTAGAGGCTTGTAGGCAACGCGCGCGTTCAGGAACGCGACACATCAGAATTTGGAAATGGCACGCACTCGGTTTCGTCTGCGGCCTATAACCCGATAAGCGGGGATTGTATACTCGGCAGTTCTCGAATTCATGGGCCAACGGGCTTCACCAATGACACAGCCAGACGTGAAAACCTTCCAGGGCCTGATTCTGGCCCTGCAGCAATACTGGGCCGAACAGGGTTGCATCATCCTGCAACCATTGGATATGGAGGTTGGCGCGGGGACTTTCCACCCGGCGACCTTCCTGCGTTCCATCGGTCCTGAAACCTGGAACGCTGCCTACGTGCAGCCTTCCCGCCGTCCCACCGACGGCCGCTACGGCGAAAACCCCAATCGCCTGCAGCACTATTATCAGTTCCAGGTGGTGATGAAGCCGTCACCGGCCAACCTGCAGGAGCTCTATCTGGGCTCGCTGGAGCGTCTGGGCATCGACCCGCTGGTCCACGACATCCGTTTCGTCGAGGACAACTGGGAATCTCCGACGCTGGGCGCCTGGGGCCTCGGCTGGGAAATGTGGCTCAACGGCATGGAAGTGACCCAGTTCACCTACTTCCAGCAGGCAGGTGGCATCGAATGCTTCCCGGTCACCGGCGAGCTGACCTACGGCCTCGAGCGCATCGCGATGTACCTGCAGGACGTGGACAGCGTCTACGACCTGATCTGGACCACCGCGCCGGACGGCTCCGTCGTGACCTATGGCGACGTCTTCCTGCAGAACGAGAAGGAGCAGTCGGCCTACAACTTCGAGCACGCTGCCGTGCCGGAGCTGTTCGCTGCCTTCGATCACTGCGAGAGCGAGTGCCAGAAGCTGCTGACCGCCAACCTGCCGCTGCCGGCCTACGAGCAGGTCCTGAAGGCATCGCATACCTTCAACCTGCTGGATGCGCGCCACGCCATCTCCGTCACCGAGCGTCAGCGCTACATCCTGCGCGTGCGCACTCTCGCCCGTGATGTGGCCCACGCCTATTACGATTCGCGCAAGGCCGCCGGCTTCCCGCTGGCCCCGCAGGCGCTGCGTGATGAGCTGCTCGCCGCCGATGACACCACTACCGAGGGAGACGCGTAAGCATGGCCTCCGTGAATACCCTGTTGATCGAACTGGGCTGCGAAGAACTGCCGCCGGGCGCCATCGACGCACTCGCTGACAGCCTCGCCAACGGCCTTGCCGAGGGCCTGCGCGACGCCGAAGTCGCCTTCGGTCAGGTACGTGCCTACGCCACACCGCGTCGTCTGGCGGTGATGATCGAATCCCTGGCCGAGCGCCAGCCGGACCGCGAGATCGAGAAGCGCGGACCGGCCAAGGCCGCCGCCTTCAAGGATGGCGAACCGACTCGCGCGGTGCAGGGCTTCGCCCGCTCCTGCGGTGTCGAAGTCAGTGACCTGATCGAGCTGGAAACCGACAAGGGCACCTGGCTCGGCTATCGTTACACCCAGCCGGGCGAGCACCTCTCCGCCCTGCTGCCGGCCATGCTGGAGCAGGTAGTGGCTCGCCTGCCGGTGCCGAAGAACATGCGCTGGGGTGCCTCACGCATCGAGTTCTCGCGTCCGGTGCATTGGCTGGTCGCGCTCTACGGCAGCGAAGTGATCGAGGCCAGCGTGCTCGGCCTCGACTCCGGTCGTACCACTTTCGGTCACCGCTTCCATGCGCCGCAGGCCATCACGCTGGCGCACGCCGAGGACTACCTCGACGCGCTGGAAGGTGCCCGCGTGCTGGCCAACCGTGAGGTGCGTCGTGAGCGTATCCGCGAACAGGTCCAAGCCGAGGCGGAAGTCTATGGTGCCAACGCCGTCATCGAGGAAGCCCTGCTCAACGAGGTCAACGGCCTCGTGGAATGGCCGGTGGCACTGACGGGTACCTTCGACGAGCGCTTCCTGGAAGTGCCGGCGGAGTGTCTGATCTCCTCCATGAAGGCCAATCAGAAGTACTTCCACCTGCTGGACAATGACGGCAAGCTCAAGCCGGCCTTCATCACCATCTCCAATATCGAGAGCAAGGACCCGCAACAGGTCATCTCCGGTAACGAGAAGGTGATTCGTCCGCGTCTGGGCGACGCCGCCTTCTTCTACGAGACCGACCTGCGCAGCACGCTGGAATCGCGTCGCGAGAAGCTCGAGAGCGTCGTCTTCCAGCAGAAGCTGGGCAGCATGGCCGAGAAGGCCCGTCGCAGCGAAGCCGTGGCACGTCACATCGCGGAACGCATCGGCGCCGATGTCGACCACGCCGCACGTGCTGCACAGCTGGCCAAGACCGACCTGGTCACCGAGATGGTGCTGGAGTTCCCGGAACTGCAGGGCATCATGGGCCACTACTACGCCCGTCACGATGGCGAAGATGCCACCGTCGCTCTCGCGCTGGAAGAACAGTATCTGCCGCGCTTCGCCGGCGATGCGATCCCCACGACCAAGGCCGGCATGGCGATTGCCCTGGCCGACCGTCTCGACACCCTGACCGGCATCTTCGGTATCGGTCAGCGTCCGACCGGCGCCAAGGACCCGTTCGCGCTGCGTCGCGCCACCATCGGGGTGCTCAACATCCTGATCAAGGGTGAGCTGGACCTCGACCTGCGCGAGCTGCTGACCGTCAGCGCCGAGCAGCATCGTGATCTGCCCAAGGCCGAAGGACTGGTCGAGGACGTGCTCGAGTACATGCTCGATCGCTTCCGCGCCTGGGCCAGCGACGAAGGCATGGGTGCCGAGCTGTACCTGGCCGTGCGTACCCTGAAGATCAGCAACCCGCTGGACTTCGCGCGGCGTCTGCGTGCCGTGCACGCCTTCGGCGAACGCCCGGAAGCCGCTGCTCTGGCGGCAGCCAACAAGCGAGTCTCCAACATCCTCGCCAAGGCCGAGCACGATGGTCGCACCGAAGTGGACGCAAGCCTGTTGAGCGAGCCGGCCGAGCAGGCACTGGCAGACGCCCTGACGGCACGTGGCGCGGAAGTGGCACCACTGTTCGAAGCGGCGCGCTACCAGGAGGCCCTCGATGCACTGGCCAGCCTGCGCGAACCGGTCGATGCCTTCTTCGATCAGGTGATGGTCAATTCCGACGATGCCGCCGTGCGTGCCAATCGTCTGGCGATGCTGGCGAGTCTGCAAGGCCTGTTCATGGGTGTGGCCGACATCAGTCTGCTGACCCAATGAGATCTGCCGATCCACGGTGTCCCTGACATCGTTGAACCGCAGCCTCTGCAAAAGAACCCCGCCACGGCGGGGTTCTTTTGTATCCGGGGTCCTGAAATGCCGTGTTGCGTGACAGGATTTCACGCAACACGGCAGCGATGTCACAATTTCTGCCTTGATCCCCTACCTAGGTCGCACTAGTATTCCAGTATAGAAACAGTGTTCGAAAAGCGCGGCAGCCTGTCGCACCACGCACTTCGAGCACTCGGCGCCATTTGCCCATCCCCACGTGCGAGCGTCATCTTGTGACTCGGCTCACAATTTCCCAGGCAAAGCGGCGACCCCTGACAAGCAGCCCGGCTGACGCCCCTGACTGCCCTGAAGTGAAGAGTTGACCATGCAAAAACTGATCGTGCTCGACCGTGATGGTGTCATCAATGAAGACTCCGATGCCTTCGTCAAGAACGCCGAGGAGTGGATCGAATACCCCACTTCCATCCAGGCCATCGCCCGTCTGACTCGCGCTGGCTATACCGTGGCCGTGGCGACCAATCAGTCCGGCATCGCCCGTGGCCATTTCGGCCACCGCGAACTCGACCAGATGCACACCAAGATGATGCAGCTGGTGAAGGAAGCCGGTGGCGATATCGCTCACATTGCGTACTGCCCGCATGGCCCGGACGACGGCTGCGATTGCCGCAAGCCCGAACCCGGCCTGCTCCACCAGATCCAGGATGCCCTGCAGATTCCCGACTTTGAAGGAGCCTGGATGCTGGGCGACAGCCTGCGTGACCTCATCGCGGGCCAGAAGGCCGGCTGTCACGCCGCGCTGGTGATGACCGGCAAGGGCCAGAAGACGCTGGCAGATGGCGAGGGCCTCAAGGACGTGCTGGTAGTGGCCAACCTGGCCGACTTCACCAACCGCCTGCTCGATGGTGAGCTCAACCACCCCATATCGGATGGTGAGCCGGGAAAGTCCCAGCGCCGCTGCGTGAGCTGTGAAGCCGCTGCCGAAAGCTATCTGTGAGGCGCGCCTGCCCGGCGAGAACCCTGCGCACGGCGCGCTTGCCTCTCTAATCAACAGCGGCGATATGCTACCCTTCAGACATGAATCCGGGCGGGCAACTGCCTGCCTGTCTCACTTCCTCATGCTGGAGGCTTCACATGCCACTGCTGGATAGCTTCACTGTCGATCACACCATCATGAAGGCGCCTGCCGTGCGCGTGGCCAAGAAGATGGGCACCCCGAAAGGCGACAACATCACCGTCTTCGACCTGCGCTTCTGCGTGCCGAATGAAGAGATTCTCTCCGAGAAAGGCATTCACACCCTCGAGCACCTGTTTGCCGGCTTCATGCGCGAGCATCTCAACGGTGATGATGTCGAGATCATCGATATCTCACCGATGGGTTGCCGTACCGGCTTCTACATGAGCCTGATCGGTGAACCGGAAGAAGCTCGCGTTGCCGCAGCCTGGTCTGCTGCCATGCAGGACGTGCTCAACGTGGCGCGTCAGGAAGAGATTCCGGAGCTCAACATCTATCAGTGCGGCACCGCACAGATGCACTCTCTGGAAGAAGCCAAGCAGATCGCCAGCAACATCCTGTCCCGCGATATCGGCGTCAACCGCAATGACGAGCTGAAGCTGGATGAAGGCTTCCTCAATCAGGCGCACTGAGTCTTGAGGCAGCAAGCCTTGAAACATCGAGCCTTGAGGTACCGGGCTTGATCAGCCTGTCGAGTGCGCCGAGCACTTGAACGAAAAAGCCCGCTATCTGACCGGTTCAGATAGCGGGCTTTTTTCATGACGTGGCCTCCGAGCGAGTGTAGCCAATGCCAGATTCCAGCAGCCATGCCTTTGATTTCACGACCTTCCTGGCAGACAAGGAAGCGTGGTCAGCGCCGAATGAACTCGTCCCCTACCGCTGCCGCGATGACAGTAGCCTGGGCTGTCGCCATTATCCCGCAGCAGGCATGTCAGGGAGCCGCTCACACCTCATCCTGCTGCATGGCTCCAGTGCTGACAGCCGTTATCTCGCATCGCTGGCAACGCGCCTGGCTAAGGCCGGCCATCATGTGCATACGCCGGACTTGCGCGGCCACGGCCCAGCTCCACAACGACGTGGCGACATCGACCACCTGCTCCAGCTCGAGGAAGATCTCGAGGACCTGATCCTGTCGCTCGAGTTACCAGCCGATGCCAGGGTCATCGTCGCTGGTCACTCTGCCGGAGGCGGCCTGGCACTGCGCTTCTCGGCCGCTGTCTGTCAGCACCAGCGTGCCGATATTCCGTTGCACGGCGTGATACTGCTGGCGCCGTACCTGCATCACCTCGCACCCAACATGCGACGTGATTCACGCTGGGCACAGCCACGCATCGCGCGGATGCTGGCCTGCGCACTCCTGAACCGGCTCGGCATCCATCGCCTGGATCATATTGAGGTGCTTGGCTTCAGTATCCCACCAGAGTACCGCGATGCACATACCACCGACGCCTACTCGTGGCGCCTGATGACGGGCCTCAATCCTCGCGACTATCAAGGTGACCTCAAGGCGCTCGCCCATCATCAGGTGCCAGTGATGGCGCTGATCGGCGAGCATGACGAGGCATTTCATGCCGAACGTCTTGCCCAATGTCTGCAACCCCACCATCCCGTGGCGCAGGTGGAAATCCTCGAGACGATCAATCACCTGGGGCTTGCGACAGCCTTTATCACGGCAGAGCGAATCATCGCCTGGCTGAACGAGCAACGCGCCGGCTGAGACTGAGCCAAGCCCTGTCCCGCACTGTCATCCTTGTTAATGATTGCAGCAACACGCACATGCAAAAACGGCCCCTGATCGAAGATCAGGGGCCGTTTTTCTGGCTTGACTTGGCAAGACATCCGCCAAGCGCTAGCTCAACGCCATCATACGTCGAGGTTGGCCACCAGCGCGAAGCGCTCGATGAAGTCACGGCGCGGTTCGACTTCGTCACCCATCAGGGTGTTGAACATCTGATCGGCACCGATCGCATCCTCGACGGTCACACGCAGCATGCGACGGGACTCCGGATCCATGGTGGTTTCCCACAGCTGATCCGGGTTCATCTCGCCCAGCCCCTTGTAGCGCTGGATACTGAAGCCACGTGCCGCTTCCTTCATCAGCCAGTCGAGGGCTTCGTAGAAGGTAACGACTTCCTTCTTGCGCTCACCGCGCGAGACGTAGCTGCCAGCTTCCAGCAGGCCTTCCAGCATGCTGCCCAGCTCACTCATCTCGCGGTAATCGGCGGACTTGAAGAAATCGACATCCCACAGGTAATCACTGCTGACACCATGTGCCGTCAGCGTCACTGCTGGGAGATAGAGATTGCGCTCGCCGTCGTGGCTGAGAGTGAAGCTGTAGTGCGGGCCACCCTCATAGGCGATCAGGTCATCCATTTCCTTCTGGAGACCGTCGATCCAGCCTTGCGCCTGAGACTGGTCCGCGAGTGCGGCCTCATCCAGATGCGGAGCATGCACGATCTTGCGCAGCACGGCAGATGGATAGACACGCGCCAGACGATCGATGCGCTTCATCACGCCACGATACTGGTTGACCAGTGCTTCCAGCTGAGCGCCCGCGATGCCCGGGGCATCGGCGTTGACGTGCAGCTTGCCGCCGTCCAGCGCTGTGGCGGTCAGATAGTCCTGCAGCGCCTGCTCGTCCTTCAGATACTGCTCATGCTTGCCACGCTTGATCTTGTAGAGCGGCGGCTGGGCAATGAAGATATGACCGCGCTCGATCAGTTCCGGCATCTGGCGGAAGAAGAAGGTCAGCAGCAGCGTACGGATGTGCGAACCATCGACGTCGGCATCCGTCATGATGATAACGGAGTGATAGCGCAGCTTGTCAGGGTTGAACTCTTCACGACCGATACCGCACCCCAGCGCGGTGATCAGCGTGCCGACCTCGGCAGACGACAGCATCTTGTCGAAGCGCGCCTTCTCGACGTTGAGGATCTTGCCCTTCAGCGGCAGGATCGCCTGAGTACGACGATCACGGCCCTGCTTGGCGGAACCACCGGCGGAATCACCCTCGACCAGATACAGTTCGGAGAGGCTCGGGTCCTTCTCCTGACAGTCAGCCAGCTTGCCCGGCAGGCCTGCGATATCCAGGGCCCCCTTGCGTCGCGTCATGTCACGCGCCTTGCGGGCGGCTTCACGTGCGCGAGCCGCATCCAGCATCTTGTTGACGATGGCCTTGGCTTCGTTGGGCTTCTCGATCAGGTACTCGGAGAACAACCGGCCCATCTCCTGCTCGACCGCTGTCTTGACCTCGGAAGAGACCAGTTTGTCCTTGGTCTGCGAGGAGAACTTCGGGTCCGGCACCTTGACCGAGATGATCGCAGTCAAACCTTCACGGGCATCATCCCCGGTCGTACCGACCTTGGATTTCTTGAGCAGACCTTCCGCCTCGATATAGCTGTTGAGCGTACGCGTCAGTGCCGCACGGAAGCCGGCCAGGTGAGTCCCGCCATCACGCTGAGGAATATTGTTGGTGTAGCAGAAGATATTCTCGGCGAAGCCTTCATTCCACTGCATCGCCACTTCGACGGCAATGCCATCCTCACGCTCCATCTCGAAATGGAACACCGGATTCAAGGGCGCCTTGTTGGTGTTGATATGGTCAACAAACGCCTTGAGGCCACCTTCGTAATGGAACAGCTCTTCCTTGCCGCTGCGCTCATCAATCAAACGGATGGCGACACCGGAATTCAGGAAGGACAGCTCGCGCAGGCGCTTGGCCAGCACCTCGTAGTGGAATTCGATATTGGCAAAGGTCAGCGGCGAAGGCTTGAAGCGTACCAGGGTACCAGTCTTCTCGGTCTGGCCCACGATGCCCAGCGGCGACTGCGGCTCGCCATGGCGATAGATCTGCTCGTGGACATTGCCTTGACGCCAGATGGTCAGCTTGAGCTCTTCGGATAGCGCGTTGACGACCGAGACACCCACACCGTGCAGACCGCCGGAGACCTTGTAGGAGTTGTCATCGAACTTACCGCCTGCGTGCAGCACGGTCATGATGACTTCCGCTGCGCTGACGCCTTCCTCTTCATGGATCTCGGTCGGCACACCACGACCGTTGTCGCTGACGGAAACTGACTCGTCGGCATGAATAACGACCCGGACTTCGCTACAGTGACCGGCCAGCGCCTCGTCGATGGAGTTATCCACCAGCTCGAACACCATATGATGCAGCCCCGTGCCGTCATCGGTATCACCGATATACATGCCGGGGCGCTTGCGTACGGCATCCAGGCCCTTGAGGACCTTGATGCTTGATGAGTCGTAAGCCTGTTCGCTCATTGGCTTCTCCGTCGTGAAATCATTCCGTGTGCAGTCGCCCGTGTTCCACGTGAAACATCCTGACATCAGTGTTCGGCAACCATACCCGATCCAATGTTTCGGGTTCGACGCAGGTCACGAAGACCTGGCACTCGAGGCCTGCCAACAGCTGGCAGAACAGACGGCGATGCTCGCCATCCAGTTCCGCCGGCAGATCGTCGATCAGGTAGACACAGGTACGTCCGTTCATTTCTTCAAGCAAGCGACCCTGAGCCAGCTTGAGAGCGCTGACCACCAGCTTCTGCTGGCCGCGAGACAACACCTCGACTGCAGGGCGTCGCCCCAGGCGAATACGCAGGTCGGCGCGTTGTGGGCCGGTCTGGGTAAAGCCCATATGGCTATCACTGTCGCGCCCTGCTGCCAGCACGTCGCCCAGAGGGCGTTTGGCATCCCAACCGCGCTGATAGCGCAGAGTCAGCTCGGGTAAATCAATCAGCTCGGCAAGCGTGGCTTGAAACAAAGGCGCCAGCGCCTGCATATATTCCATGCGCAGGGCATCAAGACGCTCGCTCCAGTGAGCAAACTCTCGATCCCAGACGTTAAGTGCCTGAACGTCCATCTTACCATGCCTGAGCAGTGCGTTCCGATGTTTGAGCGCCCGACGCACGCGGCGCCAGACGTCGAAGAAGTCGTGTTTCACGTGAAACACACCCCAGTCGAGGAACTCACGTCGGGCAGAGGGCGAACCTTCCAGCAAACGGAAGGCATCAGGGTTGATCAGCTGCAATGGCAAGGCCTGAGCCAGCTGGGCGACTCGCTCGACCTTCTCGCCATCCAGCCGCATCTCCAGCCCATCTGCGGCCTGATCGCGCCTTACCCCCAAGGGGCGCGGCGGATCGCCTGCCAGGCGGCCAAACAGCGTCATTCCCGCCGTGTCATGCGCAATGGCATGCTTGAGCTTGTGCGTGCGAAAAGAGCGCGCCAGCCCCAGCACATGGATACCTTCCAGCAGGCTCGACTTGCCACTGCCATTGGCACCACTGACCAGATTCACTCCTTTTCCTGGCGCCATATCGACTGTCGCCAGGTTACGCAGATTCTGGAATTGGAGTCGTTCAAGCGCCATGACGGCCTCATTCGATAGAGAGAAAGAGCCATGGCCGCCTTCGGGGCTCAAATACGACAACACCCGCCATTCAGGAGTGAAAATGGCGGGTGTTGTCGAGGCTCATTCTGCGATTGCGTGCATCAACTGCACCGCAATTACGATTCAAGTTTCTGATTTTCTTACAATTACGATATTACAGACGCATCGGCATCACTACGTAACGTGCATCACCTCCGCCCGGCTCTTCCAGCAGCGCTGAGCTGTTGGCATCGGAAAGCGTCAGCTGCACGCGATCGGCATCCAGCACTCCCAGCACATCGATCAGGTAACCGACATTGAAGCCGATCTCGAGGCCAGCCCCTTGATAATCAAGGGCAATATTCTCTTCGGCTTCTTCCTGCTCGGGGTTGTTGGCCAGCACGCGCAAGTTGCCTGCCTCCAGATAGAGGCGCACGCCACGGTACTTCTCATTGGAGAGGATCGCGGTGCGCGACAGTACCTGACGCAGCTCGGCACGCTCGGCCACGATGACCTTGTCACCGCCACGCGGGACAACGCGCTCGTAATCCGGGAACTTGCCGTCCACCAGCTTGGAGGTAAAGGTGAAGTCGCCGGTCTGGGCGCGCACGTGCGTCCCGCTGACCGTCAATGTCATCAGCTCGTTGCTGCCGTCGAGCAGGCGCGTCAGCTCGAGGATACCCTTGCGCGGAATGATCAGCTTCTGCGCTTCCGGCACGCTGATGTCAGCGGCCTGCTCGCAGACGGCCAGGCGGTGACCATCGGTCGCCACGGTACGCACCAGGTTGCTGGTCAGTTCCAGCAGCATGCCGTTGAGGTAATAACGGACATCCTGCTGCGCCATCGCGAAGGAGGTCGCGTCGATCAGATGCTTGAGGGTACCGCGCGGCAGGCTGACGGTGATATCGCCCTGACCATCATCGATGTTCGGGAACTCGGCCACCGGCAAGGTCGACAGGGTGAAGCGTGAGCGGCCGCTGCGCAGAATGGCACGCCCTTCTTCCAGCGCGAGAATGATCTCGCTGCCTTCGGGCAGTGACTTGCAGATATCCATCAGCTTGCGTGCCGGTACCGTCGCGGAACCCGGCTCATCGACACGGCTGGGCTCGACACGCCCGATCAGCTCGACCTCAAGGTCAGTCCCGGTCAGCGACAGCTGCTGATCGGACACCTCAAGCAGCACATTGGACAGCACAGGCAGTGTCTGGCGACGCTCGACGACACCCGCCACCAGGGACAGCGGGCGCAGCAGGGCTTCACGCGAAATGGAAAATTTCATGGAGACTCCACTCTCTGGAAACGGGGCAATGCTCGCTGACAGGCAGCGCGCACGCAAAAGAAATTCGGGGCCGCGACAGGCAAGCCCGGAGCACAGCAGGTCGATAGCGTGATTGTCGCCAACCCGACCTGCCGCTGCAATTCGATCAGCTGGTCAACAGACGCAGCAGGTTCTTGTAGTCCTCGCGGATATCGGCATTCTCTTCTCGCAGCGAGGCCACCTTGCGACAGGCATGCAGCACGGTGGTGTGGTCTCGTCCACCGAAGGCATCGCCGATTTCCGGCAGGCTGTGGTTGGTCAGCTCCTTGGCGAGCGCCATCGCGACCTGACGCGGTCGGGCGACGGAGCGCGAGCGACGCTTGGAGTGAAGATCGGAAATCTTGATCTTGTAGTACTCGGCCACGGTGCGCTGGATGTTGTCCACCCCCACCTGCTTGTCCTGCAGTGCCAGTAGATCCTTCAGGGATTCACGGATGAAGTCCTGATTGATCGCGCGCCCCATGAAGTGGGAGTCGGCGATGACCTTCTTCAAGGCACCTTCCAGCTCGCGAACGTTGGAGCGGATCTTCTGCGCGATGAAGAAGGCAGCATCGTGAGGCAGATCGACCTTGGCCTGATCGGCCTTCTTCATCAGGATCGCGACGCGCGTCTCGAGCTCCGGCGGCTCGATGGCCACTGTCAGCCCCCAGCCGAAGCGTGACTTGAGACGCTCCTCGACCCCATTGATCTCCTTCGGATAGCGGTCCGAGGTCAGAATCATCTGCTGCCCGCCCTCGAGCAACGCATTGAAGGTGTGGAAGAACTCCTCCTGGGAGCGCTCCTTGCCAGCGAAGAACTGGATGTCATCGATCAGCAGCGCATCCACCGAACGGTAGAAACGCTTGAAGTCATTGATGGCATTGAGCTGCAGCGCCTTGACCATGTCCGCCACGAAGCGCTCGGAGTGCAGGTAGACAACCTTGGCATTCTCGCCGCCCTGCTTGGCCAGATGATTGCCCACCGCGTGCATCAGGTGGGTCTTGCCCAGACCCACGCCGCCATACAGGAACAGCGGGTTGTAGGCGCCGCCGGGATTCTCGGAGACCTGGCGCGAAGCCGCGCGAGCCAGCTGGTTGGACTTGCCTTCGACAAAGGTTTCGAAGGTGAAGTTCGGATTCAGGCCACTGGAATGCTTGAGGCTACCTTCTACCTGCACCTGGCGCGTGTTGCGACGCGGTGCCTGTTCCTGGGCGCCATCGCCGGCCATCTCACGCTCTTCCGCAAAATTGCCTCGCGGTGGCGTATGCACGGAAGGGGCACGCGGGCTCGGCATCTGACCCGGCGCCGGCGCCTGGGCAGATACCGGCGACGCAGCCGCGCCTTCCGGACGCGGGTTCGAGACGGTCCGACGGCTACCGACGCTCAGCTCGACCTTGGGCGGCTTGCCCGGTGCCAGCTCACGCAGCAGCTCGTGGATTCGTTTGAGGTACTTGTCATTGACCCAATCACGCACGAAGCGGTTGGGGGCGAGCAGGCACAGCTCTCCGCTGTCGCCTTCCTCGGCCTGCAGGGGACGAACCCAGGTATTGAACTGCTGTGAATTCAGCTCGTCTTGCAGGGCGTCAAGACATTGTTGCCAAAGTGCGAGCGACACGCGACCTCACATCCAGTTGTCGAAGGGGCGGCCATTGTATAGGCCAAGCCACGAGTTATCCACACGACATCTGCCGCAAAAAGCACTGTGGACAACATCGGTATTCTTCAAGTATCCGCATCGGGACAAGCTGGGGAGCGTCCGAGCACAAGATTTCGACTGTGGACAAGACGACAGTTATACACATAGCCATACACAGGCTGAATGCAGGTTGCCCACTACTTATCGCCAGAGCTGTCCTATCGACATGCAATTGAGCAAGATACGAAAAAACAGGTTATCCACAGGAACTGCCCTCCTTTACAGTTATTGGTTATTCAGAATGACTTTCTAGTAGTAATGACAGTAGCCCCGCGATCTTCAAATCACGCGAGGTGCGAGGGGCTGTGATAGCGCCGGCAGAATTTCGGGTTATCCACTGCGACGTTTCGGCGCACTGACGCGCCAGCGGCGTGAGTGCACAACCGCTCTGCAGAAACGCGAGTCCTTGAGGCTCACGACCGAACACAGGACTTGCCCCTTCCCCCGCATCGCCATGGCGGGCGATGCCAATCACTCAGCCCCACTGAGCGCTGAAAAAGCGCTGATCGCTTGCCTGGCGAGCGGTGCCTGTTGGCTCAAGGACGCCGAAACGAATTTTTTTGTGCCCGAAGGCCTGTCTTGCGCATGATCCGCGTGAGACACGAAGCGCCATATGGCGGGCGACGTAGACGATATCTGTCGTCAAATGCCGCGAACGGGCTGTGGACAACTTCCAACGCGACATTGCAAGCCACTTGCAGATTCACTAGAATCCCTGCCCCTGACCAATCTGCCCTGTCCTCATGTGGATACAGGGCAACATTCGTTGACCTTTTCCAAACAACCACGTGGGAAGAAGCAGCTATGAAACGCACATTTCAGCCGAGCGTCCTGAAGCGCAAGCGCACACACGGTTTCCGTGCTCGTATGGCGACCAAAGGTGGCCGTGAGGTCATCCAGCGTCGTCGTGCGAAAGGCCGTAAGCGTCTGAGCGCCTGATCGAGGCCCGGATGTCCCGTCAGGGATTTCCCCGGCAGCTTCGCTTGCTGACTGCCGGGGATTACCGGCACGTCTTCGATCACACCACCCTCAAGGTACACGGCAAGGGGCTTCTGGCCCTGGCGTGTCCGAATGACCTGGGACATGCCCGCCTGGGGTTGGTGTTCAGCAAGAAGAACGTGCGCCGTGCCGTAGATCGCAACCGCCTCAAACGTCTGACGCGCGAATCCATTCGCCTCCGCCAGCAGCGCCTTCCGGCCGTCGACATCGTCGTACTGGCCAAACGAGGCGTGACCGAGCTGGACAACGAGACTCTGCATCGCCAGCTGGACGGCATGTGGGCTCGTCTGGAGAGGGACGCCAGACGCCAGAAAGCGGCCAAGTCAACGCCACCTGCCTGACGCGACACCTGCCCGGTGCGTCCGGCATGTGGCGTTTTTTTCGTTATACGCCCTACCGTTCGTGACCGGACTCATCTGACTCCCCGCCAGATTGATTCACCCTCCAACGGGTATACACCATGGACGTCAAACGATTACTCCTCGTGATTCCGCTTGCGGTTGTCGCCTATCTGATGGTGGTCCAGTGGAACAAGGACTACGACCAGCCGGCTGCGGAAACACAGGCTCCCCAGGTTGCCTCTCAGGCCGCCAATGCCACTGCGCAAGGCCTTGAAGCCCCGAGCAGCAGCACGACTGCCAATGGCGATACCGGCCTCTCCACGCCGGATAGCGCAGCAAGCACCCCGAGCAACAACCTGATTGAAGTCAAGACTGACGTGCTGGACCTGCGTATCGATCCGCAGGGCGGCGACGTGGTCTATGCAGCGCTGCTCGCGCACAAGCAGAACAATGCTTCCGAGTCGCCCTTCGTGCTGCTGTCCGACAATCAGTCACGCAGCTACGTGGCCAAGTCCGGCCTGCAGCTGGATGGCCACAAGGGCCGTATCGCCTTCTCTGCCGACAGCAACAGCTACACCCTTGCCGAGGGTGACGACAGCCTGCAAGTGGACCTGAAGGCCGACATCAATGGTGTTGCGGTCATCAAGCGCTTCACCGTCAGCCAGGACAGCTACCAGATCAAGGTCGACTACCTGCTGGACAACCAGACCCAGCAGCCGATCAATGCTCGCTTCATCGGCCAGCTGGCCCGTGACAACAGCGCGGACCCGACCAGCGGTGGCGGCATGGGCATGAAGTCCTATCTGGGGGCAGCGTTCTCTTCTGAAGAGAATCACTACCAGAAGGTCGATTTCGAAGACATCCAGGACGGCAGCTTCAAGAATGTCGACGTCCAGGGTGGCTGGGTCTCCATGATCCAGCACTACTTCGTGTCTGCCTGGGTGCCGGCTGACAACCAGAAGAACCTCTACTACGCCAACGTCGACAAGCAGAACCGCAATGTCGCCGCCTTCGCGAGCCCGACGACCCAGATCGCCGCGGGTCAGCAGGCTGAGCTCGGCGCGACCCTGTTCGTTGGCCCGAAGGATCAGGACCAGCTGGAAGCGACCGCTCCCTACCTGGAGCTGGTTGTCGACTTCGGCTGGCTGTGGTTCCTGGCCAACCCGCTGTTCTGGCTGCTGGAGCACATCCACGCGCTGGTCGGCAACTGGGGTGCCTCCATCATCCTGCTGACCGTTCTCGTCAAGGTCGTGCTGTTCCCGCTGTCCGCGACCGCGTACCGCTCGATGGCCAAGATGCGCAAGATGGGCCCCGAGATGCAGCGCATCAAGGAAAAGTACGGCAGCGACCGCCAGAAGGTCTCCCAGGAGATGATGAAGTTCTACCAGACGGAGAAGATCAATCCGCTGGGTGGCTGTCTGCCGATCTTGATCCAGATGCCGGTCTTCATCGCCCTGTACTGGATGCTGATGGAATCCGTCGAACTGCGCCACGCACCGTTCATGCTGTGGATCCAGGATCTGTCAGTGAAGGACCCGCTGTTCATCCTACCGATCATCATGGGCCTGACGATGTTCATTCAGCAGCAGCTGAACCCGACGCCTCCGGACCCCACTCAGGCGAAGATAATGAAGATGCTGCCGATCGTCTTCACCTTCTTCTTCCTGTGGTTCCCGGCGGGTCTGGTGCTGTACTGGATCGTCAACAACACACTGTCGATCGCTCAGCAGTACGTCATCACCCGTCAGATCGAGAATGCCGAGCCAACCAAGAAAGGCGCATGATGCCTTTCAGGTTCGCCTGACATGACTCACCCACGACCCTCGCCTCGGCGGGGGTCGTGGCGTTTCGGGGCTCTGATTCCGGCGGCTGTGCCGACACTCCCGCCGCAAGGCGCCTCCCCCATCACCCCGCTTGCTGTCACGGGCCTCCAGCCGCGACAATAGCGGCCATCTCCTTCATCTTCATTCCGGCTTCGCGCCCGAGGTTTGTGCATGTCTACCGCCTACCAGCCTGACTCCATCGCGGCCCTGGCCACTCCGCCCGGCCGTGGTGGCGTCGGCATCATCCGTGTCTCCGGCCCGGCCTGTCAGGCCATCGCCCAGGCCATGCTGGGCCAATGCCCGCCGGCACGCCGCGCCCACTATGGTCCCTTCATGGGGCTGGATACCCAGGGCAACCCCATCGCCCTCGATGAAGGCATCGCGCTCTACTTCCAGGGCCCGAATTCCTTCACCGGCGAGGACGTGCTGGAGCTGCAAGGGCACGGCGGCCCGGTGATCATGGACCTGCTGCTGGAGCGCTGCGTGCAGCTGGGCGCACGCCTGGCACGCCCCGGTGAATTCAGCGAGCGCGCCTTCCTCAACGACAAGCTGGATCTCGCCCAGGCCGAGGCCATCGCCGACCTGATCGACGCCAGCTCACGCGCAGCGGCCGAGAATGCGCTGCGCTCGCTCAAGGGCGAGTTCTCGACGCGCGTCAGCGCGCTGGTGCAGCGCCTGATCGAGCTGCGCATCTACGTCGAGGCCGCCATCGACTTCCCCGAAGAGGAAATCGACTTCCTGGCCGACGGCCATGTCGCGGCGCGCCTCAATGAGGTCAAGGCAGAGCTGGTGGGCGTGCGCGCCGCTGCCAACCAGGGCGCTCTGATGCGCGAGGGCATGACGGTGGTGATCGCCGGCCGCCCGAATGCCGGCAAGTCGAGCCTGCTCAATGCGCTGACCGAGCAGGACACCGCCATCGTCACCGACATCGAAGGCACCACCCGCGACGTGCTGCGTGAGCACATCCATCTCGACGGCATGCCGCTGCATATCATCGATACCGCCGGGCTGCGCGACACGCCGGACGCTGTCGAGCGCATCGGCGTGCAGCGCGCCTGGGACGAGATCGAGAAGGCGGACCGCGTCCTGCTGCTGGTCGATGCCGCGACTACCTCGGCGACGGACCCGATGGAGATCTGGCCGGAGTTCGTCGCGCGCCTGCCGGACCCGTCCCGCCTGACGCTGGTCCGCAACAAGATCGACACCAGCGGCGAGACGCCGGGGCTGACCGCCATCACCGCAACGCAGGATGGTGATGCCGAGCTGGCACGCCACCAGGCCAGCGTGGTGCGCATCTCGGCGCGCGACAATCAGGGCCTCGATGCGCTGCGTGATCACCTCAAGGACATCATGGGCTTCACCGGCACGGCAGAGGGTCGCTTCAGCGCCCGCCGCCGCCACCTGGATGCGCTGGAACGCGCTGGCGAGTCCCTCGACAACGGCGACGCCCAGCTGCATGGCGCCGGTGCCGGGGAGCTGCTGGCTGAAGACCTGCGCGCCGCCCAGATGGCGCTGTCCGAGATCACCGGCGAATTCTCCGCCGATGACCTGCTCGGAGAAATCTTCGGCAGCTTCTGCATCGGCAAGTGATTGCACCGAAGTGATCGCACCGAGCTGACTCCCGCCCGCAGGCGGACTCTCCTCTTGCCGACAGTGCTTGCGTCTGGCTGTCTCCCTCTCGTTATACTGCCTCTGCCGACCCCTCCGAGTGGCGGAGGCGGGCAGAGGCAGACGGGGAGCCGACATGGCGGGACGCGCGACATCGAACAGACCGCAGGATGCCCATCGCGAGTCCCGTGACTCCAGTGCCTCACCCCCGCCGGCCCCTGACGCCGAGCTGACTACCGGGCCTCTCCCCGAGGCCCCGTTGCGTCACCTGCTGCTCGACTTCTTCACCCGCCATTGGCCCCGCTATCTGCTGGCCATCGCGTTCCTGATCGGGGTCGCGGGGCTGAATCTGCTGTTGCCGTGGGCCATCGGCGCCACCATCGACGCGTTGCGTGACGGCAGCCTCGACCACGACGCCTTGCTGAACCGCCTGTTGTGGCTAGTAGGCGCGGGGCTCGCGCTCTATGCACTGCGCTATGCCTGGCGCGTGACGCTGTTCGGTACCGCCTATCAGCTGGGGACGGAGCAACGTGATGCCTTCCATGCCAAGCTGACGCGCCTGGCCCCCGGCTTCTACCAGCGCCATCGCACCGGAGACCTGATGGCGCACGCCAGTCAGGACATCGATGCCGTGGAGATGGCCGCCGCAGAAGGCGTGCTGTCCAGTGTCGATGGCGCCATGACCTTCGTGCTGGTGCTCGGCATCATGTTGATCGCCATCGATGTGCCGCTGACGCTGCTCGCGCTGTTGCCCTTCCCTTTCATGGCCTGGGCCTTCGCACGCATCTCGCGGCGGATCGGAGAGCGTTTCCGCGAATCGCTGGAGCGCTTCTCGGACCTGAATGACCAGACCCAGGAAGCCTTCGCCGGCATTCGCATGCTCAGAAGCCATGCCTTGCTGGAGGATGAAGGCGCAAGGTTCTCTCAGCGTGCCGCCGCCGCCGAAGCCGTCGATTATCGCGTCCAGAAGCTGGAGGCAGCCTTTGATCCGGTGGTGTTCATTGCGCTCTCGGCGGCGACGCTGATGACACTGAGCGTAGGTAGCTGGCGCTATCTGGATGACGCCATCACCCTGGGCCAACTGACCAGCTTCACGCTCTATCTGGCGCAGCTGATCTGGCCGATGTTCGCGCTTGGCTGGTGCCTGAATATCCTGCAGCGCGGCGCGGCAGCCGCACGGCGGCTGGCTACCTTCCACGCCGCACCAGAAGCCCTTGAGGATAGCGGCACTCTGGACGAGGTCAGTGACCATTCACTACGCCTTGAAATCAATGAATTCCACTACCCGGGCAGCCAACAACGTGCCTTGGGCCCCCTCTCCCTTCAGGTGGCGGCAGGGGGGAGTCTGGGGATCGTCGGCGCGACCGGCAGTGGCAAGTCCACCTTGCTGCGTCTGCTGTCGCGCAGCTGGCCTCTGACACCTGAGCAAGGGGTCCTGACGCTTGGCGGCAGAGAAGCGAGTAAGTACACACTATCTGTCTGGCGTCAGCAGTTCTCACTGGTCCCCCAGGACCCGTTTCTGTTTGCGCTCTCGGTGGCCGACAATGTCGCTCTCGCCTGCCCCGAGGCCTCTGACGAGCGAATTCGTGAGGCGCTGCGCGCAGCAGCCTTCGAGGAGGATCTGCGCCGCCTCCCCCAAGGGTTGGAAACGCTGGTGGGTGAGCGAGGCATCACACTCTCCGGCGGCCAGCGTCAGCGACTGGCATTGGCACGCAGCCTGCTCAGCGAGGCGCCTATCCTGCTGCTGGACGACATCCTCTCGGCGGTCGACCAGGTCACCGAACGCACTCTGCTGAAGACTCTGGCGCGTCTGCAGCAACCCGATCACCACGGCCTCAAGCGCACGCTGATCATCAATTCCCATCGCCTGTCTGCCGTACAGGCCTGCCAGCAGATTCTGGTGCTCGAGGACGGGTGCATCCTGGAACAGGGCGATCACGCCAGTCTGCTGGCCGCCCGCGGCGCCTACTGGCGCCTATGGCAGGCCCAGCAGGTCAACCGCGAAGACGATTCCAAGGCGGAGCGCTCATGAGCCAGGATGCCGCGACACGACCCGACACCCTCAGCGGCACTCGCCTGCTCAGCCGACGGCGGCTGACATTGCTCTGGCAACCGCTGGGCAGGCGCCGCGCAGAGATCCTGCGCGCGCTGTTGATCCTGATCGCGGCGACCGTACTGGATGTGCTTGGTCCGTGGCTGACCCAGCGCTATCTGGATGACTACCTGATTCCCGGCAACCTCGCTCCCGAGGCTCTGGCCGGATTGGTGGCCATCTACGTGATCACCCAGCTGGGCGCCGCCGCCGGGCGCTATTTCCAGCAGCTGCGCTTTGCCCGTCTGGCCCTCGCCAGCGTGCGCGATATCCGTGAGCGAGTCTTCACACACCTGCTGCATCAACCACTATCGACCCTCGACAATATCGCCGCCGGTGAATTGGTGGCCCGCGTGACCAACGACACCGAGTCGCTCAAGGAGCTGTATATCGGGGTGCTGGCGACACTGATCGGCAATGTGGTGCTGTTGATCGGCATCCTGTCGGCGATGGCCCTGATGGATGGCACCTTGGCGATGATCGCGACGGCGCTGGTACCGCTCTCCATCGGCATGATCTGGCTGTATCAGCGCTTCTCCGGGCGTGCTGCACGCGAGGTACGCCGCCTGCGCGCCTTGCAGAATGCCAGAATTGCCGAGGCGATCGGCGGCATGAGTGTGCTGCAGGCAAGCAACCAGACCGAACGCTTCAGTCAGCGCTACCATCACCTCAACGTCTCCCAGTATCAGGCGCGCATGCGCACGGTGCGTGTGTCGGGGCTGCTGTTGCGTTCGGCCATCGACCTGATGGCGATGCTGATCACGCTCTCGCTGGTCGCCGTGTTCGGGCTGCGCGAACTGGGCGGCGGTGCAGAACTGGGGGTGCTCTACGCGTTCATCGCCTGGTTGGGTCGCATCAGCGAGCCCCTGATCCAGATCACACAGCGACTGCAGGTCTTCCAGTCGGCGCTGGTGGCGACAGGCCGGCTGGAAGAGGTCCTGGACCGGCCGCGCGAGACGCCTGAGCCAGATAAGCGCGCCGCGAGGAAATCCACGCATGGGCACACGGACAACACCGTGATAGCGAGTGGTCACTATCAACTCGAGAATCTGACGTTCCGCCATCAGGGTGCGGAGGGCTCGGCCCTCAAAGGCCTGACGCTTGCCATCGAGAGCGGTGAGTTTCTCGGCGTGGTCGGCCCGACGGGCAGCGGCAAGTCCACCCTGCTCGATCTGCTCAGCGGGCAGCGCCCTGCCCCGGGGTCTCAGCTGCTGCTGGATGGTCGTCCGCTGATGGAGTGGTCGACTCGACAGCGCGCTACCGCGATAGCCGTCGTCCCGCAGGAGCCCTTCATCCGCGCCACGACACTGCGCGACAACCTGCTGCTGGGACGTGAGATCAGCCAGCATCACCTGTCACGGGTTCTGCACAAGGCGCATCTGGCGCCGCTGGTCGATAGTCTTCCGCTGGGGCTCGACACCTTGCTGGGCGAGCGCGGCCTGAGTCTTTCCACGGGTGAGCGCCAATTGCTGGCGCTCGGACGCGCACTGGTCACGACACCACGCGTGCTGTTGCTGGATGAGGCCACCGCCAGCATCGATAGCCATACCGAAGCCCTGTTGCAGCAGGCACTGCATGAGCTGCGTGGCGAAGTGACCTTGATCGTGGTGGCACACCGGCTTGCCACAGTGCGCGATGCAGACCGCCTGCTGGTGCTGGAACAGGGCCGCATCACCCAGCTGGGGCCCCATGATGCCCTGATGGCAGAATCCGGCCTCTATCGGCGGTTATGGCGAGAAGACATCGCGCACTGATCAGGCAGGCCAACGGCCCCCATGATGCAAACGCCCCCACAGGCATGGCCTGCGGGGGCGTTGTCAGTCCGAGCTCTTGATATGACGCTCAGCGTACTGCGTTCATCTCAGTCATCACGGCTTGCGCGGGCCGCGTGGCTTGTTGCCCTGTTTCTTGCCAGACGCTGCCTTGCCTGAATTCGTCTTGCCAGCTGCTGACTTGCCAGAGCTTTCCTTGCTGGCGCCGCCCTTGGCAGCCTTGCCTTTCATGGCATTGCTTTCCTGCTTCTCACGCAGGGCACGCGCTTCACGCGCATCCAGCGGCTTGCCGACATCCTTGTTGTCTTCAGGGCGCTGTTTGGCCGCGTACTTTCTGGGCAGCTTGGTCGTGCTGTTCGGATTGACCTGACCATCACGGCCGATCGCCGGCGTACTGCGCATGCTGACCCGCGTGGTACCTTCGCGGCGGCCCTTGCCCGGCACGCTGGAGGACCAGTCGCTCCAGCTGGCAGAATCCTTGCCCGCCCCCTTGCCTGCCGTCTCGCCCTTGCCGCGCGGACGAGTGGGCTCGACAGCGGCCGTCGACTTGCGCTCGGCAGGCTTCTCACTGACGCGCTTCTCACTCGGCGCCGAATGCCCGTGCACCTGATCCTTGATCTGCGCCTTGATGCTGGTCTTGGGCTTGGCAGTCGCGGAATGACGCTTGCCCTTGGCCTTGGGCGTCGCACTGTCATTGCGCACGCGAGGCTTGGCCCAGCCTTCACCACGCTTGAGCTTCTCGCGCTTGGGCTTGGCCTGGGTCACCTCGACATCGCTGTCGCGCTTGACCTTCTGATTGAGCTTGCGCAGCGCCAGTAGTCGTTCACGCGGCATCGGCTTGGGCTCACTGCGCGCACGGGCGACCTCTTCCGACAGCCACCACAGGCCCTTGTGCTCGACGGCAACCGACTGCGGAGCCGGCAGCGCGCTCTTGAGCACCTCGACCACTTCCTGCATGGCGATGGAGAACTGACGATCGAACTGCCACGGTGGATTGATCACCAGCATGCCGGAACCGTACATGCCGTGATCCCCCTCCGGTGAATCGATCGTCAGCTCACTGCGCCACATCGGTGCCGGCGAATGCTTCTTGAGACGCTCGAGCAGGTCATGCTGACGCCCTGCCGGCAGCAGCGGATACCAGATCATGATGGTGGCATGACGTGACTTGCGCAGGGTCTCGACCACGACATCTGCCACATCACGGTAATCATTCTTCAGCTCATAGCTGGGGTCGATCAGCACGGCGACGCGCGGCGTGGTGACCGGCACGGCCGCCAACAGACCGGACAGACCATCCTGCTGACGACGCATGACCTTGCCGAGGCTGTCACGCTGCACCGGCGCCTGATCGAAGTGGTAGATCTCGCCCGGATGCAGCTCATAGGCCAACAGGCGATCGCCGCGGCGCAGCGACTGGCTCAGCCACCAGGGCGAACCGGGATAGACGCTCAGCTCGCTGGCGCCGCCCTTGGCGACATCCGGCTGCATGTCCGCCAGACGTGCCAGCCAGCGAGCCAACGGCTTGTCAGCTGACGAAGACTTCGGCTCACCCGCATCGGTCAGCCAGCGATCACGCACCTGCCACAACGGCAGAACGCCCTGCTCGTATTCTCGCAGCTGTTCCGTCTCGCGGGCCGCCAACGGATACCAGCCACGACCGGCGTGAGTGTCGATAAACGTAACGGGAGATTCTTTACGTAATAACTGCTCGGCCAGGGTGGTGGCGAGCAGGTGCTTGTGCAGGTCGGCAAAATTGCCAGCGTGATAGGCGTGCTGATAGGCGAGCAAGAGCGCCTCCTTGATACGGCGATATCTGCCACATCCAGCGAGGCAGCAGATAGAAATCGGGGGGCGGCGACGAGAGGAAAACCAGACAAGGCCGCCGAAGGGGCTGAAGGATAGCAGAGATGATCACTTGTCACCCCAAAAGCCGTGCTTGCCAAGCAACGAGGCCCACGCAAAAGCGCAGGCCTCGTGGTCATTCACCATCATGCCGCCATGGCAGCTGATGGATACTCAGCTTTCCATCGGCGTCAGCGTGATCTCGACGCGACGGTTCTGGGCGCGCCCGGAGGCGGTGTCGTTGGATGCCACCGGGCTGGCTTCACCATAACCGCGCATGTTCAGACGGTTGAAGGCGATGCCACCACTGGCCAGATAGTTGCCGACGGCCTGGGCACGCAGCTCGGACAGGTTCTGGTTGTAGTTGCTGGCACCGGTGGAATCGGTATAGCCCGCGATGTTGACGCGGGTCTCGTCGTATTCCTTGAGCACGGTGATGACGCCATCCATGACCGGCTGAATCTGACCGGACAGGGTGCTGGAGTCGGAGCCGAAGGTGACGTTGGACGGCATGTTGAGGATGATCTGGTCGCCGACACGGGTCACGCTGACGCCGGTGCCCTGCAACTGATCGCGCAGCTTGGCTTCCTGAACATCCATGTAATAGCCGATACCACCGCCCGCGGCGGCACCCGCAGCGGCGCCGATCAGCGCCTTGTCGAGACGATGGTTACCACTCTTGGTCGCTCCGGCGATTGCACCGACGACCGCACCGATGCCGGCACCCTTCGCCGCACTGGAGGTCTGCTGCTCATTGGTATACGGGTTGGTCGTGGAACAACCCGCCATCGCGACGGCGGCTGCCAACGGCAGGGCCAGGAGTACAGACTTCTTCATGGTAACGCTCCCTATCTACACACTCATTAAAGGCAAGATGACAATTGCGCAAATAATCGTCATGCCTCCGATAATGCCTGATCAATCAGGTGTCGAACATGGCCAGCAGGTCATTGAGGAACAATAAGCCCCGGGGCGTGGCGCGCAACAGCACGTCATCCTCAACGATGAGCCCGCGCGAACGCGCCTGGCTCAGGCCCGGCTCCAATGCCTCGCGATCCAGCCCCGTCGTGCGACGCAGATCCTCGAAGCTGACACCCCCGGTCAAGCGCAGTGCATTCATCATGAACTCCAGCGCCAGCTCATCGCGGTCAATTTCCTGCTGCCCCGCCACGAACCCGCGAGGGTCCTGCATCCTGCGCAAGTACGCTTCAGGCTGACGACTTTTCCAACGTCGTTGGAGCTGCAACTCACCGTTCAAGTTCCCAGCCGGGTCGGCTTTCAACAACGTCAACTTGCCATGCGCGCCCGCTCCGATGCCCAGGTAATCACCGAATTTCCAGTAATTGAGGTTATGACGCGCGCTGCGCCCTTCAAGGGCATAGGCGGAAATCTCGTAACGATGGAAACCGGCAGCCTCCAGCTCGGCGTGACCATGATCCTGGATATCCCACAGCAGGTCATCCTCCGGCAGTACCGGCGGGCGCGAATAGAACTCGGTATTCGGCTCCAGCGTCAATTGATACCAGGACAGATGGGTCGGCTTGAGTGCCAGGGCACGCCGGATATCATCCAGCGCCGTCTCCAATGTCTGGCCCGGCAGGCCATGCATCAGATCGATATTGAAATTGTCGAAGCCCGCCGCCCGTGCGCTGGCCACCGCGCGCTCGGCTTCTTCAGCGGAGTGGATACGCCCCAGCACCTCGAGCTGCTCCGGCTGGAAGGTCTGCACGCCCAATGACAAGCGATTGATGCCGGCGGCGCGATAGGCGGCAAAGCGGCCCTGCTCCAGCGTGCCGGGATTGGCCTCCAGCGTGACCTCGCAGTCGGCAGAGAACGTCATGCGCGCCCGCAGGCCATCGAACAGTCGCTGGTAAGCCGCTCCGCTCAGCAGGCTCGGCGTGCCGCCGCCGATGAAGATGCTGTGCAATTCACGCTCGGGCTGGCCCTGCAGCAACTGCAGGTCCTGATCGAGATCGGCCAGCAGTGCCGTGATGTATTCCGCTTCAGGCAAGCCGGCATCACGCCCGACCCCGTGGGAGTTGAAGTCACAGTAGGGGCACTTGCGCACGCACCACGGCACGTGAATATAGAGCGACAGAGGCGGCAGGTTCGCGGCGGACATCACGCTTGACCGCTCTGCGCGGCAAGCGCCTCGAGCAACTGCTGCATCGCACGTCCCCGGTGGCTGAGACGGTTCTTGGTCTCGGCATCCAGGGCCGCGGCGGTCATGTCATGCTCCGGCAACCAGAAAAGCGGGTCATAACCGAAGCCACCCTCGCCTTGTGGCGCGTCAAGAACACACCCCTCCCAACTGGCCTGAACGATGATCGGCACCGGGTCTGCCGCATGGCGCAGATAGACGAGCACGCACCAGTAGCGCGCCGTACGCGCTTGCTCAGGCACGCCCTCAAGCGCTGCCAACAGGGCGGCGTTGTTGTCACCATCACCACTACCTTGCTGACGCCGCGCGGCAAAGCGTGCGGAATAGATGCCCGGCTCCCCGCCCAGCGCATCGACTTCGATCCCGGAATCATCTGCCAGCGCCGGCAGGCCGGTGGCCTCTGCGGCGTGGCGCGCCTTGATCAATGCATTCTCGACGAAGGTCAGCCCTGTCTCTTCGGCGTCACTCACTCCCAGCTGCCCTTGAGGAATCGGTTCGATCCCCAGCGGCGCGAGCAGGTGGGAAAATTCACGTAGCTTGCCGGCATTGCCACTGGCCAGTACGAGAGAAGAAGCGGACATGTGAATCTCCGGGATAGGAACAACGAGAATGCGGCCGCGTGTGAGTCACACGGGCGAGGCGCTTGCAGCACCCCATTCTAGCGCGTGCATCCGATGCGTACACGCGAGGGGTCTGCGCCAGGCACGACTGAGATCCATGGTGTCATGGGCCGATATCACTCATGTGCTCAACTTGATGACTGACAGGCCGATACAGGCTATCTGCCCCATAGCGGGCTAATGCCAGTGCAGGATTTGTCTGTGCCTCGCGGCTCAAGCAAGTAAGCATCAACCGAAAGAATCGCGTAACTCGATGATTTGTATATCTTTAAATTGAGAAATAAAAGGAATATGCGTTATGCCATCTAACACTATGCGCAGCGCCAGCCCCCAGATGACACTCGACTAGACTTCAAGACAACCATCGAATCACCGTGGATTCATGTCTCCGCCTCAGCCTGCTGATGATGAGCCCCCCCAACGCTTGCGACAGGAGCGCCCCCATGACTGCTACCAGAGTCCTGTTCGTGACAAGCCCTTCACCGCAGACCGAACTGTTCGTCGAGTACCTGCAAGAGACACTGAAATGTGTCGTCGAGGCCTGCCACCATGAAGCCCCACTGCCGTCATCTCCCTGCCTGGTGCTGATCGACAGCACCCAGTGCAGTCTGGCCCAGATGATGCGATGGAGTCATATCGACAAGATCGCTGCCTTCAATGTCGAACATGAAGACGATGCCATCTCACTACTTCTGAATATTCCTTTCAGTGGAATCTTCTATCGCCAGGACAGCCTTGAACAGATCAGCAAGGGAATCGGCAAGATACTCGAGAATGAAAACTGGCTGACTCGCAATATCATGCAGACGCTGATTCGTCATTATCGTCAACAACAACAGATTGCCTTTCAGCCTGTCATGGGACTGACACAACGAGAACTGGAAATATTGTCACTCATTGCCTCACAGCAAAGTAATGCAGATATCGCGCATAGATTGATGTTGAGCCAGCACACCGTGAAATCTCATTTATATAACATTTTTCGCAAGATCAGAGTCCACAACCGCCATCAGGCGATCCAGTGGGCCCACGAGCACCTCAACCTTTACATCCCCAAGCGCACGACGGAGCCGGAATCCTGAGGCTCAGGTGACGCTGGGCGACCACCTCTCCCACGAGGCGGACCTGTGAGGTAACCACTGCGACAGAGCATGCCCCAAGTCGGCTACGCGTAGTAAGCGCTTCACTTTTCAAGAGTGAAATGACTCATGTGCAGTACTGCGTCGCATTCCTGACACCCCTCAAATACGTGGATACAAAAAGACAAGCCCAGTTACATAATGACATTGAAGAGACGCTTTTCAGTATTAGATATGTGGTACCTTTGAACCAGTGAAAAGCTTGGTAAAAAAAGCGCAAAGGTCTGGTTTTCATTGCACTCTCGAGAAGGGTCATCATGACCAGCGCTATTTTCATCAGGTTTACGTACTGTTTTTCCTATTCTTTTTCTGGGTCAAATCAGAACTGGAGGGGAAGGATAAACTGGTTATTTTAGCAAGTACTGATTAGAGGTTGCCTTATCCCCACTATCGCGCAATCCTATAAAGGTGCTCAGCGCGTAATGCCCGACGTGAATGAGTGCAGTGCTACACGACTCACCCAACCACACTTCAGATATGGCTCCGCCAAGAAAATCGGTACGACAACTCAGAGGTCTCGCACCATGATTACAGGGAACGCAATGGTGCTGCTGGTGACTGACTGCAATCCGCAGTCAGCGCTTTTCATGGATTACATTCGCCAGCAGCTTGAGTGTCAGGTGGCTTCCGCAAGCCCCGACGAGGATTACACACCCGGGCAGGCAGAAAGAACGATAGTGCTGCTGGACACCGACCACGTCGATGAAGGCACGATGCAACGCTGGGATGCAGATGCCAGCCAGGATGCCAGCGCAGAGCTGGCCGCTATCAACATCAGTGATGAAGAGGAAGCTGCCAGCCTGCTGGTCAGCACCCATCTTCAAGGCGTGTTCTACCGACAGGACAGCCTCTCACTGATCAGCAAGGGCATCGCGAAACTGCTGGAAGGCGACATGTGGATGTCCCGACCGCTGATGACCCGCCTGCTGGATTTCTATCGCCGTCAGCAGCTCAACGCCTATCGCCCGGTCTGTGGTCTGACCCAGCGTGAGGTGGAAATCATCGGCTTGCTGGGCACGGGTGCCTCGAATACCGAGATTGCTGACCAGCTGTTCGTCAGTGAACACACGGTCAAGTCACATCTCTACAACATCTTCCGCAAGATCAAGGTGCATAACCGCATTCAAGCCATGAACTGGGCACGTCAGAACCTGGCAATGCCTGTCTCGCGCACCCCACGCATCGCTCGCAGAGCACAGATGTCGTGAACGGTCGGGGCATGACAAGCCGCCAGGTGGTCGCCTGGGGACTGACATGCTTCAGTCTGTCGCCCGCCTTCGCGCAATCCGCGCCGGAGGCGGTGCGACCCGAGGTATCCGTTGCCAGTGAAGAGCAGCAGGCTCGCCGTCAGGGGGAAGATGGGGTCGCCATCCAGCACGCTCGCCCCACGCTTTCCGACGGTCTAAGTGGGGTGATGATCGATCGCACCATGACCATGATCGGCAAGACCTTCTTCCGCCAGTTCAGTCAGCAACGCCTCGATAGCCCAGCCATCCGCAACACATCCCTCAGTATCCATGAACGCCCCTCAGCACGCTGGGGCAGCCTCATCTGGATCACCGAAGGCAACAACGTTCTGTATGAAGCGACGCTCCCTCCGCGCCTTAATGACGTGGATATGTACGCCAGCGCCGCTGTATCAAACGTCTCCGACCAGTTCCTGCGTCGCAAGGTCATGGAAGCCCTGCGCAATGACCCGGACATGGCCGGTGACGAATTCTGATGTATTGAAGACCGACATAATAAATGGGCTCCGGACACGGAGACCCTGACAATACGCAAGGGAACAGGGGAACATCATGAAGCATCAGACACTCGCGGTGTCGTTGCTGTTATCGGCGATGCCGCTATATGCCGGTGAACTCATCTATCAGCCCATCAACCCGAGTTTTGGTGGCAACCCTCTCAATGGCAGCTATCTGCTTGGCAAGGCCCAGGCCCAGGACACCCACGAGGATCCTGATGCCTACTCCTTCGATAGTCTTTCCGAAACAGAACTTTTCATCAGCGACCTGCGCAATAGCCTGGTATCCGATGCCATCACCGATGCTGTCGATTCCACAGAACCCGGCCGCTCCAGCGTGATCGACAGCGCTCAGCTGCGTGTCGAAGTCATCAGTAACGGCAATGGCGGTTTCTCCATGCAGGTGCTTGATCGCGCCACAGGTGAAACCACCGTCATCAACCTCGGCACATCAGGCAATACATTCTGATCCGCTACTGATGAAAGGTTTCGCTCAATGAAGACACTCACTTCCATGCTGGCCGTCGCCAGCCTGGCGCTTGCTGGCTGTGCACCGATGGTCGCCAATACCCAGGGTCTTGAAGGGGTGCCCAGCACCTTGATGCCAAGAACCTCCACCTATCAGGATCTGATCAGTCTACCGCCTCCTGCCGGCCGTATCCCGGTCGCCATCTACGACTTCCGTGACCAGACGGGCCAGTACCGGCCTGCCCCTGCCAGTACCTTCTCTACGGCGGTCACCCAGGGCGGAGCCGCCATGCTGAGCGCCGCATTGTCGGACTCCGGCTGGTTCATCCCCCTCGAGCGCGTGGGACTGCAGAACCTGCTGACAGAGCGCAAGATCATCCGTGCCAACATGGAGCGCACAGGCCAGAATGATCTTGCCGCGCTGCAAGCTGCCAACCTGCTGTTCGAGGGTGGCATCATTGCCTTCGACTCCAATGTCAGAACAGGCGGGGCAGGCGCGGAATACTTCGGCATCGGCGCCTCTGGTCAGTATCAGGTAGATCAGGTGACGGTCAACCTACGCGCTGTCGATATCACCACAGGGCAGGTCATCGCCAACGTCAATACCAGCAAGACGATCTACTCCCGGGAGCTGAGAGCGGGCGTCTATCGCTTCATCGATTTCAGTCGCTTGCTGGAGATGGAGGCGGGGTATACCAGCAATGAACCCGTACAGATGGCGGTCATGTCCGCCATCGAATCCGCCGTGATTCACTTGATTGCGCAAGGCGTCGAACGCCAGCTCTGGGTTCTCCAGGACCCGGACAGCCTTCAGACATCAGAACTGATGGAGTATCTGCAAGCCCCGACTCCGATGTTGTAGAGCCGACCCACATTCAAGACCCCGAAGAGAGCATCGTGGTATTCGCGGTGTTTATCTCTCCCTTGAAAGGCAGTCACCTCACAAGAGGTGGCTGCCTTTTTCGTATCGGCATAAATATAAGAGATAAATAAAACAACAAAGCATGAAATAGCATGCGTCTAATACCGTCAACAGTAATACCTCCCTGAACGGTGCTGAAAATCTGGCCACCCTTTGTCATTACACACCGCTAATGGGCAAGACATTATGAGTAGCAATCTCTAGCCCTCATAAACCCGAAAATGACTGATGGCGATGGCCTCGATAAAGACCAATAGTTAGTGCACTTAGACGGTCACCTGGATGGACTCACGCCATGGCTTCGGCAAAGCATCAACAAATAAGAATGCTACAGGCCTGCCTTTTCTTTTCATCACTGACACTCAGCTTATGGGTGTTGGCCAATGACCTGGCGACCACCTCCGAATTGGGAAGCAGCCACTCAGTGGCAGTCATCGAGCAATCTGGCACATACAACACAGCGATGATCGCTCAGCATGGCAATGGCAACGCCTCATTGATTGGCCAGAGCGGTGCCCTGAATGAAGCAGGTGTCGACCAATATGGCAATGGAAACACGGCATACACACTGCAAGAGGGTGCCCTGCATGAGGCCAGCATTCTTCAGCATGGCCAATATCATGATGCGCTGATCATTCAGCAAGGTGTTGGGCAAAGCGCCAGCATTCAGCAGACAGGCATCGGGGGAAGCGCCACGCTTCTACAACAGGCCAGTAGCCAGATACCGGCAAGTATCACTCAATATTCACGGGGCCATATGCGTGTCCAGGTCATACAACAGTGATCTTTATCACGATGGCTCGCATGACATCGCTCCATGACAATGATGCTTGTGAAGGTGATGGCTGAACAGCCGCTTTCATCGAATCGCCAATACGAATTTTGCCTGGCCAGGAGAGGTTCTCAGTTACATGTAGTCAAGAGACCTGCATGACGAATACAACCTCCTGGCAAGGCCATAAAAGAGCAGTAGCAGTACAACATGATGTCGCGGATCACGAAAAACCAGACTGTCATCATGTCAGGGGATGCATGACCAGAAGCAAGTCAATAATAAAAACACAACTCAAAAAATGATCTACACAAGGGAACAAACCATGAAAATCCAAATGAGCCTGCTGGCTGTCGCGATTGCCTTTTCCTCTCAGGCCATGGCAGACAACAACACCGCAGATGTCGATCAAACTGGCTTCATGAACATGGCCAATGTTGGCCAGACATCACGTGATGGTGGGTCTCTCGACAGCTCCCACGATAGTGATATTGATCAGGTCGGCCTCTACAACAAGGCGAACAGCTATCAGAACGGCGTCAATCATACGATTCGCATCAATCAGCTGGGTGGCGCCAACAAGGTAGAATCAACCCAATACAGCAGCACCAATACTGGTATCGTCAACCAGACTGGCGTCTACAATTCCGTTGACCTGAACCAGAAAAGCTACAAGCATCTCACCCGTGTCACTCAGGATGGCTTTGCCAACCATTCTGAATCGTGGCAGGGCGCTAGTGGCTCTCCGGCGGGGCGTGAAAATACTCTTGTCGTGACTCAGACAGGAGCATTCAATGACTCCATGGCCACCCAGCAAGGCAGTTACGCCATTGCCCGAGTGACCCAAGGCGGCTATCAGCACGCCTCGGATGTTATGCAGACCGGCGAATACAACCGTGCACGTGTCACTCAGGAAGGCCGCTTCAACAACTCCACAGTGACGCAGACTGGTGAGCTGGGTCTTGCCGTCGTGACCCAGACCGGATCACGTATCGATTCCACCGTCACCCAGGCTGGCGCCAATCAAGTCGCACGGGTCACGCAGGATGGCAGCTCTCATGACTCGCTCGTCAACCAGAGCGATGCGAACAATACCGCGCTGGTGAACCAGTCCGACATGCTGCAGTACTCCGATATCAGCCAGACAGGCAGCGAGAACCTGGCCATCAACAATCAGAGTGGCTACTCCAACTACGCCATCGTCGAACAGGGCGGTACCAACAGTGACTCACTGATTACCCAGACCGGCCTCAACGACCATGCTCGCGTCCAGCAGACGGGATCTGGTCACACCTCTGATGTCCTTCAGCAGTCTGGGGGGTTCCTGAGCTTCGTCGCCAACCGTGCTCACGTCGTTCAATCAGGCGCCATGAACGCTTCCAGCGTGACCCAGACTGGCGGTGGCAACGTAGCCAACGTGATGCAGTATTGATCACGCGCCAGCCAGGATGTCTTACAGAACCCCGCGCAAGCGGGGTTTTCGTTTTTTCGCCCGGTGGATCCCCATAATGAAAAAGGCCGCTGACAGGGTCGTCAGCGGCCTTCCAGTACCAGCCGCGAAACATCTATCGCAGCGGCAAGTTACTTCTTTGGCGCTGTCACGGCACCCTCCGGGAAGGGCTTGCGATAACTCTCAAGGCTTTCATCCACCATCTGGCGGCCCTTGCTGACCTGCCTGTTGCCGCTGGCGAACCCCGCCTTGCCCCATGACAACGATCGCTCACCTCAATGCAGCCTGAGCTGCTCACGAATCAGACGAGCCAAGGTGACATTGGCGTTGGGTGCTGTCGTGTCGATATGGACCAGCTGACCATGCTCTTCTGGCGCAAATGGCTCGCGATTGGCCAATTGCTTGTCGAGCACTTCCAGTCCCGCTTCGGAAGCCTCGCCACTGCGCTGACTACGCTTGATGATGCGCTTGCGCAGCGTCTCGTCATCGGCCTCGAAGCTGATCATCAGTACCGGCAGGCCACGGGCTTCTGCCTCATGACGCAGGCGATCACGCTGCACCTTCTTCAGGCAGGTGGCGTCGATGCAGACGGGGATACCCGATTCCAGCAGCGTGGCTGACAGATTCGAGAGTCGCTCGTAGGTCGCATGGGTAGCCTGGGGGGTATAGATGCCACTATTGAGCCCGGACTCGGTATCGGCATCCGCCGCAAAGCCATACAGGCGCTTGCGCTCCACATCACTGCGAATACGCACGCCGCCCAGCTCGCGCACCATCTCTTCCGTGAAGCGACTCTTGCCACTGCCGGAGACACCCACACCGATGATCATGTAAGGGAAGCGGATCTCGCTATAACGCTCCGCCAGCCCGATATAGCGCTCGTACTCGGCCAGCACATCGGCGCGATCCGCCTCACACAGGTCCGGTTGGTGATAGCGAATCATCGCCACCTTGGCCCGGATCAGTGCGCGATAGATCTTGTAGTACGGCAGCAGACGCACCAGCGAGTAATCACCGGAGAGCTCGAGATAACGGTTGAGTGCATGATGGGCAAAGGCCTGCTCATCACGCGCTTCGAGATCCATCACCAGGAAGGCCAGGTCACAACCGACATCGTTCCAGCGCAATTCTTCATTGAACTCGATGCCGTCAAACAACAGAGCACGGCCTTCATGGCGCACGGCGTTACCCAGGTGGATATCACCGTGAGTCTCACGCACGAAGCCTTCCTGCCAGCGACGCTCGAACTCGGGATTGAGGCGCTGGAAGGTCTCTTCTGTCCACTGCTTGAGCAGCGCGAGTCGCTTGATGGCCTCGGCATCATCGCCGAGGCGGGGACGAATCAGTTCGAACTCGTTGTCGATGGTACGACTGACCATCTGCGGGCTACCCAGCTCGCTATCGCCCTGGATGCGCTCGGCCTGCTCATGGAAGGCCACCAGCTGGTCGACCAGATCATCCAGCAATTCCAGCGACAGCTCGCCACTGGCCTGCAGGGCGCTGAACAGATGGCGATTGGAGAACTGGCGCATCTTGACCGCGTACTCGAAGACAGCACTGTCGTCTCCGATGCGCGGAGCCTCGGGCGTGCCCGAGATCGCCACGGTATCCAGATACAGCGTCGGTGCCAGACGGCGGTTGAGGCGCACTTCCTGTTCGCACAGGAGCTTGCGGCGCTCAAGGGTCGAGAAATCCAGGAAGCTGCCGAAATCCAGCGGCTTCTTGATCTTGTAGGCGTAGTCGCCGGTCAGCACGATCCACGAGATATGCGTCTCGTGCACTTCGATATCCTTCACGGGGTGATCGAAGCAATCGGCTGTGTGAAGGGCTCGAATCAAGGCCTGGCTCAAGGTCGTCTCCGCTAAGGCAAGCTGGCTATAAGGTCATTAGCGCAATCGCTATCGTTGGCGACAAGTGTACCGGATGGCAGCCCGCCCGGCAGCCTGCCGAGCGGGTTCCTGTCTGCGTTGGCCAACCCGCGGACTCAGGTACTGTATTACGTCGCACTCAGTTCGATGAGGACATCTGCGCAAAGACCCGCTCAGCCGCATCCAGCGTGGCCTGGATATCCGCATCGGTGTGCGCCGCGGACATGAAGCCGGCTTCATAGGCGGAGGGTGCCAGATAGACGCCTTCGGCGAGCATCGCGTTGAAGAAGGTCACGAAATCCTGCTGACGGCAGCGCGTGGCGGAGGCGAAATTGCTGACTTCTGCGTCATCGGTGAAGAAGACACCGAACATGCCACCGGCATGCTGGGTGATCAGACGGATGCCTGCCGCCTTGGCACGGCTTTCCAGGCCTTCACACAGCATCTCGACCTTGCGTGAAAGCTCGGCGTGGAAGCCGGGCGCCTTGAGCTTGCGCAGCAGCGCGACGCCAGCGGCCATCGCCAGCGGATTGCCTGCCAGCGTCCCGGCCTGGTAGACCGGCCCCAGCGGCGAGAGGTGGTGCATGATCTCGCGCTTGCCGCCGAAGGCACCCACCGGCATGCCGCCGCCGACGATCTTTCCCAGGCAGGTCAGGTCCGGCGTGATGCCGTAATGCGCCTGAGCGCCACCCAGGGCGACACGGAAGCCCGTCATCACCTCATCGAGGATCAGCACGCTGCCATGGGCATCGCACACTTCACGCAGGCTTTCCAGGAAGCCCGGAACCGGCGGAATGCAGTTCATGTTGCCGGCGACCGGCTCGACGATGATGCAGGCGATCTCGTCACCCAGCTCGGCGAAGCAACGACGCACGCCCTCGGCATCGTTGTAGTCCAGCGTGATGGTGTGCTCGGCCAGCGACGCCGGCACGCCCGGGGAGCTGGGCTCGCCATGGGTCAGCGCGCCGGAACCGGCCTTGACCAGCAGCGAGTCGGAGTGACCGTGATAGTTACCCTCGAACTTGACGATCTTGTCACGACCGGTGAAACCACGCGCCAGGCGAATCGCCGACATGGTGGCTTCGGTGCCGGAGTTGGTCATGCGCACCATGTCGAGGCTCGGCAGCATCTCGCAGATCAGCTCGGCCATCTCGGACTCGATCTCGGTGGGCGCGCCGAAGGACAGGCCACTCTCGAGACGCTCGCGCACGGCGCTAAGCACATCTTCATCGGCGTGACCGGTGATCATCGGCCCCCAGGAACCGACGTAATCGATATAGCGCGTATTTTCCACATCGAACAGATACGCGCCCTTGGCATGGTCGATGAACACCGGCGGACGATGCAGTCCCTTGAAGGCGCGGACCGGCGAGTTGACGCCACCGGGAATATGACGGCTGGCGCGTTCGAACTGGGCAGCGGACGTGGTCATGACATACCTCTTGATAAGCGGCGGGCGGCACATCGGCCGCGAAAATGGAGAAAGGGTGATCAGACACAAAGAGGCTGTGGATAACGTGAGTGCAGCTTGTCCACAGCAAAAAAAACGGCCCGATAGCCTCGGGGCGGCAAAGGGGGGTGTGGATAATCCGAATGCCGTCGATGGCGACAGCTTAACGCGACTCACGGGTGAGTTGCAGCCGCGCGAGCGCAAGGGGTGCCGGCATCGAAAGAGGCAATAGCGCTATCGCCAGGGCAGAAACTGGGCCTCGGGCAACGCACCTTTCCGCCCACGCTGCTGGCCATCGACGAGACTCTGCCAGGTGGCCTGCTGGGCAGCCTGCCATGCCGATGGCAATGTCATACCGCGCGCCAGACGCACCGCCAGGTGCGAAGCCAGCGTGCAGCCGCTGCCATGGAAGCTGCCAGTCAGTCGCGGGCAGTCCAGTGCGAGTGTGGCATGATCTCGGCGATACAGACGATGGATCACCGACGGCTCAGCCAGCGAATCAGCGCCATTTCCCAGCGGGTCAGCATCGCGCTCGACAGGATCAGTACCGGTGACCAGCACGGCCCCGGCGCCTGCCGCCAGTAGATGCTCGGCGAGTTGACCGTCGCCCGTCCCCGCGGGGCAGGCCGCCAGCCGCGCAAGCTCCGCGCGGTTGGGCGTGAGCACATCCACGTGCGGCAGCAAGCTCTCACGCGCCTGATGGATGAGCGACTCGGTGGAAAGCTCCAGCCCGCCGCCCGCTTTCAACACCGGGTCCCATACCACGGGTAGCCCCGGCCAGCGCTGCTGGAGTTCCTCGATCAGCGTCACACACGCCGTGAGCGCCGCTTCGCTGGCGAGCAGACCGATCTTGAGCGCGCCCGGGCGGAAGTCCTCACACAGGGTGCGGGCCATGGCGAGCATCGACTCGCCCGATTGCGGAATCACCGCCTGTACATTGCAGGAGTTCTGCACCGTCAGTGCCGTCGGCACTGTCAGCGCCCAGCCACCACCGGCACGGATCGCCTCGCTGTCGGCGACCAGACCCGCGCCGCCGCTGGGATCATGCCCCGCCAATACCAGCACGTAGGGCAGTTGCGCTGAGCACTCGGTCATGGCTGAACCATCCCTCAGAACGGTTTGACGATGACGCAGATGACGATCACCACCAGCATCAGTACCGGCACTTCATTGAAGAAGCGGAAGTAGCGCGAGGTTCTCTTGCAGGTATCGGCGGCGAACTGCTTCAGATACAGGCCACAGGCATGGTGATAGCCGACCAGCAGCACGACCATGGTCAGCTTGAGGTGCATCCAGCCCATGCTCATGAAGCTCGGCACCAGCGCCAGCAGCCAGATTCCCAGCACCAGGGTCGCGATCATCGACGGCATCATGATGCCGCGATAAAGCTTGCGCTCCATGGTCTTGAAGTACTCGATGGCCTTGTGGTCGCCGGCATCACGCGCCTGGGCGTGATAGACGTACAGCCGCGGCAAATAGAAGAGGGCAGCAAACCAGCACACTACGGCAATCAGATGGAAAGCCTTGATCCACAGATACATGAGGGAGCTCCGTCAGTCAGGGTCGGGAAGGTCAGAAAGTGGACGCGCGGATGAAGCAATCGGATCGCCACGATGGCATGTGACACCGCCAAGGCCCATGCGGTATGCGGTCGCGGCCAGGCGTGCGCAAAGTGAATTCACGCCTGAGAAGCAGGTGCCACGAGGTGCTTCAGGGCGTATAGCGATAGTAGCTCTCTATTGCATCCCGCGTGATGATACCTGAAATCTTGCGAATCATCGGTGCGGTGGTGTGCTCGACATAGAGGGCATCGACATCGCTGGGCAGCAGCCGCTCATAGGCCTCGGACAAGGTAGCCTGCAGGTGGATGGGCGCGAGATCCAGACGCTGCGCGGGGATCTCGAGCAGGTCGAGCTCTTCCTGCTCCCGCCAATGCTCATCCATCAGCACACGCACCAGATCCGCCGCCGGCAGTGCGACCATCGGCTTTTCCGGCGTCGAGCGCGTGACCACCAGCCAGACCGGCTTGCTGTCGAGCAGGGCGCGAGCACGTTCACGCGTGATGCGGCGCGGCACGCTGACCAGCGAGCGCTCCATCACCGCCGGCACCGCCACCCGCGACAGCGCCTGCATCAATGGCTGCTGGAGCGGATGCAGTCCCTGCGCCGTCAGCGTCGAGATGAAGAAGCCCTGGCAGTGACACAGCTGGCGACAGGTCAGGCCTGCCACCACCACCGCCAGCATGCCGGGCAGGATGATATTCGGCGAATGCGTCAATTCGAGCAGTGCCATCAGGGCGGCCAGTGGCGCCTGAAGCACCGCACCCATCATCGCCGCCATGCCGAGCAGGGCGTAAAGCGCGATGTCCGAGGCCTGGTCCGGCAACAGCCAGCCGCCCAGCATGCCCATCAATGCCCCGGCCGCGGCGCCCGCCACCACCACCGGGCCGATGATGCCGATCGGCACGCCACAGGCCACGCACAGTGCCGACAGCACCAGCTTGCCGACCACCAGCGCCAACAGGATATCCAGCGCCAGCTGGCCGTCGAGCAACTGAGCCAGACTGTCATAGCCGATGCCTTGTACCTGGGGATACCACCACGCCACGACGGCCGTCGAGACCCCGACCAGCGCCATGCGCATCCCCCATGACAGGTGTGCCACGCGCGCCTGCTGACGCGCCAGATGCACGAAGCCCCCCGCCAGCAGGCCGATGACCAGCGCCGTGACGATGACCCAGGGCAGATCGAGCAGGGAATGCAGCAGCAGAGACGGCACCGCGAAGGCCGGTGCCGAGCCGTAGACCATCTGCGTGACCACCGCGCCGGTGGTCGAGGCCAGAATCACCGGCATGAACCCCATCAGGGTGTACTCCATCATCACCACTTCCATGGCGAAGATGACCCCGGCGATCGGCGTATTGAAGGAGGCGGAGATGCCCGCCGCCGTACCACAGGCGACCAGCACGCGCAGACTGTTGTTGGGCAGCTTGAGGCGCTCGCCGATCCAGCTCGAGGCACCGGCACCCAGGTGGATCGCCGGGCCTTCACGCCCCGCCGACAAGCCGCCGAGCACGCTCGCGACCCCGACCACGACCTGATTGAGCCAGGCACGCAGCGGCATCTTGCCCTGATGGTAGGTCAGGCGCTCGATGACATGACCGATGCCTAGCTTGCGCTGCGCCGGATGCTGTCGCCCCAGCACGATGCCGATCACCAGCACCGCCAGCAGCGGCAGCGACGCGCGCACCCAGGGGGCAAGTCCCTCGAAGTTCTCCGGGTTGTCATCGGGCATGAAGCCCAGAGCACCGGCACTCAACAGCAGGCGGAAACCGACCATCAATGAGCCGGTCAGCAGCCCTGCCACCAGCCCCAGCAGACACAGTTGCGGGAGTGCATCGACCGCCGCCAGCTTGCGCCGAAAATTGTCGAGACTGGGACGAGGCAGATGCGGACGCGTCAGGCGTGACACTCACGACTCCTTGAAGGCACTGGCAATGACAGAGGACATCCATGTCGGCAGCGCATTACTGCCCGCCTGACACCTGTGTATCATATCGATTGCGAACCGTCGCGACCGTGCGCAATCCGACAACCTCGGCACAGCATGGCGCAACGCCTGTCTCGCGCACAGGCCACCAAAGGTCGCAGCAGCAGATCGGACACAAGATTACATCTCGCATCAACAGGACACCGCCCGAAGGCGGGGAGGCAGCATGATCAAGGTAGGTATCGTCGGCGGCACCGGTTACACCGGAGTGGAACTCCTCAGGCTCCTGGCCAGCCATCCGCAGGTGGAAGTGACCGTGATCACCTCGCGAAGCGAGAAAGGCGTGCGTGTCGACGAGATGTACCCCAATCTGCGCGGCCACTACGACACTCTCGCATTCAGCGAGCCGGATGCCGACGTGCTGGCCGCCTGTGACGCCGTATTCTTCGCCACGCCTCACGGTGTCGCTCACGCCCTAGCTGGCGATCTGCTGGCACGCGGCACGCGTGTCATCGACCTGTCCGCGGACTTCCGCATCAAGGACGCCGACGTCTGGGCCGAGTGGTATGGCCAGCCGCATGGCGCGCCGGAGCTGCTCGGCGAAGCCGTCTACGGCCTGCCGGAAGTCAATCGCGATGCCATCCGCGAAGCACGCCTGATCGCGGTGCCGGGCTGCTACCCGACCTCCGTGCAGCTGGGCCTGATCCCGCTGCTGGAAGCCGGCCTGATCGAGACCGACAACATCATCGCCGACTGCAAGTCCGCCGTCTCCGGCGCGGGTCGCGGTGCCAAGGTCGGCTCTCTGCTGTGTGAAGCCGGCGAGTCCATGAAGGCCTACGGCGCCTCCGGCCACCGTCATCTGCCGGAAATCACCCAGGGGCTGGACCTGGCAGCCGGCAGCGCGGTCGGTCTGACCTTCGTCCCGCACCTGACGCCGATGATTCGCGGCATCCACTCCACCCTCTATCCGCGTCTGAGCGGCTTCAGCGGCACGCTGGAAGATCTGCAGACGCTGTTCGAACAGCGCTACGCCGACCACCCCGCCGTCGATGTCATGCCGCTGGGCAGCCATCCGGAGACGCGCAGTGTGCGGGGCACCAACCTGTGCCGCATCGCCCTGCATCGTCCGGGCAACGGCGACACCCTGGTGGTGCTGTCGGTGATCGACAACCTGGTAAAGGGCGCGTCAGGCCAGGCCATCCAGAACCTCAATCTGATGTTCGGTCTCGATGAGATGATGGGGATCGGTGCGCCGGCGATGATGCCCTGAACCGCCAGCGTACGCCCGCAAGGCTGCACGTCAGACAAAGTTGACCCTTTTGCTCGGATATAGGGATAATAGCCGTCATTCCGTTCTCTATACCGTGCCGGGCGCTGTCTTCAGCGTCCGGCCTCCGACTCCTTCCAGGAGGCCCGCATGAGCGAAGCACAAAGCTTCATCCCCACGCCGTTGTACCTGTCCGAGCGCGCCAGTGCCCGGATTGCAGCGCTGCGCGCGGAAGAAGCCAACCCGGAGCTGCGTCTCAGGGTCTACGTCACTGGCGGCGGCTGTTCCGGCTTCCAGTACGGTTTCGATATCGCCACCGATCTGGCCGATGACGACACCGTGGTCGAGCTGGGCGAAGCCGCCATCGTGATCGACCCGCTGTCCTACCAGTATCTGGTCGGCTCGACGATCGACTATGAGGAAGGTCTGGCAGGCGCCCGCTTCATTATCCAGAACCCCAATGCCACCAGCACCTGTGGCTGCGGATCTTCCTTCATGGTCTGATCATTGAGGATCTGACCGTGAGGATCTGACACGCCCCGCACACGACATTGGCGCCTTGCTGGCGCCTGATCGCCCCCTACCGGTTCCTGGTAGGGGGCGATTTTTTTGTCATCTCAGTGGCTTGCGAGCTTCCCTTCGCGGTATGGCAGCGGCGGCAGACTTGACGGGGCCCGGTGCGCTCGTCAATCTAAAAACGCTATACATCCTAAAATCTAAATATAAAGAGAAATGTAAAATGCGCAGATCCCACCTGCTGGCCTCCCTCTCTGGCCTTGCGGCCGCCACCTTCATGGCCAGCGCTGCCCATGCCGTCACCCTCAAGGCGGCGACCGACCCGAGCTTCGTGCCCTTCGAGATGCTCGATCAGGAAAGTGGCGAGATGGTCGGCTTCGATATCGACATCCTCAATGCCATCGGCGAGCGCGCCGGCTTCGATATCGACCTCAAGACCATGGACTTCAATGGCATCATCCCGGCCGTGCAGACTGGTAGCGTCGATGTCGCCATCGCCGGCATCACCATCACCGAAGCACGCGAGAAGATCGTCGACTTCACCGATCCCTACTATGACTCCGGCCTGCAGATTCTGACCTCGACCAACAACGGCGACATCGAGGATATCGAGGGCCTGGAAGGCAAGAAGGTCGGTACCAAGATCGGATCCACCAGTTACGACTATCTCACCGCCAACCTCGGTGACTCCACCATCACGCCTTATCCGGGCAGCGCCGACATGTACATGGCCCTGATGTCCGGCAGCGTCGATGCCGTCTTCTACGATGCCCCCAACGTCGGCTACTTCGCCAAGACCAAGGGCAATGGACGCGTCAAGACGGTGGGGCCGCTCTATGAAGGCCAGCAATACGGTATCGCCTTCACCGAAGGCAGCGAGTGGACCGAGGCCGCCAACAAGGCGCTGGCCGAGATGAAGTCCGATGGCAGCTATGCCGAGATTTACCAGAAGTGGTTCGGCGCCATGCCCGGCGACAGCCAGTAAGCCGCTTTCGACTCGCCTCGGACGCCCCACATCGCGTAGTGCAGAACGTAGTACAGATCATCATCACGACATTTCGGCAGCGACAGCCTGCCGGAATGTCGGTCGTCTCGAACCTCCGGCGCGCCCAGCGGTGCATGAGAGGTTCGTGCCAAGGAGCCCCCCGTGGACGTTCAGTTCCAGTTTGATTGGCAGGCCGCACTCAATTCGGTGCCCTACCTGCTCGAGGGCATTCCCTGGACCCTCGCCATATCCTTCGGTGGCCTCGCCATCGGCTTCGTGCTCGGCATCCTGTTCGGACTGCTGAGCCTGTCTCCCAGCCGGATCCTGCGCTGGGTCGCCACCGCCTATATCGAGATCTTCCGTGGCACCCCGGTACTCGTCCAGGTGCTCTTCATCTTCTATGGCCTGCCACAGATCATCGGTGGCCCCATCGATGCCCTGACCGCCGGCATCGCCGCGATCGCCTTGAACTCGGCGGCCTATATCTCGGAAATCGTGCGCGGTGGCGTGCAGTCCATCGCCCGGGGCCAGCGGGAAGCCGGCCTGTCACTCGGCCTTTCCACCCCGCAGACCTTCCGCTATGTCATCTGGCCCCAGGCGCTGCGCCGCATGATCCCTGCGCTTGGCAACCAGGGCATCGTCTCGATCAAGGACACCTCGCTGTTCTCGGTGATCGGCGTCGGTGAGCTGGTGCGTCAGGGGCAGATCTACATCGCCACGACCTTCAATGCGCTGGAAACCTACTTCATGGTTGCGCTGCTGTATCTGGTGATCACCCTCAGCCTGTCATTTGGCTTGCGGATGCTCGAGCGCCGCGGGTTGGTGGGCCAATGATGTCTCTCTGCCCCCCAAACGTGACGGATATCGCCGCGCCACCTCTCCTTCTGCCTGATCTCATTTCTCTGACGACCATCCGGCATGCAGCGCCGGTTCGGAGCGCCCCATGACTGCCATCGTGAAGATGCACAAGCTCAACAAGCATTTCGGCAGCCTGCATGTCCTCAAGGACATCGAGCTCGAGGTCGCCCAGGGGGAGGTGGTGGTGATCATCGGGGCCAGTGGCTCCGGCAAGTCGACACTGATTCGCTGCGTGAACGGCCTGGAGGAGTTTCAGGACGGCAACATCGAGGTGGATGGGCACTCGCTGATCCCCCACGGCAAGAGCCACAGGGCGCTCAAGGCGATACGCACCGAAGTCGGCATGGTCTTCCAGCAGTTCAATCTCTTTCCGCACATGAGCGTGCGTGACAACGTCAGCCTGGCCCCCATCAAGGTCCGCGGCACCTCGCGTCCGGCGGCCGAGCAGCAAGCCGATACGCTGCTCGAGCGGGTCAATATCCTCGAGCAGGCCGACAAGTACCCGGGGCAACTCTCCGGTGGCCAGCAGCAACGCGTGGCCATTGCCCGCTCACTGGCGATGGAACCGCGCCTGATGCTGTTCGATGAGCCCACCTCGGCACTGGACCCGGAAATGATCGGTGAGGTGCTCGATGTCATGCGCAAGCTGGCCCGCGAAGGCATGACGATGATGATCGTCACCCATGAAATGAGTTTTGCCCGTGAAGTGGCAGACCGGGTGGTGTTCATCCATCAGGGCAGCATCGTCGAGGAAGGCACGCCAGAGCAGGTCTTCGATACGCCGCAACATCCACGCACCCAGAGCTTCCTGGCCCGCGTACTGTCTCACTGAGCGTCTTCCGGAAAGCTAGCTGAGCCACTGTCCGGACACGCGTTGAGCATGTGATGTCCCACCCGCTGCACGCATGGCAGCGGGCATGCCCCGACCGTCAGGTAGGGGCATTTTTTTGTCCTCAGAGAGGCTTGCGAGCCCTGCGGATCGCCAAACGATGAAAAATCTTCTCCCTCCACGCCTACTGTCGGCATTTCGAGAAGAAAAAAACGAATTTTTTGGCCCCGGCCACCCCCTTGCCAGGTCACGCAAACACGCCTCGACGCTCGAACGAATGTCGCTTTCCCCGCCTGGCAGCCCTCACTCAAGCGTCGCTTTAGCGTGTGAAAAGCAGGGATAAATCAGGGGCCTAGTCGGAAAACCACACGAGGATAACGTGCACCGTGAGCCGCCGGGACAGCGTTCAGGCAATCTCAGCGGCCGATACGGGCAAGACAAGCGAAAAAGTATCCACAGGCTGGGACGCATCGCGTCATTGGCACCATTGGCGAGGGCTGTAGGCATTCACGCACCACTTATCCCATGACTGTCTACAGCTTTGGCCAGCGCAGGAAATCGACATTTGCCTCTGTGGACATTTTCCGGCATTATCCGCGGCCTTCTTGCCGTCAGGCCATGCAGCACTAGGGGTTGTGGGTAACAACGCAACTTGTGCACAGCAGGGCAGAAAAGTCGGGTACCAGCTCGGTATGAATCAGGGGATAATCGGGGCTGTGGACAAGGGCGCATTTCATCCACAGGAAGCGACCGGTGACGTCCTCAGGTACTCCGCATTTTCTCCCCAACTATATCAACATCGTAAGCTTTTGATTTGTAACGGATAAAGTCGATTTCCCACTGATTTTGTCCACAACAGTAGTTACAACATCAACAGAACCCCTTTTTCTTTTCTTTATATAATCTTGTTATCCGGAAACCCGAAGGACGGACCGAGACCTCACGATCGACCTGACGTGAACTCACCGAACCCGAAGTGTTCGGGATAACGAACGGCTGTCGGTCAGCACATCCCTCGGCGGAAAATCGACGTGTCGTATCCGCAAGACTCGTGAATCGTCACGGTGTGGATTGATGCCTGAGTAGAAACAACCCGGGCATTCATTCATGACCTGCCAGGGCACGGCGCTGTGGAAAACTCCTGACGCTTACCCACAGGCGGTTTATACTGTGCGGCCCGGACGTCATCCTGCTGGCTTGCAAGCTCCCTCACCGGTCGAGCACATGCCTTCGGCGACGGACATCATTCGCCATGCCGTCTGGCAGACCTTGATTCATCCAGGCATCGATTCATCGCCCTGCCTGGCCGATTTGCCTGCTTCGCCAACCAGCGAACAGCGCTTCACCCAAGTTTCGTGATACCCCGAGGTGCCAACGTGGATTACCCGAACCGCTTTGACGTGATCGTCATCGGCGGCGGTCATGCCGGTACGGAAGCCGCACTGGCTGCTGCCCGCATGGGCCGTCAGACCCTGCTGCTGACCCATAACATCGAGACGCTGGGCCAGATGTCCTGCAATCCCGCCATCGGTGGGATCGGCAAGAGCCATCTGGTCAAGGAGATCGATGCGCTGGGCGGCGCCATGGGCCTGGCCACCGACATGGCGGGTATCCAGTTCCGTACCCTGAATGCCCGCAAGGGGCCGGCAGTGCGTGCCACTCGCGCCCAGGCTGACCGGGCGCTGTACAAGGCCGCGATCCGCAACGTGCTGGAAAACCAGCCGAACCTGACGCTGTTCCAGCAGGGTGCGGAAGACCTGATCGTCGACGGCGAGACCGTGCGGGGTGTCGTCACCCAGACCGGGATCCGCTTCCACGCCACCACGGTGGTGCTGGCGACCGGGACCTTCCTCGGCGGCGTGATTCACATCGGTCTGGACAACCATGCCGGTGGTCGCGCCGGTGATCCGCCCGCCAATGGGCTGGCGTCACGTCTGCGTGAACTGCCGTTCCGGGTAGATCGCCTCAAGACCGGCACCCCGCCGCGCATCGATGCCAAGAGCGTCGACTTCAGCAAGATGGAAGCCCAGCCGGGTGACACGCCGCGACCGGTGATGTCCTACATGGGCAGCCGTGAGATGCAGCCGGAGCAGGTCAACTGCTACATCACGCACACCAACGAGCGCACTCACGAGATCATCTTCGCCAATCTCGACCGCTCGCCGATGTACTCCGGCGTCATCGATGGCATCGGGCCGCGTTACTGTCCGTCCATCGAGGACAAGGTGCATCGCTTCGCCGACAAGAACAGCCACCAGGTCTTCATCGAGCCGGAAGGCCTGAATACCCATGAGCTGTATCCCAACGGCATCTCCACCTCGCTGCCCTTCGATACGCAGCTCGAGGTGGTGCGCTCGATCCGTGGCATGGAGAACGCGCACATCACGCGTCCCGGCTACGCCATCGAGTACGATTTCTTCAATCCCCAGGACCTGCATCACTCCCTGGAGACCCGTTTCATCAAGAACCTCTACTTCGCCGGTCAGATCAATGGCACCACCGGCTATGAAGAAGCCGGTGCCCAGGGGCTGCTGGCGGGCGTCAATGCCGCCTTGCGCGCCACTGACGACGAGTCCTGGCATCCGCTGCGTGACGAGGCCTACACCGGTGTGATGGTCGATGACCTGATCACCCTCGGCACGCGCGAGCCGTACCGCATGTTCACCTCGCGCGCCGAATATCGCCTGTTGCTGCGTGAGGACAATGCCGATCTGCGCCTGACCGCCAAGGGGCGCGAGCTGGGCCTGATCGATGACGCCCGTTGGGAAGCCTTCGATCGCAAGCGTGAAGCCATCGCCCGCGAGACCGCACGTCTCGAGAGCACCTGGCTGACGCCGAAGAGTCCGGAGCTGGCCCCGTTGAGTGACAAGCTCAGCTCGCCGCTCAAGCGCGAAGCCAGCCTGATGGAGCTGCTCAAGCGTCCGGAGCTCGAGTATCCGGATGTGGCAGACCTGAAAGGGGAAGGGGTCGACGACTGGCGCATCGCCGAACAGGTACAGATCACTGCCAAGTACGCAGGCTATATCCAGCGTCAGCAGGAGGAGATCGACCGCCTGCGCCGTCACGAGCACACCGAACTGCCGACCAGCCTCGACTATGATTCCGTCGATGGTCTCTCCAACGAGATCAAGCAGAAGCTCAACGAAGCGCGCCCGGCGACGCTGGCCCAGGCCGGCCGTATTTCCGGTGTCACGCCGGCAGCCGTCTCCATCCTGTTGATTCACTTGAAGAAGCGTCAGCTGATCAAGGCGGAGACACCCGCAGATGCCGCAACAACTGACACGGGAGTCGCGCAATGAGCCAGACGCTCAACGAGACCCAGCGTGAACGTTGCGCTCAGCTGCTCAGCCGCGGTGCCAGCGCCATGGGCGTAGAGTTGAGCGAGGAACAACATGCTCAGCTGATGACACTGCTGGTGCTGTTGCACAAGTGGAATCGCGCCTATAACCTCACCGCGGTACGTGAGCCGGAGGCGATGGTGACTCGCCATCTGCTCGATAGCCTCAGTGTGCTGCCTTATATCAGCGGGCCACGCCTTCTGGATGTCGGCGCCGGCCCGGGCCTGCCCAGCATCGTGATCGCGATCATGCGTCCCGACATCGCCGTCGTGCCGCTGGATTCGAATGGCAAGAAGGTGCGCTTCCAGATTCAGGCCGGCCATGAACTGGGCCTCAAGAATCTGAGCCCGACCCAGGTCCGTATCGAAGCCTATGATGGCGCGCCGTTCGAACAGATCATCTCGCGTGCCTTCGCCGATACCGATGCCTTCGTCAATCTGTCAGCGGCCGTGCTCGCCGAGGGCGGCGAATGGTTGGCCATGAAAGGGCGCATCCCCAGTGATGAGATTGCCCGCCTGCCGATGGGTGTCTCGCTGGTCGAGACATTGGTGCTGGAAGTGCCAGGCGAGGAAGGGGAGCGCCACCTTCTGCGCCTCAAGCGCGACTGATAAAGCGCCTCAAGGTGTGCGCAGGGATTGTGCCGGGCGCAAAAGGCAGGCAGCCTGATGTTTTCACGAGGGCAGATCATTGATCTGTCCTCGTGAGCATGTGGCTGGTGCCAATGGCCCCGCTTCTCAAGGAACCAAGGAAGTCACTCGTGACCAAGATCATCGCGCTGACCAACCAGAAGGGTGGCGTCGGCAAGACCACCACTGCCGTCAATCTGGCGGCGTCGCTGGCGGCACTCGATCGCCGCGTTCTGCTGATCGATCTCGACCCGCAGGGCCATGCCACCATGGGCAGCGGCATCGACAAGCACGACCTCGAAGGTAGCGTGTTGGATGTGCTGCTGGGCGAGCTGCGTGCCAGTGACGTGATTCTCGATTGTCCCGATGCCGGCTACGCCCTGTTGCCCGGCAATGGCGACCTTACCGCCGCCGAGGTCGATCTTCTCGGTGTCGAGGGGCGTGAGCGCCGCCTCACGGAAGCTCTGGCGCCGATCGCCGCGGAATATGACGTGGTACTGATCGACTGCCCGCCCTCGCTCAACATGTTGACCGTCAATGCCCTGACCGCCGCCCATGGCGTGCTGATCCCGCTGCAGTGCGAGTTCTACGCGCTGGAAGGTCTGTCAGCGCTGCTCGATACCATCGAGCAGATTCAAGGCAACGTGAATCCGGCCCTCGACGTGTTCGGGATCGTGCGTACCATGTACGACGCTCGCAACAGTCTGACCCGCGATGTCAGCAAGCAACTTTCCGATTACTTTGGCGATACCCTGATCAAGGCGACCATTCCGCGCAACGTGCGGGTGGCGGAAGCGCCGAGCCACGGCCTGCCGGTGACCAAGTATGCGCGTCTGTCGCGTGGCAGCCAGGCCTATCGGGTGCTCGCCAAGGAATTGATTCGTCGTCTCTCGCTGTAACTTCACCGAGGAAGGTCCATGACGCGTAAGCGTGCCCTGGGAAGGGGCCTGGATGCCCTGATTGGCGCCGGAAGCCGCCGCCGCCATGTCGAAGCCGATATAGAAACTGTCGATGGCGACGCCATCGATGCGTCACCGGATGCCGCGCTGGCCGCGAATCCGGCCGCTGCCACGGCGGAATTGCCTAGCGAGCGCCTCGAGCGCCTGCCGCTCGGGCAGTTGCAGCGTGGCAAGTATCAGCCACGGCGTGACATTCAGCCGGAAGCGCTCGAGGAGCTGGCGGATTCCATCCGGGCTCAGGGCGTGATGCAGCCCATCGTGGTGCGTCCGGTGGGGGAGGGGCGCTACGAGATCATCGCCGGCGAGCGCCGCTGGCGTGCCTCGCAGCTGGCGGAGCTGGATACCATTCCTGCCGTCATCCGCGAAGGCATCAGCGATGAGATCGCGCTTGCGCTGGCATTGATCGAGAACATCCAGCGCGAGAACCTCAATCCGGTCGAGGAAGCCCTGGCGCTCAAGCGTCTGCTTGAGGAATTCGAGCTGACCCAGCAGCAGGTGGGCGACGCCGTCGGGCGTTCACGCGCCCAGGTCACCAACCTGCTGCGGCTGCTGACGCTGGAACAGGAAGTGCAGACCCTGCTGGAGCGCGGTGAGCTCGACATGGGGCACGCGCGTGCCCTGATCGGCCTGACCCCGGCACGCCAGCGCAAGCTGGCCCATGAAGTGGTCGAGCGCGAGCTGACCGTGCGCCAGACCGAAGCACTGGTGAAAAGCGTGCAAAAGGGTGAACAGTCCAAGCCGGCGCCGGCACGACCGGACGCCGACATCCAGCGTCTGGAAACGCGCCTCTCGGAGCAGCTGGGCGCCGCCGTCAACATCCGTCATGGCAAGAGCGGCAAGGGCAAGGTCACCATCTCCTACACCAGTCTGGATGAGCTGGACGGCATTCTCGGCCATATCCACTAATGGGTGAGCAGGGGAGGGCTGACCGTGCGTCACACCTTCCCTGGCGGCAATTTTCTGCGTGACGGATCACGATCTTCTTTCGCGCCCCTGTGACTCATTGTCGCAGGGGCGCGAAATGCATCTGACATTCAAGATATTGAAGGATGTTGCTGACGTCAGGTTGTGATTCATGCAACCCTGTGTCGCTCGCACCGCAAGCGACTGTCAACGTAAGCAAACTGTCATCGGTTTCCCGCAAGATAGTGAGGCTTTGGTCGTAAGCTTGCGAAAGATCAAGGAATTTAGCTTGTCGTTTGGTTGATGGCGGTGAAGCGCTCCCCTATAATCCGGCGAGTTTGCTCCCGGGCTGTGTCCAGCGCAGCGCCAGAAATGGCGAAGGCCATCATTGCGAGACACAGGTCCAAGATGCACAAGACGACACCCGCTGCTCTACAACGCCCTCAGGTAGCTCGATTGCTCTGGGGCCAGGCGCTGGTCATCGTGATTGCCGTCTTGCTGGCGGGAGTGATGAAAGGCAGTGGTGCGGCGCTTTCCGCGCTGTGTGGTGGGCTGGTCTGCCTGCTGCCCAATCTGTTTTTCGCCTGGCGTTCACTGCGTGTGACCGGTGCACGCTACGCCCAGGCAATGGTCAAGGCCTTCTATCAGGCCGAGGCCGGTAAGTTCGGTTTGACGGCCGTATTGTTTGCGTTCTTCTTCATTGCAGTGCCGCCCTCAAACCCCGCTTTATTTTTTTGCGCTTACGTGGCGGCAATGGCGGTTCACTGGCTGGGCCCCTGGCTGGTGAAGCGAACACCGTACACACGAACCTGAGGCAGAGTCATGGCAGGCACCAACCCGAGTCCCTCCGAATATATTCAGCACCACCTGCAGAATCTGACGTACGGCAACCACCCGGAACACGGATGGTCACTGGCGCACAGCGCTCAGGAAGCGGCCGACATGGGATTCTGGGCCATCCACCTGGACACCATGGGCTGGTCCATCGGTCTGGGCCTGATCTTCCTGTGCCTGTTCCGCAAGGTCGCCAAGTCCGCCACCACTGGCGTTCCCAGCGGTCTGCAGAACTTCGTCGAATTGATGGTCGAGTTCGTCGATCAGTCCGTGCGTGAGACCTTCCACGGCCGTTCACGCCTGATCGCACCGCTGTCACTGACGATCTTCTGCTGGATCTTCCTGATGAACCTGATGGACTTGATCCCCGTCGACTGGCTGCCTGGCGTTGCTGCCAAGGTCGGTGAGATGTTCGGCGCCGATCCGGCTCACGTGTTCTTCAAGGTGGTGCCGTCCACTGACATCAATGCCACGCTGGGCATGTCACTGTCCGTGTTCGCGTTGATCATCTTCTATTCCATTCGCGTCAAGGGCCTCAAGGGCTTCCTGGCCGAACTGACGCTGCACCCGTTCAACACTCCGAACAAGCTGGCACAGATCGCGCTGATTCCGGTCAACTTCCTGCTTGAGTTCGTGACGCTGATCGCCAAGCCGATCTCTCTGGCGCTGCGTCTGTTCGGTAACATGTATGCAGGCGAGCTGATCTTCATCCTGATCTCGCTGGTCGGTATCTGGCAGCTGCCCCTGCACTTCCCGTGGGCGGTCTTCCATATCCTGGTCATTACCCTGCAGGCATTCATCTTCATGATGCTGACCATCGTCTACCTGAGCATGGCCAGCGAAGACCACTGATGCATTTCGCCCCACGCCATCCGTGGCGTGGGGCAAGATTTCCGAGCTCTGCTCACACCCTCAACCCCTTGACTTAAACTTGACTAAAACTGGAGTTCCACAATGGAAGCACAAGTTCTTGGCATGACCGCTATCGCCGTCTCCCTGCTGATCGGCCTGGGCGCCCTGGGCACCGCCATCGGTTTCGGTATCCTGGGTGGCAAGTTCCTGGAAGGCGCAGCGCGTCAGCCGGAAATGATCCCGCAGCTGCAGGTCAAGATGTTCATCGTCGCTGGTCTGCTGGATGCCGTGACCATGATCGGTGTTGGTATCGCGCTGTTCTTCACCTTCGCCAACCCGTTTGTCGGTTAAACATCGGCTGGCCTCCGGCCTACCGTGTTTTTGACCCAACAATCGTGAAGCGAGAGGTGCTGGCGTGAATCTGAACTTAACCCTGATTGGTCAGGCCATCGCCTTTGCGGTCTTCGTTTATTTCTGCATGAAGTATGTCTGGCCGCCGGTCACACAGGCTCTGGCAGAACGTCAGAAGAAGATTGCAGATGGTCTGGATGCTGCCAGCCGTGCTACCCGTGACCTCGAACTGGCGCAGGAAAAAGCCACCGAGACTCTGCGGGAAAGCAAGGATGAAGCAGCACGCATCATTGAGCAGACCCATAAGCGCTCCAACCAGATGATCGAGGAAGCACGTGAAACTGCACGTGCGGAAGGCGAGCGTCTCGTTGCGCAGGCCCGTGCCGAAATCTCCCAGGAGATCAACCAGGCCAAGGACGAGCTCCGTGGTCAGGTCGCTGCTCTTGCAGTGATCGGCGCCGAGCGCATCCTGGAATCCTCCATCGACGAAGCCAAGCACCGCGAGCTGATTGACAAGCTCGCTGCCGAGCTCTGAGGAGACTGATTCCATGGCTGAAACGTCTACCTCCACCGCGGCTCGCCCGTACGCCAAGGCGGCGTTCGAGTTTGCACGCGGCCAGCAGGCGCTAGAGGCCTGGTCCGGCATGTTGTCGACAGCGGCGCTCGTCGCTGTCGACGCAAACGTCAAGGCGGTGCTCGACAACCCCAAGCTCTCCACCGAGCACAAGGTTGGCACCTTCCTGGACGTGTGCGGTGAGGCGCTGGATGACAGCGCCCGCAACTTCATCCGGACTCTCGGTGAGCAGGACCGCCTTGCGGCCCTGCCCTCCGTGGCCGAATTGTTCGAGGCCCAGAAGGCCGAGCAGGAACAGCGTGTCGAGGTGACCCTGGTGTCTGCCTTTGCACTGGAGAGTGAGCAGGAAGAAAAGCTCGCCACTGCCCTGCGCAAGCGTCTGAACCGCGACATCTCCATTACCACTCAGGTGGATAGTACGCTGCTCGGCGGCGTCATCATCCGTGCCGGAGATACCGTCATTGACGGCTCCGTGCGCGGCAAGCTGGCCCGGCTTTCCGAAGCACTGAACTCCTGAGTCCGAGGGACATGGCATGCAGCAACTGAATCCTTCCGAGATCAGCGACATCATCAAGCAGCGTATCGAAAAGCTTGACGTCGCATCCGAAGCCCGTAATCAGGGCACCATCGTCAGCGTCTCCGACGGCATCGTGCAGATCCACGGCCTCGCAGACGTCATGTTCGGTGAGATGATTGAATTCCCGGGTGGCGTCTTTGGTATGGCGCTCAACCTTGAGCGCGACAGCGTCGGTGCTGTCGTTCTGGGTGACTACCTCCAGCTCGAAGAGGGCATGACCGCGCAGTGCACCGGTCGTATCCTCGAAGTGCCGGTAGGCCCGGAAATGGTCGGCCGTGTGGTCGACGCGCTGGGTAATCCGATTGACGGCAAAGGCCCGATCGACGCCAAGCTGACTGATGCGGTTGAGAAGGTCGCTCCGGGCGTCATCGCCCGTGAGCCGGTCGACCAGCCGGTGCAGACAGGTCTGAAGTCCATCGATGCCATGGTGCCGATCGGCCGTGGTCAGCGCGAGCTGATCATCGGTGACCGTCAGATTGGTAAGTCCGCCATCGCGATTGATGCCATCATCAATCAGAAGGGCAAGGGCATTACCTGTGTCTACGTCGCCGTCGGCCAGAAGCAGTCCACCATTGCCAACGTCGTGCGCAAGCTCGAAGAGCACGGCGCGATGGAACACACCATCATCGTCGCGGCTGGCGCTTCCGACCCGGCTGCCATGCTGTTCCTGGCACCGTACGCCGGTTGCACCATGGGTGAATACTTCCGCGACCGCGGTGAAGACGCGATGATCGTCTATGACGATCTGACCAAGCAGGCATGGGCGTACCGTCAGATCTCCCTGCTGCTCAAGCGTCCGCCGGGCCGTGAAGCCTACCCGGGCGACGTCTTCTATCTCCACTCCCGTCTGCTTGAGCGTTCCGCACGCGTCAACGCCGAATATGTCGAGCAGTTCACCAACGGTGAAGTGAAAGGCAAGACCGGCTCCCTGACTGCGCTGCCGATCATCGAGACCCAGGGTGGCGACGTGTCTGCGTTCGTTCCGACCAACGTGATCTCCATCACCGACGGTCAGATCTTCCTCGAGACCAGCCTGTTCAACTCCGGTATCCGTCCGTCCATCAACGCGGGTCTGTCTGTTTCCCGTGTCGGTGGTGCTGCTCAGACCAAGATCATCAAGAAGTTGGGTGGTGGTGTGCGTCTGGCACTGGCTCAGTACCGTGAGCTGGCAGCTTTCTCCCAGTTCGCCTCTGATCTGGACGAAGCGACCCGCAAGCAGCTCGAGCATGGTCAGCGTGTCACCGAGCTGATGAAGCAGAAGCAGTACTCTCCGATGTCCGTGGCCGACATGGCGATCTCGCTGTTCGCGGCCAACGAAGGCTACCTGGATGACGTCGAAGTCGCCAAGGTGCTGGGCTTCGAGAAGGCGCTGCTGGACTTCATGCGCTCCGAGCACGCGGATCTTCTGGACAAGATCAATCAGTCCGGCGGCTACGATGACGAGATCAAGAATGGTCTCAAGGCTGGCGTCGAGAAGTTCAAGGCGACTCAAAGCTGGTAAGTGGCATGGCCCGGCTAGGCCGGGCCCTGTCGTTTCCCTTCGGGTGGCATGAATAAGGCAGATCGCTATGGCAGCTGCAAAAGAGATTCGCTCCCAGATCGGGAGCATCAAAAATACGCAAAAGATCACCAGCGCCATGGAAATGGTGGCTGCGTCCAAGATGCGTAAAGCGCAGGATCGCATGGCGGCCAGCCAGCCTTATGCTCATCAGATCCGCAAAGTTGTAGGACACATCGCCCGGGCCAACCCGGAATATCGCCATCCCTATCTGATGGAACGCGATGTGAAGCGTGTCGGTTATATTGTGGTCTCCAGTGATCGCGGCCTGTGTGGTGGCCTGAACGCCAATCTGTTCAAGGCTGTCACCAAGCATGCGAAGAGCTGGCGCGATCAGGGTGTCGAGGTGGACTTCTGTGCCCTCGGCTCCAAGGCCGGTACCTTCTTCCGCAACTACGGTGGCAACCTGCTTGCCGCCAAGTCCGGTCTCGGGGATTCCCCGGGTACCCAGGATCTGATCGGTAGCGTCAAGGCCATGCTGGACGCATTCGACGAGGGCAGCCTCGACCGTCTGTACGTGGTGTTCAACGAGTTCGTCAACACCATGACGCAGAAGCCGGTCGTGCGTCAGCTGCTTCCTCTCGAAGCTGATCTGAATGACGAAGAAACCGGTCCCACTACATGGGACTACCTGTATGAGCCGGATGCCGTCTCGTTGCTCGACAAGCTGCTCAAGCGCTATGTCGAGGCCCAGGTCTACCAGGCCGTGGTCGAGAACATCGCCTGCGAACAGGCAGCGCGAATGATCGCAATGAAGAGTGCGACCGATAACGCCGGCGACCTGATCGACGACCTTCAGCTGGTCTACAACAAGGCCCGCCAGGCAGCGATCACTCAGGAAATCTCCGAGATCGTATCCGGTGCCGCCGCCGTCTGATGACAGCGTGGCAACAGGCAAGCAGGTTTCAATCGCAGGTTTAAGAGGAACCAGGAATGAGCGGACGTATCGTACAAATCATCGGCGCGGTGATTGACGTCGAGTTTCCGCGGGACGCAGTGCCCAAGGTCTACGACGCCCTGAACGTCGCCGATAGCGAGACCGTACTCGAAGTCCAGCAGCAGCTGGGCGACGGCGTGGTCCGTACTATCGCAATGGGTTCGACCGAAGGCCTCAAGCGCAGTCTCGCAGTTGAGAGCACCGGTGCTCCGATCTCCGTGCCGGTCGGCACGGCGACTCTGGGTCGCATCATGAACGTGCTGGGTCAGCCGATCGACGAAGCTGGCGACGTGGGTGCTGAAGAGCACATGCCGATTCACCGTGCAGCCCCGAGCTTCGCGGAACAGGCAGCGTCCAGCGAGCTTCTGGAAACCGGCATCAAGGTCATCGACCTGGTCTGCCCGTTCGCCAAGGGCGGCAAGGTCGGTCTGTTCGGCGGCGCCGGTGTCGGCAAGACCGTCAACATGATGGAGCTGATCCGCAACATCGCCACCGAGCACAGCGGTTATTCCGTGTTCGCGGGCGTGGGTGAGCGTACTCGTGAAGGTAACGATTTCTTCCACGAAATGAAGGAATCCAACGTTCTCGACAAGGTTGCCCTGGTCTATGGCCAGATGAACGAGCCGCCGGGCAACCGTCTGCGCGTGGCACTGACCGGCCTGACCATCGCCGAGAAGTTCCGTGACGAAGGTCGTGACGTTCTGCTGTTCGTCGACAACATCTATCGTTACACCCTGGCGGGGACCGAAGTGTCCGCACTGCTGGGTCGTATGCCGTCCGCGGTTGGTTATCAGCCGACTCTGGCGGAAGAGATGGGCGTCCTGCAGGAGCGCATCACTTCTACCAAGACTGGCTCGATCACTTCCGTGCAGGCCGTCTACGTCCCCGCGGATGACTTGACCGATCCGTCGCCGGCGACCACCTTCTCGCACCTTGACGCGACTGTCGTACTGTCCCGTCAGATTGCCGAGCTGGGTATCTATCCGGCCGTTGACCCGCTCGACTCCACCTCTCGTCAGCTCGACCCGCTGGTCGTTGGCGAAGAGCACTACAACACTGCCCGTAACGTTCAGGGTGTGTTGCAGCGCTACAAGGAGCTGAAAGACATCATCGCCATCCTCGGGATGGACGAGCTGTCTGACGAAGACAAGCAGACCGTGGCACGTGCGCGCAAGATCCAGCGCTTCCTGTCACAGCCGTTCTTCGTTGCGGAAATCTTCACCGGCGCGCCGGGCAAGTACGTGTCCCTCAAGGACACCATCCGCGGCTTCCAAGGTATTCTGGACGGCGAATATGACGCACTGCCGGAGCAGGCGTTCTACATGGTCGGCACCATCGACGAAGCTGTCGAGAAAGCCAAGGGCATGTAATTTCCCTGTTCAGGCATGAGGAAACAGGTATGGCTATGAGCGTCCATTGCGACATCGTCAGCGCTGAGAAAGGCATCTTTTCCGGCCTGGTCGAGCGTCTCGTGGCTGCCGGCAGCGAAGGTGATCTCGGCATCATGCCGGGCCACGCTCCGCTGCTGACCGAGCTGCAACCCGGCCCGATTCGCGTTCAGCGTCAGGGTGGGGCCGAGGAAATCTACTACGTCAGTGGCGGATTTCTCGAAGTGCAGCCGAACCTCGTTTCAGTCCTCGCCGACACCGCAGTACGTGCCGACGATCTGGATGAGGCGGCAGCCCAGGAAGCCAAGGAAGTGGCCTTGAAGGCCATGAACGACCAGGCTTCCGAACTGGAATACTCACGCGCCACGGCCGAACTGGCCGAGGCGATGGCCAAGCTGCGCACCGTGCAGCAGATGCGTCGTCACACGCGCTGAGATGCACTGGGCCATGACGGCCAGTGACAGGAAAGAGGCGACCTTCGGGTCGCCTTTTTTTGTGCTTGGCACAATGGGACGGCCGGTCTGACCGGCGAGGCAGCCTGGCGTGATCCAAGGCTGAGCATACTCATTCGCCAGCGCCTTGAGTGCTGAGCCTATAGGCTCAAGCCTCTTGCGGGAGTACTGCTACTTTCTCGGGTCTGTTCTCGGCGACAGCCCCGTGGGTAAACCTCGTCACTGGCAGGTCACGGATCAGCTGCTATCATGGCGCCACTATTTTCAGGGCTTCAGGTATGAAGACCCGCTTTCTACAGGAGTTCACCGATGAGCAGCGCAGAGCGTACCGACGTCGTCATTCTTGCCGCAGGCCAGGGCACCCGCATGCGTTCCAGATTGCCGAAGGTGCTGCACCCGCTGGCAGGCAAGGCGATGGTGCGTCATGTGGCTGACACTGCTGCAGGTCTGAACGGTGCGCATCTGAATGTCGTCATCGGTCATGGTGGTGAGCGCGTCCAGCAGCAGCTGGCCGATACCGGTGCCAGTTTCGCGGTACAGGCAGAGCAGAAGGGCACAGGGCATGCCGTGGCCCAGTCACTGGACGCCATCGGTGATGGCAAGGTACTGATCCTGTATGGCGATGTGCCGCTGATTCGTCGCGAGACCCTCGAGGCGCTGCTGGCCGAAGTCAGTGAGCAGACCCTGGGGCTGCTGACGGTGATTCTGGAAGACCCGACAGGCTATGGCCGTATCGTGCGTGACGCCGAAGGCCGCGTCAGCGCCATCGTCGAGCACAAGGATGCCACGCCGGAGCAGCTGGCCATCCAGGAAGGCAACACCGGTATCCTCGCCACCACCGGTGCTCAGCTCAAGCGCTGGCTGCCGGCGCTGTCCGCCGACAATGCCCAGGGTGAGTACTACCTGACCGACATCATCGCCATGGCAGCCAGCGAAGGCGTCAACATCGCCACCGCCCAGCCGGCGGCAGTCGAGGAAGTGCAGGGCGTCAACAACCGCCTGCAGCTGGCCGATCTCGAGCGTGCCTTCCAGCGTCGTGAGGCCAACCGCCTGATGACCGAAGGCGCCAGCCTGGCCGATCCGTCACGCATCGATGTGCGCGGCAAGCTGACCATCGGCACTGACATCAGCATCGATGTCGGCTGCATCTTCGAAGGCGACGTCACCCTGGCGGATGATGTGGTCATCGGCGCCCACTGCGTGATCCGCAACGCCACCATCGGTGCCGGTGCCAACATCGCGCCGCACAGCGTCATCGACGGCGCCGTGCTGGAAGGCGACAACAACGTCGGTCCGTTCGCGCGTCTGCGTCCGGGCACCGAGCTTGCGCGTGGCGCACGTATCGGCAACTTCGTCGAGACCAAGAATGCCCAGGTCGGTGTCGATGCCAAGATCAATCACCTGAGTTATGTCGGCGATGCCACCCTCGGCGAGGCCGTCAATGTCGGCGCCGGCACCATCACCTGCAACTATGATGGTGCCAACAAGTTCCGCACCGAAATCGGCGCCAATGCCTTCATCGGCTCCAACTCGGCGCTGGTGGCACCGCTCAAGATCGGTGCCGGTGCCACTGTGGGTGCCGGTTCTACCTTGAGCCGCGATGTCGCCGAGGGCGCGCTGAGCGTGGCGCGCGGCAAGCGTATCGACAAGCCGGAATGGCCGCGTCCGACCAAGAAGTGATCGGCTACAGTGATCGGCAGTAGTGGTAGTGATGCTTGCCCCTGAGGGGAGATGAGCATCACCGGCGGGGAGGCACCGACAGGTGTCTCCCCGTTTTTTCGTCACGGCCGATTGTGCTGGTTGACCGGCCGGGAGCGAATCGTCTCATCCTCTAGCGTCTTTCACTTGATGTTTCGATTAATCTCTCTTATCTTTCGGTTCGAAACTTTATGGGAGTTCCCGATGTCAAAGCGACTGACACCACAACGGCGTCACCAGATCCTTGATCAGCTGGCGCGTGACGGTGAGGTCAGTGTCGAGGCACTGGCGCGGGAGCTTGCCACCTCGGAGGTCACCATCCGCAAGGACCTGGCCTTCCTCGAGAAGAGTGGCCTGCTGCTCAGGCGCTATGGCGGCGCCGTGGCCATGCCGCGTGAGCTGCTGGTACATGACGAGCCGGTCAGCGCCGCCAAGCAGGCCATCGCCCGCCTCGCCGCGAGCCGTATCCGCGCGCACCAGCGCATCATCATCGACAGTGGCACCACCACGGTGGTGTTGATTCCCGAGCTCAAGGGTCGGGATGACCTGATCGTGATGACCAACTCGCTGAGCGTGGCCAATGCCATCCGCGAGCTGGAAAACGAGCCGGTGCTGCTGATGACCGGCGGCACCTGGGACCCGCACTCGGATTCCTTCCAGGGTCAGGTGGCGGAGCAGGTACTGCGCAGCTATGACTTCGATCAGGTGTTTCTCGGCGCGGATGGTCTCGACCTCGAGCGTGGCACCACCACCTTCAACGAGCTGATCGGCCTGTCGCGCGTGATGGCCGAGGTGTCGCGAGAAGTGGTGGTGATGGCGGAATCCCACAAGCTGGGCCGTCGCATTCCCAACCTGGAGCTGGCCTGGACCAGCGTCAGTACCCTGATAACCGATGACGCGCTGCCTGATGCCGCGCGTGACCAGATTCGCGCTCATGGCGTCGAGGTGTTGATCGCCCCGCTCATCGAGCCAGCAACTGCATAAGGAGATCGCTCATGTGTGGCATCGTCGGCGCCGTCGCCAGTCGTAACGTCCAGAACATCCTGCTCGAGGGCCTGCACCGCCTCGAATACCGTGGCTACGACAGCGCAGGCATGGCCGTCCTCTCCGAAGAGGGGCGCCTGAACCGCGTGCGTGCGCTGGGCAAGGTCGCAGCGCTGCAGGAGCGTCTCGAGGAAGCGCCGCTCAAGGGGCGTGTCGGCATCGCGCACACCCGCTGGGCCACCCATGGTGCACCGAGTGAGGCCAACGCCCACCCGCACCAGTCCGGTGACAGTCTGGCCGTGGTCCACAACGGCATCATCGAGAACTACGAGACCCTCAAGCGCGAGCTGGAAGGTCAGGGTTATGTCTTTACCTCCGAGACGGACACCGAGGTCGTCGCGCACCTGCTGGCGCGTGAATACACCCTGAGTCAGGACCTTCTGACCGCGGTGCAGAAGGCGGTGGCGCTGCTCGATGGCGCCTTCGCGCTGGGCGTGGTGCATCGTGCCCAGCCGGACGTTCTGATCGGCGCGCGTCAGGGAAGCCCGCTGGTGATCGGTGTCGGGATCGACGAGCACTTCCTGGCCTCCGATCAGTTGGCGCTGCTGCAGGTCACTGATCGCTTCATCTACCTGAAGGAAGGCGATCTGGTGCGCATGACCGCCGAGCAGATCGAGATCTTCGAGCAGGGCGAGCGCCTGGTCACCGAGGCCAACGAGCGTCCGGTGCAGACCTTCGAGCACGCGCAGGATGCCGCTTCCAAGGGCGATTACCGTCACTTCATGCTCAAGGAAATCCACGAGCAGTCGCGTGTGCTGGCCGCCACGCTGGAAGGCCGCCTGAACGGTGACCACGTGCTGGTGCGCAGCTTCGGCAGCGAGGCGGAAAACCTCTTCCGTCAGGTCAAGCAGGTGCAGATCGTCGCCTGTGGGACCAGCTACCACGCCGGCATGGTCGCGCATTACTGGATCGAGCGTCTGGCCGGCATTCCGGCGGCGGTCGAGGTCGCGTCCGAGTTCCGCTACCGTCCGGTGGTGGTCGCCGATGGCACCCTGTTCGTCACACTGTCCCAGTCCGGCGAGACCGCCGATACGCTGTCCGCGCTGCGCTATGCCCAGTCGCTGGGTGGCTTCCTCGGTAGCCTGGCGATCTGCAACGTCCCGGGCAGCTCGCTGGTGCGGGAATCAGACCTCAGCCTGATGACCATGGCCGGCCCGGAAATCGGCGTCGCCTCCACCAAGGCCTTTACCACCCAGCTGATCGGTCTGATGCTGCTGACACTGTCGCTGCGTCGTGTGCGTGGCGGTGATGAGGCGGGGGAAGCCGAGGTGGTGCGTGAGCTGCGTCAGCTGCCGTCGCTGGTCACCAAGGCACTGGCCATGGACAGCGAGATCGAACGTCTCTCCGAGGCCTTCGCCGACAAGCACAATGCGCTGTTCCTCGGGCGTGGCACCCAGTTCCCCATCGCACTGGAAGGCGCGCTCAAGCTCAAGGAAATCTCCTACATCCACGCTGAGGCTTATCCGGCGGGTGAGCTGAAACACGGCCCGCTGGCACTGGTCGATGCCGACATGCCGGTAGTGGCGGTGGCGCCGAACGACGAGCTGCTCGAGAAGCTCAAGTCGAATCTGCAGGAAGTGCGTGCGCGTGGCGGCGAGCTTTACGTGTTCGCTGACGAGAACATCAGCCTTGAAGAGAGCGAAGGCGTGCGTGTGCTGCGCATGCCGCATGTCAGTGAAGTGCTGGCGCCGATTCTCTACACCCTGCCGCTGCAGCTGCTGTCCTATCACGTCGCCGTGCTCAAGGGCACTGATGTCGATCAGCCGCGCAACCTGGCCAAGAGTGTCACGGTCGAGTGATCCGCGCTGCAGGACGGCTGCGCCCTATCTGGCGCAGCACTGGATGAGCCCAGTCTCATTGTGCCAACGGCAGCCTTCGGGCTGCCGTTTTTGGTATCCTGTGCGCCTGCCTTCTTATCCCCTTCCGTCCGCTGCGCGTTCATCGCCCGGCGCACGCACGTGACCTGCCATGACTGATCGCGACGCATCGCTTACCCGCCTCAACAAGTTCATCAGCGAAACGGGCTTCTGCTCGCGGCGCGAGGCGGACCGCTACATCGCCGAAGGACGCGTGACCATCAATGGGGACGTGCCCGAAATGGGTACCAAGGTCGCGCCGGGCGATGAAGTGCTGGTCAACGGCAAGCCATTGAAAGCCAAGCAGGAAGCGGTCTACCTGGCCTTCAACAAGCCGGTGGGCATCACCTGTACCACCGAGCGCCATGTCGATGGCAACATCATCGATTACATCGGTCATCCCAAGCGGATCTTCCCGATCGGCCGCCTCGACAAGCCCTCCGATGGCCTGATCTTCCTGACCAGTGACGGCGATATCGTCAACAAGATCCTGCGTGCCGGCAATGCCCACGAGAAGGAATATGTGGTGCGGGTCGACAAGCCGATCAACGCCGACTTCCTCAAGCGCATGGCCGCTGGCGTGCCGATTCTGGACACCATCACCCAGCCGTGTCGCATCGAGCAGATCTCGACCTATGTGTTCCGCATCATCCTGACCCAGGGCCTCAACCGTCAGATCCGTCGCATGTGTGAGGCGCTGGGCTATGAGGTCTTCAAGCTCAAGCGGGTGCGCATCATGAATGTCAGCCTGGACGGGCTGGGAGTCGGCGAATGGCGATATCTCACCCAGCGCGAGATGGCGGATATCCAGCAGATGATCGAGGGCTCCAGTGGAACCGAAGAAGCCTCGCGCCTGGCCGCGGCACCGCCGCCTTCCCAGCATGCGACGGCCGCGCGCCATCAGCGCGCCGCCCAGGGTACGGACGCTGGCCGGCGTAGCGGGACTCGACGTCATGAAGGCGGCAATAGCGCTGTCGGTCAGCGTGACACACGTCGGCGCAGTCCGGGTCAGCGCAGCCCTGATAAGCGCGACACAGGTCAGCGCGGTGCTGATCAACGCCATCCGGGCCAGCGTTCAGGAGCCAAGCAGGAGAGTACAGGGCGTCGTGAGCGTTCTGATGAGCGCACCCCGGGGCGTGGCAATCAGGAAGGCAGAAGTGACGGTAAAAGTGCCCGCAGGAATACCACCAAGAGTTCGGGAGGCGCCGGCAAGCTCGCCGGCGGCCTCAAGCCGCGCACGCGTGGCAACGCCAGCGATGGTCGCAATGAGCGTGGCGCGGCCAACAGCAAGGGGGCTGTTAACAAGAGCTCTGCCAACAAAGGCTCTGCCAACAAGGGCGGTAGCAGCAAGAGTTACGGCAACACGAGCTCGGGGAAAAACAGCCCGGCTGGCAAGGGCGCCTCGTACAAGGGCGGCGGCTCTTCCAGCGGGGGACGCGGTCGCCGCTAGTGAGCCGTCTGTACCTGCTTGTCATGTGCCGGTGAAGCAGGCTGTGCGGTCTGGGGCGTGCGGCGATGGTAGCGGCCCAGCACGAAGGACAGTGTCGCGAATGCCAGTGCTGAACAGATGACCTGTGGCCAGGGGTAGACCAGCGCGGCGATCGCGATCAGCAGCAGGTCGAAGGCGAAGGTGGTGCGACCGGCATGGATGCCGAAGCGTCGCTCCAGATGCAGCGCCAGAATGTTCAGGCCGCCCAGTGAGGCGTTCTCGCGAAACAGCAGCGTGATGCCCAGGCCGATCAACAGGCCTGCGGCTATCGCCGCGACCGGCAGGCTGACAGCGCCCAGCGGCAAGCTGACCGCCAGCACATCGGACAGCACGGAGAGCAGGGTGACGCAGCCCAGCGTGCGCAGGGTGAAATTCAGCCCCAGCTGTTTCCAGGCCAGGCCGTAGAAGGGCAGGTTGATCAGGAAGAACAGGCTGCCGAAGCTCAGTGCTGTCAGGTCGGCACCCAGCAACGACATGCCGGCAGTGCCACTGACCAGCAGGCCACCGGCCTGCAGCAGGCGTACGCCAAGCGCCACCAGCAGGCAGCCCTCGATGAGCGTGATCAGGCTGCGCAGGGTGATGGCATTTGCCGCGCGTGAGCGGCTGCCGCTGGCGCGCAGTATGAGTCGTTGGAAAGCAGTCATGACAGGCTCCGGGGTATGGGCAGTCAACAAGAGTGTCTTCCGGCGCGGCTTGTGGCTGGCAGGAAGCGGAGTCAGGGCGGTGGGTGGACCGCCTGCTGACGTGTCATGCAGGATGCGGACCATAGCACGCCGTGATGACAGTTTTTATTGTGCTTACGTCGCTCTGGCAGACGATATTCTTCGGCTTGTTGGCTCTTTGACCCTTATATTCCTCTAGTTCTGGCCTCTTCATGCACCATTTTCATGCAGCCTCCGAACCGCCGGATACCTCGCACTCGGCGGGACATCTTCATCTCGGGCTCGCGATGTGGGCCAATGACGACTGGCGCGGCAGCCTGTTGCCGGGCAGCGGCCCGCGGGAACATCTGGCGGATTACGCCAGGGTCTTCGATAGTGTCGAGGGCAATACCAGTTTCTATGCCCAGCCCACGGCTGCTGCCATCGCCAGCTGGGCACGTCAGGCACCGGCCAATTTTCGCTTCTGCTTCAAGTTGCCGGGCCGACTGACTCATGAATTGCGTCTGCAGGGCATCGAGCAGGAATTGGCGGCATTTCTAGATTGCCTGGTACCGATAAAGGACCGCCTCGGTCCGATCATGATTCAGCTACCACGTGACCTCGGGGCGGACGTCCTGCCACGCCTCGAGCAATTTCTGCAGTCGGTGAAGGGAACAGGGCTTGCCTGGGCGGTGGAGCCCCGCGACCCGATATTCTTCGCCAAGGGTGAGGTGGAACGACAGTTGAATCGCTTGTTGATAACTCACGCAGTCGATCGCGTGATGCTGGATGTGCGTCCACTCTTCAGTGGCCCTACCACCGCGCATCCGGGCCTTGCGGTGGCGCGCTCGGAAAAGCCTCACCGCCCATTGCATGTGTTCTCCAGCGGACAACATCCCGTGGTGCGTTTCATCGGGCATTACGATGAATCCACCAATCGGGCACTGTTTGCCCCCTGGGTAGAGCGTCTTTCCTTGTGGATAAGTCAGGGGAAAAGCCCGTTCCTCTTCGTGCATACACCGGACAACAAGGCAGCGCCCGCACTGGCACGCCTGTTGGCCAATCAGGTGCTGGCGAAACTGGGCCGCCCCTTGGTCGGGGCCTTTCCGGGCGAGGGGCAGGGCAGTCTGTTCTGACGCTCCATCAGGGCGTGATGTTTCTCCTGTGAGGCCATGGTCTGATGGTGGCTTGCTGGCAGATGGCCCCTCAATCGAGTAGCTTTAGCCACATGTTGCCGTTACCGCGGCGATATTTACCGGAGATGGGCAGTCTGCCCGTTCCGGCGTGCCTATCGGCACTTGCCTGTCATTCCCCACGACCTACCCGGTCAGCGTGAATGCCGGGAGCACCACAGCAGTGATCCTGCGACGCCATCGTGTTGGCCACGGATGATCCGTCCGCATTGGCAGCATGATGCAACAAGCACAACAAGGTGCCCGAAGTCGCTACCAGCGACAGGCGCCCTCGCGACGAATCAGGGATTCACATGTCATCCAAACCGCATTCCCACGCACAGTGGTCTTCTCGCCTGGCCTTTACCCTGGCTGCCGTCGGTTCTTCCGTCGGTCTGGGCAATATCTGGAAATTCCCCTACATGACAGGTGAGAGCGGCGGCGGTGCCTTCGTCCTCGTCTATCTGATCTGCATCCTGCTGATCGGCCTGCCGATCCTGATGTCGGAATGGCTGCTGGGTCGCTTGGGGCAGAAGAACCCCATCTCGACCATGAGCCACATCAGTGCCCGGCTCAAACGCAGTCCCGCCTGGGTCTTGATCGGGGTAGCCGGCGTGCTCGGCGCCTACCTGATCCTGTCCTTCTACAGCGTCATCGGCGGTTGGGCGCTGGCCTTCATCGCCGACGCGGCCAGCGGCAGTTTCGAAACCCTGACCTCTGACACGGCCGGTAGCCTGTTCGGCGGTCTGCTGGGGGACCCGACCACGCTGCTGGCCTGGCACAGTGCCTTCATGCTGATGGTGATCCTGGTCGTTGCCGGCGGGGTCGCCGGTGGCCTGGAGCGTGCCGCCAAGATCCTGATGCCGCTGCTGGCGGTGATGTTGATCGTGCTGGTCGGCTACGCCGCCACCACCGATGGCTTCGCTGATGCGGCCGCCTGGCTGCTGACGCCGGACTTCTCCAAGCTCGACAAGGATGGCGTGCTGGCGGCCATGGGGCATGCCTTCTTCACCCTGTCACTGGGCATGGGCATCATGATGGCCTACGGCTCCTACCTGTCCGATGACGTCAATATCGGGCGTACCGCGCTGGTCGTGGTGGTGCTGGATACCGTCATCGCCCTGCTGGCCGGTCTGGCCATCTTCCCGGTGGTGTTCTCCAACGGCCTCGACGCCGCGGCGGGCCCGGGTCTGATCTTCCAGACCCTGCCGCTGGCCTTCGGTCACATGCCGGGCGGTGAAGTCTTCGGTGTGGTGTTCTTCGTACTGCTGGTATTCGCGGCCTGGACCTCAGGCATCTCGCTGCTGGAGCCTATCGTCGAATGGCTGGAAGAGAAGACGCCGATGTCGCGCGTCGGCTCGGCCTGGGTCGCGGGTATCGCCACCTGGCTGCTGGGCATCGCCACCATCCTGTCCTTCAACCTGTGGAGTGACGTGGCGCCGCTGGGCATGTTCGCCAAGTTCGAAGGCATGACCATCTTCGACCTGCTCGACTACGCGACCAGCAAGCTGATGCTGCCGCTGACCGGTCTGGCGACCATCGTCTTCGTCGGCTGGTTCATGGGCCGTGACGAAGTGCGCAGCCAGCTCAACATGAGCGACTCGGCCTTCTCGCTGTGGAGCTTCGTGGCGCGCTATATCGCCCCGATCGGTGTGGTCGTGGTGTTCGCGTCAAGCCTGTAACTACCTCCGTCCTCGCTGACCCCAGCAGAGGCACGTCACACTCAGCACGAAGATGCAGTACCTCAAGAGGCTCGCCTATCCGGCGGGCCTCTCGTGTTTCTGACGAGGCAAGAGGCGGATTCTCTGAGGTCAGATAGGGTCAGTGAGCGCTCGCACTGTAATGGTGCGTCATTGGTCGTAGGGTTTTGCAATATGAGGCATGAATATCACGACCTTTCGGCGAGATATCTTCAGGCCTTGTGTAGAAAACACGCCATTTCAGGAGATTTCAGACGCAACAGGGGCCGCAACAAGAAGTGTTTGTCGGGAGGATCTGACGAGAAATACCGCGAGAGGGGGGTACGACCATGCTCGAAAGAGATGGTGGAAGGTGTCGCATGGAGCCCGAACCCTGGCGGATCAGAGCGTGAAAACATCACTGATCGGCGGGGAGCGTATCGCCTCCCCGCCTGGAATCAGTGGGTGTCGATATCGCTTTCAGTATCCATTTCCAGCACTTCGATGTCGCTTAAATCCTCGCTTAGGCGCTTGATTTCGTTGTGCAATTCTATTCCACGACGGGCGCGGAGATGGCGGACTGCGCTTTGTTTCTTGCGGGCCTGATGTTCGTCGGCACCGAGAGTCATGAAAATATCGAGAAGCTCTTTCTTGAGCGTATCTACCTGCTCTGAATTACGCATGATTCGACCTCCATGGCATCCAAAGGATGTGGGCTTTCACTGGCGCCACACCGTTTTACTATAGCTCACTTGACAAAATTGTGACTATAGCCTGCCTGTGCAGGCGACACCCCCGGGGGGATGACGTAAGCTCAGGCATGCCCATGAAGTCTGCAAGGAGTGTGCCGTGAGCCATGCCATCTTCGACGACCTGAGGAGCCGGATGGAGAATTTCCGCCGCTCTGAACAAAAGGTCGCACGCTATGTCCTTCGTCATCCGGAGGAAGTGATTCACATGCGGATCGTCGATCTGGCCAGCGAGTCATCGGTCAGTGAGCCGACGGTCGTGCGTTTCTGTCGGGCAATGGGCTTTGCCGGCTTCCAGGATTTCAAGCTGCAGCTGGCGCAACGCCTCGCCACCGGCACCCAGTTCGCCCAGTTCTCCATGAATGACTCCGACAGCGTGGCCGAGTTCTCGCACTCGCTGTTCGATTCCACCATCGGTACCCTGCTGTCGGTGCGTGACCGCCTGGATGCCGAAGCCGTCGCGCGTGCCATCCACTCGCTGGCCTCCGCCAGCCGGGTCGAGTTCTACGGCTATGGCGCCTCGGGCGCCGTGGCTCACGATGCCCAGCACAAGTTCTTCCGCCTGCAGATCTCCACTGCCGCCTACACCGACCCGCACATGCAGAACATGTCAGCGGTGACGCTGGGGCCGCGTGACGTGGTGGTGGCCATCTCCCAGACCGGCCGCACCAAGGCACTGATCGCCAGCGTGCGGCTGGCGCGTGACGCCGGCGCGACCGTCATCGGGCTGTGCCCGAGTGGTTCGCCACTGGCGGATGAAGTCACGCTGCCGCTGCACATCGATGTGCACGAAGACACCGAGATCTACACCCCGATGAGCTCGCGTATCGCGCACCTGGTAATCGTCGATACGCTGGCGGTCGGTGTCGCCAAGGCGCGTGGCCCCAAGCTCAAGGAGCAGCTGGAGGCAGTCAAGAAGAGCCTCGCCACTCTGCGCATCGACGACCACGACTTCGATACCCACTGAGCATCACTTGGGCATCCTCTGCCTTGAAGGCAAGTGCAAGGCACGTATGTGCAAGGAAGGCCGGCGCGGGGAAGAGCAGGGCAGGCCGCTGTGATAAGGTGGATGCCTGAACAGGGGCAGCGAATCTCACGCTGCTCCGCTCCTCGACTCCTCTGCCCTGTGGTGAGCCCTGCATGACCGAATCGCCCCTCCTCGATCACCTCAACACGCATCAGCGTGAGGCCGTGTCCGCGCCGCCGGGCAACATGCTGGTACTGGCGGGGGCCGGTTCCGGCAAGACCCGCGTGCTGGTTCACCGCATCGCCTGGTTGATGGACCAATATCAGTTCTCGCCCTACGCCATCCTGTCGGTGACCTTCACCAACAAGGCCTCGCGGGAGATGCGCACGCGTCTCGAGGCGCTCAATGGCAGCAGCCTGCGCCACATGTGGGTCGGTACCTTCCACTCAATCAGTCACCGTCTGCTGCGCACCCATTGGCAGGAGGCGCGCCTGCCCGAGCACTTCCAGATCATCGACAGCGATGACCAGCTGCGCATGGTCAAACGGCTGCTCAAGGAGCACAACGTCGATGATGAGCGCTGGCCGCCCAAGCAGGTCCAGTACTTCATCGCCGGCTGCAAGGAGGAAGGTCTGCGCGCCCATCAGGTGCAGACCCATGGCGATGCCTACATGGGCAAGATGGTCGAGATGTATGAGCTCTATCAGCTCGCCTGTGAACGCGGCGGCCTGGTCGATTTCGGTGAGCTGCTGCTGCGCTCGCTGGAACTGCTGCGTGATACGCCGCATCTGCTGGCGCATTACCGCGAGCGCTTCGCCCACCTGTTGGTCGACGAGTTCCAGGATACCAACACCCTGCAGTACGCCTGGCTGAAGCTGTTGGCCGGTGATCGCGAGTGCATGACCGTGGTCGGCGATGATGACCAGTCCATCTACGGCTGGCGTGGCGCGCGGGTCGAGAACATCCAGCGCTTCACCGAGGAGTTCGCCAACACCCGCGTGGTGCGTCTGGAGCAGAACTACCGCTCCTCCAGCGCCATTCTGGAGGCCGCCAACGCCCTGATCAGCCACAACGGCGGGCGCATGGGCAAGGAGCTGTGGACCGATAGCGGTCGTGGCGAGCGCATTCGTGTCTATGCCGGCTTCAATGATATCGACGAGTCGCGTTATATCGCCGATACCATCCGTGAGCTGGTCAATGAGCATGGCTACAGCCGCGACGAGATCGCGATCCTGTATCGCTCCAATGCCCAGTCACGCGTGCTGGAGGAGACGCTGATCCGCCAGGGCATGCCCTATCGCATCTATGGCGGCCAGCGCTTCTACGAGCGTCTCGAGATCAAGAACGCGCTCGCCTATTTGCGCCTGATGAACAACCGCGAGGACGATGCCGCCCTGGAGCGCGTGATCAACGTGCCGGCGCGTGGCATCGGAATGCGCACCGTCGAGCAGCTGCGCGAGCGCGCACGCTACGGCAACCTGACCATGTGGCAGGCGATGAGCGATGCGGTCTCCGATGGCGCCCTCAAGGGACGCGCCGCGACTGCCGTGCGAGCCTTCGCCGACATCATCGATGGCCTCGACAACGACACCGCCGGCATGGCGCTGCATGAGCTGGTCGAGCACGTCATCCACGCCACCGGCCTGCGTGAGCATCACGCCGCCGAGAAGGGCGAGAAGGGCCAGGCACGCCTCGAGAACCTCTCGGAGCTGGTCAATGCCTGCCGTGCCTTCAGTCAGGGCGAGCGCATGGACCCGGAAGCCCCCAGCGAAGGTGCCGAGGCGCTGGAACCCTTCCTCGCCGAAGCCGCACTGGATGCCGGCGACCATGAAGCCGCCGAAGGCGAGGAATGCGTGCAGATGATGACGCTGCACTCCGCCAAGGGACTCGAATTCCCGGTGGTATTCGTCGCCGGGGTCGAGGAGGGACTGTTCCCGCACAAGATGTCGCTGGAAGAGCCGGGGCGTCTCGAGGAAGAGCGTCGCCTGTGTTATGTCGGTGTCACCCGCGCCATGCAGCGCCTCTACCTGACCTACGCCGAGCTGCGGCGCATGCACGGCAAGGAGACTTTCCAGCGGCCGTCGCGCTTCCTGCGTGAGCTGCCGGAAGAGCTGCTGGAAGAGGTGCGTCTGCGTGGTCAGGTCTCGCGTCCGGTCTCGACCCAGCGCGCCACGCCGAATCGCCGTCCATCCGGTCCGCGTCAGGAGAGTGTCGAGGCCAATGGCGACATGCCGGCACTCTCGCTTGGCAGCCTGGTGCGCCATCCGCTGTTCGGGGAAGGCGTGGTCATCAATGCCGAAGGCCAGGGTGAGCGCGCGCGCGTGCAGATCAGCTTCGAGGGCGAAGGCGACAAGTGGCTGGTGCTGGGCTTTGCCAAGCTGGAAGTGCTGAGCTGACAGCAAGTCCTGATAGCAGGCGCTGATACGAGGCGCTGGCAAGAGGTGAAGAGTGGCGCAGGGGGCGCGGTATTCGTGCGCCATTACGGCCTTGGTGCAGTTGTGGGCCATCCATGGGTCGCGGCATAGTGGCAGACAATCTGCTGTCTTGATGCCGTGTCATGCATTGCCCACAACTCGAACAAGGAAAGTCCCATGCAACGCCGCCGTTTTCTCTCTGCTCTGGGGGCCGGTGCTGCCGGTCTCGCCGCCGCGCCTTTCGTGTCCACCGCCAATGCCTCCGAGGGCGAGACCATCCACTGGAAGATGGTCACCTCCTGGCCGAAGAACTTCCCGGCACTGGGCACCGGTGCCAATGAGTTCGCCAGCCTGATCGGTCAGCTCTCCGGTGGTCGCCTGCAGGTCAAGGTCTATGGCGCCGGCGAGATGGTGCCGGCGCTGGAAGTCTTCGATGCCGTGTCCTCCGGCACTGCCCAGATGGGCCACTCGGCCTCCTACTACTGGAAGGGCAAGGTCCCTGCGGCCCAGTTCTTCACCGCCGTGCCCTTCGGCATGAACACCACCGAGACCAACGCCTGGCTGTATCACGGCGATGGCATGAAGCTGTGGGACGAGATCTACTCGCGCCACAACCTCAAGCCGCTGGCGGTGGGCAACACCGGCACCCAGATGGCTGGCTGGTTCAACAAGGAAGTGAACAGTCTCGAGGACATGAAGGGCCTGAAGATCCGCCTGCCGGGGCTGGCGGGCGAAGTGATGAATCGCATCGGCGCCAGCGCGGTCAATCTGCCGGGCAGCGAGATCTTCACCGCGATGGAAACCGGCGTGATCGATGCCACCGACTGGGTCGGCCCCTACAATGATCTGGCCTTCGGCCTGCATCAGGTGGCCAAGTATTACTACTCACCGGCCTGGAACGAGCCTTCCGCCATCCTCGAAGGCACCGTCAATCTCGAGGCCTGGCAGGCATTGCCGGAAGATCTGCAGCAGGTGGTGATCCAGGCGGCCAGAATCGCCAATCACGCCATGGTGGATGAGTTCGCGCTGCGCAACGCTACCGCGCTGACCTCGCTGGTCGAGGAACACGGTGTGGAACTGCGTGAATTCCCCCAGGACGTCTATGCGGCGCTGTTCGATGCCTCCAACGAGGTGCTGGACGAGTTCATCGCCAAGGACGAGGACGCCAGGCGCGTCTATGAGTCCTATCGCGCCTTCCAGCAGCAGGTCGCGCCCTGGTCACGTATCGGCGAGCAGGCCTATCTGGATGCGCGTGGACGAGTGCTGGGCGAAGCCTGAGCGAGTCTCTTTCGGGCTACCTGACGGACTGTCTGACTGCGTGACTGACTGTTGACGAAAAAGCCGCCCCTGAGGGCGGCTTTTTCTTGGCGTGTGGCTGACAAGAAGAGGGGCGAGGCGCTTGGCTCAGTCCTGCTCCCCGGTGATGGCGGTGCTGGCCTGCTCCGGTACGGCACGGATGCGGCCATTGTCATCGAGTGCCACCATCACGTAGCAGGCTTCGGTCACCTTGGTCAGCGCATGTTGATTGCGCTCCTGCGGCGGGCGGATCCAGACCTCGACGGAGAGTCTGATCGAACTGCGCCCGACCTCTGCCACCTGAGTGAAGATATTGACCACCGAGCCGATACGCACCGGCGACAGGAAATCGAGACCCTCGACGGCTACGGTGGCAGTGCGCCCGTGGGCGACGCGCCCGGCGGCCAGCTCACAGGCCTCGTCCATGCGGTGCATCAGCCAGCCGCCGCTGATGTCGCCATAGAGATTGGTGTCCTGGCGCTGGGCGATCAATTTGAGCGTCAGTGTGCCGTTCGGCGTCGGGATATCATCCAGAGCTTGCATGTCATGACTCGCTATCTTGTTGTTATAAAATGGCCATTTCATTTCTGCACCCTTCCATCTGAAAAAGGTGCGTCTTTTGGCGCAGTGCGCTTCCTTGCCTAGGGCACTTCCTTGCGCAGGGCGCTGCCTTGCAAAGGAGGCTTCGGCAATGGCCGAAGGACGTCATCGGGTGCCATCGGTGGTAGCAGCGCGACGCAGGCCATGGCGGATGAGCCGCAGCGGCTTCATCATCTCCTGTATCCTACTCTGGCGGACAAAGCACTGTCCTCACTGACAAGGGACTGTCAGGAAATTTTTTTGCGCTGCAGCATGGAGTATCGTTCCTCAACGCAGCAATGGCGGATACTCGCAGTGTTTCGTCATGCTACATGGGCCATCCTGAGCTACCGTCGCATGCCCGTCACCACGGGCATGGCAAGCAGTGGCCAGCTCCGTGTCGCATCGTCATCTCGTTCATTCTCTGGTGGGAAGTCGCCATGTCAGTTTCCGTCGGGACGCTTGTCCGTACAGGGTTTCGCGCCGTGTTCGCTTCGCTTCGCGGGTCATCCGTGCCTTCCTCTTATGTGCCCTCCGCAGGTGCGCCTCGTCTGCGCTCAAGCCCACCGTCGCTGCGACTGATGTCGCTTGCCTGCCTGCTGGGGCTCTCGACGCTCTCGGCTCCGGCGCTGGCCGACAAGGTGCCCGAATATCGCCCGGTGTCCGGGGTAGTGGGCAACCTGACGGCGGTGGGCTCCGATACCCTGTCGGTGCTGGTGACGCGCTGGGCTGCCCAGCTGCGCCGCTATCATCCGGGGGTGCGCGTGCAGCTGCAGGCCGCGGGCTCCTCGACGGCGCCACCGGCATTGATCGCCGGCACCACTCGCATCGGCCTGATGTCGCGCCCGATGAGTGACCAGGAGCGTCAGGACTTCACGCGTGAATTCGGCTATCCGCCGCTGGGGGTGCCCGTGGCACTGGATGCGATGGGCATCATCGTGCATCGCAGCAATCCGCTGGAGGAGATCAGCATCGCGCAGCTGGATGCCATCTTCTCCGCCACGCACAACTGTGGTGGGCAGGCGGCCAGTCGCTGGGGCCAGCTCGGGCTGAGCGATGAGTGGGATGACCGCCAGCTCACTCGCTTCGGGCGCAGTGCCACCTCGGGCACCTACGGCGCCTTTCGCCGAATCGCGCTGTGCGATGGCGATTTCCGTCTCGATGTCAGCGAACAGCCGGGCTCGGCCTCCATCATCGGTGCGGTGGGCTCCTCGCCCAATGGCATCGGCTATGCCAGCTTCAGCACCTCTTCGCCGCTGGTGAAGCAGCTATCCGTCAGCCGTGAGGCGGGTGGCCACGCTGTCTTCCCGAGCCGGGCCAGCATTCGCGACGGCCGCTATCCGCTGACCCGTGCGCTGTACATCTACGTCAATCGCGTGCCGGACGAGCCGCTCCCGGCGCTGGAACAGGCCTTCCTGTCATTGATCATGTCGCGTCAGGGCCAGCAGGCCATCCTGCGTGGTGGCTATGTGCCATTGCCGGAAAAGCAGCTGTTGCACTGGCGTCAGCAACTGGGGCTCTAGGATGTTGATGCCCTCTGATTCGCCTTTGTCATCTTTCTGTCATCACCTGGACATAATCTCGGTGCCATACCTGCTTCATGCGTCTGCGGAGTCGACACTCCCGGGCGCGAATCCTTTCGTGGTGATATTTCATGTCGGCAGTTGATGCCTCCCGAATGCAGCGTCGTCGTCTGCGGCATGACCGTCTTGCCAGTCTGTGGCTGACAGCGGCCGGATTGGGCGTGATGGTCATCGTCGTCGTGATGCTGGCCTATCTGGTCAGCGTGTCGTGGCCGCTGCTCAAGCCCGCCAGCGTCAAGCCGCTCGAACAGCAGGCGATCGACCAGCAGATGCCTGCCGCTCAGACCGACCTTGACTGGCTGAGCGACCCTGATTGGCTGAGCGCCTTGCCTGGCATGCGGCTATTCGCGCGTGACGGGCTGCCTCCCGTGCTGGCCAGTGATGATTCGACGGCGGACTTGCGCACCTCGCCGCTGGCGGGTGTCTGGCTCGCGGATGATCGTCTGCAGGTGGTACAGCAGTCCGCCGCGGGCATTCGCCTGCGCGGCAGTGCCATCGAGGTTCCCGCAGGACTTGAGCGCCGCCAGGCAAGCCTGGTGCTCAGTCGCGACCAGCTGTGGCTGCGTATTCCGTTCGAGGATGGCGATGGCCTGTGGCTGGCACGCCTGACGCTGTCGGCGTCGCACGCCACCGCAGGCGCGCTGGATGGCGATGCGGCAAGTCAGCCCCGGCACTCCGAGTGGCAGCAGCAGTGGTTGCCGGGCACGGCCAGACTGTCTTCGCAGCAGGGGCGTCTGCTGGTCACCGCTGACCGCGATGGCTTCACCCAGTGGCAACTGAGCGAGGCCTCCAGCGGGACCGGGCCGCTGGCACGCAAGCTGGCACATCACGCTGTGAGCTCTTCTGCCTCCGCGTCATCGCCGGCGATCACCGCGCTCAGCGTCCTGCGTGGCGGCAGAAGCCTGATCGTCGGGGACGCGGCAGGCGGCCTGACCCATTACTTGTTGCCGGCGCACGCGCAGCCGCTGGTCAAGGCCGGCGTCTTTGACAGTGGCCTGTCGGCGCCGGTGGTGACGATGGCTGCCGCCCATCACAGCCTCGGCTTTGCCGCGCTGGACGCCAACGGCCGCCTTGGCCTCTATCTGGCCACCAGCGAGCGTCGCCGTCAGGTGCTGGACTGGCTGGATGCCTCCCGGGTCGCGACAGGCGTGGCGCTGGAATTCGACAATGATGACCGCCGCTTGCTGGCATCGGCGGTCCGGGAGGCAAGGTTGCCCGGTCAGCTCGCTCAGGACGCGCCGCTGGGGGCGCTCGGCAAGGCCTATGCCGGGCTTGCGATACATGACCCGCATCAGGCCGTCGGGCTCGACGCCATCTTTGGCAAGGTCTGGTATGAGGGACGCGCTGCGCCGGAGTGGATCTGGCAGCTGGAGAGCACCGGCACCCACGAACCCCGTCTGTCGCTGGTGCCCATCATGTGGGGCACGCTCAAGGCGGCGCTGGCCGGGCTGCTGTTTGCCGTGCCGTTGGGGCTCGGCTGTGCCATCCATGTCGCCTGCTTCATGGCGCCGCGCCAGCGTTCCCGCATCAAGCCGCTGCTGGAGATGATGGAGGCACTGCCGACCGTGGTGATCGGCTTCATCGCCGCTCTGGTGGTCGCGCCCTTTGTCGAGCGTGAGCTGATGGCGGTGTTGCTGGGACTGGTCCTGATTCCGCTGGGCACCATGGCGGCCGGCTTCCTGTGGACCCTGGCGCCGCGCGCATGGCGCAACCTGCTGCCGGAAAACATGGCGGCCTTCGGGCTGTTGCCACTGCTGTTCGTGCTGCTGTGGCTGGATGTGACAATCGCCGGCCAGGTCGAGCAGTGGTGGTTCGACGGCGACCTCCGTCAATGGCTGTTCAGCCACTACGGCATCGATTATGCCCAGCGCAATACCCTGGTGACCGGCATGGCGTTGGGGCTGGCGGTGATGCCGACCCTGTTCACGCTCAGCGAGGATGCCCTCTCGTCGGTGCCGCGTGGCCTGGCCGCCGGCTCTGCGGCGCTGGGCGCGACGCCATGGCAGAGCCTGCGCCGCGTCATCCTGCCAGCCGCTGCGGTCGGGCTGTTCTCGGCGATGATGATCGGCATGGGGCGCGCTGTCGGTGAGACGATGATCGTGCTGATGGTGGCCGGCAATACGCCGCTGGTGGATGCCAGCCTGTTCGAGGGCCTGCGCTCACTGGCCGCGACCCTGGCCATCGAGCTGCCGGAGGCCGAGGTCGGCAGCAGTCACTACCGCTTGCTGTTCCTCGCTGCCCTGGCATTGTTCGTCTTCACCTTCGTGGTCAATACGCTGGCGGAAGTGCTGCGACAGCGCTTCACGCCGCCCAATCAGGGGAGCTGGGGATGAGACGCCCTGACACGAATCGCGCCAGCTCCTCACTGCTGCGCCCACGCGAGCCGCTGGTCGGACGCCTTCAGCGATACTGGCGTGATGGCGGCCCGTGGGGCTGGCTGAACGCCATGGCGGTCAGTGTCTCGCTGGTGCTGGTGCTGGGCCTGCTCAGCCTGCTGGTGGTGGGCTCCTTCAGTCACTTCTGGCCCTCCCGGCTGGTCGAGGTGGAGCTGACGGCGCAGCCGGGGGAAAGTCCCACGGCCCTGACCACCACGCGCGGAGAGCCGGCGGCCGACAATCGCCATCTGCTCGGCGAGCTGATGCACGAGGAGATGCGCCGTGTCGCCTCGGGCGAGGGGGACGACGCTCGCCAGCAATGGTGGTTGCTGCAGACATCCTCGCGTGACGGGGCCGCGGCCAGCTGGCAGTGGCTGCCGGAGACGCTGCTCGACAGGATGACCTTCCCCCGCCAGGCGCTGATGCTGGAAATGCGCGACGGCCGTACTCTCTACGGCATGCCACGGGCGCTGAGTGACCCGATGACAGGGGAGATGGACCACACGCCCGATGTTGGCGACGGGCCTGCCCGGCCCCTGGCCGAAGACACCGAGCCACTGTTTGCCCGCCTGAAGATGATCGAGAGCGAGCGCCGCCAGCTGCAGGCGCTGCGCCTGGACAGTGAAGCCTTGAGCAGTCGCTATCAGGCGCTGCAGCAGTCTCTGGCATCCCGGCGCAGCCCCTCTGCTGACGTTGCAGCGGCGCAGGCTCATGAGGACGCTGAGCTCGAGCGGGAGATACAGGAGGAGTTGGAAGAGGTGCGCAGCGCCTTCATCGAGCGTGAAGGTCAGCTGAGTGCCCTGCGTGATGCCTTGGCGGGCGGACAGTTGCTGCTGGGCGGCAATGGCGGCTACGAAGGCCGCATCGCGCTCGATGATATCCGCAATGCCTGGCAGCCCAATGCGATGGGCTTCAGCGGCCGGCTGATGATGACGTTCCAGCGTTTTCGCGACTTCGTGGCCGGTGCCTCCACCGAGGGCTTCGGTGGCGTCTGGCCCGCCATCTTCGGCACCGTGCTGATGGTGGTGCTGATGTCGATCATGGTGATGCCCTTCGGCGTGATGGCGGCGCTCTATCTGCACGAGGTGGCCCATCAGGGGCGCCTGACGCGCCTGACGCGCATCGCGCTGCGCAATCTGGCCGGGGTACCCTCCATCGTCTACGGCGTGTTCGGTCTCGGCTTCTTCGTCTATGGACTGGGGGCCGGGATCGATGAGCTGTTCTATTCCGAGCGGCTGCCGACGCCGACCTTCGGGACCGGCGGCATTCTGTGGGCCTCGCTGACGCTGGCTCTGCTGACCTTGCCGGTGGTGATCGTCGTCACGGAAGAGGGGCTGGCGCGCGTGCCGCGTCGTCTGCGCGAAGGCGCGCTGGCGCTGGGAGCGACCCGCCTGGAAACGCTCAAGCGCGTGGTGATTCCGGCCGCCTCGCCGGCGCTGATGACGGGGCTGATTCTTGCCGTGGCGCGTGCGGCGGGTGAAGTCGCGCCGCTGATGCTGGTCGGGGTGGTCAAGCTGGCCCCGGACCTGCCGCTGGATGACAGCTTCCCGTGGCTGCATCTGGACCGGAAATTCATGCATCTGGGGCATCAGGTCTATGATCTGGCCTTCCAGAGCAGCGACGCCTTCAGCAGTCGGCCGCTGGTCTATGCGACCGCGCTGGTGCTGGTAGTCGTGATTCTATGCCTCAATCTGAGTGCCATTCGCCTGCGTCACATGCTGGCACAACGTTACAAGGGAGCCACCGAATGAGGCGTGACTCTGAACAGCCCAAGCCCCAGTTGTTTCTTCAGGAGACGCCTGCGCGGCCAGCTGAGGACATCTGCCTGGAAACCCGCCACCTGAGCCTCGATTATCAGGCGCGTGTCGGCAAGGAGAACCAGACGCGACGCGCACTGGAGGATGTCAGCCTGCAGATCGCACGCAAGCGCGTGACGGCCTTCATCGGCCCTTCCGGCTGCGGCAAGTCGAGCCTGTTGCGTACCTTCAATCGCATGACCGATCTCGACGAACAGTCACGTCTTTCCGGCAAGGTATTGCTCGAGGGCGAGGACATCCATGCGCGCGGCGTGGACGTGCCGATGCTGCGCCGCCGGATCGGCATGGTCTTCCAGACACCCAACCCCTTTCCGATGTCGGTCTACGAGAACGTGGCCTTCGGGCTGCGGCTGGTCGGCGAGAATGACAAGCGCCACCTCGATGACAAGGTCGAATCCTGTCTGCGCTCCGCGGCACTCTGGGAAGAGGTGAAGGATCGCCTGCACGACAGCGCGCTGGGGCTCTCGGGTGGCCAGCAACAGCGGCTGGTGATCGCGCGGACACTGGCGGTCGAGCCGGAGGTGCTGCTGCTGGATGAGCCGGCCTCGGCGCTGGACCCCATCTCGACGCTCAAGATCGAGGAGCTGATCCGTTCGCTGCGCTCACGCCTGACGCTGATCATCGTCACGCACAACATGCAGCAGGCCGCGCGGGTCTCGGACGATACCGCCTTCCTGCATGAGGGCCGCCTGGTGGAATTCGCCCCGACCGATCAGCTGTTCACCAACCCGCGCCGCCGCCAGACCGAAGACTACATCACGGGGCGTTTCGGTTAGCGCGCTCATGCGCGAACGTGCAGCCAGGTAGCCTTTTCGCCCTGATATTGCTGACGATGTAGGCCAGATAGCGCCTTTGAGTCATGGGTGAAACATAACTGCAATCAAGTGTCGGCATGCTGAGGGGGAGCCCGCTGTGTCAGTCAGCAGTGGGCCATACTTGTCACGTCATTCATGTCACGCCCCCTGACTCGGTGGGCGACTTTCCGGGAGAGGGAAATGGATATCACCAGCGATTCGCACGGCAAGCATATCTCAGAGCAGTTCAATCACGAGCTGGATGCACTGAAGACACACCTGCTGGCCATGGGCGGACTGGTAGAGAAGCAGCTGCAGGATGCCGTCACGGCATTGCTGGAAGGCGACAGTGAGACCGCCACACGGGTGCGCGACAACGACAAGGCTGTCAACGACATGCAGCTCAAGATCGATGACGAGTGCACCCGGGTGCTGGCCCGCCGTCAGCCGGCGGCCTCCGACCTGCGTCTGGTGCTGGCCGTCATCCGCGCCACCTCCGATCTCGAGCGTATCGGTGATGAATCGAGCAAGATCGCACGCAACGCCATCTCGCTGGTCGAGAACGGCCAGAGCCCGCGCGGCATGGTCGAGGTGCGACACCTCAGCCAGCACGTGCGCAGCATGGTGCGTGACTCCCTGACGGCCTTTGCGCGCTTCGATACCGACCTTGCCCTCAAGGTACTGCGTGAAGATGCCTCGGTGGATCTGGAATATCAAAGTGCCATGCGCTCGCTGATGACCTTCATGATGGAAGACGCGCGCCAGATCACGCCGGTGCTCAATGTGATGTGGATTCTGCGTGCGCTGGAGCGTATCGGTGACCACGCCGACAACCTGGCCGAGTACGTCATCTTCCTGGTCAAGGGCGTGGACGTGCGTCATACCGACACCCATGACCTGAAGCCGCAGGACCTGGACAAGAAGTGAGCTGAACTCCCGGGTGTGACGCAACGCCCGCAGACTTCTGCACGATGCTTCGCCCCGCACCTGCCCATCGGCAGGCCGCGGGGCGATTGCGTCATGGGAGCGCGAGCAGTCTCATGCGGCCGACAGCTGCGCTGCGCAGGCGGGAGTGCTAGGGTGTGGCTCCGGTCAGTCTGCTGGCTGGCCGGTTCTTTTGAGATGACGAGGACGTCGCATGATTGATGCCGTATCGGCGCTGGTCCGCGGGACCCGTATGGTCTATACCCCGGGGCTGCGCCGCTTCGTATTCGTACCGCTGGCGATCAACCTGGTGCTCTACAGCATCACGCTGTGGGTGTTGTTCAACCAGTTCGGTGGCTGGATCGATTACTGGATGCTCAAGGTGCCGGCCTGGCTGGACTGGCTCAGCTGGTTGATCTGGCCGCTGCTGGTGGTGAGTCTGTTGCTGGTGGTGTTCTTCACCTTCAGCCTGGTGACCAACCTGATCGCCGCGCCCTTCTACGGCATTCTGGCCGAGAAGGTCGAGCATCGCCTGGATGGCACACTGATTGACGATGACCGTGGGCTGATGAAGATCGGCGTCGACTCGCTGGGACGTGAAATGGCCAAGCTGGGCTATTTCATCCCGCGCATGATCGCGCTGTTCATCATCGGTTTCATCCCGGGTCTGAACCTGCTCTCGCCGCTGTTGTGGGGGCTGTTCTCGGCCTGGAGCATGTCGATCCAGTACCTCGACTACCCGATGGACAACCATCAGGTCAGCTTCGGTGACATGAAGCAGCGCCTCAAGGCGCGCTGGTGGCCCTCACTGACCTTCGGCGCCGCGGTGTTCGTCATGACGCTGGTGCCTCTGGCCAATCTGCTGTTCATTCCGGGCGCTGTCGCCGGGGCGGTACTGATGTGGCAGAGCCACTACCGTCAGTTGCCGGCGCCGCGTCGTTGAGACAGCCTGTCGCAGCTGGTTCATCGCTGTACTGGTTTGTCGTTGAGGTAGCCGCAGCGTCGTCTGGCGGACCAAAAGAAACGCCCCGCAGTCGCCTCCTTTCGAGGTGGCTGCGGGGTGTTCCGCGTTGGGCTGGCCTCCGGCTCAGCTCATCACGGAGTCAGCACATCACCGGGCTAGCGCACTGCTGGTCCGGGGAGCGCTCGTCTGACAGGCGCGCTCGTCGGGGAAGTGACAGCGGAAGCGCGCACCCTCGCCGGGGTGGCTGTCGATCTCCAGATGGCCCTGATGGCGAATCAGCACATGCTTGACGATGGCAAGCCCCAGACCGGTGCCTCCCGTGGCGGTGCTGCGGCCCTTGTCGATGCGGTAGAAGCGCTCGGTCAGACGCGGCAGGTGGACCGGGTCGATGCCATCCCCGTCATCTTCCACCTCGACCAGCAGGCCCTGGTCATCCGCCTTCCAGCGCAGGGTGATATGGCAGTCTTCGGGAGTGTAGCGCACCGCATTGAAGACCAGATTCGAGATCGCGCTGCGCAGTTCCTGCTCCTCACCGCGTAGTGACAGGCTGGCATCGGCCTCGATGGAGAAGGTGTGGCGTCCCTGGGACAGGCCTTCGGCGTCGTCGCGGATATGGCCGAGCAGGGCACTCATGTCGATGCAGCGGCCGTTGTCGGACAGCTCGTCGGTTTCCAGGCGTGACAGGGTCAGCAGGTCCTCGACCAGGTGCTGCATGCGGTCGGTCTGGCTCTTCATCTGGCCCAGCCCACGCTGCCAGCGCGGTGGCAGGTCATCGGCGTAATCGGAGTAGGTCTCGAGATAGCCGGCCAGTACCGTCAGCGGCGTGCGCAGTTCATGGGAGACATTGGCCACGAAGTCGCGGCGCATCTCTTCCAGGCGATAGAGGCGGGTGACGTCACGCAGCATGACCAGACGTTCGTTGTCACCGAACAGGGTGATGGAAATCTGCAGCGTCAGGTTGTCAGACAGCGGCGACTGCAGCGTCAGCGGCTCGCGGTAGGCCAGCCGATTGAAGTAGTCGATGAAGGCGGGGTCACGCAGATAGTTGGTGATGTGCTGGCCGCGGTCGTGGCTGGCCTTGAGACCGACCAGCTGCTCGGCAGCGCTGTTCCACCATTCCATGTCACCGTGGTTGTCCAGCATCACCAGGCCGTCGCGCATGGCCTCGGAGGATTCCTGGATACGGTTGAGGATGCTGCGCAGTCGCTCCTGAGTCTGACGCTGGCCCTTCTGATAGCGGTAGAGACGATCGAGCAGGTCTCCCCACACGCCATCGCCGGGCGGTGGCTCTTCATGGGGATTGGTGATCAGCCAGGTATAGAGGCTCTTCAAGTGCTTGAGATGGACGAACAGATACAGCGCCAGACCCAGCGCCAGGCCCCAGCCCAGATGGCCCAGCAGGCCACCGATCAGGCCGAAGCCACCGGCAAGGTAGCCGAGGCGCCATAGCTCGTTGGTCCAATAGCGCATGAATCCCTCAGGCCTGAGCGCTGAAGCGGTAACCGGTGCCACGGACGGTCTGGATCAGATGCTGATGGCCTGTGCCCAGCGCCTTGCGCAGGCGGCGGATGTGCACGTCCACGGTGCGCTCCTCGACATAGACGTTACCCCCCCATACCTGGTCGAGTAGCTGGCTGCGGGTGTAGGCACGCTCCTGATGCGTCATGAAGAACTGCAGCAGGCGATATTCGGTCGGGCCGACATCCAGTGAGTTGCCGTGGGCGGTGACGCGGTGGCTGGCCGGGTCGAGCATCAAGCCTTCGACTTCCACTGCCTCCTCGACCCCCTTGGGGGTGGTGCGACGCAGCACGGCCTTGAGACGGGCGACCAGCTCGCGTGGCGAGAAGGGCTTGGTGATGTAGTCGTCGGCACCGGCTTCCAGGCCTTGAATCTTGTTGTCTTCCTCGCCCTTGGCGGTCAACAGGATGATCGGCAGTTCCGAGGTGGTCTCGTCTCGCTTGAGACGCCGCGCGAGCTCCAGGCCACTGGTGCCCGGCATCATCCAGTCCAGCAACAGCAGATCGGGCTTTTCATCGACGACGATGGCGTGGGCGTCCTGGGCATTGTCTGCCTCCAGCACGCGGTAATCCGCCATTTCGAGGGCGACGGCGATCATCTCGCGAATCGAGGATTCATCGTCGACAATCAGTACGGTCTTGGAGCTCATCGCTAGATCCCATGCAGCAGTCGGCGCACGCGCCAGAATGACAAGTCGATGACGATTACAACCCGCTTATATGACAACCAGATGACAACTGCCAGCATGGCAGCTTGCACGCAAGCCTGCCAGCCGCCTTGGAGGCGCGGCAGGCAGGCATGAATCGTGGGCTGGGGAGCAACCGGGGGCAGGGATAGCTTTAAATTAAATAATGCGAATATTTATGCAGGAGTCAGCTCATCGGCCAGGTCGCCAGGGCGATACCGGCGAAGATCAGCAGCCCCGTCCAATGATTGTTGAGGAACGCCTGGAAGCAGGGCGCACGCTCACGCTCACGGATCAGACGTTGCTGCCAGACGAAGGTGACGGCGGCGGCAGCCAGCCCCAGCCAGTAGAAGATGCCCAGCGCCAGCTGCAGGCCGATGCCGATCAACACCACCAGCATGCCCAGCTGCAACAGGCCGATCATCAGCTTGTCGGCACGCCCGAACAGCACGGCGGTGGACTTGATGCCCACCTTGAGGTCGTCGTTGCGATCGACCATCGCATAGGCGGTGTCGTAGGCCACCGTCCACATCAGGTTGGCCGCGAACAGCCACCAGCCGTAGGTCGGCACCTCCTCCAGCGTCGCGGCGAAGGCCATCGGAATCGCCCAGCCGAAGGCGGCGCCCAGCACTACCTGGGGCAGATGATGGAAGCGCTTCATGAATGGGTAGCTGGCTGCCAACAGCACGGCGACGATCGACAGCAGCACCGTGGTCAGGTTGGTGAAGCACACCAGCACGAAGGCGGCCGCGACCAGCCCCCCGAACAGTGTCAGCGCCTCGCGCTCCGAGATGCGGCCCGAGGTCAGCGGTCGGTCACGCGTGCGCTCGACATGCTTGTCCCAATGCCGATCGGCGTAGTCGTTGATCACGCAGCCGGCGGCGCGCATCAGGTAGACCCCGGCGATGAAGATCAGCAGGGTCGTGCGCTCGGGGATGCCATCTGCCGCCAGCCACAGTGCCCATAGGGTCGGCCACATCAGCAGCCAGGTGCCGATGGGGCGGTCCAGCCGTGTCAGGGCGAGGTAGTCGGCCAGTCTGGAAGGACGCGAAGCGGCGGAAGTGGATGACGCGGTCATCGGGGCTCCTGGGCGGGTGGTAGTGGGCAAGGGAAGAGAGGGAAACGAGGCCAGTCGGCCGCACGGCTCAGGTCAGTTGCAGCGCGTGCTGGAAGGCTGGCGTGAAGCCCTCCTGCACCAGCACCTTGAAGCGACCATGCGAGAACATCGAGCGGCGCATCCACAGGCTGGTGGTGCGGGCCAGCGGCCTGGAGCTCGAAAGCACCAGCGGGGCGCGGCTGATATCGATGGCGCTGCGTATCAGGTCGGGCTGGCGAAACAGCCAATGGCCCAGCGAGCGCTCGCCCAGCGTCGAGAGGCGATGACCGTGGGCCAGGTCCAGCGCCGCCAGCGAGCGTGCGATCACCCATGGCGTATCGCCATGACAGAGCGCCACTTCGCGTCGCCAGACATGCCGGCGTGGGCCGATGCCCAGCAGGCGTGCTTCATCAAGCCGCGCGGGGCCGGTGTCCTGAAGCAGCAGGCGCACGCGCAGGCCCTGGATGGGCTGACCTGCGCGTTCATCCTGCTGCTGCATGGCGCTGGCAAGGCGCTGTGTCAGCGAGTCCGTCGAGGAGAGCCACGCCCACCAGCCGGCCGGCATGACACCCTGCAGCGCGGCAGCCGGCTGCCAATGACGGCGCACCGCCGCCGAAGCCGTGGGTACGGCGCGCGTGGGCGAAGGCCAGCGAGGCACAGGTTGGTACGGGTTCTCGGCTGACGAATGAGGTGCCTCACAGGTGGAGGTCTGTGGCGTGAGCGCTGCGCGATGAGGCTCGCCTGCTGGGCATCGGACCACGGTGAATTCCCTGTCAGGATGACGAAATGGCGAGTCTAGCATGGCCGAGCGGCAAGGCCTCCCGCTCAGGCATGCCTGCACTGCAGGCGGGCTGGTATGCTGGGCGCATTCATCGGCGTTCATGACGGACGCTGCTGGCGCTCTTTCATCAGCGCTTCCCTCGGATCGATCTCAGGAGATGGTGCCATGCGCGACCCTCGCACCCTTGTCATCATTGGTACCGGCATGGCGGGCATTGGTCTGGCGCGCGCGCTGCGTGCGCGTGACAAGGATAGCCGGCTGATCCTCATCAGCCAGGACAGTGGCCACGATTATGCCAAGCCGATGCTGTCCACCGCCTTCGCCAAGAAGATGTCGGCCACCGACCTGTCGCGTCAGGCGCCGGTGGCGCTGGCAGACGAGCTGAATGCCGAGCTGCGTACCCATCAACGCGTCACTGCCATCGACGGTGATGCCCGCCAGCTATGGCTGGGCGAGGAGTGTCTGGCCTATGACGAGCTGGTGCTGGCACTCGGCGCGGCGCCGCGTCGTCCCTTCCCCGTCGCCGCGGAAGTGGCCTCACGCGTGCAGAGCATCAATGACCTCGATGACTATGCGGCCTTCTGCGCGACGCTGGCGAGGGCCCGCGAGCGCGGAGAAGACGGGCATGTGGTGATTGTCGGTGCCGGACTGGTCGGCTGTGAATACGCCAATGATCTGACGGCGGCCGGCCACCGCGTCACCTTGGTCGCGCCGGAGGAAACTCCGCTGGATGGATTGCTGCCGCAAGCACTGGGGCAGCGTCTGGGTGCGGCGCTGGATGGGCTCGGTGTGACGCGTCGCCAGGGCGAGATGGTCGAGACCATCGCCGCCAGCTCAGGCGAGGAGGCCGAGCGCCAGGCTGCGCCAGTCGAGGTGCGCCTGCAGAGCGGTCGTCGCCTGACGGGCTCCGTGGTTCTGCTGGCGACCGGCTTGGCGCCGCGCATTCGTCTGGCGCAGGCCGCGGGTCTGAGTGCCGGCGGCGATGGCATCCGTGTCGACCGCCACCTGGCCACCTCCCAGCCGTATATCTGGGCGCTGGGCGATTGCGTCAGTGTCGAGGGCGTCAATGCCATGTATGTCCAGCCGCTGCAGATGGCTGCGCGCACCTTGGCGGCCAACCTGTGTGGCGAGCCGAGCGTGCTCGACTGGAAGGCGTGGCCGGTGCTGGTCAAGACACCGGTCTTGCCGGTGGTGGCCTATCCGCCGCGTTCGGCCGTGGCGCGCTGGGAAATCAATGGTGACGGCGATGATCTCGAAGCGCGTGCACTGGATATGAACGAACGCTTGATTGGATATGCGTTGACAGGCGCCGCCGTTCGCAGGAAAGTCGAGCTAGCGCGGCAGGCGCCGCCGTTGCTAGGCTAGGCGATGCCATGATCGATGGTCGTAAATCCCTTGCTGCCAGCGCGGTCAGGCACGATAGTGAATGCTCCGTCAGACATGCTGCTCGGCGGGCGTGGTCTGACAGATTGCTGCCATCGACAGGTTTGATACGGCAAAGCTTGCCGAGAGCGGATTGCGTCGCCGCCATACGCCACCGCTAGCAAGTGCAAGAACAACAATGGAAACGGCGGCTTGGCCGCCCGTGCAGAATGCCAAACCAGGAGGGCTTTTCATGCGCAAGCCAGAACTCGCTGCGGCCATCGCCGAGCGTGCGGATCTATCCAAGGACAAGGCCAGTCAGGTACTGAACGTGATTCTCGACGAGATCACTCATACCGTGGCCAAAGGCAATGACGTCTCACTGATCGGTTTCGGTTCATTCACCGTGCGCCAGCGTGCGGCGCGTACCGGCAAGAATCCCCAGACAGGCAAGCCGCTGACCATCCCGGCCAGCAAGACCGTTGCCTTCAAACCCGGCAAGTCGTTGAAGGATGCAGTGACCAAGTAACCTCGGCGCATGCTTCAGCGCAGACCCGGGGTGACTGTCGCCATGGCTTTCAATCGTCGTCATCCAAAGCCCTGTCGGCTGTCATGCTGATGCCACCGGTTCCGCCCTGCGGGGCCGGTGGCATTTTCATATGGCCTGCGTGAACGATGCTTCGCGATTCAAGGAATGACACCATGAAGCTCAAGATATTGCTGTGGGTGCTGGGTCTGCTGCTCAAGCGGGCCTTCAAGCGTGACCCCGAATTTCGTGCCGAGCTGGAAAAGCGTCCGCTGGATTGGGGTGTCGCGACCGAAGACATGAGCATCGCGCGTCACTACCGCATGTCCCACGCGGGCGTCACCACGGGCAGTGGCCTGCCGGTGGATACCGAGCTTGAGCTGCGCTTCGCCGATAGCGACAGTGCGGTGGCCTTTCTGCTCAAGCCCTCGCCGCGTGCCTTCCTGCAAGGCCTGATGGACCAGCGCGTGCGACTGGTCGGCGATTCGGCTCAGCTCAACCGCTTGCAGTCATTGCTCAAGCGCATTCGCTGAATGTCCCTGTGCCGTGCCTGCATGAACGAAAGACGCCCCGCTGAGAGAATCAGCGGGGCGTCTTTTCGTCACGCGCCTTTCTTTTGTCACGAGCTTTTCTTTTGTCGCGAGCCTCTCTTGGGGGGGCGTTACAGCAGCTGCCTGAGGCCCGGAATGCCTTCCAGCACCTGATCGACCACGCCATCGCCGGCTTCTTCGCGGGCATAGCTCAGCGTCTCTTCGGCCACGCCGCGCGCCTGGTCCATGTTCAGGTCCAGCCCCATCAGCTTCTGGCCCAGTTCCAGCGCGCCGCCACCGCTGCCGCCGGTGAAGGCGCTGACGGCGCCCATCAGGCCGCCCATGAGGCCACCGCCACCGGACTCGGCGGCTTCCTCGCCTGCGCTGCCGATCAGGCCTTCCGCCCCCGGAATGGCGCCCAGCAGTGAGGCGGCCGGGCCATCCGGCCCCTGCTCACGCACGAACTTGAGAACCATGCCGACCGCCTGCTCGGCGATTTCCGGTGACAGCCCGAGGGAGCCAGTGACGCGTTCGATAAGAGGATGCATCGGTATTCTCCATGAAAGCCAATGAGGTCAGGAGTCTTCAGAGTGGCACGTCGCGGCGACTCGACGTTCGACGCGCCTGCCAACGCTTGCATGCGCCATGGCTATCGGACACGGCAGAACGGGGTGTTATGCTAGCGATATAAATCTAAAGTCTAATGCGCTGCCCGGCGCCCTGGTCACGGAACACTTCATGACACGCTCTCTCCTGGACTCCCTCATGCACTCTCTGCGTCGATTGTGGACGCTGGATGCCTTCAGCTATTCGCTACGCATGTTGATCGCGCTGGGTGGCGTGATGGCGGTGGGGTTCTGGCTTGACGAGATGGCGGTGGTGATTCCGCTGTTTCTGGGCGTGATCGCCTCGGGGCTGGCGGAAACCGATGATCACTGGCGCGGTCGACTGCGCGCTCTGGGCATGACGCTGGCCTGCTTCAGCATCGCTGCCGTCTCGGTGGAGCTGTTGTTCGGCATGCCGCTGCCCTTCGTGATCGGGCTGGCGCTGGCCACCTTCGCGATGCCGATGCTGGGCGCCATCGATGCCCGCTACGGCGCCATCGCGCGCGCTTCGTTGATTCTGGCCGTCTACACCATGATCAGCCTCGAGCAGCAGCATGGTGATGGTCAGATCGCGGTGCTGGAGCGCAGCCTGCCCGATTGGCTGCGGGAACCGGGGCTGGGCATCAATCTGGTCCAGCCGTTGCTGCTGGTGGTGGGGGCGTCCTGGTATGGCCTGCTCTCGGTCGTGTGGTGTGCGCTGTTCTCGCGCCAGCCACTCAAGCACAGCATGGCGACGCTCTACCGTGAGCTGGGGCGCTATCTGATTCTCAAGGCGCAGCTGTTCGAGCCGCTGCGCAATGTCGACCAGTCCGCCCGCCGCCTGGCGCTGGCCGAGCAGAACGGCCGCGTGGTGGTGGCGCTCAACCAGACCAAGGAGATGGTCTTCCGGCGCCTTGCCGGACGGCGTGATACCACCAAGCTCGACCGCTACCTGCGCCTCTACTTCATTGCCCAGGACCTCCACGAGCGCGCCAGCTCTAGCCATTATCCCTATGGCCAGCTCACCGACGCCTTCTTTCATCACGATATCCTGTTCCGCTGTCAGCGCCTGCTGGAGCAGCAGGGGCGCGCCTGTCGCGGGCTCGGCAAGGCGCTGTTGATGCGCCAGCCCTTCGATGCCAGTGACAGCCAGCAGGCGCTGGAAGACCTCAATGCCTCGCTCGTCTATCTCAAGCAACAGCAGCGGCCCGAGTGGCACCATCTGATGCAGGCGCTGGAAGCCCTCGCCAGCAACCTGCGCCTGATCGAAGGCCAGATCGCGCGCCTGAATGATCTCGAAGCCGTCAGCAATGAAAGCGACAACAGCCTGCTGGACCGCTCGCCCCACGGCACGCGCGACATGTTCGAGCGTATCCGCAGCCACCTGACACCGCGCTCGCCGATCTTCCGCCATGCGCTGCGTCTGACCGCGACGCTGGTGGCCGGCTATGGTGTGCTGCTGGCGGTGCACCCGACCCAGGGGTACTGGATTCTGCTGACCGGGCTGTTCGTGTGCCGTCCCAGCTATGGTGATACGCGCCGTACGCTGGCGCAGCGGATCCTGGGCACGCTGATCGGTCTGGTCGCCGGCTGGGCGCTGATCAGCCTCTTCCCGGCGCCCACGATCCAGGCCGGTATCGCCGTGGTCGCGGGGGTGCTGTTCTTCGCCACCCGTGGCTCGCGCTACACCCTGGCCACCGCCGCCATCACACTGATGGTGCTGGCGTGCTTCAACCAGGTCGGCGATGGTTTCGATCTCATCTGGCCACGCCTGTTCGATACGCTGGTCGGTGGCCTGCTGGCCGGGCTGTCGGTGGTGCTGATCCTGCCTGACTGGCAGGGCCGCAAGCTCTATCGTCATGCCGGCGTCAGCCTCAAGACCAGCGGCCGCTATCTGGGCGAGGTGCTGTCCCAGTACCGCCATGGCAAGCGCGATGATCTGGCCTACCGTCTGGCGCGGCGCAATGCCCACAACGCCGACGCGGCCTTCTCCAATCTGCTGGCCACGGCCCGCAAGGAGCCCGGGCACTTCCGGCGCGATGTCGAGCCGGGCTTCGGCTTCCTGCTCCACGCGCACACCGTGCTCGGCTATCTCTCGGCGCTGGCAGCGCATCGCGGCGAACTGGAATCCACCGCCTCGGCCAGCAGCGGCATCGAGACGCTGCTGCGCCATGGCGAGCGCCTGAGTCAGCAGCTGACGGCGTTGGGGGAGCAATTGGAGTCGGGCGGTGAGATCGCCGTCACACTGGACAGCGAAGACGAGATAGCGGCGCTGGAAGCTGAGGTCGAGCAGGTCGAATCCACCACCGGACGCCTGGCGCTGTCGCAGCTGATTCTGGTGCTGCGGCTGTTGCAGCCGCTGGAAAGCGCCGGCACCCAGCTGATCAAGGCCAGCCGCGCCAGCTGAGTCGCTGGCGCGCGGCGGCTCAGACGGCGCCGTATTGCCCGGCCGCCTCGCCCAGCCAGCGGCGAATCAAGGGCTCCGCGGCCTGCGGGGCCTCGCTGAGGATGGCATCGGCCAGTGTGGTGGTCGGGGCGATCAGGTCACTGTCACGCTCTAGATCGGCGATCTTCATTCCCGCCAGCCCCGTCTGGCGCGTGCCCAGCACTTCGCCGGGTCCGCGTAGCTCCAGGTCCTTCTCGGCGATCTTGAAGCCATCCGTCGTCTCGCGCATCACTGCCAGGCGCTGCTTGGAGTGCTGCGACAGCGGTGGATGATAGAGCAGCACACAGAAGCTCTCGGTGCTGCCACGCCCGACTCGGCCACGCAGCTGGTGCAGCTGCGACAGGCCGAGACGCTCGGGATTGTCGATCACCATCAGGCTGGCATTCGGCACATCGACCCCGACCTCGATCACCGTGGTCGCCACCAGCAGGTCATGCTCGCCGTCCTTGAATGCCGCCATCACCTCGGCCTTCTCGGCCGCCTTCATGCGGCCATGGACCAGGCCGATGGACAGCTCCGGCAGCGCCTCGGTCAGCTCGTCACGCGTCACCTCGGCGGCCTGGCAGGTCATCACCTCGGATTCCTCGATCAGCGTACATACCCAATAGGCCTGACGGCCCTCGGAGCAGGCGGCGCGGATGCGCTCGACCACCTCGGGACGGCGCGGGTCGGCTACCGCGACGGTCTGCACCGGGGTGCGTCCCGGCGGCAGCTCGTCGATCACCGACAGGTCGAGGTCGGCGTAGGCGCTCATCGCCAGGGTGCGTGGAATCGGCGTCGCGGTCATGATCAGCTGGTGCGGCGTCAGACCACCGACTTCCCCCTTTGCCCGCAAAGCGAGACGTTGATGCACGCCGAAGCGGTGCTGCTCGTCGACGATCGCCAGCCCCAGGCGCTGGAAGGTCACGTCGGCCTGAAACAGTGCATGCGTGCCGACCACCATGCGGGCCCGGCCATCGGCGATGGCGGCCTTGGCATCCAGCCGCGCCTTGCCCTTGAGCTTGCCGGCCAGCCACGCTACCTCGATGCCCAATGGCTCCAGCCATTCGCGGAAGTTGCGATAATGCTGTTCGGCGAGAATCTCGGTGGGCGCCATCAAGGCCGCCTGACAGCCGCCGCCGATCGCGATCAGCGCCGCCAGCGCGGCGACCACCGTCTTGCCCGAACCCACATCGCCCTGCACCAGACGCAGCATCGGCACTTCGCGCGCCAGGTCGCGGCGCACGTCTTCCAGCACACGATGCTGGGCGCCGGTCAGCGAGAAGGGCAGCTGGGTGAGAAAGCGCGTGCTGAGGCCGCCACTGGCGCTCAGCGAGGGCGCGCCATCCTGCTGGATACGCGCGCGCACCTGACGCAGGCTCAGCTGGTGGGCGAGCAATTCTTCCTGGGCGAGGCGGCGCTGACTCGGGTGCACGCCGTCACTCATCTGATCGACGGGCGCATCCGGCGGCGGCTCGTGCAGAAAGCGCAGACACTCGATCACGCCGGGCAGGCGAAAGCGCGTGCGCAGCGCCTCGGGGATCAGGTCCGGCAGCTCGTGGGGCGTCTCCTCGAGCTGCTTGAGCGCCTGGGCGATCAGGGCACGCAGGCGCGCCTGGTTGAGGCCTTCGGTGGCCGGATAGATGGGCGTGAGGTGGTCTTCCACCGGTGCGGTGCCCTGGCCAAGCAGGCGGTATTCCGGATGGTAGATCTCGAGACCGGTGGCCCCGGCGCGTGCTTCGCCGAAGCAGCGCACGCTATGGCCACGCTGGAATTGCTGCTGCTGGGCTGGGGAGAAGTGGAAGAAGCGCAGACTGAGAATGCCGCTGCCATCGCGCAGACGCACCAGCAGGCTGCGGCGGCGGCCCTTGACGATGTCACAGGCCGTCACCTCGCCTTCCACCACCGCCTCCATGCCGCTCTTGAGCGTGCCGATGGGCGTGACGCGGGTCCGGTCCTGATAGCGCAGCGGTAGATGGAACAGCAGGTCTGCGACGCGCTCCAGCCCCAGGCGCGACAGCTTCTCGCTCAGCGCGGGGCCGACGCCGCTCAGGCTGTCCAGCGGTTGGGCCAGCGCGCCGGTGGCGAAGACACCGGCGCTGGCGGGCCCGGCAGATGAGGCTTCCGTGCCCGCCCTGCTCATGCCGGTTCGTGGCTCTGGGAAGCGGAGCCCTGCATGCCGTTCTCATTGCTCTGGCGGGCACGATTGGAGCACTCGGCGATCGCCTGGCTGATCACGTCGATGGCCTTGGGGCGCGGGAAGCTGGCACGCCATGCCAGGGCCACGCTGCGGCTGGGCGCCGGGCCCTTGAAGGGGCGCGTCTCGAGCACGCCGCTCTCGTAATGACCGGTCCCGGTGGCCGAGTAGGGCAGCACGGTGATACCGAGGCCGGAAGCGACCATGTGGCGGATGGTTTCCAGCGAGCCGCCTTCGGCGATCAGCGTATTCTCGGGGTTGTTGATCTGATTGCCGATGGCCGGGCAGGCCTCGAGAATCTGATCACGGAAGCAGTGGCCCTCGCCAAGCATCAGCAGACGCTCGTTGATCAACTGCTCCTTGGCGATGCTGTCCTGCTCGAGCAAGGGGTGGCCGGCCGGCAACAGGACTTCGAAGGGCTCTTCGTAGAGGGTCTTCGTCAGCACGTCGGTCTCGGTGAACGGCAGTGCGACGATGATCACGTCCAGCTCGCCATTGCGCAGCTTGCGACGCAGATCGCCGGTCATGCCTTCCTCGATGTAGAGCGGCATCTTCGGCGCACGCCGCGTCAGTTCCGGCACCAGGTGCGGGAAAAGATACGGTCCGATGGTATAGATGGCGCCGATGCGCAGCGGGCTGGAGAGCTGATCCTTGCCGGAATTGGCCAGTTCCTTGATCACGCTGGACTGCTCCAGCACGCGCTGGGCCTGCTGAACGATCTTCTCGCCGAGCGGTGTGACCTGTACGGTGGACTTGGAACGCTCGAACAGTGCGACTCCCAGCTCTTCCTCAAGCTTCTTGACGGCCACCGACAGGGTGGGCTGCGAGACGAAGCAGCGCTCTGCGGCGCGTCCGAAATGGCGCTCCTGGGCCAAGGTTACGATGTAGCGGAGTTCTGTTAGAGTCATGATTCCTGCCCGGAACTGGCATCCTGGGATGCGGTGGGTACCGATTCGTTTTACCAAGGAGCACGGCAAAGGTGAAGAAGACGAGTCTCATCCTCGGTTGTGGCGACGTTGGCAGCGCGCTGGCACGCGAACTGCTCAAGGCCGGTCAGCACGTCATTGGTGTCAGGCGCGATGTGTCCAGGCTCGCGGATCTCGGCATCGAGACGCTGGCGTTGGACATCACTGCCGAAGGTGCACTGGCCAGCTTGCCAGATGCCGACACGGTGGTACATGTGCTGAGTGCCGACCGTTTCGACGAAGAGGCCTATCGCGCCGCATACGTCGACGGCATTCGGGCGCTGGTGACGGAGCTCGAGTCGCGCGCCAATCCGCCGACCCGCGTGCTGTTCGTGTCCTCGACCTCCGTCTACGCCCAGAAGGATGGCGAGGAAGTCGACGAGCAGTCGCCCACCGATGCCACCAGCTTCTCGGGCCAGTTGATGCGTGAAGGCGAGCAGGCGCTGCTCGACTCCTCGCTCAACGGCACCGTGGTGCGCTTTTCCGGCATCTACGGGCCGGGCCGCGACATGCTGATCCGCCAGGCGCGTGATGGTCGCATCGCCGGCAGCAACCCGCCACTCTACTCCAACCGCATCCATCGTGACGACTGCGCGGGCGTACTGGCGCACCTGATCGCGCTGAGCCTCGAGGGCAAGCCGGTCGAGCCGATCTATCTGGCCACCGACTGCGATGGCGCACCGCTGCACGAAGTGATGGCCTGGTTGGCGCGTCAGCTCAAGGTCGAGTCCACCGAGGTGATCCAGTCACCGCTGCGACGTCGTTCCAGCAAACGCTGTGGCAACGCCCTGTTGCTCGAGAGCGGTTACACCTTCCGTTACCCGACCTTCCGCGAAGGCTATGCCGAAGTGCTCAAGGAGCACGGCGTGACGGTGCCGAAGGGCGAATTGTCGGGCCGCTGATCTTTCACTTGTCCACATGCGGTTGCGCGTCGAGCCGCCAGACCGGGTGTGGATAAGTTGCTCGCCGAGACTGGCTGAGGAGCGGCCAGTTCTTGAGTGACGCAGTGCCCAGATGAAGCGCCAACTGACAGTGCCCGCCCCGGAATCCCGGGGCGGGCACTGTCGTCTCTGCGTCAGGCACTCCTTGCGGGTGACCTGCCATCGTCAGTGAGCGGGTGCTCAGTCACCGATGACCATCACGCCTTCGGCTTCGAAGGCCACGCCCTTGGGCAGCGCCTTGACGCCGACCGCGGCACGCGCCGGGAAGGGCGCGGTGAAGAACTCTTCCATCACCGCGTTGACGCGCGCGAAGTCGTCCAGATCGGTCAGGTAGAGATTGAGCTTGACGATGTCGCCCAGGCTGCCGGCCGCTTCTTCGCACACGGCATTCAGGTTGGTGAAGACCTGACGCGCCTGCGCCTCGATACCGCCTTCGACGACTTCCATCGTCTGCGGGTCCAGCGGAATCTGGCCGGACAGATAGACGGTGTTGCCCGCCTTGATCGCCTGGGAATACGGACCGATGGCAGCAGGGGCCTTGTCGGTGTTGATGATCGCGCGATTGCTCATGACATGCTCCTTGTGACTGCGCTCAAGCCTTGCCGGTTGCGAGTGTTGTGCGGTGGCGGCCTTCAGCAGCGGGTTACGATTGTGGTTATAGGGGCTCGCCGTCCACGGCGAGTTCGGCCGCGGTCAAGGTCATGCACTGCCGTCGAGCTGACGTGCATGGCCTTGGCCGCGACACGGGTGTTCAAGAAGAACGTGTCCGATGGCTACTCTGCGGCAGCCTTGAAAACAAAAACCGCGCCGCCCGCCAGTGGCGGACGACGCGGCCAGTACGCTGGATCAGCTGAGGACGCGGGTGATTCGCTCCACGTGCAACAGGTTGCGCATGCGCTTGATGATACGCGCCAGATGAATGCGATCACGCACGGCCAGCGTCAGATTGACGATGGCCAGATGGGCGTCGCGTTCCTCGATGCCGATGCGCTCGATATTGGCTTCGGCATCGGTGACCAGCTCTGCCAGCTCGGCGATCAGGCCGCGCTGGGTCTGTGCCTCGATACGCAGCGCCACCGTGAAGTCGCCTTCGACCTGATCGGCCCAGGTCAGCGGGAAGACGCGTTCCGGATCGCTGGCCAGTTCGGTGATGTTGCTGCATTCCTGACGATGGACCACCAGGCCCTTGCCGGCCGACAGATGGCCCATGATCGGCTCGCCGGGCAGCGGGTGACAGCAGCGCGCGTAGCTGGTGACCATGCTGTTGCCACCGCTGACCTGCATCGGGCTGTTGCCGCTGTTCTCCGCCTGGACATTGCCGTCCTTGGCCGAGAACTTGGGCTGCTGCGCCGTGGCGCTGGTCGTGTCGCTAAGAAGGCTCTGGGCCACGCTGTAGGCGGCGCGGGTACCAAGCCCGATGGACTCGAGCAGATCATCACGCCCGCCTTCCAGCTCCAGCTCCGCGGCCAGCGTATCGAGACGCCTGGGTGGCAGTTGCTCGAGGGAGGCGTCCAGCCCGGCGAGCGCCTTGTTGAGCAGGCGCTGACCCAAGGTCACGGATTCGCTGCGCTGCTGATGCTTGAGGTAATGACGCACGGCAGAGCGCGCCTTGGCTGTGGTGACGAAGTTGAGCCACGCCAGATTGGGCTTGGCGCCCGGCGCGGTGATGACTTCGACGGTCTGGCCACTCTCCAGCGGCGAGGATAGCGGCGCCAGATGACGATCGATGCGGCAGGCGATACAGCTGTTGCCGACATCAGTGTGCACCGCATAGGCAAAATCGACCGCCGTCGCGCCGCGCGGCAATTCCATGATGTCGCCCTTGGGGGTGAACACGTAGGTATCGTCGGGGAAGAGGTCGTTCTTGACGTGCTCGATGAACTCGAGCGAGTTGCCGGCATGGCGCTGCATCTCGAGCAGACCCCGCACCCATTCGCGGGCACGCGCATGGCTGCCGGCACCGATGGGGCGGTCGGTCTGGCCGGCCTTGTACAGCCAGTGCGCCGCGATGCCGTTGTTGGCCATCGCTTCCATCTCGCGGGTACGGATCTGTACCTCGATGGGCATGCCATTCATGCCGAACAGCGTGGTGTGCAGACTCTGGTAGCCGTTGGCCTTGGGGATCGCGATGTAATCCTTGAAGCGACCCGGCACCGGCTTGTAGAGATTGTGAACCACGCCGAGGATGCGATAGCAGCTGTCCACATCATCGGTGATGATGCGGAAGCCGAACACGTCCATCAATTCATTGAAGGGCTTCTGCTGGTCACGCATCTTGCGATAGATGGACAGCAGATGCTTCTGACGACCGATCACCGAGCCGGGCAGCTGATCGCGCTCCAGCGCGTTCTGCAGACTGGCCTGGATCTCGCGCATCAGGGTACGGCGATTGCCACGCGCGGCGGTGACGGCACGCTTGATGCGTTCGGAACGCATCGGGTGCAGCGCCTGGAAGGAGAGGTCTTCCAGCTCGACGCGAATGGTGTTGATACCGAGACGGTTGGCGACGCGGGCGTAGATCTCGAGCGTCTCACGGGCGATGCGACGCTTCTTTTCGGGGCGCAGGGCGCCGAGGGTACGCATGTTGTGCAGACGGTCGGCGAGCTTGACGATGATGACGCGGATGTCCTGGGACATCGCCAGCACCATCTTCTGGAAGTTCTCGGCCTGGGCGACGGCCTTGTCCTCGAAGGTGATCTGGGTCAGCTTCGAGACGCCATCCACCAGCAGGGCGACGGGTTCGCCGAACTGGCCTGCCAGTGCCTCGAAGGTCACGCTGGTGTCTTCGATGACATCGTGCAGCATGGCGGCCATCAGGCTCTGATGGTCCATGTGCATGTTGGCGAGAATGTTCGCCACCGCCAGCGGGTGGGTCACATAGGGTTCACCGGAACGCCGGCGCTGGCCATCGTGGGCCTGCTCGGCGTAATAGAAGGCGCGCCTAACCTGACGGATCTCTTCCTCGGGAAGATAACCGCCCAGGCGGTCTGCCAGGTCATCGATCGTGAACATTCAGCGGCCTTGGCTCAGAGTGTTTCCGGGCCCGCACCCCGTGCTCCGGCCACGAGGGCGGGAGTGGCAGAGGTGCGGAAGCACACATGCAGTCGGCAGGTTGAGCGTGGGCTCAGTCTTCGATCTGCGGCATTACCGGCTTGCGCTGGATCGGAGCTTCGACCGGCTCGTTCAGGATGTCACGACCGACCAGACCTGCCGCCACTTCGCGCAGGGCGAGGACGGTGGGCTTGTCGTTTTCCCACGGCAGTTGGGCGTTGCGGCTGCCGCGTGACAGCTGACGGGCACGACGTGTGGCGATCATCACCAGCTGGAAGCGGTTGTCGACGTTCTCGAGGCAATCTTCTACGGTTACGCGAGCCATGGCGGTGCACCTATCAATAGCGGGATATTCGGGGTTCGCTGTCGGCGTGTAATCAGCGCAGAGTGCCGCGACCGCTAGGGGCCACTTACCCTGATCATCTGACAGTATCTCGCACACGACGCAAGCACAATGCCGCTGAGCCGGCCCGCCAGGGGCGAGACGGCTCAGCGGCCAATGATTCTGAAAGGGAATCGAGTCTACTCGACGCCGTCGTGACATGACAAGTCAGGCGCGATCAACTCCTTCGCCCGGCGCGTCTGTCGGCGGCGTACGCGACCACAGCGCGCATGATCAGGACGAAAGCCGGCAAGTCCTGCCCGGTTGTCGGGCCAGCCTCGGCTGACTGAGCAGGCGGATTCCCGACGCCGTCATCAGTCGGCCAGCAGGGAATCGAGCAGTGCCGCGTGGCGATGCTGCACGCGTGGCAGACGCGCACGCTGGGCATTGACGAGTCCGCACAGCTCGTCGAGGGCCTGCTCGAAGTCATCATTGATGACAATCAGGTCGTATTCGTCGTAGTGGGACATCTCGCTGACCGCATCGCGCATGCGACGCGCGATCACGTCCTCGCCATCGGTACCGCGACCGGACAGACGCTCGAGCAGCGCTTCACGCGACGGCGGCAGGATGAAGATGGAGACGGCTTCCGGCACCTGGGCGCGCACTTGCTGGGCACCTTGCCAGTCGATCTCGAGGATGACGTCCTCGCCCTTGCTCAGGCGAGCTTCGACCGCCGGGCGCGAGGTGCCATAGAAGTTGTCGAAGACCTGGGCGTGCTCGAAGAAGTCGCCCTGCTCGATCATGGTCTTGAAGTGATCGACGTCCACGAAGTGATAGTTGACGGCGTCCTGCTCGCCCGGGCGCTGGCCGCGGGTGGTGTGCGAGACGGATACGCCGATACCGTCCATGCGCTCCAGCAGTGCCTTGACCAGGGTGGTCTTGCCGGCGCCGGACGGCGCGGAAATGATGTAGAGCGTGCCACGTGCGTTGCTGGCCGCCGAGGAAGATGCTGAAGAAGTCGAAGACATGGAAGTGATCCGCTTGCTGTCGCTGAATCGCGGCATTATCGCATAATCCACCCCGCTTGGGCTGCACGCGCGCATGACAGTCCCGCGATGCAATGTTGCAGCTCGGGCATCACAGTTGTCGTCGCGAAGTGGCTGGGTTGGCGTGGCGTTATCTGCAACAATGGTCGTATATTTCAGTTATCACTCAAGCGTCGGCCAGTTCTCGCGTCAGCCAGTTCTCGCGCCGGCCTGGGGTCTTGAAGGGACACGCGGTTTGCCACCGCCTCGCCATGCTGGCCTGAGCTTGCGCACTCCCGTGATTCCCGACGCGCCTTGCCAGACGCGTACATAAGTCGATAGAGCAGCGCCAGACGTGCCGCAGGCCTCCGCCAGAGAGGCCGCGCACGAGCGCATCACCCGTTACCTGTCCCGCGCGCCATTCATTCCCGCCTTCCGGCTGATGATGAATGGCGCGCGGTCTTTTGCCCTGTGTAGCGCCAGCCATGCGCGGGCAATGTCAGCCGTGACCTGCCCCTGACAGTGGCGCCATGGCTGAGTACGGCCACGGGTGATACCCCCCTTTTCAAGTTTCAGGAGACCCGGACATGTCTGCCTCCCCCGTTGCGCGCCATCCGCGCATCGCCGAACTGGCGCTGGCGCTCGGCGCCTTTGCCATCGGCACTACCGAATTCGTGATCATGGGCCTGATGCCCAACATCGCGGCGGATTTCAATGTGTCCTCGCAGCAGGTCGGCTACGCCATCAGTGCCTATGCGATGGGCGTGGTGGTCGGTGCGCCCCTGATCTCGGCGCTGGGCGCACGCCTGCCGCGTCGCGGGTTGCTGATCGGCCTGATGCTGCTGTTCGCGGTCAGTAACGTGGCCAGCCTGCTGGCACCGTCGCTGACCAGCTTTGCCGCGCTGCGCTTCATCGCCGGCCTGCCGCATGGTGTCTATCTGGGCGTTGCGGCCCTGGTGGCGGCGGATGCTGCCCCGGCCGGTGAGCGCGGGCGGGCCGTCGGTCGCGTGATGCTGGGCCTGACGGTGGCGATTCTGATCGGGGCGCCAGCGGCGACCTGGTTCGGCAGCCTGTTCGGTTGGCATTCCGCCTTCCTCGTCGTCGGCCTGCTGGCACTGGTCACGGCGCTGCTGGTGCGCGGCTTCGTGCCCTATCAGGCCGGCAATCAGGACGCGACCCCGCTGACCGAGCTGGCCGCTCTGATCAAGCCGCGGGTGCTCTATACCCTCGGCATCGCCTGCATCGGTTTCGGCGGCATGTTCAGCGTCTACAGCTATGCGGTGGAGACGCTCAATGTCCAGGCCGGGCTGTCCCAGAATCTGGTGCCGATGGTGCTGGCCGTCTTCGGGGTAGGCACCATCATCGGCAACCTGATCGGTAGCCGTGCCGCGGACATCGACCTGATGCGTACCATTCCTGCCGTGCTGATCTGGAGCGCGCTGGTGCAGGGCGGCTTCTACTTCGCCGCCGATGGTGTCTGGAGCGGCATCCTGTTCGTCGGGCTGGTCGGTACCGGTATCGGTCTGGCGCCGGCGCTGCAGATGCGCCTGATGGATGTGGCGGAAGACGCCCAGACCATGGCGGCGACGCTCAATCATGCGGCCTTCAACATCGCCAATGCGCTGGGCGCCTGGTGTGGTGGCATGGCCTTCGCCTATGGCCCGTCGCATTCCTCCATCGGCCTGGTCGGGGTGGCGATGGCCATCGCGGGCTTGATCGTCTTCCTGCTTGGTCAGCGTCATGAGCGCCGCGAGCTGCAGACGGCTTCTGCCTGATGTGGGCCTGAAGCGAGGTCGTGAGCGCGAGGCCAGGAAAGTGAGGCAAGAAAGAGTCTCGTGAGCACAAGCCGCAACGAAAGAACGCCGCCCTTCGGGGCGGCGTTCTGCGTTTGCGTGGCGAAAAGTCTGTGGAAGGCAGTCTGTGCAGGGCTGTCTTGGTAGCGGCACCGGCACGTAAGCAACAGGGCACTGTCAGCGCTGTTGACGCGCACGCGTCGGCGACATGCCGAAGTAATCGCGGAAGCAGTGGCTGAAGTGGGTCGTGCTGACGAAGCCACAGGCTACGGTGACCTCAGTGATGCTGGCGCTGCCCTGTGTCAGCAGCTGGCGAGCCCGGGTAAGGCGCAGTTCCAGATAATGGCGCGAGGGCGTGGTATCCAGATGGCGGGTGAACAGGCGCTCTATCTGGCGGCGTGACAGCGTCACGCAGCGCGAGATCTCGCTCATGTTCAAAGGCTCCTCGAGGTTGTTGCTCATCAGCTCAAGGATGGTGCGAAGTGCCTCCGGGTGCTGGCTGTCCGGCGCGGGCAGCGTCTGGTCCGGGTGCCAAGGGCTGGGCGTCGCGGGGCGCTCGCAGGCGAGGATTTCCTCGACACTGCGCGCCAGGTCATCGCCGTGACGCTGGCGCATGGCTTCCAGCATCATGTTCAGCGCGCTGCCGGCATTGGTGCAGCTGAAGCGCGCCGCTTCCACCACCAGCGGGGCACGCGACAGCTCCAGCTGGGGGAATGACTCGCTGAACAGCGCCGCATTCTCGGGATGGATGGTGCAGCGATGGCCCGCCATCACGCCGGCGGCCGCCAGGAAGTAGCTGCCATTCCACAGGCTGCCGAGGCGACAACCCTGGTGATCGGCTCGGCGCAAGACCTCGCTCAGCAAGGGAATCTCGTCCAGCTGCACCCGGTAGCCGCCACACACGATGATCATGTCGATCTGCGCCTGCCCCAGCGACTCGAGCCCGGCGCTGGCCATGATGTCGATGCCCAGATCACTGCGCACGCTGCCCGCCGTCACCCCGAAGGTGTGAATGCGATAGAAGGGAACGTCTCTGAGCAGATTGGCCGTGACCAGCACATCGAGTGCGCTGGTGAAGGCGGGCATCGAGAAATGCTCCAACAGAATGAAGGCGACATTGAGCGGTGCGCTCTGGGCACAGGTCACGTCCTTGAGCAGATGCTGGTTGCGACGCTTCATCGCGGGGGTGAAGTCGCGGCGGCGGGGCGAGGTCATGGCTTGCGTTCGTTGCAGGGGCCGCGAGCGGCAGTGAATCGAAGGCGACCGGCAGGGCGGGCCACCGTGAGACTCCATCCTCGCAGCTGCGCGCTTCCGCGGCGAGCCTCTCGCTGGCGGTTACGGGATGGCAGGCATGTAATGAAGCTGTTGGCTTGATGATACGTCGCGTTACATGGGTGTAAAAACAATCACTTGTGCCATATTCGACGCTTTCTCGCCTGTTAGACTGCCCCGTCACTCAGATCATGCCTCGAGGCTGACTAATGACGGATACCTCCCGGACTGCCTTGTCCGGCTCCGCAATCCAAGCAGCTCCCCTTCCCGATCACGCCGTATCTCTTGCTGATCACACCACATCCTCTTCTGATCAAGCCACATCACTTCCTGATTCCGAGCTCACAGCGCTCAACAGCTCCCGCAGTCTGGACTGGCCGGTCTTCCTCCTCAGTGGAGGCGTGATGGCGCTGTTCGTCGCCGCCGCGCTCATCGACCTGGACGGCGTGTCGGCCCTGATCAATCACGCCTTCGACTTCTCGACCACCTGCTTCGGTGCCTATTGGCAGGGCTTGATGATCGTGACCTTTCTCGTCGCCGTCGGCATGACCTTCGGGCGCACGGGGCGCGTGGTCTTGGGCGGGTTGGCGACGCCTGACATCTCCACGCCGCGCTGGATGGCGACCATTCTGTGCACCCTGCTCGCCGGTGGTGGCGTGTTCTGGGCCGCCGCAGAGCCCATCGCGCACTTCGCCTCGCCGCCGCCCGTCTTCGGGCCGGAGGCGCCGGTCGGCAATCTCGATGCGGCCTACAGTGCGCTGGCGCAGAGCTTCATGCACTGGGGCTTTCTCGGCTGGGCAGTGCTGGGCAGTCTGACGGGTGTCGTCTTCATGCACCTGCACTATGAGAAGGGCTTGCCGCTCAAGCCGCGCACCTTGCTCTATCCGCTGCTCGGAGAGCGTGTGATGCGTGGGCCGATCGGCGCGCTGGTCGATGCCTGCTGCGTACTGGCCGTCATCGCGGGCACCGTGGGGCCGGTCGGTTTCCTCGGTATCCAGGTCAGTTACGGGCTCAATGCGCTGTTCGGCATTCCCGATACCTATGCGACGCAATTGGTGCTGCTGGCCATCCTGACCCTCGTCTACACCCTGTCGGCCGTCAGTGGCGTGATGCGCGGCATCCAGTTCCTGAGCAGTGCCAACGTGCTGATCGGCGGCGCGATGCTGTTCTTCATCGTGCTCTTCGGGCCGACCGAATTCCTGCTCAAGGCCTTCCCGCTGGGCATGGTCGACTACCTGAACAATATCGTGCCGATGGCGGTCTTCCGCGGCGACAGCGGCTGGCTGGATAGCTGGACGCTGTTCTTCTGGGGCTGGTTCATCGGCTTCGGGCCGCTGATGGCGATGCTGGTCGCGCGTATCTCGCGGGGGCGCACCCTGCGTCAGATGGTGCTGTTGATCACCATCCTGTCGCCGCTCGCCACCTGTGTCTGGTTCACCATTCTCGGCGGCAGCGGCTTGGCCTTCGAGCTGGAAAACCCGGGCAGCGTATCGGGCCCGTTCAGCGGCTTCAATCTGTCGGCGGCCTTGATCGCCATCACCCAGCAGCTGCCGTTCGGCTTCATCATGTCGGTACTGTTCCTGATTCTGTCGGCGCTGTTCGTGGCCACGACCGGGGATTCGATGACCTACGCCATCTCGATGGTGATGAGCGGGCATGACAATCCGCCACGCAGCGTGCGCGTGTTCTGGAGCCTCATCATGGGTGTCGTGGCAGCCATCCTGATCTCGATGGGCAATGGCGGCATCAATGCGCTGCAATCCTTCATCGTGGTGACCGCGGTGCCTGTCTCGCTGGTGCTGTTGCCCAGTCTGTGGAATGCCCCACGTATCGCGCGGCAGATGGCGCGCGAGCAAGGGCTGTAACTGGCTGATGTGACAAAGGCCGTCCACCAGGGGGGCCTTTGCGTGTCGTCATGCACGGATCAGTCTGGCATGGCCCGAAGATGGCAGCCGAAGCAGGTCAGGGCAGGTCATGAGTTGTTATCACCGATGCCCGGATGTAAAACAGCTGTAGGCTTGGTGATACGTCGCGTTACATGGGTGTAAAAACAACCGCTTGTGTCACAGTTCAGCGTTATACGGCTGATACACTGCCCCGTCACTCAGATCATGCCCAGAGGCTGACTAATGACGGATTCTTCCCGGACTGTTTCGTCCGGCTCCGCCACACCGGTAAATCCCCCCGCTGAACCCGCACACACCCCGCAAGGTATCGACTGGCCCGTCTTCATCATCAGTGGTGGCGTATTGGCACTGTTCGCCATCGCCGCACTGGTGGATCTCGACGCTGTCTCCGCGCTCATCCAGAGTGCCTTCGGTGTCTCGACCCAATACTTCGGTGCCTACTGGCAAGCGCTGATGCTGGCGACCTTCGTCATCGCCATCGTGCTGACCATCGGCCGTACCGGACGGGTGCGCATGGGCGGGCTGGCAGCGCCGGATATCTCGACGCTGCGCTGGATGGCCATCATCCTGTGCACGTTGCTGGCGGGTGGTGGTGTCTTCTGGGCAGCGGCAGAGCCGATCGCTCACTTCACCTCACCGCCGCCGGTGTTCGGCGTGGACGCCCCGACGGGCAATGCCGATGCCGCCTACAACGCGCTGGCGCAGAGCTTCATGCACTGGGGCTTTCTGGCCTGGGCGATGCTCGGCAGCCTGACCGGCATCATCTTCATGTACCTGCATTACGAGAAGGGCCTGCCGCTCAAGCCGCGCACGCTGCTCTATCCGCTGTTCGGCGACCGCGTCATGCGTGGTCCCATCGGTGCGCTGGTCGATGCCTGCTGCGTGCTGGCCGTGGTCGCCGGTACCGTCGGCCCCATCGGCTTCCTCGGTCTACAGGTCAGCTATGGCCTCAATGCGCTGTTCGGCATTCCCGATACCTACGCGACCCAGCTCACGCTGCTGCTCCTGCTGACCGTCATCTACACCCTGTCCGCCGTCAGCGGCGTGACCCGTGGCATCCAGTTCCTGAGCAGCACCAACGTCCTGCTCGGCGGCGCGCTGCTGCTGTTCATCCTGATCATGGGCCCGACCGGCTTCCTGCTCGAAGCCTTCCCGCAGGGCCTGGTGCGCTACGTCGGTGACTTCGTCGCCATGTCCTCCTTCCGGGGTGATGATGGCTGGCTGAATGGCTGGACGCTGTTCTTCTGGGGCTGGTTCATCGGCTATGGCCCGCTGATGGCGATGTTCGTCGCGCGTATCTCGCGTGGCCGCACCCTGCGCCAGATGGTGCTGTTGATCGCGGTCATCTCGCCACTGGTCACCTGCCTGTGGTTCACCATCATCGGTGGCAGCGGCCTGGCATTCGAGCTGAGCAACCCGGGCAGCGTCTCCGGCCCGTTCACCGGCTTCAATCTGCCGGCAGCGCTGATTGCCATCACCCAGCAGCTGCCGTTCGGCTTCACCATCTCGGTGCTGTTCCTGGTGCTGACCACGCTGTTCGTCGCCACCACCGGTGACTCGATGACTTATGCAGTCTCGATGGTGATGAGCGGCCACGACAATCCGCCGCGCGGCGTGCGCGTGTTCTGGAGCCTGATGATGGGCGTGGTCGCGGCGCTGTTGATCTCGATGGGTGATGGCGGCATCAATGCGCTGCAATCCTTCATCGTCGTCACCGCCGTGCCGGTGTCTCTGATTCTGCTGCCCAGCCTGTGGAACGCTCCGCTGATTGCCCGCCGCATGGCGCGCGAGCAGGGCGTCTGATCGGCTCACACGCTTGCAACTAACGAGCGTCTCGCACCATCAAGAACGCCGCCCCGAGGGGCGGCGTTTTCGTGTCTAGCGATCAGTCATCAGACGCTGACGTTCAACGTCACATCGATGTTGCCACGCGTCGCGTTGGAGTATGGGCACACCTGGTGCGCCTTCTCGACCAGCGCATCCGCCTCGGCCTTGTCCATGCCCGGAAGACTGATATCCAGCGCCACCTCGATACCGAAACCGGCCGGAATCTGGCCGATGCCCACCTTGCCGGTAATCTCCAGTCCTTCCGGCAGCGCCACGCCGTCAGTGCTGGCCACATGCTTCATGGCACCGATGAAGCAGGCAGAGTAGCCCGCCGCGAACAGCTGCTCCGGGTTGGTGCCTTCACCGCCACCACCGCCCAGCTCCTTCGGCGTGCTCAGGGTGATATCCAGCGCCCCATCGGAAGAACGCGACTTGCCCTCACGACCCCCAGTGGTAGTGGCTTCTGCACGGTACAGCACTTGTTCGATAGGCATGCCTGACTCCTTGAGCGGAAAAGCCCTCAGTCGAGGGATGGAAACAAGATGGCGCTTGTCGGGCAGAGTTTCAATTGTTGACGGACGGGGCCAGACATTTATAGCAGATGTGCGCGATAGCTCTGTGGGTTGAGCGTCAATTGCGGGTAGAGGTCTCCCCTTAAGCAGTACATGTTGGGTTGGGTTAAGAAGCTAAAGATGCGGAAAAGATGGTAATGCTCAGGATTGGCTTGCGAGCACTTGAGTTCATTTGGCGTGATGAAAAAAGCGCACTCTTTGGCAAATGCCGTCGTCTTCACCTCGATCCAACGCTCTCGTCCATCCACATCAAAGGACAGGACGTCATAGCCCAAGCCGTCGCCCTGGGTTTCCGCCACATGTTCGACCTTCTCGGCTAGCGATGTGCGGCCTTTGTAGTGGTCAAGTGCTTTTGGCCACCGAGCTTTGAGCATTCCAGTAGTTCTTTTCTGCCAAATTCGGCGGTATCCCATCGTTATGCTTGTGCGGCCTGAGGCTGCTGTAGTAACCGATCATATAATCAGTGACAGATCGCTTCGCCGCAGCGACATCGGGATAGCCGATCTCTGGTATCCATTCCGTTT
>NZ_JAKUMF010000050.1:0-477 GCF_029991385.1 Cobetia sp. BMC6
AGTATTAATCCCGAGGCGTTCTTCCTCGCTGAAAGTGCTTTACAACCCGAAGGCCTTCTTCACACACGCGGCATGGCTGGATCAGGCTTTCGCCCATTGTCCAATATTCCCCACTGCTGCCTCCCGTAGGAGTCTGGGCCGTGTCTCAGTCCCAGTGTGGCTGATCATCCTCTCAGACCAGCTACGGATCGTCGCCTTGGTGAGCCGTTACCTCACCAACAAGCTAATCCGACATGGGCTCATCCGATAGCGCAAGGTCCGAAGATCCCCTGCTTTCTCCCGTAGGACGTATGCGGTATTAGCCTGAGTTTCCCCAGGTTGTCCCCCACTATCGGGCAGATTCCCATGCATTACTCACCCGTCCGCCGCTCGACGCCTTCTAGCAAGCTAGAATCGTTTCCGCTCGACTTGCATGTGTTAAGCCTGCCGCCAGCGTTCAATCTGAGCCATGATCAAACTCTTCAGTTGAAAGCTTGA
>NZ_JAKUMF010000051.1:0-477 GCF_029991385.1 Cobetia sp. BMC6
TTGTATAAACGGTCAATATGCTCTTTCATACGAAACACATTACCGCTATATACACGAATGCCTTCAAACACCCCATCCCCATAAAGAAAACCGTGATCGTATACAGAGATTTTTGCATTTTCTTTTGTCACAAATTCATCGTTTAGAAAAATCCACTGTTCACTCAATGCTTTTCCCCTCTTCCCCTGTTCGCCGTCTCTTGCCTCTTCTGTTGATTACGACTTTTGTTAGATTTATTTGAAAATTATCATACGCTCATTTACGAGAACAGTCAATACTATTTCATTGAATTTTTTGATTATTTAGATTAGTCAAAACGTTATGTATACGCTTACATAATTGATATATCAAGGAAAAGAAAGGATATAAAAAATTTGAACATTTTTTGACTAAACAAAAAAATCCCCTTGCCCATGCAAGAGGATCTTTAGCGTCCCAGGAGAGATTCGAACTCCCGACCGACGGCTTAGAAGGCTT
>NZ_JAKUMF010000052.1:0-476 GCF_029991385.1 Cobetia sp. BMC6
TTTTTCTCGACGTTCCCGCTTACGCACTTCATCCAACGCCTTGGTGAACGTCTGCACGATATGGAACCAGTCAACCGTCACTCGAGCATCAGGAAGATGTTCAGCAGTGCCATTGAGGAAGGCCGGAGACATGTCACACACGACTTCAACCACATTGCCCGGGGTGCCGCCATGTGCCTCTAGAAAGGCGCTGAACGCCTTGATCGTCTCTTTGCCACGTCCTTGGACAGCAAAGATCACCGGCTCTTGTTGGCGTTGCATATCGAGAAATACGGTGACGTAACGTTGCCCTCGACGTGATGCCGTTTCGTCTACCCCGACATTGGCAACCTGAGAAAGATCCAGGTCCCCCAGCATGCGGCCTACGTAATGATGCACGATGCGCCACAAACGCTTGTCAGTGACTTCCAATTGCCGAGAGACGGCGAGCACAGGCATCTCCCTGACCAACGACATGGCAGCCTGTTCAAACAACA
>NZ_JAKUMF010000053.1:0-469 GCF_029991385.1 Cobetia sp. BMC6
TGGTCGGTAATCGCGGGCTCGTCGGGCGGCAGGGGGGCGACGAGTTCAAGGTGCTGCTGCCGGGCGGACAGGATCGCGCGCTTCTGTCCCAACTTGCCAAGACGATCATCAGTACGCTTTCGCAGCCCTACACGATCGAAGGCAAAGTCGTCGTCATCGGCGTATCTGTTGGCATTTCCTGCTGTCCGCAGGATGGCGAGACGGCCGATGCGCTGATCCGCAATGCCGACCTGGCGCTCTATGCCGCCAAAGGTGACGGGCGGGGCGTTCATCGCTTCTATTCATCGGAAATGCATGCTGATGCAGAAGGACGGCGGCAGCTGGAGGAGGATCTGCGTCACGCCCTCGCTTCGGACGGGCTGCACCTTGTCTATCAACCCGTCGTGTCCTCCAAGACGGAGCGGGTTACCGGCTATGAGGCATTGCTGCGCTGGATCCATCCGGTGCGCGGCGAGATATCCCCGTCCAT
>NZ_JAKUMF010000054.1:0-464 GCF_029991385.1 Cobetia sp. BMC6
GTTGGCACCGAACAATACGGTTTGGAATTCGTAGACGTAGACTGGGCCATTGGCAGTGCCCAGATACTGATTGTCGACCATGAGAAGGTCGCCATATCCATCGCCGTTGAAGTCGCCGTATTGGACTTGTGTTACGTTGGAAATAGCTTGGGGGAGGCCGGTCGAAGGGCAACTGTTGTTGTTGTAGCTCGTATAGCTCGCGATCGGCGTCGTTGTGGGATTACCAAGGGTTCCGTCTCCCTTCCCCAAGGCATAGACGACGTAGATCTCGCAACCTTCGACGACAACGAATGCCGCGTCGGTTATCCCGTCCCGGTTGAAATCTCCCACAACCGGCAATACCCCATTCGGCAACGACGCACTGGCATTTGTCGGCATTGACCAGGCAACCGGAGCAGCTGCCGTGTGGCCTAGTCCCGGGTCCTCCATTACCGAGACATAGGCTGAATTGCTGCCAGAACTCC
>NZ_JAKUMF010000055.1:0-461 GCF_029991385.1 Cobetia sp. BMC6
ATCGAGCCGCCCTTGCTTGCCACCGGCCGGCCGCGCCCGAGTGAGTGGCCGAAACCGACCGACGAGCCTTTGCCCGCCCGCTGGAGCCGGCGGCTGCTCCTGCTCGGCGCGCCCGAGGCAGGCCTGGTCCCGCCGAGCGGTGACGCGAAGCCCGACGTCGCCGTGCTCCTCCCGACATTGCAGGCCTGTCAGGGCTATGGCGAACTCTTCGTCATCATCATTTCCGGCGCCGGTTTCCATGCGTTCGGCAATCAGCCGCCGGACGCTCGACCGTTGGAAGCCGCTTCCGGCGTTGTGTCGGGATCCGATCCGCGACTGGATCGCCAGCTCCGCGCACTGCTTGCCGGCCGCGACTTCGATGATGTCCTGATTGCCGCCCAGGAAGGCTATCTCGCGCTCCTTGACGCCCATGCGAGTGCGCTGCCGCTCTGCCGGACCATGGAACGCACGCGCAACACCGT
>NZ_JAKUMF010000056.1:0-456 GCF_029991385.1 Cobetia sp. BMC6
TAAATCGATCGTCACCTCTTCACACGGATCGCCCGCCACGATAAATGGAATAAAATGTTTCATTTCTGTTCATCCCCTTCCAAATAGTTCATCACCGTTTGTACATCTTTATCGCCTCTTCCTGATAAACAAACGAGAATCGTTTCATGTTTTGAACGAAGGGGGGCGATTTGAAACGCTTTGGCGAGCGCATGCGCAGATTCGATTGCTGGAATGATTCCCTCTGTTTCTGCAGTCATTTGAAGTGCTGCAATCGCTTCCTCGTCCGTTACACTCTCATAACGAACGCGTCCAATATGTGCTAAATATGCATGCTCTGGTCCAACACCTGGATAATCTAAACCAGCCGAAATCGAATACGGCTCCGCAATTTGACCGTGCTCATCTTGCAATACGTATGTGAGGGAACCATGAATGACACCTTTTGTTCCTTTTGTTATCGTTGCGGCATGCTCC
>NZ_JAKUMF010000057.1:0-456 GCF_029991385.1 Cobetia sp. BMC6
AGGTGATACCATCACTCTACAACGTAACTCTGCTCCAGAGCGTTTACCGGGCTTCCAACGCATTAAACCGCAGGTTTATGCAGGTATGTTCCCAATTTCATCAGATGACTATGAGTCATTCCGTGATGCGCTTGATAAATTAAGCTTGAACGATGCGTCGTTATTCTTCGAGCCAGAAAACTCAACAGCACTAGGCTTTGGTTTCCGTTGTGGCTTCTTAGGCATGCTACACATGGAAATCATTCAAGAGCGTCTTGAGCGTGAATACGACATTGATCTCATTACCACTGCGCCAACAGTAATCTACGAAGTAGAGACTAAAGACGGAACTAAACAGATAGATAACCCGTCTGACTTACCGCCGGTGAATAATATTCTTGAAATCCGTGAGCCAATTGTTGAAGCTAACATATTAGTTCCGCAAGAATTTTTAGGTAACGTAATTACGCTTTGTGT
>NZ_JAKUMF010000058.1:0-455 GCF_029991385.1 Cobetia sp. BMC6
GTCAACCCTGCTTTTGAGCAAGTGCTCGGTTACAAGAAAGAAGAGATTTTGTATACGAATTCGCTCAAGTATATTCATCCGAATGATATTCCCCGCGTCACCCGCTATTTTTACCGAGCGCTGCGGGGGAATATCCAAACGTATAACTTGGAAATTCCGACGAAGTCGGGAGAACGGCTTTTGTTTCAAATGAAAAACATTCCCATCATTGTGGATGGCAAAAAGGTCGGCATTTACGGAATCGGACGCAACATTACCGAGCAAAAAAAGGCGGAAGAGAAAATCTCTTATTTAGCATATTACGACATCGATACGAACTTGCCCAACCGGACAAAGTGGATGGAATTGTTTTCCGAACAGCTGGACAAAGCCAAGCAGAAGCGACGAAAGATGGCAGTTGCTTTGATCGATTTGGACCGGTTTAAATGGATTAACGACAGCGTCGGCCATTACGC
>NZ_JAKUMF010000059.1:0-455 GCF_029991385.1 Cobetia sp. BMC6
TCACCGTCGAAATCGCCATTTGGTCAAGCAAGAGGACGCTGTCATCATCGCCATTCATCTTTTAGGAAAGCTGCTCGGTTTTACATCCGAACGGGCATGGCATCGTTTTGTCACGGGAAATTTGTTCACAAACGGCTCGTTTCTTGAACGCTCCCGATACAACCGCCGTTGCCGGGCGCTTGGTTTCGCCATCAAATGGATCCGTCATGAGCTGGCGAAACGTGGCCAACACCATGCTTATGCGGTCGTCGACAGCTTGCCTCTTCCGTTATGCCATCCCGCAAGAATGCAGCGCGTCAAGCGGTTTCGAGGGATCGCGGATATGGGGTATTGTGCTTCCAAAAAGCAATGGTACTACGGTTTCAAGCTGCATCTTCAAGTGACCAATCAAGGGCTGGCCATGGGCTATGTCGTGACGGAAGCGTCCTGCCACGACGTCAAAGCCGCTGAAACGG
>NZ_JAKUMF010000005.1:0-242874 GCF_029991385.1 Cobetia sp. BMC6
GCCGAACTCGGAAGTGAAACCGCTTAGCGCCGATGGTAGTGTGGAGTTTCTCCATGTGAGAGTAGGTCATCGTCAGGCACTTATACTGAACCGCCCCTGTAGCCTTGCTGCAGGGGCGGTTCTCTTTGTGCGCAGGAAAAGTGGTGCGTAGTGGAATTATGCAGAGAAGTCCTGCATGCGAATCAGCTGTGGGCGAAAGAAAAGAGCTCTGCCCAAGCAACGTGTCTATGGCAAAAGAAGGCCCCTGTCGAAAACTCGGCAGGGGCCTTTTGTCTTCGGAGCCTTTTATCTTCACGGGCAGTTAAGTTTCAGTGCGCCATCACATCAGGGCGAGGCTTCGTAGAGCTCGATGGGCGTACCGTCAGGGTCTGCCAGGAAGGTGAAGCGGGCACCGGTGTATTCATCGACACGTATCGGCTCTGGCGTGGCACCACGGGCGATCAGCAGCTCGACACAGGTATCGATGTCTTCCGTCGCCAGCGCCAGGTGACGAAGGCCACAGGCTTCCGGATAACTGGGGCGCTCAGGCGGCGAAGGGAAGGAGAACAGCTCCAGTTGGATACCGCCCGGCAGGAGTAGGTCGAGCTTGTAGCTGTCGCGGGCCTCGCGATAGGCCTCGTTGATCACCTGCGCATCCATGACCTCGAGATAGAAGCGCCTGGCGCGTGGGTAATCAGCGGTGATGAGCGCCACGTGATGCACTCGCGTCAGAGGCAGGCGGGGGGGCGAGGGTGAGTCCGAAGCCATGGTGAGACTGTCCGTTGTCATGTTGTGTTCCTGAAGAGTGTTAGGCGCGATGAACTGTGCGGTGAACTGTGCAATGAGCCGGGCGGTGAGCTCGTGAGAGACATTCTGATGAAAGAAGGCGCCCACAGGGCGCCTTCTTTGATTGGAGCAATCACCGGCCAGCCCGTGCGCTATCTCAGCGACACAGGGTTTCCAGGGCTTCGATCAGGCTGTCCATCTCGGCATCGGTACCGATGCTGATACGCAGATAGTCACGTAGTGCGTCGGTGTTGAAGTGGCGCACCAGGATGCCCTGTTCGCGCAGGCCGATGAACAGCTTGCCGGCATCGTGGGTCGGGTGAGTCGCCAGTACGAAGTTGGTCTGCGAGGGCAAAATCTCGAATCCCAGCGCGGCCATGCGATCGCGCGTCTGCTCGCGGGTGGTGATGACTCGCGTGCGGCACTCATCGAAATAAGCGGGATCACTGAGGGCGGCGACGCCGACCTGTTCGGCCAGGCGATCGATGGGATAGGAGTTGAAGGAGTCCTTCACGCGCTCCATGCCTTCGATCAGCTCTCGTGAGGCCACGGCATAGCCGAGACGGATGCCGGCCAGGCTGCGTGACTTGGAAAAGGTGCCGGTCACTATCAGGTTGGGATACTGATGAATCAGCGGGATGGCGCTTTCGCCACCGAAGTCCACGTAGGCCTCGTCGACCAGCACCACGCTCTGCGGATTGCGCTCCAGCAGCGCGGCAATCGCCTTGCGGCCATGGCCATGCCCTGTCGGGGCGTTGGGGTTGGCGAAGATGATGCCGCCATTGTCGTTGCCGAAGGCTTCCAGGTCGACTTCCCAGTTGTCGGTCAGCGCGATGCTGCGTGACTCGATGCCATACATGCGGCAGTAGACCGGGTAGAAGCTGTAGCTGATGGACGGCAGCAGCAGCGGCTTGTCCTGTCGGAAGAAGGCCTGGAAGGCCAGCGCCAGCACTTCATCGGAGCCATTGCCGACGAAGACTTCCTCGGCGGCCACATGGAAGGTGTCGGCCAGGGCGGCGCGCAGCGAGCTGGAGCTCGGGTCCGGGTATCGGCGCAGATCAGAGGCATTGAACTCGCGCAGCGTCTGCTCCACGGCGGGCGCCGGCGGGTAGGGGTTCTCATTGGTGTTCAGCTTGATCAGCTGCTCACGCGGTTGTTCGCCGGGGACGTAGGGGGTCAGGTCGTGGACCTGTGGGCTCCAGTACTTGCTCATGATTTCTCGCCGCTGGTGACAGTGCATGACCCGTGTCATGGATGCTTTTCATGTTGCCCGCTGGATCGTCGCGGTACAAGCATCAGCAGGCTCTCTGCCTGAGTCTAAAGCGTGCCGACTGGTGCGGATTTCCACATTGTTGCCATGCCAGCATTATTCTCGTGCGATGCGTGTGCTTGAAGCAGCGCGTGGTGTACCGCATGTCACAGGCATGCTTGCCCAGCTCGCGCGACTTCGTGCGATGAGGATGCTGGGCGAAGACCTGCAATTCAAGGAGTCCCGATGACAGCCAACACCAATGCCCCGTGCGCTGACACCCTGCTCGATCCGGTCAAGCTCGGTGATCTGACCCTGCCCAACCGCATCCTGATGGCACCGCTGACACGTGCTCGTACCCCCGACAGCATTCCCGGCGAACTGCAGCAGGCCTATTACGGTCAGCGTGCCGGTGCCGGCCTGATCATCAGCGAGGCGACCAACATCTCGCCGACCGCTCGTGGCTACGTCTACACGCCGGGTATCTGGACCGATGAGCAGGAAGCCGGTTGGAAGGGCGTCGTCCAGGCGGTGCACGCCAAGGGCGGCCGCATGGCGCTGCAACTGTGGCACGTCGGGCGTGTCTCGCATGAGATGGTGCAGCCGGGTGGCCAGCAGCCGGTCGCGCCGAGCGCCCTGCGTGGTGAAGGCGCCCAGTGCTTCGTCGAATTCGAGGACGGCACCAGCGGACGTCATCCTACCAGCACGCCGCGTGCCCTGGAGACGGACGAGATTCCCCAGCTGATCGAGGACTATCGCCAGGCCGCCGTGCGTGCCAAACGTGCCGGTTTTGACATGATCGAGGTGCATGCCGCCAACGCCTATCTGCTCAACCAGTTCATGGCTACCGGCACCAATCAGCGTACTGACCAGTACGGTGGCTCGCTCGAGAACCGTGCGCGCCTGACGCTGGAAGTCGTCGATGCCGTCGCCGAAGTCTTCGGCCCTGAGCGTACCGGTATCCGGCTGACACCCTTCATCGAGATCTTCGGCCTGACCGATGACGAGCCAGAAGAGATGGCCTTCTACATGGCCGAGCAGCTCTCCCGGCGTGGCATCGCCTATGTGCACGTCAACGAGCCGGACTGGGCTGGTGGAGACATCAAGTTCAGTGATGACTTCCGCCGTGCCCTGCGCGAGCGCGTCAAGGGCGCGCTGATCTTCTGCGGCCATTACGATGGCGAGAGTGCGGCTCGCATCATCGATGAGGGCATCGCGGATGCCGTCGCCATCGGGCGCCCGTATATCGCCAATCCGGACCTTGTCGAGCGTATTCGCCTCGGGGCTGAACTCAACGAGCAGGACCCGGATACCTTCTACGGTGGTGATGCCAAGGGCTATACCGACTACCCGTTCCTCGACAATGGCCATGATCGCCGCGGCTGAGGCCAACACGATTTAACGAATGGCGTTCGATAAACGCCATCGGGGGTGGCCTCTCGGGGCGGATACCCGCTATTCTTGAGCGTGGAAGCTTGTGAGCGGTCTGCCTGCCAAAGCGGGTAGACCGCTCGCCGTCGATAGCGCTGACGCTGCTATCGAGTCATCGCCTTAAGGAGGATTCAATGCAGATCAGGACTCTGATGGTGGGAGCCGCGCTGATGGTCGGTCTCGCCGGGTGCGCATCAACGGCCCAGACCAATGACGGTGCCGCTGACAACAGCGCTACCGAGACAGCCAGCGAGCAGGTTGCCGTCTACAAGGGCACCCTGCCGTGTCGTCGCTGCACGGGCATTGACCTCGATGTGCGCCTCAAGGGCGCCGAAGAGGCAGCCCAGGATGAGCGTACCTTCAGTCTCGATGCCACCTATCGTGATCATCCGCAGCAGCCGGATCCAGAGCATTACGAAGGCCAGTGGGATGTGCTGTCCGGCACCGTGACGGATCCGAGCGCGACCGTCTATGAGCTGACGCCGGACGGCGAAGGCCAGACCTACTACTTCCTGCGTCTGGATGCCCAGACACTGGAGCTGGTCGACCCGCAGAAGCGTCGCTTCCAGAACGGTGAGACATTGCGCCTCAAGCGCCAGTAAGCGTGCCGTGCGCCACAAGGCGATCGTGAGCACAAGGAAGGCGGCGCAAGCCGCCTTCCTTGTGTCTGGCCGTTGGAAATCCGCGGCTGACGACACTTCATCATGACGCCGAGAATCACTTCTTCCCGACAGGATTGTCTGATGGCGAAAGCAAAGAGCGCCTTCGTATGTACCGAATGCGGTAGCGAATTCTCGAAGTGGCAGGGCCAGTGCAGCGGCTGCCGCGAGTGGAACACCCTGCAGGAAATCCGTGTCGGCGCCGCGGTACTGCCCGGCGCAGCCCCCGCTGCGGGGGCTGTCGCTGGCGGTGCTGCGCGTAGCGCCAGCAATGGGCGGGGCGGCTACGCCGGCACGCTCAGCGACAACGTGACCGATCTTTCCAATGTCTCGCTGGCCGAAGTGCCGCGTTTCTCCTCGACCTTCGGCGAGTTCGACCGCGTGCTGGGCGGTGGGCTGGTGCCGGGCTCCGCCGTGCTGCTCGGTGGCCATCCGGGGGCCGGCAAGTCGACGCTGCTGCTGCAGACCGCCTGCAAGCTCGCCCAGCAGAAGCGCTCACTTTATGTCACCGGCGAGGAATCGCTGTCGCAGGTGGCGATGCGCGCCCATCGTCTGCAGCTGCCAACCCAGGGTCTCAAGATGCTGGCCGAGACCAGCGTCGAGACGATTCTGGCCACCGCCGAGCGCGAGAAGCCCGAGGTGCTGATCATCGATTCCATCCAGACCATGCATCTGGAGGATCTGTCATCCGCGCCGGGTGGTGTCTCGCAGGTACGTGAGTCTGCCGCCGCGCTGACCCGCTTCGCCAAGCGAACCAACACCGTGCTGCTGCTGGTCGGCCACGTGACCAAGGACGGCTCGCTGGCCGGGCCCAAGGTGCTGGAGCACATGATCGACGCCTCCCTGCTGCTGGAGGGCGATGGCGATTCGCGCTTCCGCACGCTGCGTGGCCAGAAGAACCGCTTCGGTGCGGTCAACGAGCTGGGCGTGTTCGCCATGGTCGAGCTGGGCTTGAAGGAAGTGAAGAACCCCAGCGCGATCTTCCTGTCGCGCAGCGAGGAGCAGTCTTCCGGCAGTCTGGTGATGGTGGTATGGGAGGGCACGCGACCGATTCTGATCGAAGTGCAGGCCTTGCTGGATGACTCGCCGCTGGGCAATCCCCGCCGTGTCGCCGTCGGTCTGGACGGCAATCGCCTGTCGATGCTGCTGGCGGTGCTCAACAAGCATGGCGGCCTGTTCACCGGCGATCAGGATGTCTTCCTGAACGTGGTCGGCGGGGTCAAGGTGCTCGAGACCAGTGCCGACCTCGCGGTGCTGTGTGCGGTGGTCTCCAGCCTGCAGAACCGTCCGCTGCCGCGTGAGCTGGTGGTGTTCGGCGAGGTGGGGCTGTCCGGTGAGATCCGTCCGGTGCCGAGTGGTCAGGAGCGCATCGTCGAGGCCGCCAAGCATGGCTTTACGCGCGCCATCGTGCCCAAGGGCAATGCCCCCAGGAACCCGCCCAAGGGCATGACCATCGTGGCGGTCGACAAGCTGTCCCAGGCACTGGAAGCCCTGTGACATCTGCGCCTTCCGCGTGAGCCATCCGCACGGGGGCGTCGTGGTGTGATACTGCATGCAACGAACAAGGCCAGCCTCACGGCTGGCCTTGTTCGTATGGGGTTTTCTCCGAGCACGAAGCTCAGCCTGCCTTGTCAGTCCTGCTTGTCAGCCTGACGGGCGGCATGAGCACAGGCCTTGAGGCGTGAGACCAGGAGCTCGACACCGCGCTCGCGCATCAGCGCCTCATTGCGCCCCGGCACCTCTTCGACATCGCCCGCGTAGGCATTGATGGCGGCTTCGACCGAGCTTTCGCGCAGCAGGTGCAGCATCGGGTAGGGCGAGCGGTTGGTGTAGTTGGCCGCGTCGTCTTCCTCGGTATCCTCGAACACGTACTCCGGGTGGAAGCTGGCCAGCTGATAGATACCCTCGTAGCCCTGCATCTCGAGCAGCGCCTCGGCGTAGTCGAGCAGCTCAAGGTAGGTATCGAAGTCGCGGAAGCCGTCCTTGAAGATCACCAGCGTCGTCTCGGCGTCGCGATTGGCGTCCAAGTTCAGCAGTTCATCGCCGAGTGCCTGCAGGCAGCGCTCGAGCCCTGCACCGGGTACCACGGCATACTGGATGCTGTTGCGTGCCATCTCGCGGGCGGCAAACGGGCACAGATTGTCGGCGATGATGTGCGTCTCGACCCACTGGCGCGTGGCGTCGATGGCCTCGGCTTCGCTGGCATCCAGCGGCGGGGTATAGCCACCCGCCGTCTCGGGAGTCGTGGTATCGGTCGGCGTAGCGTCGGTGGTCATGGCGTCAGGGTCCGCAGCGGTGTCAGGAGCGGGTATTGTCACTGCTCGGGCGCGGCATGGCCAGCGCCGTGACTCCCGTCTCTCATTGTCTCTCGTTATCGGGCTTCTTCAACCTGAAGTTGTCGCAGGGCCGCAGGTGGTCGCCGAGCATGTGGCGGCCCTGTTTCATCAGTGATTACAGCGATAGACTTATCACTGCTGGTTCAAAGCCCGTCCCGAGTCCGCTCAGGGACATTGCGGCTGCCGGCTGACGACTTCTTTCCTGCCCCGCCACGGAGATACTTCTTGTCCGCTGATACTCCGCCTCCTTCCTCGCCGCTCCCCGAATCTCCCGAACCTACCGAGAGGGAAGAGGGGCGCGAGCACACCAGTGCAGCGGCCTATCGTCTGTCGCGATTGTTGCCCTTTCTCGGCTGGATGCGTCAGCTGTCGCCCGGGGATGCGCGTTCCGATCTGATCGCGGGCCTCAGCGGTGCGGTGCTGGTGCTGCCCCAGGGGGTGGCCTATGCGTTGATCGCCGGCCTGCCACCGGCGCATGGGCTGTATGCCGCCATCGTGGTGGCGATCATCGCCGGCCTGTTCGGCAGTTCGCGGCATATGGTCAGTGGCCCGGCCGCGGCGATCTCGATGGTGGTATTCGGCACCGTCTCGACACTGGCCGCGCCGGGCAGTCCCGAATACTTGCCGCTGGTGCTGGCGCTGACCTGCATGGTCGGCATCATCCAGCTGTCGTTGGGGCTGATGCGCATGGGGGCGCTGGTCAATCTCATCTCGCACACGGTGGTGATCGGCTTCACCGCCGGCGCCGGGGTCTTGATCGCCACCAGTCAGCTCAAGCACCTGTTCGGCATCGCGCTTGGCGATGCCTCGAGCTTTCTCGGCACCTGGTGGGCGCTGCTCGGGCATCTGGGCGATACCTCGTGGGCAACACTGATCACGGGACTCAGTACCTTGCTTGCGGCCGTGCTGGTCCGGCGGCTGAATCGCAAGCTGCCGTGGATGCTGGTGGCGATGGCCGTCGGCTGCGGTGTCGCGGCATTGCTCGGCGGCAGCGCGGCAGGTATCCCGATGGTTGGCGCCCTGTCCGGTAGCCTGCCGCCGTTTTCCCTGCCGCCGCTGGGCTTTGACACCCTGCGTTCGCTGGGCGGGGCGGCCTTCGCGCTGGCGGTGCTCGGGTTGATCGAGGCGGTCTCTATCGCGCGCGCCATCGGCGTGCGCTCGCATCAGCGTATCGATGGCAACCAGGAGTTCATCGGCCAGGGTCTGTCGAATCTGGCAGGCAGTTTCTTCTCGTGCTTCGCCGGTTCCGGCTCCTTCACGCGTTCCGGCGCCAACTATGATGCCGGTGCCCGCACGCCGCTGTCGGTGGTGGTGGCGGCGCTGATCGTGCTGGCGGTGCTGTTGCTGGTGCCTGACGTGACCGCCTGGCTGCCGTTGCCTGCGATGGCGGGTCTGATCATGGTGATTGCCGCCAACCTGATCGAAGTCGGTCATATCCGCCAGATTCTGGCCGTCAGCCGCGAAGAGGCGGTGGTGCTGGTGATCACCTTCCTCGCCACTCTGCTGTTGCCGTTGGAGTTCGCCATCTTCGCCGGGGTGCTGGTCTCGCTGGTGCTGTATCTGAACCGCACCTCACGGCCACGGCTGGTCGAGATGGCGCCAGACCCGGAACATCCGGAGCTTGGGGTGCGCAATGCCGAGCGTTATCAGCTGGCTCAATGCCGAGAGGTGGTGATTCTGCGCGTGGATGGCTCGCTGTTCTTCGGGGCGGTCGACCACGTCCAGCGCAAGCTGGCGCGCTATACCGGCAAGCACGTCATCCTGCTGGGCACCGGCTGCAACTTCATCGATATCGCGGGCGCTGAGATGCTCGAGATCGAGCAGCGTCGCCTGCGCGATGCTGGCGGCAGTCTCAGCATGTGCGGCTTTCGCATGTACGCGCTGGAAGTGATGGAGCGCGGTGGCTTCCTCGAGCGCATGGGACGTGAGAACTACTTCCATACCGCCGAGGCGGCGATCGCCTCGCTGCGCGACTCGGTCGCCGAAGCGCATCGCGCCCACGGTGATCAACCCGCTGCCTGCCCCGATTGTCAGCTGTTCGGCCCGGCTGGGATCGGGCCGGGGCAGGGGGGGCGCCTGACGCCACCGTTGGCGTGAAAGCACAAGGCTGGGGGCGGCTGCACGCTTGCGATAGAATGTGGCCCCTTGATGGTGCGGCCAGTCAGCCAGTCGCCGCCCATTGCCTCAATCCTGTTCTGTCTGCCGAGAGATGCCCATGAGTTTGCCCACCGTGGCGGCCAGCTGCGACCTGATTCGCGACGGCCGTCCGTTGATCGATGTGCGCGCGCCGGTCGAGTTCGCCGCTGGTGCCTTGCCGGGTGCCGTCAATCTGCCACTGATGGATGATGAGGAGCGTCATCGCGTCGGGCTGCAGTACAAGCAGGTCGGACCGGAATCGGCGGTACATCTTGGCCATCAACTGGTCAGCGGCGGGATCAAGCGCGCACGCATCCGTGCCTGGGTCGAGCACGTCGAGCGACATCCTGACGCCATCCTCTACTGTTTCCGTGGCGGCATGCGCTCTCAGCTCAGCCAGCAGTGGTTGCAGGAAGCAGGGGTCGAGCGTCCACGTATTGAGGGCGGTTGGAAGGCCATGCGTCAGCAGCTCTGTCAGCATATCGATGAGCGTGCCGAGCAGGCCCCGATGCTGTTGATCGGCGGGCTGACCGGCTGTGCCAAGACTGAGCTGATCCATGCGCTGGACAATGGCATCGACCTGGAAGGCTGTGCGCGCCACAAGGGTTCGGCCTTCGGCCGTCACCCCTTCCCGGCGCCGAGCCAGATCGACTTCGAGCACCGCATCGCCGCCGAGATGCTCATGCTTGAGGAAGAAGCGCCGACCATCATGGAAGACGAGTCGCGCTTCATCGGCAGCGTCAATATTCCGCTCGCTACCTGGCGCGCGATGGAGCAGGCGCCGTTGATCCGCGTCGAGATGCCGCTGGATTGGCGAATCGTGCAGATTCAGAAGGACTATATCGAGGGGCTGTGGGCCACCTACAGTCGTCACTATGGTGACTTCCTCGGCTGGACCCTGATGCAGCGCCAGCTGCGTCAGGCACTGCTGCGTCTTCGCAAGCGCCTGGGCAGTGCGCGCCTTGCTCGTCTGGTGCGCATGCAGGACATCGCCTTCCAGGAGCACAAGCGCGGCAATCCAATGGCCCATGAAGGCTGGCTGGCGCCGCTGCTCAGCGAGTATTACGACCCGATGTACCGCTATCAGCTCGAGAAGCACGAGCGCACCTTCCTGCACGTCGGCGACTGGGACAACAGCCTCGCCTTCGCGCGTGAGTGGAGCGCCAATCACCGCTGGCAGCGCTGATATCCCTCATGGGTGCGGTCAGCGCTCACGCATTCAGCCAGTCCACCAGCAGGCGGTCCAGCAGGGCCGCCTGACGATCAAAGCGCTTCGGGTCCTCCAGCAACGCCTCGCGTGATTGCACGCCATTGCCCTCCAGGGGCGCGGGATGGTGGGCCAGGCGGTCCTGTGTGGCCGCCGCACCCACATGCGGATGGAAGTTGAGCGCCACCACGCGACCCTCATCCCAACTGAAGCCGGCCACTGGCGTGTGCTCGCCGCTGGCCAGCAGCTCGCAGTCTTCCGGCAGGCCGCAGATCTCCTCGTGCCACATCAAGGCCTCGAACTCGGCGGGTAACCCCAGCGGGCACTCGTTGCTGCGCGTCAGTGTGGCCCAGCGACGCTGCGGCACCACGGCGGACGAGACGATCGCCCCCATCTGCTCGGCGATCAGTCGCGCCCCCAGGCCAATCCCCAACAGCGGGCGATTGCTGTTCAGCGTGCGCCGAATCAACTTGCGCTGCAGGCGCAGCGACTGCTGTTCGGCGGGGGAGGCTGTCTTTGCGGCGCTCGACAGGCGTTGCGGGCCATCCAGCACCACCAGTGCATGGAAGTCATCGATGCCCGGCAATGCCTCGCCTGACAATGGGAAGCTGGTGTTGAAGCTGTGCCCCATGCCGGAAAGCCAGTCCTTGAGGCGTAGCGGATTCTGCCAGTCATGCGCTAGCGTTGCGGTATCGGCGGCTGAATCTGGTTCAGCGTCAGGGAGTTGCCCCTGATGTATGAAGTAAAGATGCATGGCTTCATCATGCGTGAGCGCCATGCCAGCGTAAAGGCCCCAGTGCTGGCGTCCCAGTACCTGCATCCCGGTACCTGCACCGGGTGAATCAGCCGCGACACGACAAGGAGAGAACCGCATGCGGGCCGAACTGCTCGAACAGATCTACACCGTGGTGGCGCAGATTCCCGAAGGGCGCATCACCACCTACGGGCGTATCGCCAAGATGACCGATGGCGCCAGCGCGCGCATGGTCGGCTCGGCGATGCGTCACCTGCCGGATGGCCATCAGTTGCCGTGGCATCGCGTGATCAATGCCTCGCTCAAGGTCACCGAGCACGGCGGAGCGGTGCGCCAGCGGGAAAAGTTGCGCAGCGAAGGCATCCTGTTCGATGGTGCCGGTCGCGTGCCGACGGAGTGCCTGTGGCCCTGAGGTATGCAATAGCATGGCAGTGTTCGAGCAGGGTCGCGTTCATCCGGCCACGCGCGGGCGCTACCCTTTCGCCTATCCTATCGCATACCCTATAGCGACCTTCGGTGACATCGTGGCTGGCGGAGGCAAGACGCCAGCGCGAACGCCGCATATTGAATAGTGAAGTGAGAATAGAGCCGTCATGACTCAGCCTGTATCCGGTTTTCGTGCGCGCCTTGATGCGCTGGCCCCCGTGCGCCGTACTGCCTTCATGGCGGCGCTGACCGAGCGACTCCTGCCCAATGCCGGCTTCTACGCCGAAGCCAATGGCACGGCCAGCGCACTGGACACCACGCGTGAGCTGCGCAAGCTGCTGGACCTCGTCTGGGAGCAGCTGCGCGTGCGCGATGCCAAGATCGATTTCTCGCTACAGGCCGAGAAGGTCACCGCCTTCGAGCCCGCCGAGGAAGATGACAGCTTCGGCGCGCGCCGCGCACTGGAAGCCGTGATGGCGCTGACCGCCTGCATCGACGTGCTGATCAGCGAAGAGCCGGAAGCCGCGCTCAAGATCAGTCGTCTGTCCACCGATGGCGTGCGCGCGCTGATCGACCTGCAGGCCGGTGAGGGTATCGAGCAGGAAGCGCTGGAAGCCATGATTCGCGAACATCCGCTGATGATCGATGAGCGTGATTTCCAGGACGCCGTGCTCGAGAGTGTCGAAGCCCCGCAGTTGTCGCGCGATGACTGGCGTGCGCTCAAGCAATTGGGCCGCAATGAAGATGTCAGCAATCTCGGGCTATCCTTGCAGGACTGAGCGGCCCGACTCGGATCATCCTGGTGCCAGAGATGACTGGCCAGCCGTTGTTGGAGAGACAGATGAGCGACACCCGTCAGCAGGATTCTTCTCCGATGAACGCAGCGCTGAATGGCGTGATTCAGGCACGGCTCGACGCCATGCGTGAGCATCTCGCGCAGCCGACGTTGAGCGCGGCGAATGTGCACACGCTACGCGTCGACTGCAAGCAGCTGCGCGGCTGGTGGCAATTGCGGCGTGAGTCCCTGGGCAAGTCGGCGGTGAGTGAGCATCAGGCGCGTCCGCGCGCCGTCGCCAGGGCATTGGCCGGGCCGCGCGAGGCGCACATGCTGCGCAAGACGCATGGTCGTGCCTACGCCTGGGTGGATGAGCGCAGTCAGCGCCTGCTGGATGCGCTGCGTCCTGGGCTGACCAGCGCCTCACTGAGCGAGCCGGAGGGCGAGCTGGATCATGCGCCGCTCGAGACGCTGCTGAGCGAAGAGCGGGCGGCCTGGCAGGCGGCGCCGCTGACGGTGGAGGAGCTCGAGGGCGGGCTGGAATGCAGTCGTCATCGCATCAGCAAGCTTGCGGCCAAGGTGGCCACCAAGCGTGAGATCGAGACGTCTCACCGGCTGCGCAAGTGGGTCAAGTACCGCATGTTCCAGCTGGCACTGGCGCACGAGGCGCTGGGTGAGGCTGCCGCGCGGGAGCTCGAGTCACCGAGTCACGGGCGTCGTCGCGAGCCGGAGCTGCTCGACAAGGCGGCCGCGCGGCTGGGCAATCAGCATGATCTGGCGGAGCTGGCGCTGTGGGTCGGGGAGCGAGTGATGCTGCCCGCCGCCGAGAAGCATCTGGTCGCGGACATCATGGCGCTTGCCGACCAGCGACTCGCGCAGGCGCTCAAGCCGCTCGCGAAGCTGGGCTACGTCTGAGCACTGTTATCGCCTGAAGCGACGTGGCTTCTCTACAGACACGAACGCCGCCATTCCTTGAAGAAATGGCGGCGTTCGCGTTTCTGCCTGAACGATTATCCTGCGGCTGTGCTTACAGGCGCATTTCGATACCGCGTGCGGCCATGTGCGCCTTGGCCTGGGGAATCGTGTACTCGGCGAAGTGGAAGATGCTGGCGGCCAGCACCGCATCCGCACCGCCTTCGAGCACGCCATCCACCAGATGGTCGAGGGTGCCGACACCGCCCGAGGCGATCACCGGCACGCTGACGGCGTCGGAAATGGCGCGTGTCACGCCGAGGTCGAAACCGGCCTTGGTGCCATCGCGGTCCATGCTGGTCAGCAACAGTTCGCCGGCGCCCAGTTCGACCATCTTCTTCGCCCACTCGACGGCATCGAGCCCGGTCGGCTTGCGGCCACCGTGGGTGAAGATCTCCCAGCGCGGTGTCTCGCCTTCCTGGCTGACGCGCTTGGCGTCGATGGCGACCACGATGCACTGGCTGCCGAAGCGTTCCGCGGCTTCGCGCACGAAGTCCGGATTGAACACGGCCGCGGTGTTGATCGAGACCTTGTCCGCGCCGGCATTCAGCATGGTGCGAATGTCTTCACAGGTGCGGATGCCGCCACCCACCGTCAGCGGGATGAACACCTCACCGGCGATGCGCGACACCATGTCGACCGTGGTGCCACGGTTGTCGACGCTGGCGGTGATGTCGAGGAAGGTGATCTCGTCGGCGCCTTGCTCGTTGTAGCGCTTGGCGACCTCGACCGGGTCACCGGCATCGCGGATACCGACGAAGTTGACGCCCTTCACGACACGACCGGCGTCGACGTCCAGACACGGGATGATGCGTTTGGCGAGTGCCATGATCGCTCCCCTCAGGCCTTGCGGCCGGTGATGGCGTCGGACAGTGCCTGCGCTTCGGCGATGTCCAGGCTGCCTTCATAGATGGCGCGGCCGGTGATGGCACCGAGGATGCCCTGATCGGCCACTTCGGCCAGGCCACGGATGTCATCCAGGTTGGTCACGCCGCCGGACGCGATCACCGGGATACCGCCTTCGCGGGCCAGTGCCACGGTGGCTTCGATGTTGACGCCCTGCATCATGCCGTCGCGGGCGATGTCGGTATAGACGATGGAGGACACGCCGTCGTCGGCGAAGCGCTTGGCCAGTTCGGTGGCCTTGAGGGTGGAGACTTCAGCCCAGCCATCGGTGGCCACGAAGCCGTCACGCGCATCGAGACCGACGATGATGCGGCCCGGGAAGGCGCGGCACATCTCGGCGACGAAGGCCGGTTCCTTCACGGCCTTGGTGCCGATGATGACCTGACCGACGCCGGCTTCCAGGTAGTGCTCGATGGTCGCGGCATCACGGATGCCACCACCGATCTGGATCGGCAGTTCCGGGTAGGCGCGAGCGATGCGTGTCACGGCGTCGCCATTGACCGGCTTGCCTTCGAAGGCACCGTTGAGATCGACCAGATGCAGACGGCGGCCACCGGCCTCGACCCAGCGCGCGGCCATGGCCAGCGGATCATCGCCGTAGTTGGTGGAGTCTTCCATGCGGCCTTGCTTCAGGCGTACGCACTGACCGTCCTTGAGATCGATCGCGGGGATTACCAGCATGTCGGGTGTCCTCTCGGCGTGTCTGGGCACGCCTGTATTGTCGTCGGTATATCGAAGGCGGATGTATCGGCGTCCGTCACGCGAGACAGACGCCGAGGGTCACGCGGGCGAGCCTTCAGGGCTGCCAGCGGACGAAATTCTCGAGCAGCTTGAGGCCAGCGGCCGCGCTCTTCTCCGGGTGGAACTGCACCGCGAACAGGCTGCCCTCACCGATGGCGACGTGCGCCTCGGCACCGGCGTAGTGCGTGGCGCCGTAGACCTTGGAGCGCTCGCTGGCCGATACATAGAAGCTGTGCACGAAGTAGAAGCGTGAGTTGTCCTCGATGCCTTCCCACAGTGCGTGGCCCTGGGTATGCGCGACATGGTTCCAGCCCATGTGCGGCACCTTGAGGCGCTGGCCGTGTTCGTCCAGCTGCTGGTCATCGAAGCGTTTCACGTCGCCCTTGAAGTAGGCGAGGCAATCGATGCCACCGTTCTCTTCGCTGCGCTCCATCAGCATCTGCTGACCGACGCATACGCCCAGCAGCGGCTTGCTGTGGTTGCTCAACAGCTCGCCGACCAGACCGCGCAGCTCGGCGCGTTCAAGCTCGCCCATGCAGTCACGGATGGCGCCCTGGCCGGGCAGTACCACGCGGGTGGCACCGCAGATGGCGCGCGGGTCGCTGGTGATCACGACATTCTCGTCGGCCACGTGCTCAAGCGCCTTGGCGACGGAGTGCAGGTTGCCCATGCCATAGTCGATGACGGCAATCGTCATGTCTTTCTCCCGAAGGCCGGAGGCAGGCTCCGGCGCTGGATGTCAGGCGTCTGGCGCCCGGATCATTCGTTTACAGCGAGCCCTTGGTGGAGGCGATACGGCCTCCCATGCGCTCGTCCTCTTCCACCGCCATGCGCACGGCACGGCCGAAGGCCTTGAAGATGGTCTCGGCCTGATGGTGGGCATTGAAACCCTTGAGGTTGTCGATATGCAGGGTGGCGCCAGCGTGATTGACGAAGCCCTGGAAGAATTCCCAGAACAGCTGGGTATCGAAGCGACCGATGTTGCCGCGGGTGAACTCGCACTGCATGAACAGGCCCGGACGACCGGAGAAGTCGATCACCACGCGCGACAGGGCTTCATCCAGCGGTACGTAGGCATGGCCGTAACGGCGGATGCCGGCCTTGTTGCCCAGCGCCTGCGCGAAGGCCTGACCCAGGGTGATGCCGATGTCCTCGACGGTGTGGTGGTCATCGATATGCAGGTCACCATCGCAGTCGACCTCGATGTCGATCACGCCGTGACGGGCGATCTGGTCCATCATGTGTTCGAGGAAGGGCACGCCAGTGTTGGCGCTCAGCTTGCCTTCACCGTCCAGATTGATGCGGACCCGGATCTTGGTTTCCGAGGTGTTGCGATGAACTTCGGCGATACGCTCTACCATGATGTCTCTCCAGCGGTCGGTGACGCCATCAGCGGCTTCGAGGCCGATGGGGTCTGGGCGCAGTCTGGGGCCTTTGGTATGAGAGGCGTGTGTCCAGTCCGGCCGGGAAGTGCGCATCATGTGGTTATTGTCATGTGATGTCGCAATCGAAATCGTGATCAGGCCATTGACGACGGCAGAGAGCCGTCGGCGGGGCGCTTGATCGGCGGCAGGCGCGTCGTCTTTGTGCCTGCCCGACCCGTCATTATAGAGAAAGGACAATGGCATCCGCTACAATGGCGGGCATTCATATCGCGGGCGAGGATCTCACCATGCCGGTCACTCTTGAGATGATCGATCACGCACGCTGGCAAACCGATGAGCAAGTCCGTATCGACCTGTCGCGTATCTATCACGAAGCCCCCAGTGAGCGTCTACCGCTTGCCCCGGATGACTTCATTCAGGCCAATCTCGCCGCGGGACACCGCTTCTGCAGTGCCTTCTTCAACGATCGCCATATCGGAGCGCTACTCTGCGAGGATGAAGGCGATGCCTGGAAGATCAGCCATTGCTGCGTGCGCAAGAGCACGCGTCGACGTGGTGTCGGTACGCGCCTGATGGCGCTGCTGTCGCTGGAAGCGGCCAGTGCCCAGCGTCTGCTGGTCGTGCCGAGTCAGGGATTGACCCTGGCCGACGAGCTGCTGGTATCACGTCTCGGCTATGTGCGAGACCCCGCTCGCGACGGCTTCGTGCTGGCGCAGGAGTGAAGTCAGCCGTTGCCGGATGCGGAACTGACGTCAACGCGACCTGTCCACCGGCTATGTCATCATCATTTCTGTCTTGAGACTGTCTCGCTGTGCGCGAGGATGGCGCGCAGCGCTCGGACTTGATGATGAGCGGGTGAAAGGGCATCGCCTGATGCCATGAGCCCCCAGCGCCATTCCATGTGCTGTCCTCCAGGAGCGAGGGCACCGCAGCAATTCTCATCGTGTCAAAGGGAGGACGCAGATGAAAGCACTGTTCAGAGCCTTGCTGGCCATCGTCGGAGTACTGGCGTTGGTGGTCGTGGCAGGGGTGATCTATGTCACCACCTTCCTCGATCCGAATGATCTCAAGCCGCGACTGGTCAAGGCGGTCAAGGACCAGGCGGGGCTGGAACTGGCCCTGAACGGCCCGCTGGACTGGTCCTTCTATCCACGCCTCGGCGTCAGTGTCGAGGATGCCGAAGCCTGGCTGCCGGAGCAGGAGCGTGATCAGTCACCGTTTGCCTCCTTTACCCGTGCGGAAGTCGGCGTGTCCTTCACGCCACTGCTGAGCGGTGAGGTCGAAGTCGAAGGCGTCTTCCTCGACGGTCTCAAGCTGGCGCTCGAGCGTGATGCACAGGGGCGTGGCAACTGGGAAAGCCTGCTCGAGCATGCGGCGACGGCCGCCGACAGTGGCGCGGCGGATGAAGCGCTGCCGCCGGTCAAGAGCGCCGGTGTGGCGCTGGCGGATGACACGACGCCGTCGGTGCAGAATGGCGCCGGCAGCATGGCGGTCAATCTCGATATCGCCTCGGTGCAGGTCACCAATGGTCAGATCGCCTATCAGGACGCGGCCAGCGGGCTCGACATGACGCTCAACGACGTGGCGTTGACGTCCTCCAACGTCAGCCCTGACAAGGCCTTCCCGGTCGAGCTGTCGTTCGTGGCCGATGGGCGTGAGCCGGAACTTCAGAGCACCGTCAGCCTCGATGGCAAGGTGGCGCTGGACCTGCAGGGCGGCCGTCATGTGCTGACCGGCGTGAGCCTGGATACCACCACGCGCATGCCGTCGCTGGGTGACAAGGACCAGAGCGTGGCGCTGGACATCGATACCCTGACGCTGGATACCGACAAGCAGCTGTATCTGGCCGATGGCGCCGAGCTTGACGCGACGCTCCATCAGGCCGCACTGGGTGACAAGGCTCTGCCGCTGAAAGCCACCTTCGGTGCCGAAGCGGACCTGGCGGCGGGCACGGCGAATCTCGAGAATCTGCTGCTGACCTCCGGCAGTGACCTGCGCCTCAGCGGGGCACTCAAGGCCAAGGACATCACCGGCGACGCGCTCAGCTATAGCGGTCAGTTCAAGCTGGCACCGCTATCGCCCAAGGCATGGATGACGCGTGTCGGCATACAGGCGCCGCAGACCGCCAGGAGCAGCGCGCTGACCTCGCTGGCCTTCTCCAGCCCGTTCAAGGGCGACATGTCGCAGGTGCAGCTGACCAACCTGGTGATGGCGCTGGATGACACCACCATCAATGGGCGCCTCGGCTCGTCCTTCGATGCCTCGCAGATCACCTTCGATCTGGATGTCGATGCGTTCAATCTCGATGACTACCTGGCACCGGCGGGCGCAGACGAGAAGACGGCAAGCCTGGGTGAAGCGCTCACGGCGGGCGTGATCGCGCCGGTCTATGCGGCCGATGGTGACGCGGAGCTGCTGCCGGTGGCTTTGCTCAAGACGCTGGGCCTTCAGGGGCAGCTGGATATCGGTACGCTGATCGCCTCGGGTCTCGAGATGAGCAAGGTGACCGCCAAGCTGTCCGGTCAGCCGGGTGTGCAGCAGCTCGATAGCCTGACGGCCAGCCTCTACGGCGGCTCGCTGGCGGCCAATGCACGGATCGACAGCCGCAAGACACCGCTGAGCATGAGCTTCGGCGAGAAGCTGACCAATCTGGATATCGCGCCATTCCTCAAGGCGCTGGCGCCGGAGCAGAAGGACATCCTGCGCGGTCGCCTGACGCTCAATGGTGACTACACCACCAGCACCAATCAGATCGACAGCATCAAACGCAATCTGAACGGCAAGGGCAGCTTCGAGATTCGCAATGGCGAGGTGCTCGACGTCAATATCTCCAGGGAGATGTGTACTGCCGTGGCGACGCTGAGTGGCAAGACCTCCTCGCGCGAGTGGAAGGCCAATACGCCGCTGGAGCGCGCGCAGGGAAGCTTCACGGTCACCAATGGCGTGATCAGCAATCAGGATCTCGCCCTGGCGATTCCGGGCATCGCGCTGGACGGCAAGGGCCAGCTCAACCTGCCGACCGAGGCCTTCGACTACAACGTGGCGGCGCGCTTCATCGAGGGCGCGGATGACGCGGCCTGTGCGGTCAATCCGCGTTTGATCAAGCTGCGCTTCCCGGTGCAGTGCCAGGGCAACCTGAGCGGTGAGCCGGGCGAGTGGTGTGGCTTCGATCAGAAAGGCTTCCAGAGTGCCGCAGCGGAACTGGCCAAGGAAGAAGCCAAGCGCAAGGCGGGCGAGAAGGTCAGCGAGAAGCTGGATGAGAAGCTCGACGAAGATACCCGCAAGAAGATCGACGACAAGCTGGGCGAAGGCGCCAGCGACAAGCTGAAGGGCGCGATTCAGGGGCTGTTCAACTGATCACGCGCTCCCTACGCAGCAAGACCGGCACGCCAGCTCCTCGGGGCTGGCGTGCTGCCGTTTGAGCCCAGGCCATGGCGTCGACCATGGCGCGAGCAGAGGAAGTTTTGATGGCGCGACCTGACACTGCTGCCACGCCAGATGTGACAGCTCCCGAGAGCCATGCCACGCCCGGCTTCGAAGACATCGCCCTGAGTCCCGAGGCGTTTCAGGCGCGCGTGTTCGACTGGTTCGATGAGCATGGCCGCAAGCACCTGCCCTGGCAGGAGAACACCACGCCGTATCGCGTGTGGGTCTCGGAGATCATGCTCCAGCAGACCCAGGTCGCGACGGTGCTGCCGTACTACGCCCGCTTCATGGAGCGCTTTCCGGATGTCGCGGCGCTGGCGGCGGCGGATATCGATGACGTGCTGCATCTGTGGACGGGCCTTGGCTACTACGCGCGGGCGCGCAATCTGCACAAGGCCGCTCAGCAGGTCGTGAATGAGCACGACGGCGCCTTCCCGGTCGAGAGTGTCGAGGCACTGTCGGCCTTGCCGGGCATCGGGCGTTCGACCGCCGGGGCGATCATCAGTATCAGCACCGGACAGCGGGCGCCGATTCTCGATGGCAACGTCAAGCGCGTGCTGGCACGTCTGCATGCCGTGGAGGGCTGGCCGGGACGTCCGGCGGTGGAGCGCAAGCTGTGGACGCTGGCGGAGCGCTACACGCCGCAGGTGCGGCTGGCGGACTGGACCCAGGCGATGATGGATCTCGGGGCCACCCTGTGCACGCGTGGCAGCAAGCCGGATTGCGCGCGTTGCCCTTTCGAGGAAGTCTGCGTGGCGCATGCGCGTGGCGAAGAGAAGCGCTTCCCCGAGAGCAAGCCCAAGAAGACCATTCCGACGCGTCAGACACTGATGTTGCTGGTCAGTGACGAGGCGGGGAAGATCCTGCTGGAACGCCGTCCGCCGACGGGCATCTGGGGTGGCCTATGGGCGCCGCCACTGGTCGAGGACCGCGAGGCCGCGCGGGAATGGATCGCCCGCGAAGCCCGCGGTGCTCATCTGGAGGCGCCACTGGCAAGTTTCGAGCATGTCTTCAGTCACTTCCGACTGACCATCACGCCACAGCCGGTGCAGCTGGGGGAGGCAGGGCTTGCGCCAGCTCAAGCGGCCGAGAGCGTCAGCGAGTCGGCCGCCGACCGTCGCTTCGTCGACCCTGCCGCGCCGGACGCCGTGGGCCTGCCGGCGCCGGTCAAGGCGCTGCTGGCACGCTGCACGGATGATCTGTTCGGGCTGTGAGGCCTTGTCGGTGTCGGCATCGTCCGCACGTCTGGGGCAAAGCGGCTCAAGCGTGCGAGAATGAGGCAACAGTAAAGGCGTCTGGCGAAGGCTCGACGCTCATCCGCACTGACATCCAGTTCTCTTACGGAGTTACCCATGCGCACCGTACATTGCCGCAAGTATGACCAGGACCTGCCGGGTCTCGATTTTCCGCCGCTGCCGGGCGAGAAGGGCCAGGACATCTGGTCCAACGTCTCGAAGCAGGCATGGGAAGAGTGGCAGGCGCTGCAGACGCGTCTGATCAACGAGAAACACCTCAACATGATGGATGCCGACAGCCGTCGCTATCTGATGGAGCAGATGGATCGCTTCTTCAACAACCAGGAGACGGACCAGGCTGAAGGTTTCGTGCCGACGGACGCCGCCGCCAAGGGTGAATCGCAGGGCGGACAGGGCTACGAAGTCTGAGTGGACGGCGAGGACGGCGGAAGGCGAATTACGACGCCAAATTCTTGATAAGCAAGGGTTGACGTCGGGAAAGGTTTTCTATTTAATACGTCCTCGTTGGCAAGGGCCAGATAGCTCAGTTGGTAGAGCAGGGGATTGAAAATCCCCGTGTCGGCGGTTCGATTCCGTCTCTGGCCACCAAGTGTTGGGGTATAGCCAAGTGGTAAGGCACCGGTTTTTGGTATCGGCATTCCCAGGTTCGAGTCCTGGTACCCCAGCCAGCTGACATGCAGTAACGTAGTAAGAAGACTCATATCATGAGTTCTTTGTGCCGGCTTAGCTCAGTTGGTAGAGCAACTGACTTGTAATCAGTAGGTCGAGGGTTCGACTCCTTTAGCCGGCACCATCTTCAGGCTTCTGTAGATGAGCGAAGAACACACGATATAGAGGTCGCCTTGGCGGCTTTTTTTGTGTCTTCAGGTTGGCCAGATAGCTCAGTTGGTAGAGCAGGGGATTGAAAATCCCCGTGTCGGCGGTTCGATTCCGTCTCTGGCCACCAAATTGGGGTATAGCCAAGTGGTAAGGCACCGGTTTTTGGTATCGGCATTCCCAGGTTCGAGTCCTGGTACCCCAGCCAATTCTGGCTAGCTGATGAAGTCGCAGGATGAATTCGGCAGCCAACAGAAAAGCCACCCTTCGGGGTGGCTTTTTTGCGTCTGGAGTAAAGGTCTGGACGGCAGCTTGGTATACCGCAGGCCAGCGCTTCTCTCAGTGCGAGGTGGGCTCTTCCGGGTGCATCGCCAGCCAGCTCAGGCGCTTGCGATAGATGGTAGAGGGGGCGATCTCCAGTATCGCCGCAGCGCGGGGGATACTGCCATCACAGGCGCTGATAACGCTCTCGATCGCCTCGCGTTCGACCATCCACAGCGGGCGCAGCGTGGTCTCGCTGTCCTCCTGCGCGTTGTGGCTGACCGACGTGCGATGCGCCGTGCTGGAGGGCAAATCCAGCATGTCGGCCGTCAGCACCTCACCATCATTGAGGATGATGGCGCGCCGCAGCGTGTTTTCCAGCTCTCGCACGTTGCCGGGCCAGTCATGGGCCAGCAGCTGACGCTCGGCGCATGCACTGAGTCGTGTGAAGCGCTTGCCTTCGTGGCCTGCCATGCGTCCCAGCAGCCCGGTGGCGATCTCCAGGATATCCTGACCGCGCTCGCGCAGTGGCGGCACCTTGAGCGGAATGACGTGCAGGCGATAGAAGAGGTCTTCCCGGAAGCGGTGAGTATCGACCAGTACTCGCGGGTTCTGATGCGTGGCGCACACGATGCGGCAATTGACCTCTACCGTGCGCGTGGCGCCCACCGGCATTACCTGCCCCGTCTGCAGGAAGCGCAGCAGCTTGCTCTGCAAGGGCAGCGGCAGCTCCGCGATCTCATCGAGAAACAGCGTCCCCCCATCTGCCGCCACGGCGAGCCCCTGCTGGGCGCTCACGGCTCCCGTGAAAGCCCCGCGCACATGTCCGAACAATTGCGACTCCAGCAGCTCTGCCGGAATGGCGGCACAATTGACGGCGATGAATGGGCCGTCACGTACCGGGCTATGGCGGTGAATGGCAGTGGCACACAATTCCTTGCCGCTGCCGCTTTCGCCGGTGATGAAGATGGGAGCGTCCGAGTGGGCGACCTGGATGAGAGTGCGATAGAGCGTCTGCATGGCCGATGAGTCTCCGATAAACTCCCCAAAACCGCGAGGTCGCTTTACCGGTAGTTCCCTTACCCGCGAGGTAGTGGAGATATCGTCAGCCAGATTCAATGCGGTAGCCGATGATGCAGCCTGATGAGCTTTCAGTGCGGTCATGAGTGTTGTTCCCTTGCTGCTGGTCTTTCTGCATTGCCTGCGCTTCGTGCGAGCGGGCTGCGAAAGAATAATTGTCGGGCTGCTTCTGGTGACAGCCTCACCGGAGAGTCTGGATTCTCCAGCGTTGAGTGTTCGTCTTGAGGGTTTATCGAGTTCCCATATAGAGGTTAATGACTTGTGCGAGATGATCATGGCGGCTTTTAGTGCGTTTTTTCCGCTCCCCCTGAGTGGCAGACTTCTCAGTCTCGACGCTTGCCTGGCTGACCAACTCTCTACTCACGCTGAAAGGGTGAGCCCTGGTATCTGATGGTCTGTCTTGCCGCTGATGACTGTCCCGGGCAGTGCATCACTGGGCGTCTTCCTCTTCATCTCCGTTGTTGTGGGTAATGGTGAAGTCAGTCGACGATGTCTGAGAGCTACCATCCGCGGATTGATCCGCAGTGCTGTCGATGGTGCCGGTGGAACCATCACTCAGCGTCTGTTCGATCTGTTGCCAGTTGCCGATCGAGGTGCTGCTGCCGGTATTGAGGGTGTATTGCCCGATATTGGTATCGGACCCTTCCCCCAGGCTGCCGGCCTTCTTGCTCTCGTAGAGGATCAGGGCGGATTCTGCGCTACGAGCCGGAAAGTCGTAGGGGAAGGGCCCCATCAGCGAGTTGGCGCTGGCAGTCGTGGCCAGCAGGCATCCCGCACTGACGACCCCCAGGCTGATACGTGTAAAGGCATTCATGTCTTGCTCCTTTCGCTCTGTGAAAGATGCAGTGTCTGATGCGTGAGACTTCTGATGTCGGCAGATGCTGAAACACACGCGGGTCGCCCCGCGTGTGTTGGTTGCCTGCTGAGGATTTACGGAGTAACGGGACCGACGGAGACGGACATGTTGTTACCCACGGAGGTCGCGGCATTGTTGATGACCGGGCCATCGAAGCTGCCTGCCGGCGGCAGATCCAGCGTGATGTTGCTGACCTTGGCAGTTGAACTGATGTTGGCGAAGCTCATCTGGGTATTGTCGGCAATCAGGGCGCTATCGATATCTGTGCTATCCAGAGTGACCGACATATTGTTGCCCACGGAGGTCGCGGCATTGTCCACGCTCAGGTTGAGAATGTTGTCGACCTTGGCCAAGGACTCGACTTCAGCAGTGCCCGGGTAGAAGAAATAGCCACCAGAACCTGCCAAGAACTGCTCATTGTGCAGGTTGACCATGGCATCACTATCCACCGAGACATTGTTGCCCACCGAAGTGGCGGCATTCTCCAGGGACTCGAGCTTGGTGATGTCAGGATTGGGTGTGGAACCGGCATAGCTGATATAGACATCAACATCAGCGTTAGCATTTGCAGCTGCAGCTGCGCCCGCATTGGCTGTTGAATGATGATTCCAGCTGTGTGCACTCGCATTGGCTGCCGCACTGCTGCCTGCACTGAGACTATCAACTAGTTCGATAGTAGGGTCACCTGCTTCACCTGCACCGTAGCTGACATCACTGACGATGGCTTCGGAGCTGACATCACCGATCTGCTTCTGCAGACTTTCGACCATCACCAGGCCACCTGGATCTTTGATTTTCGGATCAATATAGACGTCAATGTTGACATCGGTATTCACCTGACCATCCCAGTTCCAGTCCACGTTATCGAAGGCTTGCGCCTGACTTGCCATCATCACACCACTTACGAGACCGATGGCGACTGCGAGCTTGTTATAGGTAGTCATTGTCATGTTCCTCATGAATGTTGACTTATTGTGCTGCGCTGGATGCTGCCGGTACTTCTGATGCGGGTGTTGCTTGCAACGGTGTTGCGACTGCTTCATTTGATTCATTGCCACTTGCTGCATTACTGCTGGTATTGGCTGCGGCCACTTGCTGCGTGTTGCTAACGTCGTCTGCAACATGCTGTCCCGGGTGGAGCTCGCATTCCTGCCCCGCAGGTACAGGAAGCCCCAGGCCTTCAGTCAGAAGCTGGTACGCGCCCATCTCCACGACTGATCTCACGCCCAGCTGCAGTGGTTCATTGCGCACTGCGCCGGAGTCAAACTCGACCAACTGATTGCCGAAGAAGCGGTAGATACCGGCTTCGACTTCGTAACCCACCACCTGCTTCTGCAGGCTGGTGACATAGACGGTGCGGAAGGTACGGATATCGACCATGCGCAGGTCAAGGCCGACATTGATGACTGCAGTGCGCAGTCCGGCCCCGATTCCGCTGACAAACAGGCGGGCGCCGCCGCTTGAAATGTTGTAATTGAGCTCTGTAAGAGCACCGAGAATCACGAAATGCGAAGGGAGGACTGCCAGTTTTCGCGGCGAGTAGGCCATTGCCTTGTTCTCGAAAAGCTGCTGCTCTGCCAGCGGGACTCGCACATCGAGACGCTCGGTAAGATGCACCTTGCGAGTCTTGTAGAGAGCACTTATCAGCATCTCGGATACACCCTGGGTCACGGCAGCACTCTCTGTCACGGTGGAGTAACTGCGTTGACCGGTCTTGTCCGTCACCTGACCCACTGCAATCACAGGCAGGTTGGTGGCTCCCTGAATTCGACTGAGTGACACGAGGCATTCGCTATATGGCGTGTTGTTGGAGGTGACTGGTGGCCCTACGACCGGTTCGACATTGTCGAATTTCGGTTCGACAGCGGCGCAGCCCCCCAGCACTGTGGCCATGCAAGCGGCCATGCATATCCGTGGCTTAAACATGCTGGAAGTTCCCCTGGTGTGACGCATGATCCTGCGCCGTTATTTTTCTCTGATATGTCTCTATCAGTTGTTCTGCCGTGCTTTCCTAGGGGCACGAAGCGTGCCAAACAATTTCACAATATTTCACAGACACTTACGCATTAACGCGCGATGTTGCGCGCGATGCGTTTTGCAAATGGCGAAGCGAAGTGAGGGGAAATACCACGGGCATGGTGCCAGTGGTGAGCCGCTGATTAAGCCGGTTATCTCACGAAAGATGAGATTCAGTGCCAACAGGATGAGCCAGAACTGGCGAGAGGGGATGACTGAAGGATTTTGTCATTCGCGAGGCACAGACGGCCTCATGTTTTCTTGAGAAGGGTGATGGCGGGAGTGGTGTGAGATTGGATGGTCTTTTAACGATCTTGAGGATCAGATCTCTATGCTTATTTCATGAATCTCGGGGGTTGAAGTCTGTTGTATGGCCCATAGGTGGGACAGTGCGGGCAAGCCGCATGCTAGAACGCCAGATTCCACTTTCCTCAATGCAAGACATTGATGCCTTAAGGAGAGCACGATGACAGCTTCACGCCATATGACTTCGTACAACGCCACTTCCGCTCTTTCGTCCAAGCAACGTCAACACGAGCAGACCGATGGTGGCAACGTCAGCGCCGCTGCAGACGCCTCCCATCAGTCGCTGGACGCCCGTCAGACCAATGCCGACCGTGATCAGGCGCCGGAAGCCTATCTCGACAAGTCGGGCAGCGATCGAGGGTCCGATCACTCGCGAGATGCCTATCCGGCGCGCCTGAGCCAGCCACCGGAGCACCTGTGGCAGAAACGCCGCGAGCCCGTCGTGCACTCGCGTGCCGATGAGGGGCCGCTGGGCGCCGAGCAGCTCAAGCGCTTCGAGCGTGACGGCTTCCTGTTCGAGCCGGAATTCTTGGCGCCGGAGGAAGTCGAGACGCTGAAGGCCGAGCTGGCAGCGCTGCTCGACAATGAAGAGTGGCAGGGACGTGATTTCACCATCACCGAGCCCAAGAGCCGCGAGATTCGCTCCATCTTCGCCGTGCATTTCCTGTCCGAGCGCTTCCGCCAGCTGGCTGAGGACCCGCGTCTGGTCGATCGCGCGCGCCAGATCCTGGGGGGCGATGTCTATGTCCACCAGTCGCGCATCAACTACAAGCCGGGCTTCGAGGGCAAGGGCTTCAACTGGCACTCGGACTTCGAAACCTGGCACGCCGAGGATGGCATGCCGGAGATGCGCGCGGTCAGCGCCTCGATCATCCTGACCGACAATCACCACTTCAATGGTCCGCTGATGCTGATCCCCGGCTCGCATGAAGTCTTCGTGCACTGCCTGGGCGAGACGCCGGATGACAACCACAAGTCATCCCTGCAGACCCAGAAGGTCGGTGTGCCCTCGCGCGAAGCGCTGAGCGAGCTGATCGCCGAGCGTGGTATCGAAGCACCGACCGGTGCCGCCGGTGGTCTGTTGATGTTCGACTGCAACACGCTGCATGGCTCCAACGCCAACATGTCGCCGGACCCGCGCAGCAACGCCTTCTTCGTCTACAACCGCGTCGACAACGCGATGCAGGCGCCCTTTGCCGCCGCGCGTCCGCGCCCGGAATTTCTCGCGCACCGTCTCGATGGTGGCTGGGACGAACTTGAAGACTGAAGTTGAAGACTGAGCTGGAAAACTGAACTTGAATACCTGGGTTGAAGACCTGGCCTGAAGACCGAAGTGGACAGAACTGCACAACGCCGGGTTGCGCTCAGGCGGCGAAATCTCGGACGTTGGTGTGGTAGTGGCAGGCTGTCGGGGCGACGTATCATTGCGATATCTCTCATTGATCCTCCATCACGCCCCGACAGGAGTTCGGCATGCCGCTTGCTCAGCGTTTCACCCTGCGTTTCAGCGATGGTCGCGTCTTCGCTCGTGACCTCGGCAAGGTGGTCTGTGTCGGCCGCAATTACGCAGCCCATGCCGCGGAGCTCGGCAATGAAGTGCCCAGCGAGCCGCTGTTGTTCATCAAGCCCGCCACCAGCGTGACACCGATGGACAAGCCATTGGCGATCTCGCGGCGGCGCGGCCAGTACCACTATGAGGCCGAGCTGGCGCTGCTGATCGGCAAGCCGCTGTGTGAAGCCAATGAAGCAGAGGCGCTGGAAGCACTGGCCGGCATGGGCCTGGCGCTGGACCTGACCCTGCGTGAGCGCCAGAGCAAGCTCAAGGCCAAGGGCCAGCCGTGGGAGCTGGCCAAGGCCTTCGATGGCAGCTGTCCGCTGTCCACCTTCGTGGCGCTGGATGGACCACGTTGGCGTGATGCCGATGGCGAGCTGCACGATGTGGATTTCCAGGCGCTGCATTATCGCTTCGCCATCGACGGCGAGCAGCGCCAGCAGGCGGATACCAGCCTGATGCTGTTCTCCGTCGCGCGGCTGCTCAGTGAAATCAGCCACAGCTTCACCCTGCTGCCCGGCGATGTGGTGCTGACCGGCACGCCGGAAGGCGTCGGCGAGCTGAATCAGGATCAGGCGCTGGCACTGGCGCTGGATGCCCCGGATGGCAGCGGCGAGCTTCTGCGTGTCGAGACACGCACGCGCGGCGTGGCATGACGTATGGGGCTGATTCAGCCCTGAGCGAGTAACAGCAGCCCCGAGCGGGTTAAAAAAGAAAAGCCCCTGCCGGGTCACCGGCAGGGGCTTTTGCTGTCTGGATTTCAGCTTTTGACGCGGACTCGGCTCAGGACACCAGGCCCCAATCTCGGCAGCGTCTCAGCTCTCCAGGTAGGTGTAGCCGTCGAGACCGGCCTTCAGGTCTTCGAGCAGGTCTGCCTGTTCCAGCGCATTCAGGTTGGATGACTTGAGCTGACGCGCGAGGCGCGCGGCCAGCTGATCCGGGTCGAAGTTCACGTAGCGCAGCACCTGCGCCACGCTATCACCTTGAATGGCATGGGAAAGCTGCCACTGACCATCGTCGTCGAGGCTGGCATCCACGGAATCGGTATCGCCGAACAGGTTGTGCAGATCGCCGAGGATTTCCTGATAGGCGCCGACCATGAAGAAGCCGAGCAGCTTCTCTTCATCGGCATGCCATTCCGGCAGCGGCAGGGTGGCGTCCAGGCCCTGGTCATCCACATAGGTGTCGATGCGGCCATCGCTGTCACAGGTGATGTCCTGAATCACGCCACGACGTGTCGGCGCGCGGTCGAGACCGGTCAGCGGCAGGATCGGGAAGATCTGCTCGATGCCCCAGATGTCCGGCAGCGACTGGAACAGCGAGAAGTTGACGAACAGCTTGTCGGCCAGCTTCTCGTTGAGCTCATCGAGCACCGCGCGGTGCGAACGCTGACGCGCATCGAGACGCCCGGCCAGGCTGCGACACACGTTGGTGTAGATGGCCTCGGCCTCGGCGCGGATGGCGATGCTCGCCAGCCCCATCACGAAGCGCTCCTGCACCTGATGCTGGGCGTGCACCACGGCGTGGTAGATCTCCACCAGCTCACGCGGCTCCAGCTGACCCTCCAGTCGTGCAGCCTGGGCCCACAGCGCGGCGATCTGGGCATCGTCCTCGCGGCGTGCGGGCAGCGGCAGGTTCACGCACTCCTCGCCGATCACGTCCGTTATCAGCACCGCGTGATGGGCGGTCAGGGCGCGGCCGGATTCGGAGATGATGTGCGGGTGCGGCAAATCATGGGCATCACAGACGGCGTGGAAGGCGCCGACCACGTAGTCGGCATATTCTCGCATCGAGTAGTTGAGCGAGCAGGCGCTTTCCGAGCGGGTGCCTTCGTAGTCCACCCCCAGGCCGCCACCGACATCGACGATCTCCACGCCGGCGCCTGCTTCGTGCAGACCCTGATAGAAGCGCGCGCACTCGGCCAGACCGCGCTGGATATCGCTGATGTCCGCGATCTGGGAGCCAAGATGGAAGTGGACCAGCTTGAGGCAATCCAGCGCATCCACTTCGCGCAGACGTTCGACCAGCGCGACGATCTGGCTGGCGGTCAGGCCGAACTTGGACTTCTCGCCGCCGGTGTTCTGCCAGTTGCCCTTGCCGATGGTGGCCAGGCGCGCGCGCAGGCCGATGCGCGGGCGCACGCCCAGACGCCTGGCCTCTTCCAGCACCAGTTCCAGCTCGCTGGCCTTCTCGACCACCAGATGCACGCGGTGGCCGAGCTTCTCGCCCATCAGCGCCAGACGCACGTATTCGCGGTCCTTGTAGCCATTGCAGACGATCACCGACGGGCCGTTGTCCGACAGCGCCAGCACGGCGAGCAGTTCCGGCTTGCTGCCGGCTTCCAGCCCGACACGCCCGCGTGAGCGCTCGCTGGTCGCCAGCAGCTCCTCGACCACGCGACGCTGCTGATTGACCTTGATCGGGTAGACGGCGGTGTAGCTGGCGCCATAGCCGCGCGCACTGATGGCGGCATCGAAGGCAGCGCACAGCTGCTCGACGCGGTCATGCAGGATATCGGCGAAGCGAACCAGCAACGGCAGGCGCAGGCCCTGGGCGCGCGACTTGTCGATCAGCGAGATCAGCGGCAGCGCAGGCGTGCCCGGCTCGCCATGCGGGCGCACCAGTGTCAGGCCATCCTGGCCCACGTCGAAATAGCCGCTGCCCCACTGGTCGATGTTGTAGGTGCGGCGTGCTTCGGCTGCAAAGGAGGTCATCGCGGTCTCCGGAGATGGACGGCGTGAAGGCAAGCCCGGCGGTGCTCAACAGGTGTGGGCAGCGTCGGAGAAGACAATGACGCCCGCAGGAATGCGGGCGCTCAGAGGGCGCATTATGCCTGCTGGGGGCCAGCAGGCAATTGCTTTGACGACTCGGTCAGTACGCAAGATGCCGATCAGGCCGGTTGCGTGGCCTCGGGCAGCGGCAGAGCGCCTTCCTCGATGCGCCGACCCAGCAGCTGGCGGTATTGCGCCGGGTCCTTCGGCGTCAGGTTGTGGGCGGGCGGGTCCACGTAGACCACCAGCAGGCGTGACAGCCAATAGCGCAGCGCGGTCATGCGCAGCATGCTCGGCCACAGACGGCGTTCGTCGGCATTCATCGGGCGCTCGGCGAGATAGGCGCTGAGCAGGGCGTCATAACGCGCCTGGTCCAGACGGCCATCGTCATTGGAGCACCAGTCATTGACCAGAATCGAAAGATCGAAGATCAGGTCGCCGGTGCAGCCGTTGTAGAAGTCGATGATGCCGCCGAGGCGATCGCCGTCGAACAGGGTGTTGTCGCGGAACAGGTCGCCGTGCAGCGCGCCCTGCGGCAGCTCGACACCACTGAAGACGTCTTCGCAGACATCGATCTCGTCGGCCATCAGCGCCTGGTCTTCAGGGTTCAGGTACGCCAGTACCTTGTGGTGCATCGGCTTGATCCAATGCAGGTCACGGGTGTTGGGGCGGTGGCCGGTGAAGTGCTGCGAGACGGCATGCATGCGCCCCAGCGCCGCGCCGATCTCGCGGCACTGTGCCACGTTGGGCGAGACCGGCCAGCTGCCCGGCATACGCGGGAACAGCAGCGCCGGCTTGCCTGCCAGCACCTTGAGCGCCTGGCCGTCGCGGTCGTGCAGCGGGCCCGGCACCGGCAGCTTGTGGCTGGCGAGGAAGTCGAGCAGCTCGACGAAGAAGGGCAGTTCCGCATGCTCGCCCTGCTCGAACAGGGTCAGCACCATCTCGCGGCGCTCGGTGGTGACGAAGAAGGTCGAGTTCTCGGTGCCGTGCGCGACATCCTCAAGCGATGTCAGTGTGCCTGCGTCGTACTCTGCCAGAAATTCTGCGACCTGAGCGTCGCTCAGGGGGGTAAAGACTGCCATGGGTGACTCTTCTCGCCGAAATGTGTCCGCCCCGCCAGTGGCGCGCCGCCGGAGCGAAGCGGCGGCAATGCGCTGACAGGAGTTGTTGTAGGTATGCAGGAAGGATACCGCCACGCCCGGAGGCAAGCGATATGCCGCGGGCGTGACGCCTGTCGCTGCTGGTTCAGCTCTCGCGTGAACCAGATGCCGAGCTTATCACTTTTTCAATGCCCAGCCGGGTACCTTGAGCTGGTTGGCACTGGTGACGCTGGACTTGATGAAGTTGCCGTTGCCGTCACTGTCGAGCAGGAAGAAGGGCGCGCCGCCCTTGGGGATGATCTCGATGGCATAGAGATGGCCATTGACGCGGTATTCGCGCAGCTGGCGGTCATCCTGCTGACGACTGGTGATCTGCGGCTTGGGGGTCTCGCTCTCGGCGACGGCCAGCGGCGCACTCAGGGCGGTGACGGCCAGCAGCAGCCCGGTGGCCAGCAGCGTGGGCAGGCGCAGCAGGGAATGCGGAGCAATGGAAGCAGTCGAGCGCATGACAATCCTCCTTTACACAAGCGCAGCCTGTCTCAGGTTCCGCGTGCGAAAGTTCTGTGAGCAAGGGGTCTGCAAGCAAGAGCACGATGCGTATCTGTGCAGAAGACAAGCGAATCGGCGCTGGCCTGAAACCTTGCCTGATGGGCGCAGTTTACGTCCCTTGCGGGCAGTGTGCACGACTTCCCGCCATCAATGCCGGGCGCAGAAGACACACGCGCCGAGGGTGGCGACTGTGCCTCGCCGCAGCCCTTGCGTATCATGACAGCCATAGCTGCCGAGAGGTTTTCGGCCCCGACTCTGCTTGCCCCAAGCTCACCCTTCAGCCTACGGATGCGACTGCTCATGGCCGCCACGCCGATCGTTCTCGTCGATGGATCTTCCTATCTCTATCGTGCCTTTCATGCTCTGCCGCCGCTGACCACCTCCAAGGGCCTGCCCACCGGCGCGGTGAAGGGCGTGATCAACATGCTCAAGAGCCTGATTCGCCAGTACCCGGACAGCCCCATGGCAGTGGTCTTCGATGCCAAGGGCAAGACCTTCCGCGACGACATGTACCCCGAGTACAAGGCCCAGCGTCCGCCGATGCCGGATGACCTGCGCCTGCAGGTCGAGCCGCTGCATGCCTGCGTGCGTGCCCTTGGCCTGCCACTGCTGTGCGTGGAAGGTGTCGAGGCCGATGACGTCATCGGCACCCTGGCGCGCATGGCGACCGAAGCCGGGCGTGACGCCGTCATCTCTACCGGCGACAAGGACATGGCCCAGCTGGTGAACGAGCACATCACCCTGGTCAACACCATGAAGAACGAGACGCTGGATGTGGACGGCGTCACCGAGAAGTTCGGCATTCCGCCGAACCTGATCATCGACTTCCTCGCGCTGATGGGCGACAAGGTCGACAACATCCCCGGCGTGCCGGGCGTGGGTGAGAAGACCGCGCTGGGCCTGCTGCAGGGCATGGAAGGCGGCCTCGACACCATCTACGGCGATCTCGATCGCATCAAGACGCTCAGCTTCCGTGGCGCCAAGACCCTGGCCAAGAAGATGGAAGCGCATCGTGAAGATGCCTATCTCTCCTATCGCCTCGCCACCATCAAGCTGGACTGCGAGCTGGAATATGGCCTGGATGACCTCGCCATCGCCGCGCCGGATACCGCAGCGCTGGTCGAGCTCTATCGCGAGATGGAGTTCAAGGCCTGGCTGAAGGAGCTGCTGGAAGGCGGCGACATGGCGGCCACGCCGCATGCTGACGAGAAGGACAGCGGGGTCGCCGGCAGTGACCTGTTCGGTGACAGCATCGCGCCGGTCGCTGAAAAGGCCTCAGGCAAGGGCAAGACCGCCACTGCGCCAACCCCTGATCTGGAAGCGGCGGAAGAGGGCGACGAGATGCCCGATGCGCTGCCGCCACGTGAGGAGCGCAACTACCGCGCCATCACCGAGCAGGCCGAGCTGGATGCGTGGCTCGAGCGCGTGCGCAACGCCACCTCGCTGTGCTTCGACCTCGAGACCACCAGCCTCAACTACATGGAAGCCGATATCGTCGGCATCGGCATGGCGCTGGAAGTCGGCGAGGCCGTCTACATTCCCGTTGCCCACAGCTATCTGGATGCCCCTGCGCAGCTGGAGCGTCAGGCCGTGCTGGAAGCGCTGACGCCGATTCTCGCCGACACCGCCATCACCAAGATCGGCCAGAACCTCAAGTACGACATCGAGGTGCTGGCGCGCTATGACATCGCGGTGGCCGGCCCGCTGGCCGACACCATGCTGATGTCCTACGTGCTCAACTCCACCGCGACCCGTCACGACATGGACTCGCTGGCGCTCAAGTATCTGGGCGAGAGCACCATCAGCTTCACCGACATCGCCGGCAAGGGCGCCAAGCAGCTGACGTTCGATCAGATCGCGCTGGAAGAGGCGATGCCGTATGCCTGTGAGGATGTCGACATCACCCTGCGCCTCGCCGCGCTGCTGATGCCGCGCATCGAGAAGCTGGGACGCCTGGGCGAGGTACTGCGTGATTACGAATACCCGCTGATACCGGTGCTGGCGCGCATCGAGCGCAACGGCGTCGCGATCGACCCCGAGCGCCTGCACGCTCAGACGCGTGAGCTGACCGAGCAGATCCACGACATCGAGAAGCAGGCATTCGAGCTGGCGGGCCGCGAGTTCAACCTCTCTTCCCCCAAGCAGCTGGGCGAGATCCTCTTCGAGGAGCAGAAGCTGCCGGTCAAGAAGAAGACCCCCAAGGGTGCACCGTCCACCGCCGAAGCGGTGCTTGAGGAGCTGGCGCTGGACTACCCGCTGCCCAAGCTGATCATGCGTCATCGCGGCATGACCAAGCTCAAGAGCACCTACACCGACAAGCTGCCGCAGCTGGTCAACCCGACCACGCGCCGCCTGCACACCAGCTACCATCAGGCTGTCACCGCCACGGGCCGTCTGTCGTCGTCAGACCCGAACCTGCAGAACATTCCGGTGCGCAGTGACGAGGGCCGTCGTATCCGTCAGGCCTTCATCGCGCGCCCCGGCTATCGCATCGTCGCGGCGGATTACTCGCAGATCGAGCTGCGCATCATGGCGCATCTCTCCGGTGACAAGGGCCTGCTCTCGGCCTTCGCCGAGAATCGCGACGTGCATGCTGCCACCGCCGCGGAAGTCTTCGGCACCCAGGAAGCGAAGGTCAGCAGTGATCAGCGTCGCAGCGCCAAGGCCATCAACTTCGGGCTGATCTACGGCATGTCCGCCTGGGGCCTCTCGCGTCAGCTGGATATCGAACCCGGCCAGGCCAAGACCTACATCGAGCGCTACTTCGAGCGTTATCCGGGTGTCGCCACCTACATGGAAGACACGCGTCAGCTCGCCGCCGAGCAGGGCTACGTCGAGACCATCTTCGGCCGTCGCCTCTACCTGCCGGAAATCGGCTCGCGCAATCACGCGCGTCGTGCTGCCGCCGAGCGCACCGCCATCAACGCCCCTATGCAAGGCAGCGCCGCCGACATCATCAAGCGCGCCATGATCGACGTGGACGCCTGGCTGGCGGGCAATGACGGTAACAAGGCGTACGACGCCATGATGGTCATGCAGGTACACGATGAACTTGTCTTCGAAGTCGCCGAGGCTCAGGTCGAAGACTTCATGAAAGACGTCGCCCAGCGCATGCAGAACGCCGCCTCCCTCGACGTCCCGCTGCTCGTCGAAGTCGAGCAAGGCGACAACTGGGAAGAAGCGCATTAAAAATTTATAGCCAATAACCCCTCTTGGTTGATTATAGAGGGGTTATTGCTTTCCTTTGTCACGGCTAGTGCAATATCGTTTAAAACCATAGTGCATCACTATGCTTGCATCAGGATCTAAGTAGTAAACATCGGAACCATCTAATGGTTCTCGATGCTTGAATTGATAATAAGTGTTCGAGTATTTGTTGCCAATAGCCGAGCGATCAAATAAATCTTCGAGAACTTCTTTAGGAGTGCTATCCCCATTGTAATTGTCTTCGGTTATTTTTAATGCTCGTTGGTAGCTAGGCTCGCCTTCTTTATGCAGTAGTTGCAATATATTTGTTACAGAATCGACTTCACTTGGAGTATAAAAAGACGAAAGCTCGCTTCGAAACTCTCTCATGAGTTGTGATGAGTATTTGGTGATCAAGTCTTGCACAGACTTTTTCTTTAGAGGTATTTTTATAGTTCCGCTTTCAATAGGCTGGAAAAATAAAAGCAGATCACGTGGCCTGAAAAGGGTATGGTCTAATATGTGCTTGAAAGATGTTTTAGGTGTATAGTCCTCTTCTGAGTCAACGAGGCTGTTCCATGGGTTTGAGTGATTATAAGGAAGTTGTGCTCTTTCAAAAGCTTTTTTTATTCTAAGGTCTATGAATTTTTTCAGATTCAAGTCGTTTTCATTATCTCCTTTTTGGAAGTCGTCTTGATACCAGTTTATTCTTGCTGAATAAGAGGCCAACATTTTAGCCGTATCAGCGTACTTGTCAGCAATAAATTTTTCCACATCATCCCTGAGTAGTATTATTACCTTCGCATTAATCCCATTGTTTGAAAATAAGTCATTGTTTATGTGTAGGGTGCCGGATGATCGGATTTCACAACGAAGCTATCCTTTGTTAGCCTCTCGTGAGCTCATCAAGCAATTGATTCAGGAAAAGCTTCATGGACATCAAGCTGCATAAGCAAGCGACGACGACACCGAAAATCCGTGCCGACATCCAAGCAGCTCCTTCGAGCATGACGAACAAAGATCTCGCTCGTCAGTTCGGGGTCAGCGTCTCAACTATACAGCGCTGGCGCTATCGTGATGATGTCCTGGATCGCTCCCACACACGTCATAACCTACTCGCGACTCTGACCTCAGAACAGGAAGAGATCGTCATTGCCGCTCGTGAACTGCTTCGCTTGGGGCTCGATGATCTACTTGTCGTTGCTCGGGAATTCCTGAACCCCAATCTGTCGCGTTCCGCGCTTCAGCGCATGCTCAAACGACGTGATGTACCGACTCTCGCCAAGCTGGCGCGTCAAGATGCGAAGGAGGACGAGAAGCCCAAGCATCGGCCTTTCAAGGATTATGAGCCCGGGTATGTGCACATTGATATCAAGCACCTGCCCCAAATGCCTGACGAAGATCAGAAGCGTTATCTCTACGTCGCGATTGATCGTGCCACTCGGTGGGTGTATCTGGAGGTCAGATCAAGTCAATCTGCAAAGGACGCCCAGGCGTTCATGAAGCGTGCAGAAGAGGAGGCTCCCTTCACGATTCGAACCGTGCTCACGGACAATGGTAAATCCTTTACCGATCGCTTCACCGTGGGTGGCGAACGTAAGCCCAGTGGAAATCATCTTTTCGATCAGGAATGTCAGAACCATGGTATTGAGCATCGATTGATCAGGCCAGGCAGACCCCAAACGAACGGGATGGTGGAGCGCTTCAATGGGCGTATCAGCGATGTTCTGGCGACTCGGCGTTATGACTCAAGTGAGGATTTAGAACAGACACTCGAGCGTTATTGCTGGCTCTATAACCACCACATTCCTCAGAAGGCACTACACCACAAAGCGCCTATAGCAGCAATGAAGGAGTGGCAGGTCGAACGACCTGAGCTGTTTACGCAAGCTATAGTCAATCAGACGGAACCCGACATTTATGGATTTAGCGACTCTAAGTAAGCTAACGACACTGTCCACACTGGCTTTGTCAGTAGATTTAAAACGAACATCCAAGTCATCAAAAAATATTACATAAGAGTTTTGGTTCTGCATTTCTATAGGACTCTTGAAGATGCTCTTTATAACATCCTCGAGATGTGGGATTAGTTTGTAAAATGGTGCTCTATTTGACTTTATGGTTATATCGTCATGGAATTTTTGTCTAAAGAATCTTTTAAGCGGTTCGATATTGACATCTATAGATTTATTTTGTGTTATCTCAAAGATATCGGTCTCAGTTATATTGACGAATCCTGTATTCTTTTTCAAAAATTGTCTTAGCTGATCGAAGTCTTTAGAGTCTTTAGCGGCTTCGCTTTCTGTAAAGAGTTTTACAATATGTGTATAGATTAGCCATTTGAAAATAGATTCTTTTTCCAGTTCATGCCCGACATCATTGCCGACTTGCACTAGCATCTCTAGATTTATTTTGTCTTGCTTTATAAAGTCTATAAATAGATTGCTGTCAGAATGTGATTTGGCTTTTGCATATTGTGCGAAAGCGCTTTTCCCTGCTCCTTTACGCCCAATTACAATGAATTTTTCATGGCCTAATTGTGAAAATAGGTTATGCCAATCTTCGTATACTTCAGTTATTTTTACTCTAGAGCTTTCCAGAGCTTCGGCCTCCGCCTCCGGGGAGCCTAGTGAGATGTCTAATCCCTTGTTTTTTCGTGACATACTCTGGAATAGCATAGGTGCTCCTTGTCTTTGTTTTCCCTGTGTCATGCACATTTAATATCTATAAGCCGCATAAGCTATATGTCAGTTAAATATAGCTTATGTCAACTATCCAAATAGACTATTTGTGAAATTGAAAATTAACCTGCTTAAGGCGATGCTGTGAGTGGTGTCCGGTTTTCCGGACGCTGGCTGCGTGATGGCACAGCTCATAACAACCAGATCCGGCGGGTGTTGGTGGCAGCATGACGGCTACCCACGATGATCGGACACGCCAAGGGAGAGCGGTGATGGCTCAGCAGATGCCTGTATCAGGTGCGGCAGGGGAAGCGAAGGCGGCTGCCCCGCTGCGCAACGATTCACCTGCCACCTCGATTCATGTCGAGCGGGGGCGCCGCGAGTTGCTGCGTGCCGCGATGGATGCGGTGGAGGAGTGGGTGGTGGTGGTGGATGCCCAGGGCGGTATCCAGTTTCTGAATGCGCCCTATGCCGAGTTTCTGGATGTGGATGCCGATGAGGTGCTGGGACGTGATGTCAGCGAGGTGATCGAGAACACCCGCATGCACGAGGTGCTGGAGAGCGGGCGCGCGGAGCTGGCCCAACTGCAGTTGATTCGTGGTCACCACATGATTGCCCACCGTTACCCCATCTTCCGCGACGGCGAGCTGATCGGCGCCATCGGCTCGGTGCTCTATCACGACACCTGGGAATGGCGGCAGGTGAATGCTCAGGTTCAGGCGCTGGAAGCGGAGGTGGACTACTACCGTCAGGCGCTGGAATCCCCCAACGGCGCCCGCTGGCAGCTGAGTGACATCATCGGCGATTCGCCCGCGATGCGGGAGTTGGCCTGCAAGGTGCGCAAGATCGCCCCCGGCGGCGCCTCGGTGTTGATCCGTGGCGAGTCCGGCACCGGCAAGGAGCTGTATGCCCATGCGCTGCACCGCAGCTCGGCGCGTGCCAAGGGCCCCTTCATCAAGCTCAACTGCGCAGCGATTCCCGAAGCGCTGCTGGAAGCGGAGCTGTTCGGCTATGAAGAAGGCGCCTTCACTGGCGCCAAGCGTGGCGGCAAGCCCGGCAAGTTCCAGCTCGCGGATGGCGGCACGCTGTTTCTCGATGAGGTCGGTGACATGCCGCTGGCGATGCAGGCCAAGCTGCTGCGCGTGCTGCAGGACCGCGAGGTCGAGGCGGTCGGCGCGACCCGTCTGGTCAGCGTCGATGTCCGTGTCATCGCCGCGACTCACCGTCCGCTGGAAGCACTGGTCGAGAGCGGCGAATTCCGCGAAGACCTCTTCTATCGCATCAATGTGGTGCCCTTGGAGGTACCGCCACTGCGCGAGCGCCGCGACGACCTGCCGTCCCTGGCCACGCACCTGCTGTCACGCCTGGCGCGACGCAGTGGCCGTCGCCCGCCGATGCTCTCCGAAGCCGCCCTCGAGCGCCTGTGTGCCCATCACTGGCCCGGAAATGTGCGCGAGCTGGAAAACGTGCTCGAAGCCGCCTTCTATCTGGGCGGCAGCCATATCCAACCGACCGATCTCCCGGATGCCATCGGTGCCCGGCATGGCGATGCCCGGCATGGCGTTACCCATCAAAGCGACTTGTCCACACCCGCTTCAGCGCCCGAGTCGTCCACAACCGCCCGGGAGCCACACACCACACCGGCCTCGCTGCGTGAGGCGATGGCCCAGGCGGAGCGCCAGCTGATCGAGGATGCGCTGCGCGCTGCCGAGGGCAATCGCACCCGTGCCGCCCGTCAGCTCGGCATCGCCAAGTCCTCGCTCTACGAGAAGCTCAACCGGCATGGGCTATTGGCCGAAGCGCCCTGATCGACAGACATTCCATCTTTCCTCCCCCCCACTGTCACGCTAGTTGGAGTATCAGCGGCTGTAGACTCTGAACCATATGGGGCGTGATGAGGTTCCGATGAAGTACTCCGACGAGCGCCGGGAGGCCATCCTCAAGAAGCTGCTCCCGCCGCACAACCGCACGGTGGCAGAAGTGGCCCAGGAAGAAGGCATCTCCGCTGCGACACTGTACAACTGGCGCAAGAAGGCTCGGCAAGCAGGCCGTTTGCTACCTGACCAGAGCGGTGATCCCGAAGGCTGGAGCTCGCAGGACAAGTTCCACGCCGTTCTGGAGACAGCGGCCCTCAGCGAGGCTGAGCGTGCCGAATACTGCCGGCAGCGTGGCCTCTATCCCGAACAGGTCCAGCGCTGGCGTGCGAGCTGTGAAGGCGCTAACGACCGAAGCGATGCCGCCACCAAGCAGCAGAGTGAGGCACGCAAGGCGGAGCGCCAGGAGAACAAGGAACTCAAGCGCGAGCTCCGCCGCAAGGAGGCCGCGCTGGCGGAAACCGCCGCACTACTGACATTGCGAAAAAAGGCCCGAGCGATCTGGGGGGACGAGGACGAATGATCAGCACCACAGATCGCCAGGACGCCATACAGCTGATCGATGAGGGGCGTGCCCAAGGGGCACGCCTGCAGTCGGCATGCGCTGAACTCGGCATCGGCACCAACACGTATCGCCGCTGGGTGCGGGGCGATCAGGATCGCCGGCCTCAAGCGGTGCGGCCTGTCCCGCGTCATGCCCTATCGCCGGAAGAGCGTCAGCAGGTGCTGGAGATTTGCCATCGTCCTGAGTTCGCCAGCCTGCCGCCTGGGCAGATCGTGCCGCGGCTGCTGGACGAAGAAGGCCGCTACGTGGCGTCAGAGTCCAGCTACTACCGCATTCTCCGGGAGCATGGTGAGCAGCACCACCGTGGCCGCGCTCGCGCTCCACGTCCCAAGGGAGACCCCCAGCGACACCGGGTGACACGCCCCAATACCTGTTGGAGCTGGGACGTGACCTACTTACCAACCCGTGTACGTGGGCAGTTCTACTATCTGTACATGATCGTCGACATCTACAGCCGCAAGATCGTCGATGCCGAGGTCTTCGACCAGGAGTCCATGGCCAATAGCAGCGAGGTAATCCAGCGTGCCGTGCTGCGCGAAGGCTGCATCAACCAGCCACTGGTATTACACGCCGATAATGGCTCCGCCATGAAAGGCTCGACGCTTCAGGCGACGCTGCAGCGGTTAAATATCACTCCGTCGTACAGCCGCCCTCGGGTCTCCAATGACAACGCCTTCTCGGAGTCGCTGTTCAGGACCTGCAAGTACCGGCCCGACTACCCGATGGACGGCTACGAGAGCCTGTTAGCGGCGCAGCAGTGGGTGACGCGCTTCGTGCAGTGGTACAACCACGAACACCGCCACAGCGCCATACGGTTCGTAACCCCGGGTGAGCGGCATGCTGACCTGGATAACGAGGTGCTGGCAAGACGAGACGCCATCTATGCCGAGGCGAAACGGCAACATCCCGGGCGGTGGAGTCGTGCCATCCGCAACTGGACGCCGCGCCGGACGGTCTGGCTGAACCCCGATCAGGAAGACCCGCTGGTTCAACGCGATCAGCAGTTAGAAGCCGCCTGATTCCAGGTTCCAACAAGCTTGACAGACATCGCTCCCCAATGAGTGGCCAGAGCGTCCGGAAATTCGGTCGGTGACCGGAATTCCGGATGCTTTGCGTTTCCCGTCACCTCATGGCCTGCACACCCGCGTGGGGTCTGCATTCCTCTATCGGCATATTCGACTGGAGTCGTAGACAGAATGCATGACAGCGCGCGACCTTGGTCGCAGCCTCGGCGACCGAAGTGTCCGGTTTTCCGGACGCTGTCGTGAGCCGATACTGCCGCGCAGCGCGCGGTGGGTCGGTTCTCGCGGGCCTTGTTCTCGTAGCTCTCTGAAATCATTGACGTTGTTGTGGCGTGGTCAGCCGCTTGCGTTGTCTTCGGGTAAGTTGACGTAAGCGTCATCTTGCAACGTGGTTCATGTCCAGCAAGCCACAAGCCGTACAACCAGCGAGCACAACAACAAATCAGGGAGCCGCACCATGTCGCAACACGCCACGCCGTATCAATCGACGCCGACCCGCCGCCTGCGCCTCGGAGCTGCCATTGCGGCGGCCGTGGCCACCACCACCTTGATGGCCGCCGCGCCGGCTCAGGCGGAAGGGCCGAAACAGCTCGACGTCGCCAGTACCTTCTCGACCAAGAACTTCCTCGGCGCCGGTGCCGTGCGGCTGTCAGAGGAACTCAAGAGCGCGACCGGCGGCGAGGTCGGCCTGCGCGTGCACGAACCGGGCGATCTCGTTCCGGCCTTCGAAGTCTTCAACTCCGTCTCCTCCGGTGCGGTACAGGCCGGTTGGGACTGGATGGGCTACTGGGCCGGCACGGTGCCGATCACCAACCTCTACGGCGCACTGCCGTTCGGCCCGAGCCCGGAAGCCTTCATGTCCTGGATGTGGGCCGGTGAGGGTACCGAGCTTGTGCAGGCCGCCTACGACCCCTACGGCGTGAAGGTGCTGCCGTGCTTCATTTCGCCGCAGGAAACCGGCGGCTGGTACAACAAGGAAATCAACTCGCCGGAGGACTTCAAGGGCCTGTCGATGCGCATCTCCGGCCTCGGCGCCAAGGTGCTCAACAAGCTGGGCGCTTCCACCCAGCTGGTGCCGGGCAGCGAGATCTACCTCGCGCTGGAGCGTGGCCGGGTCGATGCCACCGAGTTCTCGGTGCCGCAGGTCGATCAGGCGATGGGCTTCAATGAAGTCGCCAAGTATTACTACTTCCCGGGGTGGCACCAGAGCGCCAGCTGGTTCTCGCTGCTGATCAACCAGCAGGTGTGGGACAGCTACAGCGATGAGCGCAAGGCGCAGTTCCAGACTGCCTGCCGCGCGACCCTGCAGTGGGCGATGGCCGAAGCGCCGCCGGCTCAGGTACGTGCGATCCACGAGCTCGAGGAGAAGGGTGTCGAGGTCAAGCGCTTCCCGGAACCGGTAATGACCGCGCTGCAGGAAGCCTGGGGTGAAGTGCTGGCCGAAGAGAAGCAGACCAATCCTGACTTCGCCAAGGCCTACGATTCACTGATGAAGCACGCCGCTCTGATCGACGAATGGTACGAGCTGCAGGCCATGCCGCAGCCGATGGCCATGAAGCAGGCAGACAACGCTGACAAGGGTAGCGCCCAATGACCGACCCCCGCCTTGCGCCCTGGCGGGCACAGGGCGGGGCGGTGTGTGACGCCCTGGGCCGACCGCTGGTCGGCCTGGGGCTTTGGGTGGGTCGCCTGACCAGCTGGTTGGGTCTGGCGATCATCCTGGCCGTGCTCACCACCGTCACGCTCAACGCCCTGGGCATCAATGAAATCGCCAACTGGGGGTCGCCCGACGTGCTGCTGTTCGGCACCGCGATCACCATCAATTCCGTCACCGAGTTGCAGTGGCACCTGTTCGGTCTGCTGACGCTATTTGGTGGCACCTATGCCCTGCACAGCGATACCCATGTGCGGGTCGACCTGTTCTATCAGCGCCTCTCGCCGCGCGGACGCGCCGTGGTCGATATCCTCGGCCACCTCATCATGCTGATCCCCTTCTGCCTGCTGATCGCCTGGCTGTCCAAGCACTTCGTCACCATGTCCTACATGTCCGGCGAGAAGTCCAACTATGGCGGCCTGGTGGACCGTTATCTGATCAAGGCGATGCTGCCGACGGGGCTGGTGTTCCTCGCCCTCGGTGCGTTGGGGCAGATCTTCGAGAATCTGGCCTGCCTGTTCGACCCGGCGCGCACCCCTGAGCGCCTGAAAGACCACGAGATTGCCAGTCTGGCCGGCCTTGCGGATCAGCAGAATGCTGCGCAAGCGACAACCGACGCCACGGCACCCCAGAATCATGCAGACGGGAGCCATGACAATGCTCGCTGAATACGCCTTGCCCATCGCCATGGTGGTGGCACTTCTGATCGGTATCTTCTCCGGCTACCCGGTGGCCTTTCTGCTCGGCGGGCTGGGCATCCTGTTCGCCTTCATCGGCGACATTCCGCTGCCGTTTCTCGGCACCGTCGGCTCGCGCATCTTCGGTGGCGTGATCGAGAACTGGCTGCTGATCGCGATTCCGCTGTTCGTGTTCATGGGGTTGATGCTGGAAAGCTCCGGCGTGGCGCGCAATCTGCTGATGACGCTGCAGCGGCTGTTCGGCCGCGTGCATGGCGGTCTGGCCGTCTCGGTGGCACTGCTGGGCGTGGTGATGGCCGCGAGTACCGGCATCATCGGTGCCTCGGTGGTCATGCTGGGCCTGCTGGCGCTGCCGGTGATGCTGGGGCAGGGCTACAAGGCCGAGATGGCCTGCGGGGTCATCGCGGCCTCCGGCACCCTGGGTATCCTGATTCCGCCCTCGATCATGCTGGTGTTGATGGGCTCCATTCTGCAGATCTCGGTGGGTGCGCTGTTCAAGGCGGCGCTGATTCCGGGGCTGATGCTCGGCGCGCTCTACGTCGCCTATCTGCTGATCACCGCCAAGCTGCGCCCGGACTGGGCACCGCTGCCGGATCAGTCGCTGCTCGGCACCGACAAGACACCGCTGCCGCTGGCATTGCTGCGCGACCTGCTCGGCCCGATGGTGCTGATCGTCGCGGTGCTGGGGTCGATCATGACCGGTATCGCCACGCCCACCGAGGCCGCGGCCATCGGCGCGGGCGGCAGTCTGCTGCTGGCGCTGGTGATGGGCGGACTGTCCTTCTCCACCCTGCGCAACACGCTGCGCGATACCTCGCGGACCAGCGCGATGATCCTGTTCGTCGTCATCGGCGCGACCTGCTTCTCGGTGGTCTTCAAGCGCCTCGGCGGCGACTACCTGATCGAGGATGTCATCACCGGCACCGGCCTTGGGCCCTACGGCCTGCTGTTGCTGCTGATGGGGCTGATCTTCGTGCTCGGCTTCTTCCTCGAGTGGATCGAGATCAGCTTCGTGGTGCTGCCGCTGGTGGCGCCGGTGGTCGAGGCGCTGGACTTCGGGCTCGGGCTTTCCGGCCAGGGACTGCTGGTGTGGTTCGCGATTCTGGTCGCCATCAACCTGCAGACGAGTTTCCTGACGCCGCCCTTCGGCTATGCGTTGTTCTATCTCAAGGGCATCACCGCCGGGCAGGTATCCATCGGCACCATCTATCGCTCGATTCTGCCCTTCGTCGGCCTGCAGCTGGCGGGTCTGACCCTGTGCATGCTGTTCCCGGCGCTGGTGCTGTGGCTGCCGGGGCTGATGCCCTGACGCACGCCACTGAGGCATCACAGGGAGGTGATGTCTGGGTGAGAAGAGCGGCACAGTACGGCGTGAGGCACGCCGGGGCGACCCGGCGGAGGTTCTATCAGGGAGAATGAGATGCTGCCACGACGCAGGGTATTGATCGCGGGGCAGGGGGAGTGGCTGGAGGCCATGGCGCGCACCTTCCTGGAAGATGGTGCCATCATCGCCCTGATGGGCACCGCGCCGGCGGACCTCGAACGCGTGCTGGATGCATTGGGCGGCGAGCAGTCGGACCGCTTCGGCCAGGTGGTCGGCGAGGGCTGCTTCGAGACACTGGTGGCGCGTCTCGGGCGCCTCGATGTGCTGGTCTGCATGCCACCTCAGGCCATGGCCGGGCAGTCGCTGGAGGCGTGTCTGGTCGCGCAGGTCGCCGGCCCCGGCGCCTTGCTCAAGGCGGCCTGTGCGCGCATGTTGCGCCACGGCGGACGCCTGCTGGCCGTGGCACCACCGCTGCCCTCGCAGCCGTCGCCGTCCTCGCAGCTGTCCTCTCGGGACCATCACGGCACTGCCATGGCACAGGCGGCGCTGAGTGAGCTGATCCAGCGGCTGGCATCACGCGCGCCGGACAAGGTACGCGCCAATCTATTGTGCCCCGAGGGCAGCCGACCGGACGCCGTGGCGGAATGCGCGCGCTTTCTGGCCGGTGGCGCCGGGCGTTCCCTCAATGGTCAGGTACTGCACCTGAGTGACTGATCTCCTGACAGACGTTTGACAACACAAGCGGCCGTGGCATTGCCACGGCCGCTTGTTGTCGTCTGCTGGTCTGACATATGGCCAATTTGATCAAATATACGTCCAATTCCATCAATCTGCTTTGGCTGAAGTGATTAAGGTAAAGGGAGACTCAGCGTCGCACCAGCATCCGCGAGCAGGCACCTGCCCGGTAAGACAAAAGTGCCGCTCCCTCAGCCGTGGAGATCATCGAGTGCCCAGCAGACCGCATTCCGTCAGCCTGAAAGACCATGGACAACAACTGCATCTGAGCCACGCCGAGGGCGATCTGACCCTCGAGGCGCTCTGGCTGCGAGAGCGGAGTCCCGATGAGACGACACTCGATTCCCTCACCGGTCAGCGCCTGATCGAGGCGGCGGACCTGCCGCTGGACCTGAGCCTGACTCAGGCGCAGCTGGATGGCGATACGCTGTCGCTGGCCTTCAGTGACGGCCATGCGGCGAGCTTCTCGCTGGTGGCCCTGCTGGCGGAGTGTCAGCCGTGTGAGGCCTATCAGGGCATGACCTTCTGGCAGGGGAGCCTCGCCCAGCTGCCCGAGGCCGACTTCGCTGCAGCGCTGGAGGATGACGCGGCACTGCTGGACATGCTCGAGCAGTTGCAGCGCTTCGGCTTCGTGCGGGTCAGCGGCGTGCCGGACACGGAGGACGGCATGCAGGGGCTGATCCACCGTATCGGGCCGCTGCGACGCACCAACTGGGGCGGTATCGCCGATGTGAAATCCGTCGCCAATGCCTATGACCTCACGATGACCCAGCGCGGGCTGGAGCCGCATACCGACAATCCCTACCGCGACCCGATTCCGGGTTATATCTGGCTTCACTGCCTGCGCAACGCGGCCCAGGGCGGCGACAGCATGCTGGTGGATGGCTTCAGCGCGGCGGAGCACCTGCGCCGTGAAGACCCCGAGGCCTTCGCCTGCCTGACAGAGGTCAGTCCCGGCTTCCGCTACCACGACGCCACCACGCGTCTGGAGAGCGAAGGCCCGCTGATCGAGCTGGACAGCCGTGGCCAGGTCGCCCGAGTACGTTTCTCCAACCGCACCGAGCGGGTACCGGCGCTGCCCGGCGCGACCCTGCGTCGCTACTATGCTGCCCGCCAGGCGTTCTATCGCCTGATCTCCGGTGACGACTTCACGCTGCACCTCAAGCTGGCACCGGGCCAGATGCTGATCATGGACAACTATCGGCTGTTCCATGGTCGCAGCGCCTTCCAGCTGGAGGGCGGCATCCGCCATATGCGCCAGGGCTACGTGGACCGCGATTCTACCGCCAGCCGCCGTCTGCTGCTGGCCGATCAGCTCGCCGGTCAACTCGAGGGACAGCGCGACGGTCAGTTCGCCAATGAGGAGGCCAGCGCATGAGCGAACAGGCCCGCTTCCGCAGTTTCGAGGAAAGCACGCATGCCGAGTGGGCGCTGATCGATGCGCGCTTCCGGGAATATCAGTCCGATGCCTGCCGGCGTGTGCTGGAACACCTGGGGCGGCTCAAGGGCGATCACCACGGCTATCCAGTCGATCGCTACGAACATTGCCTGCAGACCGCTACCCGCGCGTTGCGTGATGGTGCCGATGAGGAGATGGTGGTCTGCGCGCTGCTGCATGACATCGGCGATGATCTGGCACCGGCCAATCATGCCGAGATCGCCGCCGGTATTCTCGAGCCCTTCATCGACCCGCTGAACACCTGGATGATTCGTCATCACGAGCTGTTCCAGGGCTATCACTACCGCGAATTCTTCGGTCAGGACCGCCACGCCCGCGAGGCACATGCCGGGCATCCCGCCTATGAGCGCACTGTGCGCTTCTGTGACGAGTGGGACCAGACCAGCTTCGATCCCGAATACGACACCCTGCCGCTGGAGCATTTCATCCCGATGCTGGAGCGCGTGATGGGACGCGCGCCCTTTGGCGGCTTGCCGGATCTGGTGCCGGAGCCAGCACTTGAGACAGCACTTGAACCAGCGCCGAGCAGGCAGGCCAGTGCTCGCTGAAGGCGCACTCCGCCGGAGGATAGAACTCTCTTGAAGCAATCTCTTGCGACGCAGCCAGCGGGGCGGCAGGGCGGAGGAGACGCAAGCACCCGACCATGACAGCGCCGCGAGCGATGGACACGCACGACGACCGCCATCCACGAAACCTTTCAGCCCCGACAACAACAAGGCCCGGCGCGACCGGAACCGACAAGGACAGACACGATGACCACCACCCCGTACCCCCTGACATGTACGACGAAGCACGGCGCCCGCCGTGGCCTGCTTGCCCTCGCGACCCTGTTGCTCAGTACGGCAAGCCTGGCAACCCCCGCCCAGGACAAGGATGACGAGCTGACGCTGATCGTGCCGCCCTGGCCCGGCGTCACCGTCAAGAGCGAGATCGTCGCCCAGATTCTCGCCCCGCTGGGTTACGACGTGGAGCGACAGGAGGTCAGCTCCACCGTCGGCTACAACACCCTGACCACCGGCGACAGTGATGCCTTCCTCGCTGGCTGGCTGCCTGCTCAGAAGGACAGTTATGACGCGGCCATGGCCGCCGGCGCGATCACCGATCTCGGCAACAACGTCACCGGCGCCCGCATGGGCTTCGCGGTGCCGGGCTATGTCTACGAGGCCGGCATCCACAGCGCTGCGGACCTTGCCGCCCACGCCGAGCGATTCGACGAGACCGTCTACTCCATCGAAAGCGGCTCCACCGTCAGCGACATGCTCAATGGAGCCATCGACGATGATGTCTATGGCCTGGGCGACTGGGATGCGATGGAGTCCTCGACGCCCGGCATGCTAAGTGAGGTGCGTGCCGCTCAGCGCGAGCAACGCTGGATCGCCTTCTACGGCTGGACACCGCACTGGATGGTGCCGGAATTCGACACCCACATCCTGGAAGATCCTGAGTCGGTGTTCGGCCCCGACAATGGCGCCAGTGACGTCAAGACCGTGGTGCGCACCGCCTACGCCGAAGCCAACCCCAACCTCGCTCGCTTCCTCGATCAGCTGGTCTTCAGCTCCGAAGAGCAGAGTGCCTTCATCCTCGACTACAGCCTCAAGGAGCGTGACCTCGATGAGGTGGCGCACGACTGGCTTGTCGCCAATCCAGATCGGCTGGCGGAGTTTCTCGCTGGCGTGACTACACGCGATGGCGAGGATGCCCTGGCTGCCGTGAAGGCCAGCCTGCAAGGCTGACGTAGCCTTGCTGCCACCTTGACGGCCTGGGCGGGAGCCGAGGGATGGCTCTCGCCCAGGTCTTGTTGCGTCCAAGGCGTGCAATCCGTGAATCACGACCCTGCTTGCCGTGCCCCTGGCGTGGAAAGTCGCAATGTGGAACGTCTCTTGCTATACAAGTGTATCAATAGTCGTTCGCTCGATTGCAGCTCGATCGCCGGTTGCACAGCCCACCGTGGCCCGTGGCGGCAAGAGAGGCGTCATCCGCGCATTATCCGTCAGGCTCGGCAGCATCACTCTGCACCAGCAGGGTGCGTCACGCCGCTATCGGCCGCACGATTGCTCATTTCACGCCAGCCACAGCCACCCACTTGTGAGTCGCTCATGACTATCTCGCCCTCGAACGTATCTCCCATGACCCGCTCGATGAATGCAGACAGTGAAGGCATCTCCCAGCCTCAGCAGGCGCGCCCGGACGGCCAGGCAAGACCCGCGCGTGCTGCCTCGAATCGGGTCGTCGTCGAAGCCAGCAACATCGTCAAGCACTACGGTGATCTGGCGGTGCTGCACGACGTGTCATTGCGCGTGAAGGAAGGCACCGTCACCACCATCATCGGCGCCAGTGGCTCCGGCAAGAGCACCTTGCTGCGCTGCATGAACCTGCTCGAGCGCCCCGACCGTGGCGAGCTGTCGATCGCCGATGAGCATGTGCGCTTCGACCGTGACAGCCGCGGCGGCCTCATCGGGCTGGATCGTCGTCAGATCCAGCGCCTGCGCTCCAAGGTCACCATGGTCTTCCAGCAGTTCAATCTGTGGCCGCACCTGACCGTGCTCGGCAATGTCACCGAGGCGCCGATGCGCGTGAAGGGCATGTCACGCCGCGAGGCGACACGCATCGCGGAGCACTATCTGGAGCGTGTCGGCATGCTGGAACGCGCCGACAGCTATCCGGCCTTTCTCTCCGGCGGCCAGCAGCAGCGGGTCGCGATTGCGCGTGCGCTGGCGATGGAGCCGCGCGTGCTGCTCTTCGATGAACCGACCTCGGCGCTGGACCCGGAGCGGGTCAGTGAAGTGCTCGGCGTCATCCGCAGCCTCGCCGATGAGGGCCGCACCATGCTGATGGTGACCCACGAGATGGCCTTCGCCAGAGAAGTCTCCGATCAGATCGTGTTTCTCGATGAGGGCAGGGTAGGCGTGGCCGGAAGTCCCGAGGAGGTCTTCGAGCAGACCGAGCACGAGCGCTGCCGCCGCTTCATTGCACCGGCGGCCTGAGCCCGCCTGCAACACCCCGTCATGGACCTCCCCGCCATGACGTAGATGGACCCACAACAACAGCCAGGAGATGGCCTGATGACCTTGATGAACGATGCTGGATTCGCTGCCAATACCCCTTCACTGACCGCACGCGGGACGCGTTCTGACTCTGTTTCCACTTCTGTTTCCACTTCTGTTTCCACTTCTGCTTCCACCTCTGCGCTGCGCAAGCTGGCCGGTGCATTGATGATGGGGGGACTGACGCTGGGCGCCGCTCAGGTGCATGCCGCCGACACCCTCAAGGTCGGTATCTCCGCCGAACCTTACCCGCCCTTTACCTACACCTCTGCCAGCGGTGAGTGGACCGGCTTCGAGGTCGAGCTGGCCGAGGCGATCTGTGACGCCATGCAGCGTGAATGCGAGATCACCCCGACCGGCTGGAGCGGCATCATTCCTTCGCTGAAGGCCGGTCGCATCGACATGATCATGAATTCGATGACCATCACCAAGGCCCGCGAGAAGGTCATCGACTTCAGCATCCCCTACTACAACTCGCCGGGTGCCTACGTGGCCGCCAAGGATCTCGAGCTCGAGATTCCGGACGGCCTCGACGGCAAGATTCTCGGTACCCAGGCGGCGACCACCCATGCCAACTTCGCCCGTAGAGCGCTGCGCAGCACCGGCGTCGATGTGCGTCTCTATGATCAGCAGGAGCAGGTCAACAGTGACCTGCTGTCCGGGCGCGTGGACGTGATTCTGGCCGACGAGATCGCCATGAGCGCACTGGTCAAGCGTGACGAGGCCAGCAACTTCGAGATCAAGGCGACCACGCCGCAGCACGAGGCCTACGGCATCGGGGCCGGTATCGGGGTACGCAAGGAAGATGGCGCGCTGAAAGAGGCACTCGATGGCGCCATCCACCAGGTCTACGCGGACGGCACCTGCACGGCGCTCTCGAACAAGTACTTCGATACCGACGTCTGCCTGGGCTGATCCTGCGCGTGCTGGCCGAACGGCCGAGATCGCCCGGTCAGCACGCCTCGCGTATCGCAGCCGCCATTTCCTCTTGATACGAGAAGGACGCTGATCATGTCCCAGTTCGCCCAGGAAGGGCTCGCCGATTGGGCGGCCCCGATACTCGCCGGTGCTGTCACCACTCTGCAGATCGCCTTCGCCGCCTATGCCATCGGCTTGCTGCTCGGACTGGTGGGGGCGGCATCACGACTCAGCCCCTGGGCGCCGCTGCGCGCGCTGGCCACCAGCTATTCGACGGCCGTGCGCGCGGTGCCGGAGTTGCTGTTGATCATCCTGCTGTATTACGGCGGCTCCCAGGCGCTTACCGCCCTGATGAATGCGCTGGGTGTCGCGGGCAAGGTCGAGATCAGCGGCTTCGTCACTGCCGTCGGTGTACTGGCCTTCGTGCAGGGCGCCTACATGACCGAAGTCTTCCGCGGCGCCATCCTGGCCATCCCCAAGGGTCAGCTGGAAGCGGCCGATGCCTACGGCTTCTCGCCCATGGCGCGCTTTCGCTACATCACGCTGCCGGGCATGTTGCCCAATGCACTGCCGGGCATGTCCAACCTGTGGCTGATCCTGATCAAGGACACCGCCCTGATCAGCGTCATCGGCTTCAGCGAGCTGTTCTTCACCGTGCAGCAGGCGGCCGCCAGCTCGCGCGCCTATTTCCTGTTCTACAGCGTGGCGGGACTGCTCTATCTGCTGATGACCCTGACCTCAAGCGCCGCGTTCAGTCGTCTGGAACGCTACGTGCGCCGCGGCGAGCCCGATATTTCAGCCCAGGAGGCGTGACATGGATTTCAGCTGGTTATCGGACCCCTACTATCAGGAGTCGCTGTGGACGGGGCTGATCAACACCCTGGTACTGCTGGTGGTATCGGTCGTGCTCGGCTTCACGCTGGCGGTCGGCATGGCGATGGCGCGCATCAAGGGTCCCAGGCCTCTTGCCTGGCTGGCCAGCGGCGTCTCCATCGTGATGCGTGGTACGCCGCTGCTGGTGCAGCTGTTCTTCTTCTATTACGGCATCGGCCGGCTGCTGGAAGGCATTCCCGGTATTCGCGAGAGCATGTTCTGGGGAATCCTGCGTGATCCGTTCTTCTACGCCACCCTGACCTTCACCCTCTCGGTGGGCGCCTACACCGGTGAGGTCCTGCGCGGGGCGCTGCTCAGCGTGCCGCCGGGCGAGCGGGAAGCGGGGCGCGCCTTCGGCATGGGGCCGTTCCAGGTCTTCAGTCGCCTGTGGCTGCCGCGCGCCATCCAGCTGTGCCTGCCGACCCTGACCGGCGAAATGATCCTGCTGCTCAAGTCCGTGCCACTGGTCTCGACGATCGCCATGATGGACCTGCTGCAGGTCGCCAACATCATTCGCGACGAGAACTTCCTCACCTACGAGCCGCTGCTGTTCATTGGCGCCATCTATCTCGTGCTGACCATCCTGCTGACCCTGTGTCTGCGCCAGGTCGAACTCAACTTCCCTGGCGTGCGCGCCCAGGCCCGCAGCGGCGGGTGGTTGGCGCGCCTGCGCCAGCCCAGACCCGCCTGAGGTCACTCGCCTGGCGGCCATCGCTGGTTTCCTGCCAGGTATCTCTCCTGCGCGTGCCTGTTCACGCCTGCACACGAAAACGCCGAGTCAGTCGACTCGGCGTTTTCGTGTGCTTTCTTCGGGGTGCACTTCTGGTCACTCGCATACTTACCTGTATGGGCAATCCACGCCGGCTGCACAGCATGAAGGCATCGCCCTGATTGCATAGGGAATCAAATTGGCGCTGATTTGATGCGATATGGAATCACCTCTAGACCATCGGCGTAGCGACCTTGGGAGGGGGTCTGAAAATAATGCCAGCAATATCAGCAGGTTGTAAGGCGAATGGAGCTGGCATGGCGCTTGCTATCCACAGTGACAAGAGACGCGGTCAGCGGATTCATCTCGTCACTCACCAAAGGATATCGCCATGAGTATCGCCAGCTTCAAATCTGCCAATCGTCTGATCACCGGGCAACAAGCCTCGACCCGCCTTGCCGAGGAGGTCGTGCGACTGGGCATGCATTCGCCGATGCTGGTCACCGACCCTGGTGTACTGGGGTCCGGAACACTGGAGCCGATCAAGGCTCAGTTGGATGACCTCAAGGCCAGAGGACACCTGACGGACTATCGCATCTTCAGTGATGTCAGCGCCGAGCCTGAAGTGCATATCGTCGAGGACTGCATGAGCAGCTACCGCGAGGGAGGCTGCGATGGCCTGATCGCGGTAGGGGGTGGCAGTGCGATGGATATCGCCAAGTGCGTGGCGGTGTATGCGACCCATGATGGTGACCTCGAGAGTCTGTTTGGCGAGAACAAGGCGCGTGTCCGCGGTGCACCACTTGTCGCCATGCCGACGACATCAGGCACCGGGTCCGAGGTGACCAACATCGGAATCCTGTCTGATACCGAAGCGAGGATGAAGAAAGGCATCGTCAATGATTACTTGCTGCCGGATGTCGCCATCGTTGCCCCGGAGCTGACGGTGAGCTGCCCCCGTCATGTCACTGCTGCCAGCGGTGTCGATGCGCTCGTCCACGCCATCGAAGCCTATCTTTCCAATTTCGCCACGCCGATCACTGATGCACTGGCCATCAAGGCCATGCGCCTGATCATCAAGGCCTTGCCCAAGGCCTATGCCAATCCTGCCGACCTCAAGGCGCGTGAAGACATGGCGACCGGCAGTCTGCTGGCCGGGATGGCATTCGGCAATGCCGGTGTCGGGGCGGTGCACGCCCTGGCCTATCCGCTGGGAGGGCGCTACCACCTGCCACATGGGGTAACCAATGCACTGCTGTTGCCCCACGTGATGCGCTGGAATGCACTGGCTTGTGTCGAGCGCTTCCGGGACATTGCGGAGGCCCTCGATACCCCACATCGCAAGCTCAAGGATGAAGCGACTGCCGAACTGGTCGTCGAGCGACTGCATACGCTATGTCGTGATGTGGACATCCCCGGCGGCCTGCGCCATTTCGACATCCCCGAAGAGGACATTCCCTCTCTTGCGGCAGATGCCTTCAAGGTCGAACGCCTGCTGCGCAACAATCCACGTCAGCTCAGCCAGGCCGATATCGAGAGTATCTATCGCGCGGCCTACTGAAGCGCTGAATCTTCTTTCTGAACACCATCTCCACCAAGGGTGCAGATGCATAACGATAACAACAGGAACGCCATCATGAGCCACTGGAAAACCCGCCAGCCCGGTGAGGAAAGCCCCTACTTCGCGCTGGGGCCCTTCAAGATCCGTCTTCCCTTCCTGCACTACCGTTTCGAACTGCCCGACTACCTGCAAGGGTTGTTGATGTGCGCGGTGGATCTCGCCGCCATCCCGTTGATGACGGAGCTCCTGGGCATGCCGTTCGAGGCCGCACTGGCCATCGTGATGCTCAATGGTCTGCTGTATCTGGTTCACCACCTGCTGGGCGACCCGGTCATCCCCGGCTGGATCACACCGGCCATTCCACTGTTGATGGCCTATGTGGCGACCTTCCCGGAGGGGGAGACACGGGTGCATGCCTTGATCGCCTTCCAGCTGATGCTCGGGATACTGGCCATCGTGCTCGGGCGAACGGGGCTGGCCAGCAAGGTGGTCAACATGATCCCCTCGGCGATCAAGGCTGGCATCATCATGGGTGCTGGGTTGGCCGCAATCAGCGTGGTCTTCAAGGAAGGCGGGCGCTTCGACACCTATCCCATCACCATCAGCATCGCGGTGGGCCTGGCGTTCTACATCATCTTCTCGCGTCATTTCGCCAAGCTGAAGACCACGAATCCGTTCTGGAGCAATCTCGGCAAGCTGGGCATCTTCCCGATCATCCTGCTGGCGGTCGTCGTTGCTCCGCTGGTGGGCGAGGCCGCATGGCCGGAGGTGCAGTGGGGCTTCAGCCAACCTGATTTCGTGACCATGTTCAGCCAGTACACTGTCTTCGGTGTCGGCTTGCCGCCGCTGGCGATGTTCCTGACGGCGCTGCCGACCGTGCTGGCTGCCTATATCGTGCTGTTCGGCGATGTTCTGCAGTCCAAGGCACTGGTCGAGGAGGCTGATGAATCGCGCCCCGACGAGAAGATCGACTACGACGCCAACCGTGCGCACATGATCTTCGGCGGGCGCAATACCCTGATGAGTCTCTTCGGCCCGGACGTCACCATGTGTGGCCCGCTGTGGGCTGCCATGCAGGTGGTGGTGGTCGAACGCTACAAGGAAGGCAGGCAGGCGATGCATTCGCTGTTCGGCGGCTCGGGCTCATTCCGCTGGGGCACAAATACCGGTCTGCTGCTGTTGCCCATCGTCAGTCTGGTCCAGCCCATCCTGGGGATAGCATTGGCGCTGACGTTGTTGATCCAGGGCTATGTCAGCGTGCGCTTGGGCATTCTGGAAGCGCGTAGTCAGCGCGACCTGGGCATTGCCGGGGTGATCGCTGCCGTACTGGTCATCAAGGGGGCTGCCTGGGCCTTCGGGATCGGCATTGCGCTGTGTCTGCTGATCTACGGCAAGCGCTTCTTCTCCGGCGAGATCGATGAGACCTTCAGTCGTGATATCGGCAAGTCGGATATCGCGCCGGCCGACAGCAAGACGGCAAGCCTGTCCTCGACAGGTGCCGCCTCGACAGACTCCCCGACGTCCTCGCATTGACGTATCGTGACCCCATGTCCCCCCGCCGCCTGAGTGCGCGGGGGTTTCTGCCGGGGGAGTCGTCAATGCAGAACGTGGAGCAGGATCTCAGGCTGGAAGCAGCGTTGGCGATGCTGGAGCGCCAATCATTGGAGGCCGTCAAGGTCATCGATACACGTGGTGAGGTGATCGGTGTCTTGACGCGTCAGGAGGTGGAGTCCGCCGCGGAACTCAAGGAACGCCTCGCGCTCTCCAGGCAGCGGGGCAGCGCCACCGGGAGGAATGCCACGGAGGCTGGCGCCGGTCCGGCGTCTGATCTGCTGGCTCAGGTGCCGACCCAGCGTCTGCTGGATGCCCTGCATGACGGTGTCTACATCACCGATGGGCGCGGCGTGACCGTCGCCATCAATCAGGCCTATGAGCGTATTACCGGGCTCAAGCGCAGTGACGTGCTGGGGCATCATATGCAGGAGCTGGTGCGCCGAGGGTATATCTCCAAGTCGGTGTCATTGGAGGTCATCCGTGACGGCAAGCCCGTCACCCTCGTGCAGAGTCTGCGCGATGGCCGCAAGATTCTGGTCAGCGGCCTGCCGATGCTGGCCCACGACGGGACCTTGAGCCACGTGGTCACCAGCGTGCGCGATATCACCGAGCTGCTGCGCGCCAAGCATGCGCAGGAGCAGCTGCGTCAACTGCACTCCCTGCATGACACCTACAGCGTCAGCTCCGGGACGGATGAACAGTCGCTGGAACTGGTGACCAGTGACGCCACTGCCGACTGTTTCGCGTTGGCGGAACGCGTGGCTGCCACTGATGTGAAGGTGCTGATCCAGGGCGAGACGGGCACGGGCAAGACGCTGCTGGCCCGCTATCTTCACGAGCACAGCACGCGTGCCGAGGGGGTATTCCTTGAGCTCAACTGTGCTGCATTGCCGGAGGGGCTGCTGGAAGCCGAGCTGTTCGGCTATGCGCCCGGCGCCTTCACCGGGGCAAACGCACGTGGCAAGCAGGGGCTTCTGGACGTCGCCAATGGTGGCACGCTCTTCCTGGACGAGATCGGTGATCTGCCGCTGTCATTGCAGGCCAAGTTGTTGAAGGTCGTCGAGGAGCAGCGTTTCATGCCTGTCGGCGGGACAGAGCTTCGGCGCACCAACGTCCGTCTGCTGACTGCCTCACATCATGATCTGGCTGCTCAGGTGAAGGAGGGGCGCTTCCGAGAAGACCTCTACTATCGCCTGAGTGTCGTGCCCATCACGCTGCCACCATTGCGTGAGCGGCGCAGCGAAGTGATTCCGCTGCTGCAGCATTATCTCCGCCATTTCTGTCAGCGTCATGCTCTGGTCCGGCGCCTTGATCCTGAAGTGCTCGAGCTACTGGGCGGCCATGCATGGCCCGGTAATATCCGTGAGTTGATCAATCTGGTGGAGCGCCTCGTGGTGACCACCACCAGCGAAGTGATCACATCCGATGTCCTGCCGGCAGAGTATCTTGCGGCGCATGCCAGTTCAGGGTGGGAGGATTCGATGATACCCGACGTGATGACCGCTCCGGGGGATGGCACACCGGAGCGCACGCTGAAGGAACATACCGAAGCTCTGGAGCGGCGCTTGATCGAGCAGGCCCTGGAGAAGCACCGCACCACTCGCGCTGCGGCGGCATCACTGGGAATCAACCAGTCGACGCTGGTCAAGAAGATGCAGAAGTTCACCCACACGCCCTGAAGCCGGCAGTGCTGCCCGGGCCTTGGCTCATCCTCGCCCCTCTCTTTTCGCCTCTTCAATACTCCCTCGAAGAGCGTGTCACCGTTTTTCTTTCATGGCTTGTTCCTCAGGCACCGAAACCTGCCAGAAAGACGCGCACGCAGCGTCTGACATGTGGGCGGAGTTGTTCGGGGCTTGCGGTGTCGGGTGGGCAGCCGAGCAGGGCGTCGACATGCAACGGGTTGAGCAGCATGCCGGTGAGCAGGTTGGCGGCGGCCAGCGGTTCCTGGCCGAGGCCGGTGGGCGGCAGGTGGCCCTGGGCGACCTGACGCGACAGGTAGCCTGCCAGGCGTTGTCGGGTCAGCTTGGGGCCGTTGTCGAGGAACAGCTTGCCGAGCTGCGGATTGCGGCCGCTCTCGAAGGCGAGGCCACGGAACAGGCGGATCAGCTCGGGCGCGAGGGCCAGCGCCAGCATCGCCATGCCGAAGTCTTCCAGCGCTTCCTCGACACTGCGTGTCTCGTTGGCTTCGTGGTCCATCACCGACCACACCGTCTGCGCCTCCTGCTGCATCACGGCCAGAAACAGGCCGTCCTTGTTGCCGAAATTACGATACAGCGTTGCCAGTGATCCGCCGGCCTGCCGGGCGATCTCATTGATGCTTGTCGCGGCAAAGCCGTGTTCGAGGAAGTGTTCACGCGCGACTTCCAGCTGGCGTTTGCGGCGTGCTTCCCCGCGCGGTGAGGCGCGAGTCACGGTGCTTCCCGAGTCAGGGCCGTTCTCTGATGAGGGCGAATCAGTCATGTGAGTGTCCTGTCTGTGATCCGGGAACCGCCTGAAACAGGCAAGGTTGCGATATTGCGAACGAGAGACGCTGTCTGTCGAAACTGTCGGGGCTGCCTCAAGTAAGTGTAGTATTTATTACACTTTGTGGCGATGCAAGATGACTGCCGTGGCCTGGGCGCTCGCAAGCGCCGTGGCGGCCTCATCCGCAGCGTCGGACAGATTACACGCCTGTCCCCGACAGGCAGCAAGAGAGAGTCACCGAATGAACAAGGCTGGCAAGGGTGTCGTGGCACTCATCGTGGTGGCGGGCGTGATCGCTGGCGGAGTGATGGGGGTCGAATGGTGGCAGGTCGGGCGCTTCATGCAGGAGACCGACAACGCCTATGTGCGTACCGACAGCGTCGCGGTGCGCTCCGAGATCACCGCGCGGGTGACGCGCATGCTGGTGCATGACAACCAGCCGGTGAAGAAGGGGCAGCTGCTGGTGCAGCTGGATGACGAAGATGCCAAGGCCAATCTGGACCAGGCCAGTGCCGCGCTGGACAACGCCCGCACCGGGGAAGTCCAGGCCGAGCGTCAGCTGGACCTGCAGGGCGCGAAGATCGACGAAGCCAAGGCAGCGCTGGCCTCGGCCAAGGCCGAACGCGATCAGGCGGCGTTGCATCTCAAGCGCTCCAGAAGTCTGGAGAGCCGTAGCTACGCCTCGCGTCAGACCTATGAAGATGATCAGGTCACCCTGCGCACCGCCGAGGCCAAGGTGGCGCAGCAGAACGCTGCACTGGCGTCCGCGCGTCAGCAGCTGGAGGTCTACAAGGCGCAGCTGGAGTCGGCGCGTGCCCAGGTGGTGTCGGCGGCGGCGGATCTCGCCTACGCGCGCCACCAGCTGGAGAAGACCTCGATCTACGCGCCGCAGGATGGCGTGGTCGGCAATCGCAGTGTCGAGGTGGGCACCATGGCCAGCGCCTCGCTGACCCTGATGCAGCTGGTGCCGGTGAAAAGCGCCTATGTGGTGGCCAACTACAAGGAAACCCAGACCGAGCGCATGCGCGTCGGTCAGCCGGTCAGTCTCGAGGTGGATGCCTACCCGGATATCGAGTTTGAGGGCGTGGTGGATAGCCTGGCGCCGGCGACCGGCACCGAGTTCAGCCTGCTGCCGACCGACAACGCCACCGGCAACTTCAACAAGATCGTCCAGCGCGTGCCGGTGCGCATTCGCCTGACCGGCCCTGTGGATGCGTTGCCGCGTCTGCGTGCTGGCCTGTCGGTCATCCCCAGTGTCGATACGCGTGAACTGCCGGACACCGGCACCTATGCCGTCGATACCCTCTCCAGGGACGTCATCGCGCCCGATGCCGCGCAGGTCGCCAGCGCTGATCGCGGAGCGCAGTAAGCATGGCCGAGACGACCCAGTCCTCGGCCCAGCCCCCGAGACAGACCCCGAGACCGCCCCCCGCGGGCACCGCCAGTGACATGCCGACGCGCCGCCAGCAGATCGGCTTCGTGGCCGCGGTGTTCGGCATGTTCATGGCGATTCTGGATATCCAGATCGTGTCCAGCTCGCTCAACGAGCTGCAGGCGGGCCTGGCCGCCAGTCAGGACCAGATCTCCTGGGTGCAGACCAGCTATCTGATCGCCGAGATCGTGATGATACCGCTCTCCGGCATGCTGGCCCGCATCTTCTCGACGCGGCTGGTACTAACCGTCTCGGCGCTGGGCTTCACGCTGGCGAGTCTGGGCTGTGCGCTCTCGACCTCGCTGGAGGCCCTGATCGTGCTGCGCGCGGTCCAGGGCTTCATGGGCGGGGCGATGATTCCGCTGACCCAGGCGGCCAGCTTCTCGATCTTCCCGCGGCGCATGATGGGCAGCATCCAGGCGGTGATCGGCCTGGTGGCGACCATGGCGCCCTCCATCGGGCCGTCCGTCGGCGGCTACATCACCGAATACATGAGCTGGCATTGGCTGTTCCTGGTCAACCTGGTGCCGGGCCTCATCGTGGCGACACTGGTGTGGCGCAATCTGGAGATCGACCGCGGCGACCGCGGCCTGCTCAGCCGTCTGGATACGCCGGGACTGGTGCTGATGGCGGTCTTTCTCGGCAGCCTCGAATTCGTGCTCGAGGAGGGGCCCGGCGATGACTGGTTCGCCAGTTCGCTGATCCTGTTCTGGAGTGTGGTGTGCACGGCGTCGGCGATCGGCTTCTTCTGTCGCGTGCTGACGACCCGCAATCCCATCGTCGACTTGCGGGTATTCAAGGACCGCAACTTCGCGCTGGGGGCGATCATCGGCTTCTGGATCGGCGTGGTGCTCTATGGGCTGGTTTATCTGGTGCCGCTGTTTCTCGGTTCGATCTCCGGCTTCTCCAGCGTGCAGATCGGGCAGGTGATGTTCGTCAGCGGCGTGGTGATGTTCCTGATGGCGCCGGTGGCGGGCAAGCTTTCCGACCGCATCGACCTGCGCCTGATGCTGTGCATCGGCCTGGTGCTGACCGGTCTCGGCACCGGCATGAACGTGCACCTGACCTCGGACTCGGGCTTCGATGACTTCTTCTGGCCGCAGGTGATCCGCGGCGCGGGCCAGATCATGGTGCTGCTGTCGGTCTCCCGGCTGGCGATGGGGCGTCTGGCGCCCCACGAGATAGGCAACGGCAGTGGCCTGTTCAACGTGATGCGCAACCTGGGCGGCGCGGTGGGGCTGGCGCTGATCGACACCCTCCGTGAGCTGCGTGAGGACTATCACTGGAACCAGATGATCGGGGCCATCGACCAGAGCCGTCAGGTGGTGATCGACCAGCTGGCAAGCTATCAGTCGACCTTCGCGGGGCTGGCTGATCCGTGGCAGGCCGGTGTGCAGATGATCGCGCAACGCATCAGCATCCAGGCCGAGGTGCTGGCCTTCGACAATATCTTCCTGTGGCTGGGCGCGGTCTATGTGCTCGGCAGCGTGGCGGCCTTCCTGTTCCGTCGACCGGAAAACCCTGCCAGCAAGGCGGATGCCAGCGAAAGTGCCGAACAGAGCCCAGCGCACTGATGGTGCCTGAAGGCTCCTTGATCGAACTTCGAGAAAACGCCGCATGTCGCTGAAACACGAAGACCCGCCAATCGGCGGGTCTTCGTGTTTCAAGCCTTGGTGTGTCAGGCCATGAGCCTCTGTCAGTCAGCCAGCATTCAGCCAGCAGGGCGTCACCAGCCCCAGAACATCAGATACCAGATGCCCAGCGCGGGCAGGCAGGCCAGCGCGACACTCGCGGTGCCGACCAGCCGTGCAGCGTTGCCGGCGAGCAGGCCGCCGTTGCACTGCTCACCGGTAATGCGCCAGGCCAGCCGCAGCCCCCACAGGCAGGCCAGCACCAGCAGGGTGGCGCGCAGATCATTGGCCCAGCTGAGATTGATGCCGTCGCCGCGCAGCAGCGTCATGGTGGTGGCGGAGAGGCCGAGAAACACGCCCAGCCCGCCCAGCGGAATCAGACTCAGCGAGAGATGCCACAGGCGTGACAGCGTCGCCTTGCCCCCCATCAGCCAGTTGCCCAGCAGCAGCGGCAGGCTGGTGAGCGCGCCCAGCAGGCCGCCACCGACCACGATCCACAGCGTGATCAGGCTGCCATCGAGCAGGTTGAAGACATCGTTGTGCTCGGGGTAGTTGGTCAGGATCCAGGTGGGCAGGGTAGTGGTCAGCGGCCACATCAGATCGTGCTCGATCAGCCAGACCGCCAGCTGCTGCTTGAGCGCGACGAACCACGGGCTGGCGCTCCAGCTGAAGGCACCGATGGCGATGCCGAGCAGGCCGAACACCAGCACCGAGTAGTGGGTGAAGCGCACCGGCTGCGGCGGCTCGACCAGCTCCACGCCCGGCGCACGCCACTCCAGCTGCATCGCGTCCTTGTAGCCGCTGCAGCGTCCACAGACATGGCAGTCACCGGCACTGTCGAGCTGCTTGAGCGGAATCAGCGGCGCGCAGTCAGGGGCATGCATGCGTACGGCGTTGCCCTGGCGGACAGCCTGGTTGTGGGCGTTCCAGCGGGCCTGGTCGGTACGGAAGTGGGTCGGCGACAGGCGCGCCAGCAGATTGAAGACGCCATTCACCGGACACAGCTGACGGCACCAGACGCGCGTGCCCTTGCCGTAGATCAGCCCGACGATGATCGCGGCCACCGTCGAGCCCCCCAGTACCACCAGCGCGCCCAGCGGGTACTGATAGACGCTGGCCAGCTGGCCATAGAGCGTGGTGCCGAGGAAGGCCACGAAGGGCCAGCCGCCCCAGCGCATCCAGCCGGGAATCGGGCGGCCGAGGCCGATGCGGCTGGCGGCTTCGGTCAGGGTGCCTTCGGGGCAGAAGACACCGCACCACACGCGCCCCATCAGCACCATGCTGATCAGCACGAAAGGCCACCACAGCCCCCAGAATACGAACTCGGCGAACACCGTCAGGTTGGTGAGGATATGCGCCTGGTAATCCGGCAGCGGCAACAGGGCCGGCACCACCAGCAGAAAGGCATAGATGCCGACCACCAGCCATTGCACCAGCTGGATCAGACCGCGCCGCTGCTGCATCGCCTGACCGAAGCGCGCGATGCGCGTGGCCTGACGGCCAGGCGAGGTGCCGCCATCACTGGCGATGAGGTTGGCGATGTCGCCGTGGGGACTGGAACCGCAATTGGCCATGGCTGTCGTTTCTCCTGGCTGGCAGATCGCGTGAACAGGGCTCAGCTGCGCGCGCGGGCAGTGAGCTGACGGCGCTGGTCGACGCGCTCCCTCTTGCGCTGACGCTTCATGAGGCTTGCGACGATGACCCAGTAGCCGAGATAGCCGACTACCATCGTCGCGGCAGGCCAGGCGCGATAGCCGGCGAAGGTCGCCAGCAGTCCGCCGAGGCCGCTGCCATCATCGAGCAGCCAGCTGGAATCCCACAGCGGATCGAGGCCTGCCGGCAGATAGCCGAGGCCGATCAGCTGTTCGAGGCCCGACATCAAGAGCGACGCCGCCAGCAACAACAAAAGGATTTCGGTCACGCGGAAGAACAGCTTCCACGAGAACAGGCGTGAACCGAGCTGCAGTGCCATGAAGGTCGCCACCGCGAGGGCGAAGCCGAGGCCTGCGGCGAGCGCGAAGCTGGCGATGCTGCCGGACTGCAGGCTGGCGGCGCCCATGCCGTAGAGGAAGACGACGGTTTCCGCGCCTTCACGTGCCACGGCGATGGCGACCAGCGTCGCCACGCCCCAGTAACTGCCGGAGGAGACGGCGCTGGCCAGGCCGCTCTCGAGTTCTGCCTTGAGCGTGCGCCCCTTGGTGCGCATCCACAGCACCATCTGGGTGATCAACAGGCAGGCGGTCAATACCAGTACGGCCTGGAAGACCTCCTGCGCGGTGCCGGTCAGCCAGGTGTCGGCACCCATCAGCGCCGCCCCCATCAGGCCGGCCAGCACCAGACCGGCGACGACCCCGCCCCACAGGTAGCGCAGGCCCGCACGGGTGCCGGACTGCACCAGCCAGGCGTGCATGATGCCGATGACGAGAATGGCTTCGACGCTTTCACGCCAGACGATAAACAGGATCTGATCAAACATGCGGACTCTCTTCTACTGACGATCGGTACGCGCCATCGATGACGAAAAAGGCGTCATTGGCACAGGGTGGCCGAGCTTATTCGGCGACGACCTTGCCACGCGCGTCCGGCAGGTGGAAATCATCGAAGAAGTCATAGCTGCCCGCGCGCAGCGGATGGATGACGACGAACGACTTCACGCCCGGCGCCAGCACCTTCTCCTTGCGCAGGGAGTTGCTCTCGAATTCGGCCGGCGTATTGCCCGCGTTGTGCAGCTGGATGACGAACTTTTCGCCCGCCTTGACCTCAAGGACCTCAGGAGTGAGCTTGCCGTTGTCGAGGGTCAGGTCGTAGGACGGCATGTCGCTGGCGGCCGCCGGCCGAGGCAGCAGGGCCACGAGCAAAAGGGCGACGAGCAACCTGGCGAGCGCGGGCAGCAGGGCGCTTGCCCGAGGGGGTAGGCGACAGGGCAGGCGAGAGGGCAAGAGGGAGGGCAAGAGGGAGGGCAAGAAAGCGGTCAGGCGCATGGGGCACTCCGGACGTTGAGGAAAAGCGCACACTGACACCAGCACGAGGTGCTGGCGGTAGAGCGATCAATGGCCGCGAGTGCAGGTCAGCACAGGCGGCCATCGAAGGAGCAAGCGGCAATGGCCGCCTCACGGGATGCAGACATTCAGGGGCATGCAGAAAGGGCAGAGCGGCGCTCAGTAGCCGCCTTTCTTGCCGACGCCGGCATAGACGAAGTCATAGTCGGTGGTGATGGTCTGCGGCCACTCGGCGACGCCGGTTTCCTTGTCGATATGACGCGGCATGTCCGGATGCTGGATCTCGAAGGTCAGGTGGTACTTGCCCGGGCCATCCAGCTTGACGTTCTTGCCGTAGTGGGTGCCGTCATTGGCGATCATCGGCACCAGCTCGCCTTCGATCGGCGTCTCGCCACCCTGCTTGGTCAGGGTGTAGTGAATGCCGAGATAGGGAATCCAGTCGCCCGGCGCGAAGCCGGTGTCGTTTTCCATCAGCGCGTGGATATCGGCTTCCAGGTGGATATCGGCCTGGTTGGCCGGCAGCTTGCCGGCCGGGGCCATCACCACCGGCTGCAGGTAGACGGCAGCGATTTCCATGCCGCCTTCCTTGACCGGCGTGCCGATCGGGTATTCCAGTGCCGAGGCCTGACCCGCCACGAACGTTGCCGCCAGGCTCAGGGCGAGCAGGCAAGGCTTGAGCGCGCGGGGCAGAGCAGTGGTGAGGGAGTGACGCTGTGGCATCGGGGGGACTCGCAATGATGGGAAGTGGAGCTTCATTATCCCGATAAGCCTAAATATAACTATTCTCATCCCTGCGCCGCTTGCGTTGCTCATCTTGCAACGGGACGTTGTGTGAATATGAGCTTGTTCTCAAGTAACGAGGGCGGGTGACAGACCGGGCGGCAGCGCCGGGCAGATCGCGGCTTTCTTGCAACAGCCTCACGATTGCCACACGGCTGCCTCGCGAGTTTCTCGCGCCATCCGGTCTGCCCATCTGGTCTGACGCGCTGCCATGCGGCATGCTGCGCGACATGACGATTCCTCCTTCAGATTCTCCTGCTTGCATTGACCTGCCCGCCCTCGAGGCGTGGTGCCGAGCGCTGCATCAACATCTGCTCGCGCGGCGCCAGCGTGCCTGCCTGTGGATCAGTGGCGATGACCCCTCCGGCGCCGCGCAGGCACTCTGCGAGCTATGGCCAGCGCGTGAGGCTGCCCCGTTGTGGCTGGGCACAGGTGAAGCCTTGTCGACAGCGGTCGCGCCGCCGGTGCGTGCGCTGACGATGGCCAAGGCTGCCACCCAGCTGGGCGGTGAGCAGTCACTGGTCATCTTCGATGCGGCGCAGCCGGCGACTGGCTTCAACCCTGATGCCTTCGGTGCCGTTACCGGTACCCTGAAAGCGGGTGGCCTGCTGGTACTGATGACACCTGCCACCTGGGCCGCGACAGACCCAGCGCCAGCGCCGGATGGCGATCACATGCGCCTGGCCCACTGGCCCTTCGAGCGTGAACAGCTGACGGCGCGCTATCTGGCGCGATTGGCACGCCGCCTCTCATCCCACGCCAATGTTCTGCACTGGCCACAGGGCGGACACTTGCCTGCGCCGTCGCTGGATAGCGGCAATCAGGCAGCACGATCAGACGCCATCGCCGACAGCGATTGCCTGACGCAGGACCAGGCCGCCAGCGTGGCTGCGCTGGAGGCTCTGGCACCTGCGCGACCCGTGGTGGTCAGTGCCGATCGCGGGCGTGGCAAGAGTGGCGCGCTGGGCATCGCGGCGGCGCGCTGTCTGGCAGCGGGACAGGATGTCTGGCTGACGGCACCGCGCCCTGCGGCGGTCAGCGCGATCTTCGAACGCCTGGCGGCCCTGCTGCCCCGAGGGCAGCGCGAGGGCAATGTCTTTCGCTTGCCGGCTGGACAGGCGGACGACGACACGGCTTCCGGCAGCGAGCTGCGTTTTCTGGCACCGGATGCCATCGAGGCGGCTCGCCTTGCCTGTCACGATGAGCTACTGCCGCGGCTGTTCGTCGATGAAGCTGCCGCCATCCCCACCCCCTTGCTGAAAGGCTATCTGGCGAATTTTCCGCGCATCGCCTTCGCCACCACCGTGCATGGCTATGAAGGCACCGGGCGCGGCTTCCAGCTGCGGTTTCGCCATCATCTCGAGCGCCAGTGTCCCGGCTGGCAGGCGCTGGAGATGACGACGCCCGTGCGCTGGGCGCCCGGCGATCCGCTGGAAGCATTGACCGATGATCTGCTGCTGCTCTCGGCGCAGCCGCCGGAGCTTCCTGAGCTGCCTGAGCCATGCGCGAAGAATGCTCAGCAGTGGCTGGAGGGCTGCGACATTGTCGTACTGGAGCGTGATGCATTGGCGCGTGATGAGGCGGCGTTGCGGCAGCTGTTCGGCCTGCTGGTGCAGGCGCATTACCGCACTGCACCGGCGGACCTGCGCCAGCTGCTCGACACGCCGGGGCTCACGCTGATGGCGATTCGTCAGCGCGATGACACGACTGGGCGTGATGCCTGGCTGGGGGTGGTGGCCGCCGTCGAGGAGGGCGGCTTCCCGACGCCCCTGGCGCATGACATCTGGTGCGGCAAGCGGCGTCCGCGTGGGCACCTGCTGGCACAGTCGCTGGCGGCGCATGCAGGCCACCAGAGCGCCGCTGAAGCCCGCTGGTGGCGGGTGCTGCGCATCGCGGTGCATCCCGCACTGTGGCGGCGTGGTCAGGGCGCGCGCCTGCTCAAGGCGCTCGAGCAGCAGGCACTGGCAGCAGGTGTCACGCGACTCGGCACCAGCTTCGGGGCCGAGGCCGATCTGGTCGCCTTCTGGCAGGCGCAGGGCTTCGTGCCGCTGCGCATGGGCCTCAAGCGCGATGCCGCCAGTGGCGAGCACGCGGTGATGATGGGCAAGGCCATCGGCGAGAGCGGGAGTGATGCATCAGCGCCGCAAGACCAATTGACGCAGGATGCCTTGCTCGGGGCGCTGCAACAGGACTTTCAGCGTCTGCTGCCCAGCCTGCTCAAGCATGAGCTGCACGCCTTGCCGCCCGTCTTGGCCGAAAGGTTGCGGCAGCGAGGAAGTGAAACTGACCTGGCCATGCTGACACCAGCCGCATGCGCGCAGCGACTGGACTGGTATTGCCGTGGTGGCGGGGGGCTGGCACTGGTGCGGCCGTGGCTCGAGACAGTACTCGAGGCCAGTGAGCCTTCACGACTCGGTGAAGCGTCACGTCACGGACTGGTGCTGGCACTGGGCGGACAGGATGCGCCTGCCTTCGTCAGCTGGGCCGAGGGGCAGGGCATCGTGGGCCGCAAGGCGCGCGATCGCTGGTGCCGTGCATCCGTCGGGCACCTGATCGAAAAGAGCGATTGATTAGCGCAGCAGGCAAGGGCAGCGCGGCCGGTCGCGGCTCAGAGGCCCGGAATGCCGATCGGGCCGGGCATGTCAGGAATCGGCGAGCAGCCACTCAGCATCAGCAGGCCGGCAGTGGCGGAGATGGCGGTCAGCAGCAATAGTCGGCGAGGCATAAAGTCTCCGATGAGGGTGGGGAATGGCATGTATCTGTCAGCAGGATCATGATTGTCATCCTTGCATATTCGAAGTCGCTGATCGATAGGTGTCGACAACCACTAGCCACGCCCGTCCGCTGTTCCGTATGCTCGCTGATGACAAGAACAGGAATCTTCGCCATGAATGAGCATATCGATACGTTGGACCCCGCCATCCTCTGGCGTCATTTCCGCACTCTGTGCAATATCCCGCGCCCTTCCGGGCATGAAGCCGCGCTGGTGGCCTATCTGATCGACTGGGCCGAAGCGCGTGGTCTCGCTCATGATCGCGATGCTTTCGGCAACCTGCGTCTGCGCAAGCCCGCCACGCCAGGCCACGAGAGCGCAGCGGGCATCGTGCTGCAGGGCCATCTCGACATGGTCGCCCAGGCGGCCAGCGACAGTGATCACGACTTCACGCGTGATTCCCTCGATACCTATCTGGAAGATGGCTGGCTCAAGGCACGCGGCACCACTCTGGGGGCCGACAACGGTCTCGGCGTCGCGGCGGCGCTGGCCGTTCTCGAAGATGACAGCCTCGTGCACGGTCCGCTGGAAGCGCTGTTCACTCTCGAGGAGGAAACCTCGATGGGCGGCGCGTTGAATCTGGCCGAGAACTGGCTGGAAGGGCGCTACCTGCTCAACCTGGATTCGGAAGACCGCGGGCAGGTCTATATCGGCTGTGCCGGTGGCGCGGATATCAATGTCGCCCACGAGTTTGCCACCTCATCCCTGAAGGATGCCGAAGCGGAGCTGGAGCTGACCATCAGTGGCCTTGTCGGTGGCCACTCCGGACTCGATATCCATCGTGGCCGCGGCAATGCCAATCGCCTGATGTCACGCGCGCTGGTCGCGCTGGCCGAGTTCAAGCCGCGTCTGGTCAGCTGGTCTGGCGGTACGCTGCGCAATGCCTTGCCGCGTGAGGCCACGGTCGGCGTGGTGATCTATGACGAGCGCGTCGCCGCCGCGCGCCAGCGCCTGGCGGACTTCGAGGCCCAGATACGCGACGAGCTGCGCGAGACGGACCCGGATGTCTCGCTCAGCGTGACCCGCGGCAACGCCGAGAACGCGCTGTCCGTCGAGGACACCCAGCGACTGGTCGCGGTGCTGGATGCTGCGCCCTACGGGGTCGAGCGCATGAGTGCAGCGGTGGAAGGCGTGGTGGAAACCTCCAACAACCTCGGCGTGGTGCAGCTGCGCGAGGGGCGCTTCCATCTCTGCGCGCTGGTGCGCTCGCTGCGCGATGATGCCGTGACCATGATGGAGCAACGCATTCGTGGGCTCTTTGCGCTGATCGGCGCGACCACCGTGGCCGAGAATGCCTATCCGGGCTGGCAGCCGGCGCCGGATGCGCAGCTGCTGGCGCGCTTCTGCAGCCTGCACGAGAGCGTCACTGGCCGCGCGCCGGAGATCAAGGTCATCCATGCCGGGCTCGAGTGCGGCATCCTCGGGGCCAAGTATCCCCAGCTCGAGATGATCTCCTTCGGGCCGCTGATCCGCGGTGCTCACTCGCCCAGCGAGCGGGTCGAGGTCGAGTCGGTCGGTGAATTCTGGCAGGTGCTCAAGGGACTGATCACGGAACTGGCCGAGCCTGCCAGGGCCGCTTGAGCAATTCTCAGGCAAGACGCATCACGTAGACGAACGACGCCCCCGCAGGCCAGCCTGCGGGGGCGTCGTCATGTCTGGGCATCAGGCGCTGGCCTGGCCTGGCCTGGCCTGGCCTGATGAGAGTGCGCGGCTTCAGTTGATATTGATGCGGATCGCCGGAATGCCGATGCTCACGCCGTTATGGTAGCGGCGGATAGCATGCCGACCTGAGTCATGGTTCCGGTAGTAGTAAGGGCGGTAGCGGTCGTGCTCATGGCGGCCATGCTGATAGTAGCGGCGCTTGGGAACATGGCGGCGGATATCTTGACGAAAGTGCTGCCGGGAATGCTGGCGCGAGTGATGGCGCTCCACGCGCGGCTCGTCGAACATCCTGAGGTGGCGGCGCTTGATCGCCTCGTGGCGACTCTGCGGCGTGCTGTGGCGCTCGCCGTGTTGGCCCTGTGCGCGATGGCGATCATCCGCGGCGACCAGCGTCGGCGTGGCGAACATCAGCGTCAGTCCCAGCAGCAGGGAGGGCAGCAGAGAGGCAAGGGCTGTGGTCAAGGTCGAGATATGCATGGGGCGGTCTCCCGTATGGTCGGTCAGTCACCCAAGAGGATCCTTGTCGTCAGAATATCGTGTCGCAGCGCCTTTTACGAAAGGCGTTCGCTAATGTCTCCGTGCGTCGCTCGGTGTGTAGTCGTGGTACTGAGTTGTCCAGATTGCGTTGCCTGTAGCGTAAGTGATTGCTCGCAATAGGGTTCTGAGATGCACGGCTGCACAATGGCCAACGAACCTTGGAGATGAGTGGTTCAGCCAGTGCTGCGAGGACACTTCACTTCTGCCACCAAGGCACCGGATTGCGCCCTTGAGACAACGAAAACGCCCCTGCCGAAGTGGCAGGGGCGTCTGTCGGTTCAAGCTTCAGAGCGTGCGGATCTCTGGCTTGCGGATCTCTGGCTTGCGGATCTCTGACTTGCGACCTCAGGCGTGCTGATGCTGGTGCTTGCCTTCGGCCAGTTCCTCGAGCAGCTTGGCGTTGAACGCATCAAGATCTGCAGGCTTGCGGCTGGTGACCAGCGCGCTGTCACACACCACTTCGCTGTCCTGCCACTCGGCACCGGCGTTCTTCAGGTCCTGTGCGACTGAGGGGAAGGAGGTCATCTGACGGCCTTCGACGACACCGGCATCGATCAGGATCCACGGCGCGTGACAGATGGCGGCGACCGGCTTGTGGGCCTGGAAGAAGCTGCGCACGAAGCTCAGTGCGCTCTCGTCCTGACGCAGGGTATCCGGATTGAACAGGCCGCCCGGCAGCACCAGGCCGTGATAGTCGTGTTCGCTGGCATCGCTGAGTGGGGTGTCGACCTGATACTTCTCGCCCCAGTCGGTTTCGGCCCAGGCGCGAATGCCGTCTTTCTCCGGCGAGACGATGTCTACCTCGACGCCTGCCTCCTGCAGTGCGGCGCGCGGCACCGCGAGCTCGGATTCCTCGAAGCCATGGGTCGCGAGAATGGCCACGCGCTTACCTTGCAGTTGTTGACGTGTCTGCTGATCGGTCTGCTGTGTCATGCGAATCTCCTTTCCGTGCTTCGGCTCTTGCGAGCGTGCTGGGCAGAGAAGGGGAGAATTCTGCTCTCGGCGTGCGCCACTCATCGCAGTGGGCGCCGCTCGATGATGGCAGGCAATCCCCGTCCTTTCGTGCCCTGACACTCAAGACATGGATGCGCGATACTGACTTTCAAGGGGGTGACCCCGCTGCGTTTTCACAGGCCATGGAGTGCCCGATGTCGCTGCTTTCTGAATCATCCGCCGTGATGTGGTTGCTGGTCGGCGTGCTGTTGATGCTGTCGTTGATCCTGGGGCTGGGCTGGCGGCGAACCCGCGAGCAGCTCCGTGCGATGCAGGAGAGCAGTGAGGAGGAGCAGCAATCGATGCAGCAGACGTGGCAGGCCTCGCTGGAGGAGTCGCGTGAGCGTCAGCAACAGGCCGAGCAGCGGGCGGCCCTGGTCGAGCAGCGTGCCGCGCTGGATGGGCAGCAGGCGGAGCAACAGCAACGCTATCTGAGCCAGTCGCTGGAGGAGGCGCGCCAGGCACGCGATGCCCTGACGGAGCAACTCGCCACGCTGCGCGAATCGCTGCAGGGGCGCCTGGATGAACAGTCACGCGCCTTGAGTGAGCAGCAGACGCTGGCACGCAGCCTGACCCGCCAGCAGGAAGTGCTGGAGGCGCAGCTGCTGGAGCGCGAAGAGCGTCTCGAGACACTGACCGAGCGCTACGCCGAGCTGCGCGAGACCCATGCCTCGCTGGTGACGCGTCAGCGTCAGGAGGCCAGCCATCACGAGCAGCAGCTGGCGTTGCTCAATGAGTCGCGCGAGCGCCTGAGTCAGGAGTTCGAGCAGCTGGCGGGCAAGGTATTCGAGGAGCGCCAGCAGCGCTTCACCGCCGCCAGTGGCGCCCAGCTCGAGCAGTTGCTCAAGCCGTTTCGTGAGCAGGTCGGCGACTTCCGTCAGCGCCTCGAGCAGCTGCATGGCGAGGAGGTGCGTGAGCGCACCAGCCTCAAGAGTCAGCTCGACCAGCTGGCGGGGCTCAACCGCCAGATCACCGAGGAAGCGGCCAACCTGTCGCGGGCGCTCAAGGGCGACAGCAAGATGCAGGGCAACTGGGGCGAGATGATTCTTGAGACCGTGCTGGAGCGCTCCGGCCTGCGTGATGGCATCGAGTTCAAGCGCGAGGTGTCATTCACCGGCGAGGGCGGTCGCCAGCGTCCGGATGCCATCGTCTACCTGCCGGACAACAAGCATCTGATCATTGATGCCAAGGTCTCCTTGACCGCCTACACCGAGTACGTCAACGCCGAGGATGACGTGACGCGAGCACGCGCACTGCGCGCGCATCTGTCCTCGGTGCGCGGCCATGTCACCGGGCTTGCGCGGCGCAATTATCCCGCCATCGAGGGGCTGGGATCGCCGGACTTCGTGTTCCTGTTCCTGCCGATGGAGCCGGCCTTCGCGCTGGCCTTCGAACACGATGACAGCCTGTTCCAGGACGCCTTCACCCAGGGGGTGGTGATGGTGACGCCGACCACCTTGCTGGCCAGCCTGCGCACCGTGGCGAGTCTGTGGAGTCTGGAGCGCCAGAACGACAATGCGCGTGTGATCGGCGAGCGCGCCGGAGCACTGCTCGACAAGTTCCGTGGCCTCGCCGAATCCCTCGAGGAACTCGGCACACAGCTGGGGCGCACGCGTGAGGCGCATGATACCGCCATGAAGCGGCTGGCCAGCGGGCGCGGCAACCTGATCAACCGTGCCGAAGAGCTGCTGGCGCTCGGCGCGCGCATGAAGAAGCCGCTACCGGAGTCGCTGGTGCGCCAGTCGCGTGACACCTTGCATCAACCCGAGCAGTCACTGGATCAGCCATCGACATCCGCGCCGCCGGCGCTAGATCGCCAGCCCGCGCCCGAGCCCGAACCGCCTGCCAGCGAAGAAGCGGCAGCCAGTGAAGGCCGGGGTGTCACCGGAGCGCCGGACGACGGGTTGTCGGACGCTGAGTCGCCGGACGCCGGGTCGCCGGGCGCCGAAGCCTCGGGTGCCGAAGCACTGGATGCCGAGGCAGGCCAGGCGTCTGCGTCGCTCTCGCGCTGGGAGCTCATGGAGCGCAAGTGGCAGGGCGATAGCTGATCGCCTTCATCGGCGACAGCTCGGCAGACAGCCGATGTGTCAGCCCCTCAGACAGCAGATGACAGTCAACGCCAGCGGCCCCTGCATGGGGCCGCTGGCGTTTTTGCATGGCGAGGTCAACGCAAGCGCGGAGTATCGTCTCCGCATGCGGTGAGGGGAGTGTGGTCTGCGCGATATTGTCGAGTCGCGACAATAATTTCGATCTTTTCTGCATCCATCTTCCCAAGCCCCCCGTAAGTTGGATTGAGCCCGCAGCGCAGGGGCGAAAGTGATAGATAAATAACGTTTGGCTCATTAAAGAGCATTTTCTCAGGAGATGTGCCCATGTCTACCAAGACAAACAAGTCCGCCAAGACCGTTTTTGCCTTGGCTTCCGCGCTCGGAACCGCTGTCGCTCTGTCTACTGCTGTCGTCTCCCTCCCGGCCCACGCGGCGGGCATGGAAAAGTGCTACGGCGTGTCGCTGGCCGGTGAGAATGACTGCGCCGCTGGCCCGGGCACTTCGTGTGCCGGGACTTCGACCGTCGATTATCAGGGCAATGCCTGGAAGCTGGTGCCGGAAGGCACCTGCACCTCCATCGAGACGCCCAATGGCACCGGCAGCCTGGAAGAGATCAAGTAAGCATCACGCGTCGGGCTGGCTCGGTTTTCCCCGAGTACCCCCGAACTTGACGTCCGGTGGCCTGGCATCACGCCACCGGATGTCCACTGCCTCGAGAGGTCTTCATGCACCAGCCATTCCCTCCCTCCGGCAGTCCGGATCTCGGTGCGGCCTGTCCCTCACTCGACGAGATGGCCGTCGGCATCAGTCTCAAGGCGCAGCATGTGCGTGAGCTGATGTCGTCGCGACCGGCACTGGGGTTTCTCGAGATTCATGCCGAGAACTACATGGGCGCCGGCGGGGCCCCCCATGCCCGGCTGGATGCGCTGCAGGAGTATCCTCTCTCGATTCATGGTGTCGGCCTGTCGCTGGCATCGGAGCGCCCGCTGGATGCCACGCATCTGGCGCGCCTCAGGACGCTCTGCGAGCGTCACCCGCCCACCAGCGTGTCAGAACATCTGGCCTGGGCCGGCCATAGCGGCTACTTCTACAACGACCTGCTGCCGGTACCGCTGACGGACGCGATGCTGGCACGGGTCAGCGATAACCTGATGCAGTTGCAGGACACCCTGGGCCGTCAGGTATTGATCGAGAATCCCGCCCACTATCTGCGTTTCGATGCGCGCGAGCTGGGATCGGAACTGATTCCCGAGACGCATTTCCTCACTCGCCTGGTCGAGCGCAGTGGCTGCGGTCTGTTGATCGACGTCAACAATGTCTTCGTCTCGGCGCACAACATCGGTATCGATCCCGCGGCCTGGCTGGAGTCCATTCCGGCCCGCGCCGTCGGGGAGATCCATCTGGCGGGGCATGGCGAGGACACGCGTGAGGGCCTGCTGATCGACAATCATGGCGCACCGGTCTGTGATGAGGTCTGGGAGCTGTATGCCGACTTCATCAATCGCATCGGGCCGCGTCCGACCCTGATTGAGTGGGATACCCAGGTGCCGGCGCTGGAGGTCTTGCTGGGGCAGACCACGCGCGCTCAGGCGTTGCTGCACAGCACACGGGCGCAGCAGCTGACGCGCTCCGGCATGGAGGGCGCCCGATGAGCTCTCTCGAGCGGCATGCCAGCGCTGAGCGCCAGCCCGACTGGCAGCGCGCCTTCATCGAGGCACTCACTAAGCCCGATGCCGCGCTGCCCGGTATCGAGGCAGGCCATCAGCAGCGCCTCGATGTCTATCGCAACAATGTCTGGGCCAGCCTGATCAGTGCGTTGGAAGAGGCCTACCCGGTGACCCGACAGGTGGTGGGCGAGCGCTTCTTTGCGGCCCTGGCCCATGATCATTCTCGCCAGCATCTGCCACGCTCACCGCTGATGATGGAGTACGGGGCCGGGCTTGCCGAAACCCTGCACGCGACCCTGACCACATTGGTCGACGCGCGTCAGGTATCAGCTGCTCAGCTGCCGTTCTATGCGGTGGACCTGGCACGCTTCGAGGCCGCTCGTCTGGTGGCCTATCACGCGGCGGACGCCGAGGCCCTGGTGCCGACACAGCTGGCGGGGTTGCCGCCTGAGGCAGTGATGGAACTCAGGTTCTCGGCGCACCCCGCAGCATGCCTGCTGCGCCTGGAACATGCGGTGCTCGAGATCTGGCAGCGCCATCAGCATGCCGGCGCGACGCTTGAAGGGCTGGATATCGCACGACCGGAGCAGGTGTTGATCACGCGCCCGGCGCTGGAGGTGCAGGTCGCGGTGCTGTGTGAGGCCGCTGCCTTGCTGCTCGAGCTGCTGCTGGCGGGGGAGACGCTGGCGGACGCGGCAGCGCGGCTCGCGGACGCGCACCCCGAGCAGGAACTGGGGCCGCTGCTGGCCCCCCTGCTGGCAAGTGGTGCCTTTCGCGCGCCGACCTGATTCTGCTCGGTAGCTTCCTGCTCTGTTCCATCCTGCACGGTTCTTTTCCGCTCGACCCTTCGCGCCCTGGCGCACTCTTGAGGAGTTCTCATCATGAGCCTTGAATCATCAACGACGCCTGCGGTTCGGACCGGTGTGGCGGGGCAGGCCCTGAAAGTGTTCGTCTGGCTGGAAAACCTGCGCATGGATGCGGTACTGATCCTGATGCGTATCGTGGTCGGTGCCGTGTTCTTCATGTCGGCGCAGACCAAGGTCGACGGTTTCTCGATCAAGGACAGCACCTTCTTCCTGTTCGAGCACGAATACGCCTTGCCGCTGGTCTCGCCGATACTGGCCGCGTGGCTTGCGACCATCGCCGAGCACCTCTTCCCGCTGATGCTGTGGCTGGGGCTGGGGACGCGCTTCGCGGCGCTGGGGCTGTCCCTCATGACGCTGACCATCCAGCTGTTCGTCTATCCCCATGCCTGGGTGACCCACGGTCTGTGGCTCTCCAGCCTGCTGGTGCTGGTGCTGCAAGGCCCGGGACGCCTGTCGCTCGATCGGCTGATTCGCTCACGCATCGTCTGAGGCCGTCCTTCGGCTGTGCCGTCCGGTGAGCCATATGTCAGTCACACAAACGCAAGACGGAGACCTCGGGGTCTCCGTCTTGCGTTGTGTTGCCGCTACCTGTCCGCTGGCGTTCGAAGCGCTCAGGCCGGTTCGTCGGCGAGCTGGTGCTCGATCTCGGCACGCACCATCTCGACGCTGGCGGCATCGATGTAGCCGTTGGCATGCGCGTGGTGCGCCATGTCGAGGCTATTGGTGCTCAACAGCATCACGCAGCCGAGAGCGGCCAGCTCCTCGCCAAGCTGGTCCAGTTCGGCCTTGCGCGAGTCCGAATCGCCTATCTGGCGGATGTAGATCGCGCAGATGCGACCGGGATAGCGGCGCACGACTTCGGCGTAGACCTCCGGGTCATGCTGGCCGCTGTCGCCGATGAGCAGAAACTGCATCTCGTCATACAGGCCGAGCATCTTCTCGATCAGCGCCTGCTTGTGGTCTTCGGAGCGTCTGGGCAGCGGGCGTTGCAGGGTCAGCCCCCACTCGCGCAGGAACAGGATCGGCCCGACCGGGATGCGATTGTGCTGGAAGAAGACTTCCAGCATCTCGTAGATGCTCCACGGACCACGCGACACATAGAGCAGCGGGCGCTGCTGCTGGCCGTCATCACCCTCATGGAGCGCCTGATAGAGCGCGGCCACGCCGGGGAAGGCGGTGCGGCGTTCGGCAGACTCGATGAACAGGCGATAAAGCATCTTGAGCTTGTTGGCGACACCGGTGTACATCACGGTGTCGTCGATATCGCTGATCACCCCGAGGCGCGTACTGATGGGGGGGAGATAGACCTGTGCCTCGCCCTCCACCGGGGGCTGCTTTGGCGGACACGCCGTGATGCGGGCGGTATGCCATTGGCCCTGGTGCTCCAGTGGCGCATCGAGCGGCAGATGCACACTGAAGTAGCCATCGCGGTCGGTAATGGCGGTGGTGCGGTTGTCCCCCAGCGCGACCTCTACCTCGACGCCGCTCTTGCCCCAGCGCAGCATGCGGCGGCCGACATCCATCAGGTCGCGCCCGGCACCGGGGGCCAGCTGGCTGCGTGAGCCTGGCTGGCGGAAGATGCGCCCCATCAGAAAGGCTTCGCTGTGCGAGCCGTAGCCACGATAGGCGTGAATGACATAGCCATCCTTGCCCTGGGCGTGGCGCATGGGCTTGGCAGCCACATGCAGCAGCTTGCGTAGCAGACGTGTCAGCGGCAGTGACATGCAACCCTCCTGGTCGGTATTTGGCGGGCCTTCATGGCCACATGACAACGCCGCCTTCCGAGTCCCGCGTGTGCAGGGTCGAAAGGCGGCGTTCACACTGCGCGAATGCCTCGCGGCCCAGTGTCAGTCAAATACAGCGTCAGGCAGCAGTATCAGAGATCCGCGCTGCCATGTCCTGGCGCTGCATTGGCTTGAGCGCTTACTCGCCCAGGTAGGCGGACAGCATCCACACGGTCTTTTCCTGCTCGCGGATGTAGTCACCGACCAGTGAGGCGGTGCCTTCATCATCGGCGTCAGACGCGACGGACATGATCTCGCGCTGCAGTTCGATCAGAGACTTGTAACCGGTCAGCAGGCCCTTGATGCAAGCCGTGCCGTCGCTGACATGGGTGTCTTCCTTGATGGTGGCGACACGTGCGTAGTCACTGTAGGCGTGCAGCGGCTCGTGACCCAGGGTCAGGATACGCTCGGCGATCTCGTCGACCTTGGTCAGCAGGTCGGTGTAGGTTTCCTCGAACTTCACGTGCAGCTCGAAGAACTGGTTGCCCTTCACGTTCCAGTGGTAGCCACGGGCATTCATGTAGAAGGTCTGGTAGTTGGCCAGCAGGATGTTGAGGTGCTCGGCCAGCTGAGTGGCGCTGGCAGTGTGCAGGCCGATGGCATTGGTATCGTTGGACATGAAGACTCTCCTGAAAAATGTGAAGTGAACGGCATTGTGGGGAAAGTGGAGATGCAGGTGGCGAGCCGTGCTGCCAGTATGCCACCAGTGTAGAGGCTGGTCGGGATGCAGGGTAACGAATTCACTGTATCGCCCTCATCGGCCGCCCCTATCGTCGCCGGCGCACCACCCTCAAGCCGTAGATGAATGCTTGGAAAGAGATGTGGTGCGCGCACGCGGTTTTCAAGGTCGCACACGGATATTGCAGCCAATGTCGTCGGCTCGGACATTCTGATTTCGGCCACATACGCAAAGGCCCCGCACGGGGCGGGGCCTTTGCGACAGCCATGTCATCAGCTGTCATCACTTCTGCAACGCTCAGGCGTCAGTTGCGCGCCATGTGCAGGAAGTGCATGTGCTTCTCGTACTGGTCCAGCACGTCGCCGATCACCTGCTCCTTGGTGTAACCCATGACGTCATAGGTCTGGCCACCTTCACGCAGGAAGACCTCGGCGCGGTAATGACGTTCCACGTCGCTGGTGCCCTTGCGCTTGACGTTGCGCAGCGCGAAGGCCGGTGCTGCGTATTCGCGCACCCGCACACCGTAGACGAAGTCGACTTCCTCGCCGTGGCTGACCTGCAGATAGCTGCGGTCTTCCTCGTCATTGACGCGAGTATCCAGGCCCTGGGCCTCGAATTCCTTCGCGACATCCGCCAGTGCCGGCGTGACGGTGTTGATCAGGTATTGCTCGACGTTCTTCTGACGCGGCGTCTCGACCAGGGTCTGGACGCGCTTCTGCCAGCTGCGTGCGCCACCGGCGGTGTGCCCCGGCGTGTTGCTCAGGTGCTGCATGGAGCGTTGCTTGACGCCCTCGAGACGCAGTGCCTTGAGCAGGCCATAGCAGACGAACATCAGGATGATCGCGAACGGCAGGGCAGAGGCCAGTGAGGCGGTCTGCAGTGCACCCAGGCCACCTGCCATCAGCAGCGCCACGGCGACGAAACCTTCGGAGAAGGCCCAGAAGACACGCTGCCAGACAGGAGATTCGTCACCTTCCTTGGAGGTCAGCATGTCGATGACCAGCGAGCCGGAATCCGAGGAGGTGACGAAGAAGGTCACTACCAGCAGGGTGGCCAGCATGGAGGTGATGCTGCCGAACGGGAAGAGCTCCAGGAACTTGAACAGCGCCACGGAAGCATCGGCGGAGACCGCTTCCGCCAGGTTGCCTGCGGTATCGGTGAGCAGCATGTGCAGGGCGCTGTCGCCGAAGAAGGTCAGCCACAGGAAGGTGAAGCCCATCGGCACGAACAGCACGCCGTAGACGAACTCACGGATGGTGCGGCCACGCGAGACGCGCGCGATGAACATGCCCACGAACGGGGACCACGCGATCCACCAGCCCCAGTAGAAGAGGGTCCAGCCACCCAGCCACTTGGACGGGCCATCTTCCGGGATATAGGCGAACATGTTGAAGGTCTTGTCGACCACTTCGCTGAGATAGCCACCGATGTTCTGGATCAGCGTCTGCAGCAGGAAGATGGTCGGACCAACGCACAGCACGAACAGCATCAGCGCCAGTGCCAGGCCAAGGTTCAGCTCGGAGAGACGACGGATGCCGCCGTCCAGGCCCATGACCACGGAAACGGTCGCCAGACAGGTGATGATGGCGATCAGGATGATCTGGGTGGTCAGGTCATTGTCGATATCGAACAGGTAATGCAGACCGGAGCTGACCTGCAGCACGCCCAGGCCCAGCGAGGTCGCGACCCCGAACATGGTGCCGAAGACGGCGAAGATATCGACGGCATGGCCGATCGGGCCATGGATGCGCTTGCCGATCAGCGGATACAGCGCAGAGCTGATGCGCAGCGGCAGGTTATGGCGGAAGCTGAAGTAGGCCAGTGCCAGCGCCACCACGGCATAGACGCCCCAGGCGTGGATGCCCCAGTGGAAGAAGGTGGTCTTCATGGCCTCACGGGCGGCCTCGACGGTGCCGGCATCGCCGACCGGAGGCGCAGTGAAGTGGAAGACAGGCTCGGCAACGCCATAGAACATCAAGCCGATGCCCATGCCCGCGGAGAACAGCATCGCGAACCAGGAGCCGTAGCTGAAGTCCGGCTCGGAATGGTCTGGCCCCAGTTTGATGTCGCCATAGCGCGAGAAGGCGAGACCCAGCGTGAAGATCACGAACAGGCCCATGGCCAGCAGGTAGAACCAGCCGACGGTGTCGATGATCCAGGTCTGGACATGACCGAAGGCGGTCTGCGCGGTATCCGGCATGGCGACCGTAAAGATCACGAACGCCAGAATCACGGCGGCGGAGCCGAAGAAGACTGGCGGATTGATCTTGGCGACCGTGGGCTGGTCGGCATTTTCTGACATAAATTTCTCTCCCTGATTGCCTATTCGTCGATAATGGTAACTTATTGAACCTGTAGCGTCGTGAGTTGTCCGCGCGATATCGTTTCCATATGTAACCAGTGTTGCGCGCGATGACCGGCGGTTTGCGCACCGAGCGAGTGGCACTGGTAGTACTGGCGTTGCGTGATCGTCGTGTGAAATGGCAATGCCAGTGCGGCCTTGTCACGGATTGTCGGGTGCTGGATACGGTAGGCGCTGGCATGGCTGGAGGCTAAGATGAGGTTTCCTGCATCCAGGGTATCCCGCTGTCTTGATACCATAATTATGCAGAAACCCTACAAGACTTATGTGTCAGTCTAGTGCCTCTGGTGTGTCTCATGGTGTGAAAATCATGATGTCGCGTCGACTCAAATGGCTGACCGGAGACGTTCGCATGCTCCATCGACTTTCCGAATTTCCCGCGCGGCCGGACCTGGCTGACACGTCAGCACGCTCGCGACTGCCGCGCATGACATTGCTCGCAGTGGGGCTGGTGCTGCTGAGCGGTTGCTCGGCCCTTTCCGGCAAGGACCCGCTGGCCGCGAATGACAGCGCTGGCCTGCCCGAGGCCTGCATCTTCCCGCGTCAGGGCGATGCCAATCAGTGGTTGCGTGCCGCGGCGCAGGTCGTGGAAGCCCGTGGTTACAAGATCCGCGAGAGTGAACAGGCGCTGGGCGTGGTGACGGGTGAGCGCAAGGTGGACCAGCCGGGCCTGGGTGCGATCGACGGGCCCTTCGGCTCGCGCATCGGCTTCTCGGTGGGCTATGGCGTCGCGGCAGGCAACGATTTCGGCGTGGGCGTCGGCCATGACACCTTCCGTGATGACCCGATCAGCTTCGAGCGCATTTCGCTGGTCGCGCCGGACGAGCGCGTGCGCGTGATCCGCGATGAGCAGGTCATCAATCAGGGTGGCTACGTCATCGATGCCCGTCCTCACAATGACAGCGACAGCTGCCGCCAGATCGAGCGTCAGCTGCAGGCCGCGCTGGCGGGTCGTGATCCACGGGAGGTTCGCTGATGGTCATGTGCAAGGTATCTCCACGCTCTCTGTGGCAACGTCTGGGGCTCGCGACGCTGCTCGCCGGTCTGCTGGTACTGGGTGGCTGCATGAATCAGCCGACCCATGCGCCGGACTCACGCACCGCGGTGATCGCCCCCAACAGTGGCACCCTGAGCTCCCGGCAGGTCTTCGTCACCCTGCTGACGACGCTGGCGGAGCGTGGCTTCATCATCGAGCGGGCAGACCCGGACCTCGAGCGTCTCGATGCCAGCTACGCTGCCCGGCCGCCGCTGGCGCTGGAAGCCTGGGTGAGCGAGGTCAACGGCCAGATTCGTCTCAGCGTGAGCGGTGACAGCAATGGCGCCGATATCGCGCCGGGCCGCCTCGACAACCTGCTGGTGGAGGTCGCCGTGACCCTGAATGCGCGCACCGTGCCGGTGATCGGCGCGCCGTGACTGCTCCGCACATGACAACTCCACGAGGTGGCCCCCAGCGTCGCCTCACTGGCCTTGTGCAGCACCTTGCAGGCAGGCAGAGCCGGAGCCCGGGCGAGCCCGCGCTCGCGCGGTGTGACTGCCCATGACGCTGAGTGCGCTGCGCCGTCGGCGTCTGGCCTGGCTGGCGCTCTCGGCCAGCCTGCTGGTCGGGCTGATGGCCTTGTTTGCTCTCTGGCACTGGGAGTTGGCGCGCAGCGAGCGTGATGCCCGCCAGCACGCCGCGACTCGTCTGAATTTCTACGCCAGCACCCTGAATGCCGAGTTGTCGCGCTTCCAGTGGCTGCCGGAATTGCTGGCACGCCAGGCCCGTGTGCGCATCGCCCTCGGCGAGCAGGGCGTTCCACCTGCGGCAACGGCGCCTGTGATCCCCTCAGATCAGCCCGATGCCGCCAGCGCCGTCGCTTCCCTAGGTTCGAGCAGTGACCTCAACCAGCATCTGCGGCGTGTCGCGCGCGCCTCCGGCGCGGCGGCCATCTTCCTGACCGACCGCGACGGCATGACCGTGGCCGCGAGCAACTTCGATCAGCCAGACAGTTTCGTCGGCTATCGCTACGACTATCGCCCCTATTTCATCGATGCCCTGGCGCGCGGGCGCGGTGAATTCTTCGCCGTCGGCAATACCACCGGGCGTCCCGGCTATTTCGTCTCGGCGCCGGTGCTGGCGGCCGAGGGCCAGCCGCTGGGCGTCATGGTGGTCAAGGTCTCGCTGGAAGCGCTGGAGGATACCTGGCGCCAGGCGGGAGAGACGGTGCTGCTCGCCGATGCCAATCGCATCGTGCTGCTGGCCTCGCGGCGTAACTGGAAATATCGCGCGCTGGAGGCGATCGAGCCGCAGGCGCTGGACAGCATTCGGGCGCAGCAGCAGTTCCGCGGAGCGCCGCTGACACCGCTGTCGCGGGAGTTGGAGGACGGTAGCCTGGTGCTGGGTGATAACCACGAGCTGGCGGCGTCGAAGATCGTGCCGCTGCCGACGGCGGCGATGGGCCAACGCTATCTGGATGAGTCGCTGGCCAGCGGGCCGCTGGGCTGGCAGCTGCATTTTCTGATGCCGCTGCGGCCACTTTATATTCAGGCGCGCAATGTGGTACTGGTCGGGCTCGCCGTGATTCTGGGGCTGGCGATGATGGCACTGTGGATGCGCGAGCGTCAGGCGCGCCTGGGGCTGATTCGGCGTGAAGCGGTGATGATGCGCGAGATCAACGAGCGCCTCGAGGAGCGGGTCGCCCAGCGCTCGCGCGAACTCGAGGCCACGCGTGATGAGCTGGTGCAGGCCGGCAAGCTGGCCGCACTGGGCACCATGGCGGCCGGTATCGCCCATGAGCTCAATCAGCCGCTGGTCGGCATTCGCACCTACGCTGCCAGCGGCGGCAAACTGCTGGCGCGGGGCATCGCCTCCGCCGCAACGCGCCCCGAGTTGACCGCACGTGCCGCCGAATCCGCCGCCAGCAACTTCACGCGCATCAGTGAGCTGTCCGAGCGCCTGGCGGACATGATTCGCCAGTTGCGGGTCTTCGTGCGTCCGGCCAGTCAGCAGGCACCCGTTGCCCTGGCGCTGGCGCCACGCATCGACTTCGCACTGGAATTGCTCGCCGAGCGAGTCACCGCCCTCGATCTGACGGTGGAGCGGGAGGCGCTGCCCCGGGACGTCATCGTGATGGGCGAACAGGTGCGTCTCGAGCAGTTGCTGACCAACCTGACCCGCAATGCGCTCGATGCGCTGGAAGGGGAGCAGAAAGCGCAGCAGGCCGGTCAGCAGAGCGACGAGCCTGACGATGGCCGCGCGGCCCCGAGATTGCGCCTCAGTTGGCAGGCCTGGCCGTCAGTGGCCAGTCTTGAGGGGCAGCCGGGCGGATGTCTGCGTATCGAGGACAATGGCCCCGGCATCGACCCTGCGCTGCGTGCCACGCTGTTCGATCCCTTCACCACCACACGTGAGGTCGGTGAAGGCATGGGGATGGGGCTGTTTCTGAGTTATGGCCTGGCGCGCGACCTCGGTGGCCAGCTGCGTCTGGCCGATGGCTCTGCGCTGGGCGGCGCCTGCTTCGAATTGTGGCTACGCACGCCGGCGTCCGAAGCGGAGCACGCCACTGACGACACTCCACGGCAAGGCAGCGGGCAGCAATCCGTGACATGACGGGGTATTCGCACGAATGACAGGCTATACGCACGACAGCGCTGGCTTCGAGGGCGCAGAGGAGTTTGCCGCCACGGGCCTGGACCCGGCAGAGCTGCGCCTGCAGCAGGACAGCGATCTGACCCGCGAGGCCCCGATATGGCTGGTGGATGACGACCCGGCGGTGCGTGAATCCCTCACCCAGTGGCTGGAACTGGCCGAGATCCACCTGCGCTGCTTCTCGCGCGCCGAGGCGCTGCTGGAAGCCTTGGCTGCCGCCGAGCCGGTCAGCGTGGTGATCAGTGATATTCGCATGCCGGGCATGGATGGCCTGACGCTGTTGGCGCGGCTTGCGCTGCAGGCACCGGAGCTGCCGGTGCTGATGATGACCGGCCACGGCGATGTCGCCACGGCCGTTGCCGCGATGCAGGCCGGCGCGCGCGATTTCATCGAGAAGCCGTTTGACCCCGAAGCACTGGAGCTCAAGCTGCGTCAGGCGCTGGCGGGGCGGCGTCTGAGTGATGAAAACCAACGCCTGCGCCGCCGCTTGAGCGTGCGCGGCCTCAGTGGTCTGCTGCGTGGCGAGAGTCGTCAGATTCGCCAGCTGCGTGAGCGATTGCTTGAATTGCGCGGACATCCGGCGCGTGTCTGGATCAGCGGCGAGACGGGCAGCGGGCGGAGCACTCTGGCGCTGGCGCTGGCCGAGCATGCGCCGCCTGCTGAGGCATCGCTCTCATCTACCGCCATGCCGACGGCGGCGACGGCCTTGCTGGCGCGAGTGGAATGCGCCCCCCTGTCGCAAGCCAGGGCAGAGGGCGCGGAGGCACTGGCGAGCGCGATCGAGGATGCACTCGCGGCATGTCCTGCAGCCAATACCTTGCTGCTGCATGAGGTGGACCAACTGAGTGGCGCGCAATGGCAGTGGCTGGACGGCTGGATCGCCACTCGTGAGGACGGCGCCCGCCAGGCGCCGCGGCTGGTGTGCAGCGCGCTGTGCAGCGTGGGTGACTTGATGGCAAGCGGGCCTCTGACTCGCACCCTGGGGCATGCGCTGGCCGAGATCGAACTGACGACACCCGCCCTGCGCGAGCGGCGCGAGGATATCCCGTTGCTGATGGCGCACTTCAGCCGTCAGGCCGCCGAGGTGCACGAGGTGGAGGCGCAACCCTTCGCCAGCGGTGAGCTGGCTGCATTGATGGCGGCGGACTGGCCGGGCAATCTCTGGCAGCTGCGCCAGGCCGCCAGTCGCCGTGTGGTGCTGGGGGAATTGTCCACGACGCGACAGCCATCCGCGCCGGGCAATGCCTCAGCAAAGGAGAATGCAGACGAGGCCGGCAATGGTGGGAGCGACGAGGCGCTGGCGAGCAGCGAGGACCAGGGGCTGGCGGCACAGGTGGCGATGTTCGAGTCGACCTTGATTCGCGCCGCCCTGACCCGCGCACGCGGCAACATCGCTCAGGTGCTGGAGGAGCTGGCACTGCCGCGGCGCACGCTCAATCTCAAGATGCACAAGTACGGACTGCGCCGTGAAGACTTTCGTCATGGTCATGAGGATCCGGCGAACTGACCATCACCACTGCTTGTCGAAGGTGTCCTCGGGCTGCGTCGGGGTGCCGCCCGTCTGGTCATGAAGTAACATCCTGCCAAATCTTTCCTGTCGTCCCCGTGACGTTCTGCCGGAGTTTCTCGATGTCTGTTGCTGTTCATCGCCTGGTGGCGGCGCTGTCGTCCGCGCTGGCGCGTTTCCCATCTCGTCATGGCCTGCGCCCCGTAGCCTGGCTGACGCCGTTGCTGATGCTGGGCACCCTGGTCGTCAGTCAGCCTGCCGCCGCCCACCCGCACGGCTGGGTCGACCTGCGAGTGACGTTGCGTCTCGATGACCAGGGGCGGGCCGTCGCGATGCGCCAGTATTGGCTGCTCGACCCCTTCTACAGCCTGACGCTGCGTCAGGAGCTGTCCGCACTTGAGGACGATACCAGCATGGAGCAGCGTCTCGATGTGCTGGGCAGCGAGATTCTGGCCAATCTGTCGCAGTTCGATTACTACACCCATGTCACCCTGGACGGCGAGCCCGTGGCGCTTGGCAAGGCGACGCGCCAGACCACTTGGCTCAAGGGCGAGCGTGTCGCCTTCCAGATGGAGCTGCCGCTGGCCGAGCCGGTCGCGATGGCTGGCCACACCCTCAGTTATCGCATCTACGATCCCACCTATTACATCGAGATACTGCATGACCCGGACGCCATCGCCGTGCAGCAAGGACTGGTGGTGAGCGGGCTGGAAGGGCAGGGCTCGGCGCTGAGCTGCACGCCGGGAATCTCGCCGGCCGACCCGGACCCGTCCAAGGTCGCCGAGGCCTCGATGCTGGATATCAACGCCACTGCTCCGATGGATCTCGGCCAGTACTTCGCCGAAGTCGGCAGTGTCAGCTGTGAGGTGGCTGATGAGCAGTGAGCCGAAGGACACCAGCGGGCTTGGCGATATCAAGAGCCTCAAGGGCATGCGCGATGGCCTGCTGAAGCCGGCCTCGTCGCGAGGGCGGCGCCTGGCCGGTTGGCTGGCGGTCGGCTGCGGGCTGCTCGTGCTGGGCATGGCGCTCTGGCCAGGCCTGGTGCAGGGCTGGGGCGAGGCGCTGGGGTGGGTCTTCGCCGAGCAGTCACGTTTCCAGCGCTCGCTGGGGCGAGCGATGAGCGAGCTTGCCGCGCATCCGGGCACCCCCTGGGCGCTGATCGGGCTGTCCTTCGCCTATGGCGTGCTGCATGCCGCGGGCCCCGGGCATGGCAAGGTCGTCATCAGTACGCTGCTGGTCAGTCAGCCCATCGTTCGGCGCCGCGCGCTGTGGCTGTCACTGCTGGCGGCCTTGCTGCAGGGCGTCAGTGCACTGGTGCTGGTCGGCCTCGGGGCGGGGCTGCTCGACTGGGCGGGGCGCGATGTGCTCGGGCAGGTCGAGAAGGTCACCTTGCTCAGTCATCTCGGGGTGCTGGTACTGGGGGGGCTGTTGCTGTGGCGCGCCGCGCGTTCCTTGTGGCGCGCGCTCAGCGCCCGGGCTGTCTCAAGCCCGGTTTCAGGCACGACCAAGCCAGAGGCGTCAGCGATGCAGGGGCTGGCGTTCGAGCCGTCGCCTGGCCACGACCACTCACATTCTCACTCTCACGGCCATGTTCATTCACATGGACATGACTGCGGTTGCGGTCATGCGCATGGCGTGACGGCGGAGCAGGCCAGTGGCGACTGGCGCACCATGGGCATGGCGGTGCTGGCGATCGGCCTGCGGCCGTGTTCCGGCGCGATTCTGGTCTTGCTGGCCGCGCTGGCGCTGAACATGGTCGGCAGCGGGGTACTGGCGGTGCTGGCGATGTCATTGGGCACCGCGCTGACGGTGGGTAGCGTGGCGATGGCCACCTTGATCATGAAGGCCAGCGGACGTCTGGCGGCGGCCGGCGCGCGCCTGGGTGGGCCGCACTCGGACGGCCGCGCGCGTCGTCAGTGGCCGTGGGCGGCGCTGGTCGGTCTGCTCGGCGGCATCATCATCACTGTCTTCGGCGCCTTGCTGGTCGCCAGCAGTCTCAAGGCGCTGGACTCTTCCACCGGTCGTGGTGCTTCGCCGTTCGATCGCTCGGCGCCGGGCACCTCCCTCCAGAGCCCTCTGGGCCCGAGATCCTCAGGACAGACCTCAGGCGACGAGTGAGATCAGCGCCAGCAAGGCTGGTATCCCACTGACTACCTGTCGCTTGCTACCTGCCACACACTACCTGCGAGTTACGACAACGGGGCCCATCTGGCCCCGTTGTCGTAGATGTGAAAGCGTGGATGTCAGTGACAGCGCCGGTGACGCTGTCAGTAGGAATAGCTCGGCAGCTCGGCGATCTTCATGCGCAGGGTGTCGATCAGTATCGTCAGCGCCTCGTTGTCGTGGGGCTCGGCCGTGCCGACGCCCCACACCGGCCCCGGCCAGGCTGCATCATCGCTGCGGCGGGCGATCACGTGCATGTGCAGCTGCGGCACCATGTTGCCCAGTGCGCCGATATTGAGCTTCTCGCTGCCGCTCACCGTCATCAGCAGCTCGCCCAGTTGGGTGGTTTCCTGCCACAGCTGCTGCTGGGCGCTGCTGTCCAGCTCATAGATCTCGCGGATGGCATCGCGGCGCGGAATCAGTATCAGCCACGGATAGCGCGCATCGTTCATCAGGCGCACGGTGCACAGCGGCAGATCGGCCACGAAGTGAGTGTCGGCATCCAGCTGCGGGTGAAGGCTGAAGGGGGGCATCGTCTCTCCTTGATCGGATGGAGCAGGGCGGGCGTGAGTCGAGGGCAAAGGGTAACCCGAATCGTGGCGGACGCCTTGGCTTGAACACCCGCGAATGCCCTCAGTGTGACCAGATCGGCAGAATCCTGCCACTTTGCGGATTGCCCGTGCGCGCTCTGGAGGCTGCGCAATGCCCCCATCGCCAAATACCGCGTCGCGCGGACAGTTGCTAACCTTCTTCCTACGCTGAAGCAGAGGCTCGCAACGAACGCCCCACGCAAAAGAGGGCTACCTTGCGCATTGTCGGTCGCGACATGGCCAGCACCGCCCAGGGCCAGAGCCTGCTCAGCCGCTATGTCCGTCTGCCTACCCACATTACAAGAACGCTCAACCTGCGCCCGGCAGGTTCGCCAAGGAGTCACTCCATGCAAAAGCGCCAGATCCTCAAGGCCGGTCTCGGTCTCGCCATCGCAGCCTCTCTTGGTCTCAGTGCCGTGGCTCAGGCGGAAGGCAAGTACATCATGGGTACCGCCACCACCGGTGGCACCTTCTACCCGGTCGGCGTGGCACTCTCCACGCTGATCAAGGTCAAGCTCGAGCCGACCGCCGGCATCTCCGTGTCCGCGATCTCCTCTGCCGGTTCCGGCGAGAACCTCAAGCTGATGGAAGAGGACCAGGCCCAGTTCGGCATCATCCAGGGCCTCTACGGCGCCTGGGCATGGAATGGCACCCCGCCGGTCAACAAGGCGCACAAGAACCTGCGCAGCATCTCGATGCTGTGGCAGAACGTCGAGCACTTCGTGGCCCGCAACGATGAGGTCAAGACCGGCACCATCGAGGACATGACCAACTTCTACGGCAAGAGCTTCTCCATCGGCAAGAAGAATTCCGGCACCGAAGGCTCGGGTCGCTTCATCCTCGAGCAGCTGGGTATCGATGCCGACAAGATGGATCTGGCCTACATGGGCTATGGCCCGAGCGCCGACGCGATGCAGAACGGCAACATCGACGGCATGAACATTCCGGCCGGTGCACCGGCCTCCGCCGTGACCCGCGCCTACGCCAACCTGGGCGGTGAGATCACCACGCTGGACTTCACCGAAGAGCAGCTGGCCAAGGTCAACTCCCAGTTCGAGCTGTGGACCCCGTATGAAATTGCCGCTGGCACCTACCCGGGCCAGGACGAGGCGATCAACACCATCGCCCAGCCGAACATCCTGGTGGTGCGTGACGATGTCTCCGAAGAAGACGTCTATCAGATCACCAAGACCATGTACGAGAACCTGCCGTTCCTGAACAACATCCACCCGGCCACCAAGGCCATGGCCCTCGACAAGGCCATCGCGGGCCTGCCGCTGCCGCTGCATCCGGGTGCCGCACGTTACTTCAAGGAGCAGGGCATCGAGATTCCGGCGCGCCTGATCGCCGAGTGATCCACACCTGATGTTCCCGCTGCCCTCATCGCTCGCCTCTGGCGGCGGTGAGGGCAGCGCAGTTTCCCAGACCAATAAACCACCGCCGGTCCGGCGCCATGTCACTGCCCCGCGCGGACAAGGTGAGGCGCAGGACCAGAGCAGTGCCCACGAATGATTGTTGTAGAAGCCCGTATTCTCCTCGCAAGCCCGGGCGCATGGTGACGCAAGTCGCCGCTGCGCCATCGCTGTCTGATCCCGTCTTGAGGCAACGCCATGCATGATTCCCGCTCGCCAGAGCCCTCTCGTCCCACTGATAGCGAAGCGCAGGAGCCGGATCTCTCCGGTGTGCGCGACGAATCCGCCGAAGCTGCGCCGTGGCGCATGGAGCTACCCTGGCTGGGGCGTGCCGTCTTCGTGATCTCCATCGTCATCTGTCTGGCGCACCTGTACTTCAACACCGTCTCGACCCTGTCGGAGCTGTGGGTGAGCGCCTTGCACTACGGCCTGTTCGGTCTGCTGTGCGCGCTGACCATTCCGATGCTGACCCCGGCCAGTGATGGTGCCAAGCGCTGGGTGCTGGGCGTGGATGTCCTGCTGGGGCTGGCGGCACTGGGTTGCGGCCTCTACCTGATCGGCTTCGAGGATGCGCTCTATGACCGTGGCGTGGTGTTCTCCACCGCGGACTGGGTGGTCTCCATCGTCGCGGTCGGTCTGATCCTCGAGTTCGCGCGTCGCACCACTGGCTGGTTCATCCCGGTGTTGTGTCTGATCGCGCTGACCTACGTGGCCTGGTGGGGCAAGTATGTGGGCGGCGTATTCAACTTCCCGGGCCTGACCTGGGAGACGGTGCTGTTCAGAAGCTTCATCGGTGGCGAAGGGATGCTGGGCTCCATCGCGCGCATCTCCTGGTCCTACGTGTTCATGTTCATCCTGTTCGGGGCCTTCCTGGTCAAGTCCGGCGCGGGTGACTTCATCATCGATCTGGCGCGCTGCGCGGCGGGTCGCTTCAAGGGTGGTCCGGGCTTCGTGGCCGTGTTCGCCTCCGGCCTGATGGGCTCGGTGTCAGGCTCGAGTGTCGCCAACACCGTCTCCACTGGCGTGATCACGATTCCGCTGATGCGCCGTGCCGGCTTCCCGGCGCGCTTCGCGGCAGGCGTCGAGGCAGCCGCCTCGACCGGTGGTCAGCTGATGCCGCCGGTGATGGGTGCAGGCGCCTTCATCATGGCGTCCTACACCCAGGTGCCGTACCTGACCATCGTCGGCGTGGCCGCCTTGCCGGCGCTGCTCTACTTCCTGTCGGTGGCAATGTTCGTGCGCATCGAGGCCAAGCGCTCCGATGCCACGGCGCTGGACGACCCGCAGGGTCCGCGTCTCAAGGACGTGCTCAAGGATGGCTGGCACTATCTGGCACCGCTGTTCGTGCTGGTCGGCGCGCTGATCTATGGCTTCACGCCGACCTACGCCGCCGGCATCGCGATCCTGTCCGTCATCGCGGCTTCTTGGCTGTCGAAGAATCCGATGAAGCTCGGCGACATCATCGAGGCGATGCTGGCCGGGGTGCGCAACATGACCACCACCGCGATCCTGCTGATCACCGTCGGCCTGATCGTCAACGTCGTCTCCACCACCGGTATCGGCAACACCTTCTCGCTGATGATCACCGACTGGGCGGGTGGCAGCCTGCTGATCACCATCATCCTGATCGCGTTGGCGTCATTGATTCTGGGCATGGGCCTACCGGTGACGGCGTCCTATATCGTGCTGGGCACGCTGTCCGCCCCGGCGCTCTACAACCTGATCGCCCATTCCCAGCTGGTGGATCTGCTGGCGGCGGGCAACCTGCCGGAGCAGGCCAAGGCCATCTTCATGCTGGCCGCACCGGACAAGCTGGACCTGCTGGGCGCGCCGATGAGCATGGACGCCGCCCGCGAACTGCTGGCGCTGGTGCCGGATACCTTCCAGAGCCAGCTGTATGAGCAGGCGCTGTCGCCGCACGTACTGACCATGGCGCTGGTGAGTGCGCACATGATCATCTTCTGGCTGTCCCAGGATTCCAACGTCACGCCGCCTGTCTGCCTGACCGCCTTCGCGGCAGCCGCGATCGCCCGCACGCCGCCGATGAAGACCGGCCTGATGGCCTGGAAGATCGCCAAGGGCCTCTACATCGTGCCGCTGCTGTTCGCCTGGAGCCCGCTGATCTCCGGCGACATCGGCGAGATGCTGACGGTGTTCGTGTTCGCGCTGTTCGGGATCTACGCCATCGTCGCGGGCTTGGAAGGCTATCTGGAGCACGAGCTGCCCTGGTGGCTGCGTCTGGCGATGTTCCCGCTGGGTGCGCTGATGCTGTGGCCGCATGGTCAGCTGACCTACGACCTCGCGGGTCTGGTCATCTTCCTGGGCGTGCTGGCCTACAGCGTGCGCCAGAGTGGCCGCCAGCAAGCGCTGGCGCACTGAGCCAGGCGTGTCGGATGAGCGCCAGACGCGTCAGCCGATATGGCTGAAGCAGGCGTGACGCGACGCGATATGCTATGAACGATGCCCGGCATCACTTTCCCCCGTTCAGTCACGCGAGGGTGGTGTGTCGGGCATCGCGCGCTCTGGGGCATGTCTGCCGCAGGCGTCTTCACTCAACGGAATAGTGGGACAAGGAATGTCGGCATGATGTCGGATGTTGCAGGGCTGACAAGCGGCCTTGATCTGATCAGCGTAGTGGCGCTGATTGCACTGGGAGGCGTGGCCGGTTTCATCAATGTGCTGTCGGCGGGTGGCTCGATGCTGACGCTACCATTGCTGATGTTTCTCGGTCTGCCGCCTGCCCAGGCCAATGCCACCAATCGCGTGGCGATCGCGCTGCAGAGTGCGACCGCGACCAGCACCTTCCTCAAGGCGGGTGCACACAACATGGGGGTGGCCTGGCGGCTGGCCGTGCCTGCCGTGGCAGGCGCCATGCTGGGGGCTTGGCTGGCGACCCGCATCAGTGCCGAGGCCTTCGAGAGTGTCCTGATCGTGGTGATGGTGGTGTGTTCGATCATGATGCTGCTGCCGACGCCGCGCATCGACACCCGTGAACTGACGCCGGAGCGCGTCACGCCCGTGGTGGTGCTGGCGATGTTCGGCATCGGCATTTATGGTGGCTTCATCCAGGTCGGTGTCGGCGTGCTGTTCATCGTGGTGCTCTACCGGCTGCTCAAGATCGACCTGACCCAGGTCAACGTCTTCAAGGTCTTCATCGTGTTGATGTATACCCTGCCGGCGCTGGCGGTGTTCGTGTTCGATGGTCAGGTGCGCTGGGCCTATGGTCTGGTGCTGGCGATCGGCAACATGAGCGGTGCCTTTCTCGGCGCGCGGGTCAACATGAGTCCCGCGGGGGCGCGGTGGGTCAAGTGGCTGACGGTCGCGGTCATCTTCATCATCGTGCTCAAGCTGGCGCTGACCTGATGCTGAGTCGATGCTGACCTGATGCTGACCTTATGTTAGACACGGAGTAAGCTCGCGGTAATCTGAACGGAATGCCTGCCTGTCCTGTCGACACACCGGCATGCCGCTCACCCCCTATTCATGATGGCGCCGAGCCCGGCTATGGCGTCTCTTCCTTCATCGTTCAGGAGTCTTTCCTCATGCAAGCCATGGTCATCGAGCAGTACGGCGGTCCCGAAGTGTTCGTCGAGCGCGAACTGGAGACCCCGACGCCGGCGCGGGGGCAGGTGCGTATCAAGGTGACGGCTTCCAGCATCAACCCCATCGAGACCAAGCTGCGCAGCGGGCTGGTCAAGTCGCACCCGGAATTCCCGGCCATTCTCAATGGCGATGTCTCCGGGGTGATCGATGCCGTCGGCGAAGGCGTGTCGGACTTCTCCGTCGGGGATGAAGTGCTGGGTTGTGCCGGTGGCGTGAAGGGCTGGCAGGGCGCTCTGGCGGACTACATGATCGCCGACACCCGTGTGATCGTGAAGCGCCCGAGCCTGGCGGCGCTGACGCTGGAAGAGTGCGCGGCCTTGCCGCTGGTATTCCTGACGGCCTGGACGGCGCTGGTCTCGCGCGGTCAGATCAAGGAAGGCGAGCACGTGCTGATCCACGCCGGCACCGGCGGCGTCGGCCATGTCGCGGTACAGATCGCCAAGTATCTCGGCGCGCATGTCACCACCACCGTGTCCAGCGAAGCCAAGGCGGACCTGGCACGCCAGCTGGGCGCCGACGAGATCATCAACTACCGCGAGGAAGCGGTCGCGGACTACGTGACGCGCCTGACCTCCGGGCGTGGCTTCGATCTGGTCTTCGACACCGTCGGTGGCGACAACCTGGACCGCTCCATCGAGGCCACCGCGACCTCCGGTCGTCTGTGCTCCATCAATACCCGCTCGACCCACGACCTGACCCAGCTGCACTCCAAGAACCTGTCGCTGCACGTCATCTTCCGCTCGGTACCGCTGCTGACCGGTATCGGCATGGACGACCAGCCGGAGCTGCTCAACGCCCTGAGCGAGATGCTGGAGGCCGGCGCGGTACGTCCGCTGCTCGACGAGCACCAGTTCAGCTTCCGTGACGTCGCCAAGGCGCATGAGCTGCTGGAGTCCGGCGAGGCGCTGGGCAAGATTCTGCTGGTAAATCGTTGAGTGTTGGCACCTTCGGTCAGTGAGGGTGTCTGACCTTCATTGGCCGTTGATCAGGAAGAGAAGTGATGAGAATGACGCGTTTGATGGTGGCTGCCCTATTGGTGGCCAGTGTGAGTCTGGCCGGCTGCAATACCGTGGCCGGTTTCGGCAAGGACCTGGAGCATCTGGGCGGTTCGATCGACAACGCCGCCAGCTGATAGCCCGAGAGAGAGGAATGCCCATGCGACGATTCATGATGATGACTGGCACTGCGCTGCTGTTCGGCCTGCTGTTGGGTGGCTGCAATACCGTGGAAGGTTTCGGGGAAGATCTCGAACACCTTGGGGGTTCCATCGAGGAATCGGCCAGTTGATGGCACTGTCCATGACATGGGCGGCGAGTGAACAAAACATGAATCTCACCCCTTGAAAGCCCATGGGGCGGCCCAAGGTATGAGGGTAGAGGCGCAGGAACTGGCGTCTTTACGAGATTTCTCGATATTCACTACCGCAAGGAGCATGACCATGTCCCGCACCATTGCACTCATCTTCGCCTCTTTCTTCACTCTGGCAGCGCTTTCCGGCTGCAACACCGTTGACGGTGCCGGCCAGGATGTCGAGCATGCTGGCGAAGCTGTCCAGGACGCCGCTCAATAAGCGACGCCCCGGGTAGTGGTGATATCCAACGCCCGGCCATCGCGCCGGGCGTTTTCGTGTCTTATCGCCAGACATGCAGGCGTGCTGACTGACGGGCCGCCTTGCGTCATCATGGCGCTGACGGCATGCGCCCCCAGCGTGCGTCACTCCCGCCACCGCGAGCCAAGGGCCCGACATGGATCATCGACAGTTGAGTTTTCTGGTCGCGCTGGCCAGTGAGCGCCATTTCGGTCGCGCAGCGCGGGTCTGTCATGTCACCCAGCCGACGTTGTCGGCGCGCCTCAAGCAGCTCGAGGAGGAGCTGGGCACGGCGCTGATAATACGCGGCCACCGCTTCGAGGGCTTCACACCGGAAGGGGAGCGCGTGCTGACCCACGCACGGCGCATTCTTGCCGAACTGGATGAACTGAAGGGAGACCTGTCGCCGGACGCGGTGCTGACCGGCCGCCTGTCACTGGGCGTAGTGCCGTCGGCGCTGGCGGCGGTCGGCGAGTTTCTGCCGCGGCTGCGCGAGGCCTTTCCACAGCTCTCGCTGCGCCTGCGCGAGCTGTCGACGTCATCGCTGGCCCAGGGGCTCGAGGATGGCGAGCTGGATCTTGCGGTCGGCTACCCCGCGGCGCCGGCCATGAGCGGCTTCGCCTGTCGGCCGCTCTATCAAGAGCATTCGGCGCTGATCGCCAGTCAGACGCATTTCCGCCTGCCCGACGCGCCGCAGTGGGAGTGCTTGCGTGACTATCCGCTGGTGTTGCTGACGCCGGAGATGCAGCAGCGGCGACGCCTCAATCAGCAGTTCGAGCTGCTGGGCCTGCAGCCCTCGCCCTTGTTGGAGGCCAATTCGATTTCCGGCCTCGGCGTGATGCTGGAGGCTGGCCTGGGAGTCAGCGTGCTGGCGGAGAACCTGGCCGATTCGCGGCTTGGTGAAGGGCTGGTCGCGCGTCGACTGCCCGGTGAGGGCGAGACGGTCGGGCTGTTGTGGCGCAGTGGTCAGCAGCGCAGCCGACGACTGAATGCCGTGCTGGAGCTGCTGCGTTCGCTGCCTCACTCGGCGGGTGTGGCCGATTGAGCGAGCCTGCAACGCAGAACACCCCGTCGAGACGGGGTGTTCGGGTAGCGAAAGCGGCGTTGGCCGCTATCAGCTCTTCCTGCCGGCTTGCTTGCAGATCTATTGGCAGATCTACTTGCCGGACTTCTCGCTGGCTTCCAGCGCGGCACGGCGGGCGGCTTCACGCTGCTGCTGCTTGGCATCCCGGCGTGCCTGCATCTGGGCGACGGCGTCCATGCCCAGATGAGCTTCGCCACGCTCTCTGGCGAGACGAATCTGGTTCTCGCGCTCAGCGAAGCGCGCCTTCTGGGCATCGCTCAGTTTGTCGTAGCAGCGCGGGCAGCTGACGCCTTTCTGGTAGCGCTCGCTCTGCTTGTCTTCCTCGGTGATCGGCAGACGGCAGGCATGGCACTGGTCGTACTGGCCAGGGCGCAGCTGGTGGTCGACGGTGACGCGTTCATCGAACACGAAGCACTCGCCCTGCCACAGGGTCTCTTCCTCGGGCACCTCTTCCAGATACTTCAGGATACCGCCCTTGAGGTGATAGACCTCATCGAAGCCCTGCTCCTTGAGATAGGCCGTGGACTTTTCGCAGCGGATGCCGCCGGTGCAGAACATCGCCACCTTGCGGTGCTGTTTCGGGTCCAGCTCACGCGAGACGTAGTCCGGGAAATCACGGAAGGCTGTGGTGTTCGGGTTGACGGCTCCGGCGAAGGTCCCCACTTCCACTTCATAGTCATTGCGCGTGTCGATCAGCAGCACCTCAGGATCGGAGATCAGCGCATTCCAGTCCTTCGGCTCCACATAGGTCCCGACGGTGTGACGCGGATCGATGCCCTCGACGCCCATGGTGACGATCTCGCGCTTGAGCTTGACCTTGGCACGCAGGAAGGGTGCCTGCTCGGCCAGTGACTGCTTTGTGTCGAGCTCGGCCAGGCGCGGGTCGCTGGTCAGCCAGGCGAGCAGCGCATCGATGCCGGCGCGTGAGCCGGACACGGTGCCGTTGATGCCTTCGCGGGCCAGCAGCAGGGTGCCGCGGATGGCGTGCTCGTGCATCACCGCCAGCAGCGGGTCGCGCAGCGCCTCGAAGTCCTCGAGGGTGACGAACTTGTAGAGCGCGCAGACCACATGCTGTGGCGCCAGCGGGCTGGGGCGGGCGGAGGCAGACGTGCTGGTCAGCTGCGGGGTGCTGGCCTGATCAGGCGTGGCAGTCAGGTCGGGAGTGTCGGTCATGCGAAGGTCCTCATGCGGGCCGGAACGTAAATCCGGAGCAGGATGATCGAGAGATGAGAGCGGCCGGCGAGCGGGTGATATCGCGTCAGCAGGAGCACCCTCAAGGGTCGGCGACGCATTTTACGCGACTCGCGTGCGAATTTCTCGCCCACCGCGATGGCCCGCGTGCCTGTCACCGGCATGACGCCATCTTCATTGGCGGTTTCTATCAATTGGCGGCTCGGTTCAATTGGTCGCCCTCACGGCATGACGGTAGGATGTTCCCATATTGCGCAGAGGTAGGGTGAGGGTTGCGCGCACCATTCTCGCCACGCCTCTGCGCCACGGAGAGCCGTAATGAAAGATTCGCTCTATCAACAAGCGCCAGGCGCTGCAGGCTACGCGGACGCCCGCGAGGTGCCGCTGCGCGAGCTGGATGGCCCATCGGAGCTGCCGGTGAGTCTGGCGCTCAATGACACCGCGATGGGCACCTTGCTGGCCAGCCCAGAGGCCCTTGAGCCACTGGCGCTGGGGCATGCCTTCACGGCGGGCTGGATCACGCAGCGTGACGAGGTCTTGGCGATCCATCTCTCGCGGCTGCGTCATGGGCTGGCGGTGCGTCTTGAGGTCAGTGACTCGCTGGCGCGCAAGGCCGAGCGGCATCAGCGACGTGAGAGCAGTGTCTCGAGCTGCGGCGCCTGTGGCGTGCAGGACGAAGCGGAGCTGATGGCGGGACTCATGCGTCTGCCGCCACGGGCAGCGCTGGCGCCCTATGCACTGATGCGCGGGCTGGAACGTCTGGAGCGCGCCACGCGCCGCGGCATGCATCTAGCGCTGGGGCTGGACGCCGAAGGGGGTCTGATCTCGCAGGGCGCCGATATCGGTCGCCACAATGCGCTGGACCGCGTGATCGGCATGAGTCTCGACAGCGGTGTGTGGCCCGAGGCGTTGCTGGTGTCGAGCCGCTGCAGCCTGGAGCTGGTGCAGAAGACCATCCGTGCGCGCATTCCGACCCTGATCACCCTCGCGGTGCCCTCGCGCCTCGCCGTCGAGACCGCCCGCGCCTGCGACCTAAATCTGGTCTGTGCCCACCGCGGGCGTCGACTCGAACTGCTCAGCGGTCACGCTGATCGCCCCTGTTTATCCTAGCTCCTGTTCCTTCTAGCCACTGGACCCTGACATGACCGAGACTGCAGCCCCCGAGATCGAGACGCCCGAGCCGGCGTCTGCCAGCCTGCCCCGTGAGGATGCGCAACAGACGCGTCATCCGCGCATTGCCGCCTATTCCGGGCCGGCGGGTGGCTGGGGCGCGCTCAAGAGCGTCGGTCAGCATGTCAGTCACTCCAGGGCGCCGTGGAAGAGCGTGCGCTCCCTGCTCAAGGCCAATCAGGACAAGGGCTTCGACTGCCCGGGTTGTGCCTGGGGGGACCCGGAACACGGCTCCTCCTTCGAATTCTGCGAGAACGGTGCCAAGGCGGTGGCCTGGGAAGTGACCGCCAAGCGTGTCACACCGCGCTTCTTTGCTCAGCATACCGTCACGGAGCTGCTGGGCTGGGACGACTTCATGCTCGAGGATCAGGGCCGCCTGACCGAGCCGATGCGCTACGACGCGGCCAGTGATCGCTATATTCCGATCAGCTGGGACGCGGCCTTCGCGCTTGTCGCCGAGCATCTCAGCGCGCTGTCGTCGCCGGATGAGGCGCTGTTCTATACCTCGGGGCGTACCAGCAACGAGGCGGCCTATCTCTACCAGCTATTCGTGCGTCTGTTCGGCACCAACAACTTCCCCGACTGCTCCAACATGTGCCACGAGGCCAGCGGCGTCGGCATGAAGGCGAGCCTCGGCGTCGGCAAGGGCACGGTGCTGCTGGAGGACTTCGAGCATGCCGATGCCATCTTCGTGTTCGGTCAGAACCCCGGCACCAATCACCCGCGCATGCTGGGCGATCTGCGGCGTGCCTCACGGCGTGGCGCGCGCATCGTCAGCTTCAATCCGCTGCGTGAGCGGGGGCTGGAGCGCTTTGCCGACCCGCAGTCGCCGCTGGAGATGATGACCCTCTCCAGCCAGCCCATCAGCCATCGCTATTACCAGCCGCGCATGGGCGGCGACATGGCGGCGGTGCGTGGCATGGCCAAGGCGCTGTTCGCGATGGAGGCGCGGGGCGAATTCACGCGCGCCGCCAGCTTCATCGAGGCGCATACCCGGGGCGTCGAGGACTGGCAGGCGCTGGTCGAGTCGACCGAGTGGGCAACCCTCGAGGACCAGTCCGGCCTGACGCGCGCTCAGCTCGAGGAGGCGGCAGCCATCTTCGCTGGCGCCGACAACGTCATCTGCACCTGGGCAATGGGCATCACCCAGCATCTGCATGCCGTCCAGAGTGTGCGGGAGATCGTCAATCTGCTGTTGCTCGGGGGGCACTTCGGTCGCCCCGGTGCCGGGGCCTGTCCGGTACGTGGTCATTCCAACGTCCAGGGCGATCGCACCATGGGCATCGACGAGAAGGCGCCCACCTGGCTGATCGATGCGCTGGAAGCGCGCTACGGCGTCAGCATGCCGCGTACGCCGGGCTACAACACCGTGGAGAGCCTGGCGGCGCTGGAGCAGGGCAAGGCGAAGACCTTCATCGCGCTGGGCGGCAACTTCACGCGTGCCACGCCGGATAGCGAGCGAACCGAGGCCGCGATGCGCAACCTCGAGCTCAACGTCCAGATCAGCACCAAGCTCAATCGCAGTCATCTGGTGATGGGCAAGCAGACCGATGCGCTGATTCTGCCGTGTCTCGGTCGCAGCGAGATCGATCGTTCCTCACAGGTGGCTTCCCAGCACATCAGTGTCGAGGACTCGATGTCGATGGTGCACTCCAGCGTCGGTATCAAGGCGCCGGCCAGCCCTGAATTGCGCTCCGAGCCCGGCATCATCGCGGCGATCGCGCGTGACACCCTGGCGCGCGTACTGCCGGCGCGAGGTGTCCGTGATCCGGTCGATTGGCAGGCCTTGAGCGAGAACTATGATCTGATCCGTGACGAGATCGCGGCGGTCATCCCCGGCTTCGCGGACTTCAATGCACGACTGGCACACAAGCGCGGCTTCCACCTTGCCAATCCGGTGCGCGAGCTTGCCTTCCGGACCTCCAGCGGCCTGGCCGAGTTTTCGCACATGCCGCTGCCGGAGTCGGTGATACATCAACAGCTGGCGCGGCGTGACGGCTGGCTGACGCTGCAGACCATGCGCAGTCACGATCAGTACAACACCACCGTCTACGGCTACAACGACCGCTATCGTGGCGTATCCGGTCAGCGGCGGGTGATCTTCATCAATGGCGAAGACCTGGCGCGACTGGGGCTGGCCGATGGTGATTGGGTCGACATGCTCGGTGAGCCGCGTCCGGACGGCAGCGAACGGCGTGCGCCGCAGTTCCGTCTGGTCGAGTACGACATCCCGGCCGGTTGCATCGGGGCCTACTATCCCGAAACCAACGTACTGGTCGCGTTGGAAAGTCACGGCGCTGATACCGGCACGCCATCCTCCAAGGCGGTGCCCGTACGCCTGGAGCGCAGTTCACGCATCGCCTGATGGCGCGAGACGCCAGCAGCAGGGTGCATGCATCGCCACACTGCCGTGCCGCGAGGAGACTCGTCGCGCGGCAGTCGCGTGTCTAGAATATCCCTGCGCCGAGCCCGCTACGCTCGGCCACGCCTTTTCCATCTTCAGTGTTGCCTCAGCCACCGTTCAAGAGAGTGATCCATGCAATATCTGCACACCATGCTGCGTATCCGTGATGTCGACGCTTCACTGCATTTCTTCTGTGACCTGCTCGGCATGGTCGAGATCTCGCGCAAGGATTCCGAGAAGGGCCGCTTCACGCTGATCTTCCTGGCAGCCGCGCAGGATGCCGAACGAGCCCGTGAGATGAAGGCGCCGATGCTGGAGCTGACCCATAACTGGGACCCGGAGGAATACGAAGGTGGGCGCAACTTCGGCCATCTGGCCTATCGCGTCGAGGATATCTACGCTACCTGTCAGCATCTGATGGACAACGGCGTGACCATCAACCGCCCGCCGCGTGACGGCCACATGGCGTTCGTGAAAAGCCCGGATGGGATTTCGCTGGAGCTGCTGCAGGCCGGTGACGCCCTTGAGCCGCAGGAACCCTGGGCCTCCATGAGCAATACTGGCAGCTGGTAAGCAAGCAAGGTCGCATATTGACGTGCGCGTAAGCGTCGCATTCAGGCAACGCAATAGCCGAATTACGACTGGTGCATCGCCCAGCAGGGCTTATGATGTAATGAAGTTCATAAGCCCCGTAGCATGATGTGTGACATATCGTGCTCGGCCTTAGTGGAGTGTCATCGCGGCAGGCAGGTATACCTTCTTCCTTTTTCCTGCTGCCCGCCTGCCGCGATGTTGCACCTTCTGCACTCGCGTGAGGGACTGCCACGCGGACACTGCCTAGCTGGCAAGGACTGCCTGATGCCAAGAGTCACAAGTGCCTGGCTACGTCATGAACCACGATTGCTCGCCGTGGAGCATCGTCGTTTCTACCATGCCTATCTTTGGGTCTATCTGATGCTGATGGGCCTCTTCGTGATGTGGGTTCCCTTCTTCACTCTCTTCAACGAGCCGCGGCTAGCATTCGTCAGCGGCATCATGGCACTCGTGTCCGTGCTGGGCGTGATGATGCATCGGGCGCATCAGCTGACGCTGGGCCTGGCCCTGATGATGAGCGCCTTGACGCTGATGGCCTGGCTCTCGGTTTTCTGCTTCGGGCTCTCGGCGGGCTATGAGTACTATTTCTTCATCGTGATGGCCGGTATTCATCTGGCACCGCTGGCGCCGCGCATTCGTGTGGTGACGACGCTGATGCTGTTCATGGCGGCTGTCTCGGCATTGATGGTCTCGCCGGTACTGTATGAGGGAGAACTCTTGCGGGCCTGGATGCTGCAGTCTGCCAACCTGTTCGCGGTCTTCCTGATGATGGTCACCTTCCTGTGGCGCATGCTGGCGCTTACCGAACACTTCGAGCGCCAGTATCTGAAGGATGCCAGTCGTGATGAGTTGACCGAATTGCTCAATCGCCGCCAGATATTGCGCCATGCCGAGGACTGGTGGGGTGACGGAGTGCCCTGTGCGGTCTTGATGCTGGATGCCGACAACTTCAAGCGCGTCAATGACCTGCATGGTCATGCCGTCGGTGATGAAGTACTGCGCCATCTGGGCCGCCTGCTGACGGCCACACTACGTCAGGGCGATCGCGCCGGACGTGTCGGGGGAGAGGAGTTCCTGGTGCTGCTGCCGCGCATCGGGCGTACCGAAGCCATCTCCGTGGCGGGACGCATGCGCTCCCTGCTGGCCAAATCCCCTCCGGTCTTCGCCGGCACGCCGGTACCGATCACGGTTTCCATCGGCGTTGCCATCAGTCATGAAGTCGATTCGTTGGATGAGCTGATGCAGCTGGCCGACAGGCGGCTGTATCACGCCAAGCACAATGGGCGTGATCAGGTGGTGGCCGGTGGGGAACATGAGATGACAGGCTTTGCCACGGCCGATGTCAGCCCTCCACCTCCCGGCAATGACGGCGGCGGACTTGGCAAGGCAGAGGCCATGGAGGAGGGCGCTCGCGACAAGGAGGATGACCGCCAGGAAAAGCGGCACCACGAGGACTCCAGCCCTTTCTCGCGGACCCCCCTCGTTGGCTGACATGCGCTCGTTTCCGCTTTTCCCCCTGCCATTTCACGAGTGCTGCTCTTGATCAGGAGCGCTGCTTCAATCGGGCCAGCGCGTTCTCCATGCCACGGGCAATGGTGGTCGCCAGTGGTGTGCACAGCACCCAGGGCAACGCGATCAGTGCAATGCTGAGCGAGCCCAGATAGACATCGCTGACCCAGTGAGCGCCAACCATGATCCGTGGAGCGCTCAGCAGTACCACGAACGGCAGGCTGCACAGGGCGATGCGGCGCGGTGCGAAGGCCAGCATGAAACTCGCGAATACCATCAGCATCAGGCCGTGATCCCCCGGGAAGCTGTTCGACGCCGAGTCCTTGGTCTTGAAGGACACCAGTTCGGAGAGATGCTGTGCGTGGCTGAAGAAGCGCGTCGGGCTGGCATGGCCATAGCTGATGGCGCGCAGCACGAACAGCGAGAGCAGGCCCGCCGTCAGCAGCATGGTGATGCCGATGCTGGTCCAGCGGCGGTAGCGGGCAGGCTGTTGATCATTGAGCATCGCCCAGCAGAACAATACTCCCATCATGGCGAAGGCCACGGCGTCGAAGGCGCGCGTGTTCAGAATGCCGAGCAGCGTGTCCCAGCGTGGATTGAGCGGTGTGATGAACTGGTTGAAGCCCCAGAAGACATCGCTGTCGAGAGTGGGCCAGAAATCCAGCGCCGGTATCCACCAGCACGCCAGCAGCGCCACTCCCAGCGCATTCAGGAGCACCAGCCGTCGCAGGTTGAATCCCGTCTGCGTCCTGAGCGGGCGGGGCGGGGGCGAGGGTGCACGTGCGGGGCCTGCTGCGAACCACTGACTCGCTGTAAAGGCGCAGTATCAGCGGCGTGCAAGGAAGGGGTATCGGGGGCAGCGGGAGCCATGTCGTGTCAGCTCTGCGGGGCTCATGTCGGGACAGGCTCACTCAGGTCCGTAGCTCGGTGGTCAGAGGACTCGGGGCAGGCGACGCTGAGTGGTGATCTGGTCGAAATTCTAGAGCAGGCACCGCTTTGAAAACACTGTTTTCAAAGTTGACGAGGTGGACAGATGGTTGCGTCCATCGCGCTTGTGGCAAGCTGGCGCAGTCCGGAAGGTGACACTCAAGCGCATGTCGTGAGGGCCTTTCGTTCATGACAGCCGTGCGCATGATCGCTACTCTTGCTGCCATGTCCGTTCCTCACCCATCGTTCTTTCCGTCTGTCGGGTGACTGCCGTTGCCGGCAGTGCCACCGACGGGCGCCACAGGAGTCATCCATGTCTGTTACCGTGCGTCGTCTATCGCGTTATACCTCCGTGGGGTTCGCTATCTCCTTGCTGGCTGGCTGCGCGGCCATGACACAGCATCCGCAGGGCGGTGCATCATCGGGTGCCCCTGCCCTGGTGGGCACCCAATGGAGTTTCTCCGCCACGGATACCGGTGAAGAGGCCGCCAACTTCCTGCTACAGCCCCCCAGCCAGCAGCAGCTGGCAGACGAGGAGGATGATCGTCTGCGCCTGGTCGGCAGCAATGGTTGCAACCGCCTGATGGGGCCGGTGGTGCTGGATGAGTCGCGTCAGACGCTGGATATCGGTCCGCTGGCCTCGACCATGAAGATGTGCCCCAACCCCGAGCAGTCCAACGCCTTCAATCGCATGCTCGAGGAAGTGGCCAGTTATCAGATCATCGGCAGTGGTGAGAGCGCTCGGCTGCGGGTGATGGATGACACCGGCTATCTGCTGGCGACCTTCATGCCGTTGGAGGGTGCCGCCGAGTAATTGCTCGGCGCGTTCGGGATGGCGACTCGCGAGCGGGCTGCCAGAAACGAGAAAGCCCCCTGCACCGTTCGGTGCAGGGGGCTTTTGCTTGCGTGAAGCGCGAGCGTGACTTACAGCGCTTCGATCTTGACGCGCTGGCTTTCCAGCAGCGCAAGTTCCGCCTGGGCATCGGCCAGCTTGGCGCGCTCCTTCTCGACCACATCAGCCGGTGCACGACCGACGAACTTCTCGTTGCCGAGCTTGTTCTCGAGGCCGGTGATGACCTTCTGCTGCTTCTCGTGCTCCTTGTCGATGCGCTTGAGCTCGGCTTCCTTGTCGATCAGGCCTGCCATCGGCACCAGCACTTCCAGCTCACCGACGCGCTGGATGGCGGACATCGGGGCTTCGTCGCCTGCCGCCAGGAAGGTGATGCTTTCCAGACGCGCCAGCTTGGAGAGGAACAGGCGGTTGGCTTCCAGGCGCTCGGCATCGCCAGCTGCGCCGTTCTGCAGGAAGACTTCCAGCGGCTTGGCAGGTGACAGGTTGAGCTCGCCGCGCACGTTGCGGATGGCGATGATGATGCCTTTCAGCCACTCGATATCGCGGATGGCCTGCTCATCGATCCGGTCGGCTTCGGCCTGCGGCCACGCCTGGCTCATGATGCTTTCGCCTTCCACCGGCTTGCCGGCGTGCGGTGCGATACGCTGCCAGATCTCCTCGGAGATGAATGGCATCATCGGGTGGATCAGACGCAGGATGGTCTCGAGGGCGCGCACCAGGGTGCGACGCGTGCCGCGCTTGGCTTCGATGCTGGCGTTGTCGTCCCACAGAACCGGCTTGGACAGCTCCAGATACCAGTCGCAGTACTCGTTCCAGATGAACTCGTAGAGCGCCTGGGAGGCGTGGTCGAAGCGGAACTCTTCCAGCGCGCGGGTGACCTGCTGCTCGGTCTGCTGCAGGCGCGCGATGATCCAGCGATCGGCCAGCGACAGTTCGACGGCTTCGCCGTTGACGCCGCAATCCTGGTCCTCGGCATTCATCAGCACGTAGCGCGCCGCATTCCACAGCTTGTTGCAGAAGTTGCGATAGCCATCGAGACGGCCCATGTCGAACTTCACGTCACGCCCGGTGGAGGCCAGTGACAGCAGGGTGTAGCGCAGCGCATCGGTGCCATGAGGCTCGATGCCTTCCGGGAACTCGTTGCGCGTGGCCTTGGCGATGGCCTTGGCCTTCTTGGGCTGCATCATGTTGCCGGTACGCTTCTCGACCAGCTCATCCAGGCCGATGCCGTCGATCAGGTCGATGGGGTCGAGGACGTTGCCCTTGGACTTGGACATCTTCTGACCGAGGCTGTCGCGCACCAGACCATGCACATAGACCTTGCGGAACGGCACTTCACCCTTGAACTTCAGGGTGAACATGATCATGCGCGCCACCCAGAAGAAGATGATGTCGAAGCCGGTGACCAGCACGTCGGTGGAGTGGAAGGTCTTGAGTTCTTCTGTATCCGCCGGCCAGCCGAGGGTGCCGAAGGTCCACAGCGCGGAGCTGAACCAGGTGTCGAGGACGTCTTCGTCCTGACGTAGTTCGACGTCGGCACCCAGGTGGTTCTCGGCGCGGACTTCTTCTTCATTGCGGCCGACATAGACGTTGCCGTCGTTGTCATACCAGGCCGGAATGCGGTGGCCCCACCACAGCTGGCGCGAGATGCACCAGTCCTGCAGGTCACGCATCCACGCGAAGTACATGTTCTCGTAGTTCTTGGGCACGAACTCGATGTCGCCGTTCTCGACCGCTTCGATGGCCGGGCGTGCCAGCTCCTCGACGGCCACGAACCACTGGTCCGTCAGCAGCGGCTCGATGACATCGCCGGAGCGGTCACCGTGCGGCAGAGTGTTGTTGACGGCCTCGACCTGCTCCAGCAGGCCCAGCGCGTCCATGTCGGCGACCAGCTTCTCGCGGGCGACGAAGCGATCCAGGCCGGCGTAGGCCCCCGGCAGGCTGGCGTCTTCCTGGGGCTGCGGACGGCCCTGGAGGTCATAGATCTCGGCGCGCTCCAGGATGGTGGCATCCTGGCTCATCACGTTGATCAGCAGATGGCCCTGACGCTTGCCGACTTCGTAGTCATTGAAGTCGTGGGCCGGGGTGATCTTGACGCAACCGGAGCCCTTTTCCATGTCGGCGTGTTCATCGGCGACGATGGGGATGCGGCGACCGACCAGCGGCAGTTCGATGAACTTGCCGACCAGGCTCGCGTAGCGCTCATCCTTGGGATTGACGGCCACGCCGGTGTCACCCAGCAGGGTTTCCGGGCGCGTGGTGGCGACGATGACGTAGTCCTTGCCATCGGCGGTCTTGACGCCATCGGCCAGCGGGTAGCGGAAGTGCCAGAAGCTGCCTTGCTGCTCGCGGTTCTCGACCTCGAGATCGGAAATCGCGGTGTGCAGGGTCGGGTCCCAGTTGACCAGACGCTTGCCACGGTAGATCAGGTCTTCCTTGTGCAGGCGCACGAAGACTTCCTGCACCGCCTTGTAGAAGCCGTCATCCATGGTGAAGCGTTCGCGGCTCCAGTCGATGCTGGTGCCCATGCGACGCAGCTGGCGGGTGATGTTGCCGCCGGACTCTTCCTTCCACTCCCAGATCTTGTCGGTGAAGGCTTCACGGCCGAGATCATGGCGGGTCTTGCCTTCTTCGGCGGCGACCTTGCGCTCGACCAGCATCTGGGTGGCGATACCGGCGTGGTCGGTGCCTACCTGCCACAGGGTGTTGCGACCCTGCATGCGGCGCCAGCGGACCAGGGTGTCCATGATGGAATCCTGGAAGGCATGGCCCATGTGCAGGGAGCCGGTAACGTTGGGCGGCGGGATGACCAATGAGAAGCTCTCGCCCTGGCCTGATGGCGCAAAGCGGTTGTCGGATTCCCAGCGCTCGTACCAGCGCGTCTCGATGGCGTTCGGTTGGTAGGTCTTGTCCATGGGTCTGCATTGATCCGGTTGGGCGGGGCGTCCCGCGCCGGCTCAAGGAGCGGTCAGCGCAGGCAGAAAATGGGCTCGATTATAGCGCCGCTGATGTCGGGCGTCATTCGGTCTTGGCGGGCAGGCCCTCGTGGCGTCCGGCAGACGCAGTTTTCATAAAGCAGGCAACATCCACGCACTGATGCCGTATCCTGTTGCGACCTCATCAGGCCGAGGCTTGCCGCCTCGCACACTTCCCATTTTCTCACGCTCGCGGAGCCGCAATGTCCAAGCCTCGCCCCACGGACGGTACCCCTCGTCCGACTCGTCGTTGGGTCTGGCATGAGCTGCTGCGTCATGTGCTGGTGCCATTGCTGGTGCTCGAGGTGGCGCTGCTGGGCTGCTATCTGGTGCTGCACTGGCTGGTCTCCGGGCAGCAGGACTCCACGCGCAGTGAGCGGGTGAATACCCAGCTCGAGCAGCTGACCCATTACGAGGCAGAGCATATCAGCCTGCTGGCGGACGACTGGCGCAGCGATGCCCGCCAGCTGGCGCGCAGTGCTCTGCGTCACATGGATACCCCCGTGACGGCCCGCCAGCGCGAGCAGGAGCTGAAGCGCCACATGAGCGCGGGCGACGGCACCCTGTACGTCGCCAGGAATGATGGTGGCGCCGGCTCCTACTACTCCTCGCTGGTGCCCAGCTATCTGCAGGACCACGACAAGGTGGTGCGCCTCTCGGCAATGGACGCTCAGGTGTCGGACATGCTCGCCACGCAACCCGAGCTGCGCCAGATCTGGTTCTCCGGCTACGATGGCTATTTCCGCATGTTGCCGTGGACCGATACCCGCAACATCTTCACGCCCGGCGTCGACCTCACCAGCTACGGCTTCTACTACCTGGCGGATGACCGCAACAACCCGAGTCGTGGCGCCGTCATCACGCCGCCCTACCAGGACCCGGTCGGCAGCGGCTGGCTGGTCTCGACGCTGATGCCGGTCCATCGCGGCGACTTCCTCGAAGGCGTGGTCGGGATCGATGTCACCCTCGATTCTCTGGTCGAGCGGCTCGAAAATGCCGAGCTGCCCTGGGGCGCCTATCTGATTCTGGTGAGTGACGATGTCGTCATGGCCATGCCGCATGTCGGCGAGCAGGATTTCGGCCCCCAGCCCGATCCCGAAGTGGTGCCGATGCCGCTGCTGCACGATCGCTTCCTCGATACGGCGCATGATGTCGAGAACTCCCCGGCCATGGCGCATCTGCTGCGCAGCATCTCGGATGAGGCGCAGGGCGTGCGCAGCGTTTCCTTGCTCGCCGGTGAGCGGCTGGTCGGCTGGCAATCGGTGCCGGGCACCGACTGGCGGTTGCTGGCGGTGGTGGATGCGCAGCAGGTGAACAGTGGCATCGATATCTGGAATGAGCGTTTCAACCAGCTGGGCTACGTGATGCTGGTGGGACTGATCCTGTTCTTCTTCGCCCTGCTGGTGGTGATGCGTTGGCGGGCCGAGACCATGGCGGCCACCCTGTCCGAATCACTGGCACGCCTCAGCGACATGGCACTGCGCATCGGTCGCGGCCAGCCCGTAATTCGCGAGCGCTTCCAGCTGCAGGAGCTGGACCAGGCCGGCGAGGCATTGCGCGAAGCGGCCCAGCGGCGCGATCAGATCGAGCTTGAACGCGCCGAAGGTGCGCGGCACGTCGAGATGGTGATGGCGGCCTCCGGCGATGCCACCTGGCGCTATGACTTCGAACAGGACGATCTCTACCTGCACGAGAATTTCTTCCTGATGCTGGGACTGCCGGTCCGCGCCAGCATGCATCTGGCGGACCTTGACGCCATGACGCACCCGGAAGACCTCGTCGGTCTGCTCGAGGCGCGCTGGCGAGTCATGCACGGTGAGAGCTGGGCCGAGGCACGTGACGTCCGCTATCGGCATGCGCGTGGTCACTGGGTCTGGGTGCAGATTCGCGGCCAGATCACCCGGCGTGATCATGAGGGCCGGCCACAGCGCGCTACCGGGCTTGCGCTGGACATCCAGCGCCACAAGCAGTCGCTCAAGCTGCTGGAGGCGGCCCGCGACAGTGCCACCGAGGCCAGCCAGTCCAAGTCGCGTTTCTTTTCGAGTTTCAGTCACGAGATTCGCACCCCGCTCAATGCCATCATGGGCTTCACGGACCTGCTCTGTGAGGAAGCCGACCTGACCCGCGAGCAGCGCCGCTACGTGGATGAGGCCAGTCATGCGGCGGCACAGCTGTCGGCGCTGATCGAGGACGTGCTGCAGATGTCGAGTCTGGAGGCTGGTGACCTGCCGCTGGATTGCCAACCCCTCTCGGTGGGCCAGAAGCTGATACGGCTGGCGGGGCAATATCAGCCGCGCCTGGAGAGTGCCAATCTGACGCTATCGCTGGCACTGGAAGGCGAGTCACTGTGGCTGAATGCCGACCAGCGTCGACTGGATCAGATTCTCGGCAACCTGATGGGCAACGCCATCAAGTACAATCGCGAGGGAGGGTGGATTCGCCTGGCCATCGGCCAGGAGCGCAATGCCAGCGGGGTGGAGATGGGCTGGGTGGAAATCACCGATGGCGGTTTCGGCTTTGATTCCGCGCAGGCGGTCCAGCTGTTCCAGCCGTTCTCGCGTCTGGGGCGTGAAGATTCAGGCATCGAGGGTACCGGGCTCGGGCTTGCGCTGTCGCGGGAGCTTGCCCGCCGCATGGGCGGTGATATCACGGCGCGGGGCGAACTGGGCGAGGGCGCCAGCTTCCGGGTCTGGTTGCCACTGGCGGATGTCAGCGCCCATGAGCGCGTCGTCCAGGCGGCGTGGTCGGCGGAGAAGGTATTGCCGGTGCCCTGTCGCTGGCTGGTGATCAGCACACGGGCGCAGGACCGCCTGCGCCTCGAGGTGATCGGCAGTCACGTCGCCAATCTGGAGATCATCATCGCCAACAGTGCAGCCCAGGCGTTGCGCCTGGTGCGAGATATCAGCCCGTGTCTGGTCATCTTCGGCGATGTGCCTGACATGAACGTTGCAGCGCTGTTCGCCGAGATCCAGCGCATGCCGCGCGAACTGCCGTTGTGGGCCGTGCGTATCGGGGAGCGTGACGCCAGCGAAGCCGCAGGCGGCCTGCCCGAGGCCTTCTTCGACAGCGGTGAAAGTCCACCGGGCATGGCCGATATCGAACGCTGGATGACGCATCTGATGGACAACTACCAGCGTGCCTGCAATACGGACCGCTGACGCATGGCGTGTCGCTCAGCCGACGCCCTTGAGCTGATGCGAGCGCACGGCATAACCGCGCGACTTGTAGGTGCGCCAGCATTCGCGCTTGGTTACCAGCACATCCTGATGCTGATTGATAATCTCGGCGACGCGCTCGAAGCGTGAGAACCACTCGGGAATCTCGGGGTGCAGGTTGAGCAGCGCCTCGATACCCGGCGCCGGGGCGTCCTGCCAGCCGATGGTGACCGGCGGGCGCGGCACGTCATCGGCGTGTTCGGCCTCGCGGGCGGCCATGTCGAGATCGATATCCAACGCATGGGGCACGAAGCTTTCCGGGCGGAATTGCCACAGATGTTCATCGAACTGACGTGCCATCGCCTCGTCCTCGACATGCACATGCAGGCGAAAGCCCTTGGAGTGAATGGTCTCGGCCAGCCGGCAGGCGAATTCCAGCCGGGCTTCCAGCGTGGTGTCGGGCAGGATGTAGAAGTCGATCTGGGTCATGGGCACCGCTCGGGCAAGGAATTCTCGAGCGCTCAGGATACCGCACTCGCCGCGCGGCTTCGATGCAGCCTGCCTCCCCTGACGTCTTTCCGTAGTCAGATATCCGTGCGCCAGAAACCCCAAGGCCCGCCTCTTTCGAGGCGGGCCTTGGGGTTTTGGTCATCCTTCAAGCCACAGGGGCAGGCTCGAGGGCTTGTTCCTCGCACTTAAGCCAGGCGCGTCATCCAGCCACGCGTGTCTTCAGCGCGACCGTATTGCAGGTCCAGCAGCTGGCTGCGCAGACGCATGGCGACATCACCGGCGTTGGCGGTCAGGTCGAGGCGACCTTCTTCACTGACCAGCTTGCCCACCGGGGTGATGACGGCGGCGGTGCCGCAGGCGAACACCTCGGTGATCTCGCCGGAGGCGATGCCTTCACGCCACTCGTCGATGCTGATCGGGCGCTCTTCCGGCGTCAGGCCCAGGTCGGTCGCCATGGTCAGGATGGAGTCACGGGTGACACCTTCCAGAATGGTGCCGGTCAGGCGCGGCGTGACCAGACGGCCGTCCTTGAAGACGAAGAACAGGTTCATGCCGCCCAGTTCCTCGACCCACTTGTTCTCGGCGGCGTCCAGGAACACGACCTGGTCACAGCCATTGGCGGAGGCTTCGCTCTGCGCGGCCAGTGAACCCGCGTAGTTGCCGCCGCACTTGGCGAAACCGGTACCGCCGGCGGCCGCACGGTTGTAGTGCGAGGACAGCCAGATGGAGACCGGCTTGATGCCGCCCTTGAAGTAGGCCGCTACCGGTGAGGCGATCACGTAGTAATCGACTTCACGCGACGGACGCACGCCGAGGAAGGCTTCGCTGGCGATCATGAACGGACGCAGATAGAGGCTGCATTCGTCACTGACACTGGCCGGGGTCGGTACCCAGGCGCTGTCCTGCGCGAGCAGGGCCTTGAGCGAGCCGACGAAGTCCTCGTCGGACAGCTCCGGCAGTGCCAGGCGGCGGGCGGAGTTGCGGAAACGTGCGGCGTTCTTCTCGGGGCGGAAGGTCCACACCGAGCCGTCTTCATGACGGTAGGCCTTGATACCTTCGAAGATTTCCTGGGCGTAGTGCAGTACCGAGGCGGCGGGGTCGAGGCTCAGCGGGCCGTAGGGGCGGACTTCATGGCCGTGCCAGCCGCCGTCGGTGGTCCAGCGTACATGGGCCATGTGATCGCTGAAGTGACGGCCGAAACCGGGATTGGCCAGAATGGTGTCACGAACGGCAGCATCCGCCGGTTGCGTGGACGCGCGGACGTCGAAGCCTTTGGTCACGTGGGTGTCTCCGTAGCAGCGAGACCCCCGACGCGGAACGCCGGGGGTCGAGTCATTTTTATAGGACCTCTCGGGTCAGCGGTGCCGAGTGGCGTCGCGACCCGCGTGTCTCAACGCTAGCACGCTATCGAGAGCATGCGAAGCCTCAGACGGTCTCTTCCTGCGGGGCGCTGAGTTCCGCTTCGCGATCCAGCAGGTACTGGGTCAGAAGGCCTACCGGGCGGCCGCTGGCGCCTTTCTGCTTGCCGGACATCCAGGCGGTGCCGGCGATGTCCAGATGCGCCCACGGGAAGGTGTCCGCGAAGCGGGACAGGAAGCAACCTGCGGTGATCATGCCGGCTTCGCGACCGCCGATGTTGGCGATGTCGGCGAAGTTGGAATCCAGCTGCGTCTGATACTCGTCCCACAGCGGCATGTGCCAGGCGCGGTCCCAGGCTTCTTCGCCGGCGTCAAGCAGGTCGAGTGCCAGGTCATCATCATTGGAGATCAGACCGGTGGCGTGGTTGCCCAGAGCGATGACGCAGGCACCGGTCAGGGTGGCGATGTCGACGACGCTGGCCGGCTCGAAGCGCTCGGCGTAGGTCAGCGCATCGCACAGCACCAGACGACCTTCGGCGTCGGTGTTGAGGACTTCGACGGTCAGACCCTTCAGGGTCTTGATGATGTCGCCCGGCTTGGTGGCGCGGCCGTCCGGCATGTTCTCGGCGCTGGCCACGATGGCTACCACGTTGAGCTTGGGCTTGAGTTCCAGCACGGTGCGCATGGTGCCGAACACGCTGGCCGCGCCGCCCATGTCGTACTTCATCTCGTCCATGCCGGCGCCCGGCTTGAGCGAGATGCCGCCGGTATCGAAGGTGATGCCCTTGCCGACCAGCACGTGCGGGGCTTCGTTCTCGTCTTCCGCGCCGCGGTATTCCATCACGATCAGGCGGCTCGGCTCTTCACTGCCGCGGCCGACCGACAGCAGGGACAGGGCGCCGAGCTCCTCGAGCTCTTCTTCACCGAGCACGGTCACTTTCAGGGCGCCATCCGAGGCGGCACCCAGTTGCTCGGCACGCTCGCCCAGGTAGCGCGGCGTGCAGATGTTGCCCGGCAGGTTGCCCAGCGTGCGCGCTTCATTGACGCCCATGCCGATGGCGGCACCGACACGCAGGCCGGCTTCCAGTACGGCCTGACGCTGCTTGTCGGCACTAACCACGCTCAGGCGGGTCAGAGAGACTGGCTCGCCCGGCTTGCTCTTCATCTCGGTGAAGCGATAGGCAGTGCGCAGTGCGCTCTCGGCGATCATGCGCGCCATCCAGTCAGCCTCACGCAGCTCGAGATTCAGCTCGAGGCCAGCGAAGGCCGCGTCTTCGACGGGCAGCTTGAGCAGGGCAGTCATGGCGGCGTCGAGGCCACGCTTGTAACGGCTTTCGTCGAGCTTTTCCTCGCTGCCGAAACCGGCCAGCAGCAGGCGCTGAGCGCCGAGGCCCGGAGCGAAGGGCACCAGCAGGGTATTGCCGAGCTCGGGCTTGAAGTCGCCGCGCTCGATCAGCTGGGAAATCAGCTTCTCGCTGGCATCGTCGAGTCGTGCCGCAGCACCGGTGAGGTCGCCCTCAATGACAGGTACCACGATGCAGGCGGTTTCAAGCTGGGCCGGATTGGCAGTGACTACAGGAAATTCCATGGCAACTCCACGCGCGCGAGTGAGGGTACGAAGATGAACAGTACAAGAATGAAGGATGTCGCCAGGCCAGGCGTGCCCGGCTCGCGGCGACATCGGGGTCATGGTCTGGATGGGGGCGCAGACCGCTCATGACAAGCTGAGCTGGCACGCACGAGTGAGGGCAGTCCATCATGTCAGGCTGTCCACGGCAATGCCTGGAGCCGCGACAAGGCAGCATCCTTTCTGGATAATGCTGCTGCATGAGGGGGAGCCGCTCCCGTCCAGTCTTCAGACCCGTGCCGCCAGTGTACGCAAAGGCTGCGCACCATGCATGAGGGGGATGATGCCTTCATGTGATCATGACCATTCCTCCACCGGCTATCATCGATCTGGTCAACACGCTCGCTTGCGAGCGGGAAACAGGAGTTCCACTTGATCATCTTCCGCTACCTGACACGCGAGATACTCACCACCATGGCCGCCGTGGCCGGGGTGCTGATGCTTGTCATCATGGGCAGCCGATTCATCCGCTATTTCAGTGATGCGGCGGAGGGGGATTTCCCGGCGTCGATTCTCGGCAGCCTGATGCTCTATCACCTGCCGGGTTTCTTTGAGCTGCTGCTGCCGCTGTCCTTCTTCCTTGCCGTGTTGCTGGCCTTCGGGCAGCTGTACATGAACAGCGAGATCACCGTGCTGGTCGCCTGTGGCGTCGGCCCTGAGCGCCTGCTGCGTGTCACCCTGCTGCCGGCGCTGTTGATCACGGCGCTGGTCGCGGCCTGCAGCCTCTATCTGACGCCTGCTGGCGCGCTCAAGAATGAGCTGTTGCTCGAGCAGCAGAAGCAGAAGACCGACTTCTCGATTCTCGGCGCGGGACGCTTCCAGGAGATCGGCAATCGCACCGTCTATGCCGAGAGCATGAGCGATGACAACAGCGAGCTGGAAAACGTCTTCATCGCCGAGGCAGGTGACAGCAATGCCGCCAGCACGCCCGACAGCGATCCCAGCCAATCGGTGGTGCGCGCCGAGCGTGCCTTCCAGGAAGTCAGCCCCGAGACCGGCAGCCGCTATCTGGTGTTGAGCGACGGCACGCGCTACGGGGTGGAACCGGGCAAGGCGATCGCCCAGCGACTGGGCTTTGATCGCTACGGCGTGCGCATCACCGAGGGCCAGGATGCCGCGACTCTCAAGGAAGACATCGAGCTTGCGACCACGGCGCAGCTCTTGGCTTCCGATCTTCCGGAGGCCAGGGCCCAGCTGCAGTGGCGCATCTCGCTGCCGTTGATGGTGCCGATCCTGATGCTGATCGGTCTGCCGCTGGCGCGCGTCAATCCGCGTCAGGGGCGTTTCGCGCGTCTGTTGCCGGCCATCTTCGTGCACATTACCTATCTCAGTCTGTTGATCGCGGCGCAGAATGCCGTCGCATCCGAGAAGTACCCGGCCGCCATTGGTCTGTGGCCCATTCACGGCGTCTATCTGGCGCTCGGCATCTGGCTGAGCTGGCGCGACAACCGCGGAGGTGGCCGCTGATGCTGCTTGATCGTCTCGACCGTTACATCGCCCGCAATGTGCTGGTGGCCATGCTGGTGGTACAGGTACTGATTCTCGGGCTCGACCTGATGATCACCTACATCAATGATCTGGGGGACGTGAAAGGCGACTATGGCGCCTTTGAAGTGCTCCTCTATCTGCTGATGCGTCTGCCCTCGCGCTTCTACGAATTCGTGCCGGTCGGCGTACTGCTGGGCGCCCTGATCGGGCTGGGCAGCATGGCCTCGAGCAATGAACTGACCATCATGCGTGCCGCCGGTCGTTCACTGACGCGCATTCTATGGGGCGTGATGAAGCCGCTGGGGCTGGTCATCGCCATCACCATGGCGGTCGGTGAATACGTCGCCCCCGTCACCGAACTGCAGGCCGACGCCTGGCGCGCCGAGAAGCAGCAGGGTGCAGGTGCCGTCTACGCGGAAGGTGGCGGCTGGCAGCGCGAGGGCAACGACTACTACCGATTCGGCTCGATTCGCAGCGATGATGTGGTGCTCAACGTCACCCGCTATCGCTTCGATGACGAGCGCCATCTGACCCAGGCGCTCTACGCCAGGCGCGCCGTCTGGCAGGACGATGGCTGGACGCTGGAGGCAGTGCAGACCACCACCTTCGAGTCCCGGGATGGCGAGCCGAGCGCCACCACGGTGGCTCAGCAGGAGACCTGCGAGTGGGATACCCAGCTGACGCCGGACCTGCTCAAGCTGGTCATCAGCGACCCCAAGCAGCAGTCAGCCTCGGATCTATGGCGCTATTCCCGCTACCTGCAGGACCAGGGGCTGTCGGCCAATCAGCCGCTGCTCTACTTCTGGCAGAAGATTCTGCAGCCGCTGACACTGGCGGCGCTGGTGCTAGTGGCCGCCTCCTTCGTGTTCGGACCCTTGCGCACGGTGGCGGCGGGGACACGGGTCTTCTACGGCATCGTGGTTGGCCTGCTGTTCAAGTATCTGCAGGACCTGCTCGCCCCGGCCTCGGTGGTGTTCGGCTTCGCGCCCATCTGGGCGGTGCTGGCGCCGATGCTGGCCTGTTACGTGATCGGCCTGCTGCTGATCCGGCGCAGTGGCTAGGGGCGCCCCGCACTCTCGCCGCCGTCTCGACCCGCAGGGAGCGCGCCCTGCGGGCCTGATGCGGCGTCTGGGCGGCGTGGTCTATGACGCCTTCCTCGTGATGGCGCTGCTGATCGTGCTGGGCTTCATCGGGGTCGCCGTCAATGGCGGTGAGGCCAATCAGTCGCCGCTGTTCCGCAGTCTGCTGCTGGTGGCGATGTTCGCCTTCTTCGGCGGCTGCTGGAGCCGCAGTGGCATGACGCTGGGCATGCAGGCCTGGCGGCTGCGCATCGAGACGCCACAGGGCCATGCCCCGACGCTGCAGCAGTGCCTGATACGCTTCGTGGTTGCCGGGCTGTCACTGGGCACCTGCGGACTGGGGTATGTCTGGCAGCTGTGGGACCCTGAGCAGCGCAGCTGGCAGGACATCGCCTCTGGTACTCGCGTGGTGGTGGTGCCCAAGCCGCGGCGCGAGTGAAGCGCCTCTGGCGCGTGCGCCGTGCAGGAAAGCAGTGAGCTCATCCAGAAGTGACCTCAGCCAAAAGTGGTCTCAGTCAGACAAGACAACGCCCCGCCAGTCATCGACTGGCGGGGCGTTGTCTTTTTCGCGAGTGCAGGGCGTGATCAGACGCCCAGCAGGCCATCCAGGCGCGTGATGATGCGCTCCACGCTGGCGCGTGACACCACCAGGCTGTCTTCCTGTGCCGCTGCCTCGGGCAGTTCGCGCGGCAGGTCGATCACCGCGGTACCCATGCCTTCCAGGCGCACGCCCTCACGGTAGCGCACGAAGGACAGCTGTCCGATCGGACGCTGGCCACCGTGGTCGAGGCGCGCCAGACGCGTGAAGGCGCTGACGGTATCGAGCACCGGCGCGCTGGTCAGCGGCAGGTGTGTCAGGCGCCATGCCAGCCAGCCATCGATGTCGACGGCTTCATCGCGCAGGGTGGCGAACCAGTGGCGCGCCTGATCCAGGCGGTAGCGAGCACGGCCCTGCTTGTCGAGCCACAGCACGTCGGCGCTGGCCTGACGTGGGCTTTCCAGCTCGCCCGGCAGGTACAGCCAGGATTCGGTCAGGCGCTGCAGGGCACCCGGCAGCGGCTCATCCAGGGTACGCTCGTTCAGGGAGTCCAGCGCCGCGCTCAGGTCGCCCTGTTCCGTGCTCTCGCCGGTGTTGGAGTAACCGACGTTGTAGCGCCAGACACGGTCGGATATTTCCTGGGTGACCACATGGTCATGGGGCAGAGCGATATGACTCATCAGCTCACGCGCGTTGCAATGCTCATCCACCAGGCCTTCACGGCGGGCTTCACGATAGAGATTGCGCAGCAGCGGGGTCAGCGGCAGGCGGTGGTGGTCACCGAAGCAGCTGCCGGCGTCGCGGACGGCGTCCAGATCAAGTGGCAGGTGGGACGTGGCGTGATGATCAGCGGTGGCGAGTTGTACTGACATGAAATCGGGCTCCTTGCGGATTGGCGTTCGGAAATCGGCAGATAGGGCAACAGCAGACGGATTCAGGCCGGTCACGGCTTCAGCATGGCGCCCATCATCGGCATGCCGATGCGGGTCATGGCCATGAGGAGGTGAAGCGACGGAATCTCTTGCGGTGTCCTGTTCATGTTCTTTCCTGATTGCCTGGCGGGGCGTGGCAGTCATTTGCCTTCATCGTGACGCGGCGCTTCCGGTGAGCGAGGAGCTGGGCTGCGTTCGAGTGACCCGCCTGAGTGATCGGCTAGCGATGACTCATTATGTTTTGGTGCGATTGTTTTTCGAATTGCATAAAAAATCGTTATACATACTAGCGGCCTCGTGTGAAATCGCAACCCTACCTTTCTGTCATCCACGGGCCATCATTCTTTATACGGCGCTGGCTTTGCCCACGGCAATCGCTTTGTGAGCCTGATGTGGCCTGCTTGAGAGATCGTGTGTTCCGCAACCGCAAACCGGCCCGAAACCGCCTCGCCAAGTATTTGATATATCGTGGGAATGAGAATTTTTTGCAGTCAGGTGTTGCGCATGTTTCTGCGAATCATTTACATTTGTCTCACTTGGAGTGAGCGAGGTGAGCCATGTATGTCTGTCTGTGCAAAGGTGTGTCAGACCACAAGATCCGCGAAGTCGTGGAACAGGGAGCGCGCAGCTTCCGCGAAGTCCGTGAGCAGACCGGATGCGCGACCCAGTGCGGCAAATGTGCCTGCATGGCCAAGACCATCACTCGCGAAGCGGTCGCGCGTGAAATGATGCCGGCAGAGGATCTCGCCTACGCGGTGTGACGCAGGTCTCGTCGAGTCCCGGCAAGGACTCGCGCCCATGCGAAAACGCCCGCCACCTGGTCTCAAGACCGGGTGGCGGGCGTTTTCGCATGGGCGCCAGGCAAGTCGATGTCGGCCGCTACATGACAACGCGGATACCAATCTTTCCCATTTGCGCCTAAAAGTCGATAACTTGTTGCTATGTCTCGAAAAAATCATGTTTTTGCGCCATACTTGCCGCACCTGACCGATATGGCGCGCCTGACGTGCCCGCGCTGCGGCTGATGCATGCCGTCATCAGGCGCAGTAGAGAACCTGACGCAAGCAGCAACCCTGACAGGAAGCAACCCTGACAAGAGAGGAATGGCGACATGAAAGGCGATCCCAAGATCATCGAGCATCTCAACACCATACTGGCCAACGAACTGGTCGCCATCAATCAGTACTTCCTGCATGCGCGCATGTACAAGGACTGGGGCCTCAAGCGCCTGGCCAAGTGGGAATACGACGAGTCCATCGAAGAGATGCGTCACGCCGATACCCTGATCGAGCGCATCCTGTTCCTGGAAGGTCTGCCCAACCTGCAGGACCTCGGCAAGCTGCGCATCGGCGAGAACACCAAGGAAATGCTCGAGTGCGATCTGGCGCTGGAGCACCAGGCACATGGCGATCTGAAGGAAGCGATCGCCTACGCCGAACAGATTCGCGATTACACCTCGCGTGATCTGTTCCGCAAGATCCTCGACGACGAGGAAGAGCATATCGATCATCTGGAGACCGAGCTGGGCCTGATCGAGAAGGTCGGCATCGAGCTCTACCTGCAGAAGCAGATCCACCACGAGATCGACTGATCCCTTGGTGGCGTGCTGAGTCGTGCCGAAACGAAAACGCCCCCGCTGCCGATGGCAGTGGGGGCGTTTTGTCTTCAGTGGCGCAGAACCGGCTTACTTGCCCAGTTCATTGACCAGCAGCGCTTCAACAGCCGTGATGCGTGCGTCGAGGCTCTCCTTGTCGCCAGCCAGCACCGTGATGTGGCCGATCTTGCGGCCCGCGCGCGGCGCCTTGCCGTAGTCGTGCAGGCGCGCGCCAGGAATGGCGAGCACGGCGTCACGTTCCGGCATGCGGCCGATGATGTTGAGCATCGCGCAGGGCGTGAGCATTGCGGTCTCGCCCAGCGGCATGCCGGCGACGGCACGCAGGTGATTCTCGAACTGGCTGGTGACGGCGCCTTCGATGCTCCAGTGCCCCGAGTTGTGCACACGCGGGGCGATCTCGTTGGCCAGCAGGCGCTCGCTGCCATCGGCGTTCTTGACGACGAAGAATTCGAAGGCCATCACGCCGACATAGTCGAGCTCGTGCATCACCTTGAAAGCAGCCGCCTCGGCTTCGGCCTGCAGGCCGTGGGAGTCGAGCGGGGTGGAGCAGTGCAGGATGCCGCTGCGATGTTCATTGCGCGACAGCGGCCAGGCGCGTGTCTCGCCATCGCGACCGCGTACCGCGATCACCGAGACTTCGTGATCGAAGGCGATGAAGCCTTCCAGGATCAGCGGCACACTGCCAAGTTCAGCGAAGGTGTCGGCGACGTCTGCCATCTCGCGCAGCACCTTCTGGCCCTTGCCGTCATAGCCCAGCGTGCGTGTCTTGAGCACGGCGGGCAGACCGATGGTCGCGACGCCCGCTTCAAGATCCGCCTGGCTGTCGACCAGCGCCAGCGGCGGCACCTCGATGCCAAGACGCATGAACAGCGATTTCTCGCTCCAGCGGTCACGCGCGGTATCCAGGGCACCAGCCGGCGGGAAGGTCGGGCGCTCGGCCGCCAGATGCGCGACGGCGTCCGCCGGCACGTTCTCGAACTCGAAGGTGATGGCGTCAGACGCTGCCACCAGCTGGGTCAGGGCCGCATCATCCTGCCAATCGGCGCAGAGGTGATGGCCGTGGACGCGACCGCAGGGCGAATCCGAAGGATCAAGGAAGGTAAAGCGGGCATTCAGGGCGGCGCCGGCCTGAGCCAACATGCGGCCCAGCTGACCGCCGCCGACGATACCGAAGCGGAACGGCTGGCTCATGGCTTACTCGCCTCCGTGGGACAGGCTGGGCGCGTCGGGGCGCGGGTCCGGATTGTCGAGCACACGGTCGGTCTGCTCGGCACGGAAGTTGATCAGCGCGGTGCGGATGGCCGGGTACTTGTTGGCCAGCTGGCTGGCGGCCAGCAGCGCGGCATTCACGGCACCGGCGCGCCCGATGGCCAGCGTGCCGGTGGGGATGCCGGCGGGCATCTGCACGATGGAGAGCAGGGAATCGACACCTGACAGCATGCTGGACTGCACCGGCACGCCCAGCACCGGCAGCCAGGTCTTGGCGGCACACATGCCCGGCAGGTGCGCCGCGCCGCCGGCACCGGCGATGATGACCTCAAGGCCACGCTCGGCAGCGGTATCGGCATAGTCGAACAGCAGGTCGGGCGTGCGATGGGCAGAGACGACCTTGACTTCGTGTTCGATCCCCAGCGCTTCCAGGGTTTCGACCGTATGGCACATGGTCGCCCAATCCGATTTTGATCCCATGATGACACCAACCAGTGCGCTCATGCTTCCTCCGCTCTTGACGTGGTATGAACCAGCTCACAGTGCCTGCCAGACGTGCCGGGCAATGCGCTGTGTGGGCGTGGCCGAGCCGCGCGGGCAGATCATGCCCGCAAGCGGCTCAATGCGTATGTCTGGAAAAACAAGCGGCGCAGTATAGCACCGCGACCGACAGGCGGCATGTACCTGTCTGGACGGTCAGGATGTGGGTGCGCCCGTGGATCAGCAGGACCACGCCGAGACCAGCGCGAAGCGTGGCACCGGCTCGCCCTGGATCTCGACGTTCTCCATGAACATGCTCAGCGGGCGCACCCACAGCCCGCATTCACCATACAAGGCACGATAGACCACCAGCAGTTCTTCGGTCTCGCTGTGGCGACTGGTGCCGATCACTTCGTACTGCGCGCCCTTGTAGTGGCGGTAGAGGCCCGGCACGGGACGATTTTCCGGCAGCGGCGGCATGGCAGGCAGGTCAGTCATGGCGATTTCCTTGAGGGTGAAGCAAGAAGCGAGAAGCAAGAAGCATTGAAGCCAACAGCGAGAAGCAGGCGTATCAGTCGGCAGCATTCGGCGCCTGGGCGTCATCAGCCACAGAGGTGTCATCGGCGGCAGGCGTGGCCTTGGCACCGCGGCGTGCGATGCGCGCCAGCGCACGGGCAGCGGCGGTGAAGCCGAAGCTGCCGGTGACGAAGGTGGCCGCACCGAAGCCGCCAGCGCAATCCAGGCGCGTGGCGCTGTCGCCGGGCTTGGTGGCACACACCTCGCCGTCGGCGCCGGGGTAGGTCAGCTGCTCGTCGGAATAGACGCACTCGACATCGAATCGGCGCTTCAGGTTGCGACTGAAATTGTAGTCGCGACGCAGCAGTGAGCGAACGCGCGCCAGCAGCGGGTCCTGCTCGGTGCGGGCAAGATCACCGATCTGGATGCGTGTCGGATCGAGCTGGCCGCCGGCGCCGCCCGTCACGGTCAGGCCCAGCTTGCGCCGCTTGCACCAGGCGATCAGCGCCGTCTTGGCGGGCACGCTGTCGATGGCGTCGATGACGTGATCGAGGTCGTCGTGGATCAGCTCAGCGAGGTTGTCCGGCGTGACGAAGGCCGAGATGGCGTGGATCTTCATCTGCGGCGCAATCAGCTGGCAGCGCTCGGCCAGCACCTCGACCTTGGGTCGGCCGATCTGGCCATCCAGCGCATGCAGCTGACGATTGACGTTGGACACGCAGACATCATCGAGATCGATCAGCGTCATCTCGCCGATGCCGGAGCGAGCCAGTGCCTCGGCGCTCCAGCTGCCGACGCCGCCGACACCGATCACCGCGACATGCGCGTGGCGGAAGTGGGCGAAGGCGCTGGCACCGTAGAGGCGACGGATGCCGCCGAAGCGGAAGTCGTAGTCGTCTTCTGCAGGGGCCTGGCTGGCAGCGCCGGCCGCAAAGAAGCTTTCCAGCATCCGTTCGCTGGCGGAGGGCGTGCTGTCGTGGGTCGACGGCTCGCCTGCGGGCTTGCGGTCAGGGCTCTGTTCTTCAGAGCTTTGGCTTTCAGAACTTTTGTTTTCAGAGCTTTTATTTTCAGGGCTCTGCTGTTCTGGGCTCATGTCGGTCGAGCCCGGGGTGTCGGAAGAGGTGGTCATGCGCAGCTCGCGAATCTCGGGGGAACGGGTGGCAATCGGCAGGGGCACGCTCAGTCAGCCAGGTCGCCGGCGGTCGCATCGAGCCAATGTCTGCTCGGGCGCTCTGCCAGATGTTCAGCGTAGCGTTCGGGCAGATGGCCCAGCCAGCCGAAGCGCTCCATCACTGCCGCGTAGGCCCCTTCTGGCGGGCATGACAGGCTCAGCCAGCCGCCCTCGGGATGGGGAAGCTCGAGCCCGACAGCCGCCAACAGCAGGCGGGGGCATTCCAGTGTCGTGGCGAAGTAGCGATTGTAGTTGCCCTTGCCATGCTTGGCGTCGCCGATGATCGGGTAGCCACGGCGTGACAGGTGACGGCGAATCTGATGGCGGCGGCCGGTCAACGGACGGGCCTCGACCAGCGAGAAGCGCGACTGCGGGTAGCGGTCGATGGCGATGGGCAGCTCGACTTGTGCCAGGCGGCGCGTGTCGGTGATGGCTTCCTGCTCCGGCATCTCGGCCTTGGGCAGCTTGCCATCTTCCTTGCGCAGACCGTAATCGAGGCGTTGTTGCTCGGGCGCGACGCCGCGCACTATCGCCAGATAGCGCTTGCTGACCTGCTGCTCCTCGAAGGCGGTGCTCAGCTTGCGCGCCGCCTGGGGCGAGAGGCCGAACACCATCAGCCCTGATGTGGGGCGATCGAGGCGATGCACGGGGAAGACATGCTGGCCTATCTGGTCGCGCAGGCGCTGAAGCAGAAACTCGGTCTCGTGCTTGTCGATGGGGCTGCGGTGTACCAGCAAGCCCGATGGCTTGTGAACCACCACCAGCACCTCATCCTGGAACAGGATGTCGAGTGGCTCGGCGGGTTCAGTCAGCTCAACAGGCTCGGTAATCTCAGCAGACTCGGCCTCGAGAGGCGTGGGCGTGGCGTCCGCCATCGTCGCAGGTGTCTGAGGCGCCGTCGGCGCGTCGGAGTGCGGAGCATAAGGAGAAGAGGGCATGGGCATCACGGCAGCAGGAAGACGAAAGCCGACCATCGCAATGAGGGTCGGCGTGTATTGTCCGGCTTTCGCCGCTGGCTGTCATGTCCGGCGTGGCGTCGGGCACACGGATGTCTGGCGTCAGGGCCTGATCAGCAGACCGGCGGCGAGCCACTGCACCAGCAGGTTGATCGCCACGCCCGGGGCTTGCTCTGCCCCCACCTGCGGCGTCAGCAGCTCACCGAGCCGGCCGAAGCTCAGGCCCTTGTCTCCGGCCGCGAGGATGGCGCCGAGAGCCAGGTCTTCCAGTGCATCGAGAGAGCGATAGTGCACCTCGGGCGCGCCAGCGGTGGGCTGGCGCCAGACGATCCAGGGCGTGGGCGTGTCGGACTCGACCGGCGCGCGTGGCGGCTCATCGTTGTCGATGGCCTTCCAGATGGCCGGCGTATCGAAGTGGAACGAGAAATGCTTGAGGGAAGGATGCGCCGCCAGGGCCAGCTCTGGCCACTCCTCGGGGGCCAGTGTCTGCAGGGTCTCGACACTCAGCGGGGTGCTGTCCACCACATCCAGCGCCAGCCCCAATGCCCACTCGAAGGCGGCCATCTCGGTCACCAGGGAACGCTCGGGTTCGCGCGCCTCGACGAAGGCCGGGAAATGCTGGCCTGCCCAGCGAATCGAATAATGACTCGGCGGGTGGGCCGCGAGGTAGTCACGACACAGCAGCCCGAAGGCGTCATCGCCGATCAGGGTGTGCACGGCCTCGAAATCCCCGCCGAAGACCTCGAAGAGCCGCAGCCGATAGGCCATCGCGTAGATGCCGAGGCGCTCCTCGGCGCTGGCAAGCTGATCACTGATGACGGACTCGGCCGCCGCGTTGCGGGTGCCAGGGCCAGGTGTCGCGAGGTAGGCGCCCGTGGTCTCCTGCAGCTGCGCCAAGGCACTGCGATCAGCTCCGCCTGCGGGGCTCGCTTGCGTCATGCGCGCAGCCCTCCGTGGTCTGCCGTCTGGTCCGTGTGCGCGGCATCCGCCAGCGGACGACCACTGCGTCGGCGCAGCTCGGCATACTCCTGCATCAATTCTGACCACGGCGGGAAGTTGTCGTCGCGCTCGATCATGGTGGCGACATCGCCGAAGCGCTCCCGCGCGGCATCATATAGTGTCCATACGGCGTCCGGGACGGGCTGGTCATGGGTGTCGATGCACAGCTCGCCGCCGGAGACTTCCTGCCGGACATGCCCGGCCAGATGGTGCTGCCAGACGCGCTCTGCCGGCATGGCGTCCAGATAGGTCAGCGGATCGAAGCCATGATTGTGGCTCGAGACGATGATGTTGTTCAGGTCGAGCAGGATCAGGCAGTCGGCACGGCGGCTGACCTCGGCCAGGAACTCCCACTCGCTCATCTCGTCAGGGCGCCAGGTCAGGTAGCTGGAGACATTTTCCAGCAATAACTGACGGCCGAGCGCGTTCTGGACCTGATCGATGCGCTCGGCCAGGTGGTCGATGGTGGCATCGGTGTAGGGCAGCGGCAGCAGGTCATGGAACTGATGCGCGCCGGTACGCGTCCAGCACAGGTGGTCGGAGACCCACAGCGGTTCGATGCGCTCGCACAAGGCGCGCAGTTCGCGCAGGTAACGGCTGTCGACAGGATGGCTGCCGCCGATGGATAGCGAGACGCCATGCAAGGCGATGGGGTAGTGCTCGCGGACTCGCTCGAGATGATGAAGTGGCTTGCCACCGGCGCTCAATCCGCCTCCCCTCATGCCGCCGGATTCGCTGGCGCCGTGTCCCATGTAGTTCTCGCTGATGGCTTCGAACCAGTCGATATCCGGCAGCGTCGTCAGAATCTCGTGGTAGTACTCGGGGCGCAGGCCCAGCCCCTGACCGATGCCGGCGCTGGCGGGTGTGGGCAGGCGAGTGGTGACCGCTGTCGTCATGTGTGAGTCCTCTTCTGAGCGAAGGCAGAGGGCGCGGAAAAGGGCGAGGCAGATGGCGAGTCAGGAGGGCTGAAAGACACTCGCCAAGGCTCTCAGACAGAAACAGAATCAGAGCCAGAATCAGGAACGGGAGGACGGTGTGCCGTCCTCCCGTCGGTAATTCGCCAGAGGCGTCTGAGGATCAACCCTCGACGACAGTACCACCTTCGCCGACACAGGATTCAGCGCTGGCAGTGTACGACCAGCCCTGGCCCTTGCAGGCGTTGTGGCCCTTGCAGGCGCTGTTGGCGGTCGCGCATTCGGAGGTGCCCTTGCAGGAGTTGATGCCGGAGCATTTCACGGCATTGTCACCGGCGTGCACCGGCAACGAGGTCAGAGCGGCAGTGGAGAACAGCGCGGCGGCAGCGGCGGCGAAGGTGGCAGCAGTAACGGTCTTCTTCATGGTCATGATGGCTTCCTATCGGGCAGGGCCCGTATTTTTTGAATTATGGATCAGGAACATCGTGGCACCCGCTGCGTCAGACAGCTCGTTCAGGCGGGTCATGACGTCATACGCCGTCAAAATAAAGTTGGATGCGGTAGCGCCAAAAAAATCTGGCATCATTGTTCACTATGCTTGGAAAGGCAGTCTTGCCGAATTAGTGAGCATGCTTATGGTACGCTTTCGCCATCATCTGCCCGATTGCCGATATCCCTTCCTCTTGCTGGAGTTCCCCATGCCGGACCTACTTCGACGCCTGTGGCGCATACCGCGCTGGCGCTGGAGCATCGTGCTCGTTCTATTGTTGGGGGGCTGCAGTGCCGTCGCGATTCATCAGCTCGATGAGCGTTTCGGCCCCGCGTCACCGCGTGAGCGGGTGGTGTCTCACGACAGCCTTGCCGGGCGTCAGTGGGAGGATGAGGTAAAGCCGGTGATTGAGACGCGCTGCGTGGTCTGTCATGGCTGCTACGACGCTCCCTGTCAGCTCAAGATGTCATCGGCCGCCGGGATCGATCGCGGCATGAATCCGGAGCCGGTCTACGATGGCACGCGCTTGCTGGCGGCCAATCTGACGCGCATGTTCGAGGACGCGGACACCACTGAGCAGTGGCGCAGCATGGACTTCTCGCCGGTGCTCAATGAGCGCTTCGACTCTCCGGCTGCCAATCTGGAGGGCAGTGTGCTGTTCCGTGCGCTCAGCCAGAAGCGCAAGGCGCCGCTGCCGGTGACGGAAGATGGCCGGCTGCCGGAAGACCGTTTCGACCTGTCGCTCAATCGCAGTCAGGTGTGTGCCCCCGTCGAGGGCTACGACAAGTTCGCCGAAGACCACCCTGACTGGGGTATGCCCTACGCCCTGCCACAGGTCAGTGATGAAGAGCACCGCACGCTGGTGAACTGGCTGGCCAAGGGTGGTGCGATGACGGGGCCGGCGCCGCTGCCCCAGGCGCTGTTGCCGCACATCGAGCAGGCCGAGCGCTTCTTCAATGGCGACAGCCTCAAGCAGCGCCTGATGAATCGCTATATCTACGAGCATCTCTTCCTGAGCCATGTGTATTTCCCGGGCATCAAGGGCGCGGATGGACGGCCGATCTTCTTCAAGCTGGTGCGTTCCAGCACCCCGCCGGGCGAGCCGATCAAGCGCATCTCCACGCGCCGTCCCTACGACCCACCCTACGCCTCCTATACCGGCGATGAACGCGCGAGCATGCCCCACGATGACGCCGGGCGGCCGCGGGTCTATTACCGTCTGTGGCAGGAGCGCGCGACGATCCTGGCCAAGAATCATCTGCCCTATGCACTCAATGATGCTCGCTTCAAACGTTGGCAGGCGCTGTTCCTGACGCCGGATTACCCCGTGAATGACCTGCCGGATTACGACCTCAAGACGGCCTCGAATCCTTTCCTGACCTTCGAGGCCATTCCGGCCGAGTCACGCTATCGCTTCATGCTGGATGAGTCGCAGAACACCATCATGGGCTTCATCAAGGGGCCGGTCTGTCGCGGGCAGGTCGCGGTGGATGTGATCAATGATCACTTCTGGGTCGGTTTCACTGATCCGAAGATGTTCAGTCACCCGGAAGTGGAGCGCACCCTGGCCGAGGAAGGAAAGAACCTCAGTTTGCCCGCCGAGCAAAGCAGCAACGCGTTGCCTATCAGCTCCTGGGTCAAGTTCGAGAGCAAGCAGACCGCCTATCTCAAGGCCAAACAGCGTCTGATGTCCCAGGCCTATCGCGATGGTGACCTGCGCCTGGATACGCGAGTGATGTGGGACGGCAGCGGCTGGGCCGACGGCCCCGGGCAGGGGCGCAACCCCAACGCGGCCCTGACCATCTATCGTCACTTCGACAATGCGGCGGTAATGAAGGGGCTGGTCGGTGGCGTACCCAAGACGGGCTGGATCATCGATTACCCGATGCTGGAGCGTATCCACTACCTGCTGGTCGCCGGCTTCGATGTCTACGGCAATCTCGGGCATCAGCTGGTCACTCGCCTGTACATGGACTTCCTGCGCATGGAGGGCGAGAACAACCTGTTGGTGCTGTTGCCGGCGGGCGAGCGCCAGGCGGTGCATGATAGCTGGTATCGCGACGTGAGCCCGGGGCTTGGGGGGCTGCTGTTCAAGAAACCGCCGCAGTTCGATGCGCCCAGTGACATTGTCTGGACACCGCAGGAGCTCTCGTCGCCGGACCAGGCCCGCCTTGGCCTGATGCGGCGCATGCAGGAGCGCCTCGCGCCGGAACTCGGGCATGAGCGCAGTCTGAGCAATGTCGAGGATGAGCATGTGCGACATGAGCTGCAGGCCCTCGCTGCGGTGCAGGGAGTCTCGGCCAGCCTGATGCCGGAGGTGACGATCGTCGCGCTGGAGGATGGCACTGATGACTCGCCACGCCTTTACAGCGTGCTGCGCAATTCCGCCCACGCCAACATCACCAGTCTGTTCGATGAGGAGGAAAACCGCCGTCCTGAGGAAGACACTCTCGATGTCTTGCGGGGCGTGGCGGGCGATTACCCGAATGCCTTCTGGCGATTGACGCCTGACACTCTGACGGGGCTGGCAGAGCGGGTGGCGGCACTCGAGACCGAAGAGGACTACCGCGCCCTGCAGGCCGATATCGGAGTGCGCCGGACTGATCCGCGCTTCTGGCAGTTCTCCGACAGCGTGCTGCGCGTCAACTATGCTGATCGCCCTGTCGAAGCGGGCCTGCTGGACTATAACCGCCTCGAGAACCGCTGATTGCCAGCGGGGCTTGAGCGGCCGAGACACGCTCTGTCGTCAGGGCTGTCTGGGTTGTCGAACTGTTTCGATGACTGACGACTGGCCTGTCAGAAAGCAGAAGCCCGCCACGCCCATTGCGTGGCGGGCTTCTGCCTTGTGTGGGACCGACATGGCGTCCTGCGGTAGATCAGCGCAGTGTCGCACCGCGTGATGTGCTGTCAGCAGGCGTCATCAGCGACCGCCCTGACACTCGCCCTCGGCCAGCTCGATCAGGCCATCCAGATGCAGGATATGCACCTCGCGGGCACGAATGTCGACCAGCCCCTGGGTCTGGAAGCGGGTCAGGATGCGGCTGATGGTTTCGACGGCCAGTCCCAGATAGTTGCCGATATCGGCGCGTGCCATCGAGAGGCGGAAGCTGTATGGCGAATAGCCTCGGCGACGGAAGCGCTGTGACAGGTTGACCAGGAAGCTCGCCAGCCGCTCATCGGCTGTCTTGCGTGACAGCAGCATCATCATGCGGCGATCTTCGTGCAATTCCTTGCTCAGGCTCTTGAACAGCTGGGTTCTCAGCTCAGGCATCTGCTCCGAGAGCGCATTGAGTCGGTCGAAGGGAATCTCGCAGACGGTGGTGGTCTCCAGCGCCACCGCGGTGCCGGGATAGCAATTGCTGTCGATGGCATCGAGTCCGGCCAGCTCGCTGGGCAGGTAGAAGCCGGTCAGCTGCTCCGTACCGCTGTTTTCATTGGTGATCTGCTTGAGGCTTCCGGAGCGCACCGTGAAGACGCAATCGAAGGCATCGCCCTGGGTGAAGAGGACTTCCCCTTTTCTGAGTGGCGCGCGACGGCGGATGATGGCGTCAAACTGGTCGATATCTTCCATGTTCAGTGCCAGTGGCAGGCACAGTGAACTCAGCGAACATGTCTGGCAGCGGGCTTCATGGGCGCGCAAGCGGTGTGATGCCTGTGCATTGGCCGTCATGGTGACTCTCCTGAGGAATGTCACCGCTACCCCTGGGGTAGGGCAGCGGGAGGGGTCTTTCGGGCGCAACGAACGGTGGGGCGGGGCCTTGTCGCCCGCCGCTGCACTGCTGAGCCGCAGTGTATCGAGCGGACAGAGTCTGAGCGCTCATCGGCCGAGGCAGCGCATTCCGTGACGCCATAATATTAGATTTTGTTAATTCATTATCCTGCCCAACCCATGGGCGTTGCAAGGTGTGTGAACTTTAGGCCTGGTTGACCCCGCGTGACCATACCGCGACGACCTGCCTCAGCCGAAGGCGCGAGTCAGTATGCAGTGACCAGCACTCAGGCATCAGTCGCTGGTCATCCGTCGCTGGCCATCTGGGCTCAGCCAGCTGCGCCGAGCAGCAGGATCAGCGCGGCGGCCAGCGTCGCCAGTGCCAGAATGCCCCAGGCACGTGGCGCTGGTGTGTCAGGCTGACGTATGCCGTTGATGCGATGTTCCTGCATGGGGCCATCGCCTTCGCGCTCGTCGCTGTCAGCGCGCGAAAGACTGCCCAGCGCCAGCATGGCGAACAACACCAGGCTGCCCAGCGTGAGGGCCAGCACCCAGAGATTCCAGAACAGGGGGAGGCCAGTTGTCTCCAGCAGATTCATGTCGTGTCTCCTGAGGGGGGCTGTCATGGGCTACGGCTGGCGGTGTCGCTCGCAGGGGCGGCCTGCTGCAGGTAGGCGAGCAGAGCCGTGATTTCGGCAGTGCCACGCACGTCATTGGGGGCGGCGAGAATCTCGTCTTCCGCGTAGGGTACGCCCAGGCCTTGCAGGGCTCGCATGCGTGCCGCGATACCTTCGCCGCTCAACGCCCGCTCGAACAGCCACGGGTAGGCAGGCATCGCCGAACCCGGCACCTGACTGCGCGGGTCATGCAGATGCAGGCGCTGCCAGGCATCGTCATGCTGCGCAGGCAGCTGGCTCAAATCCGTCCCCCAGCGCTCGACGCCCCACAGCGAAGGGCGGTCGTAGAAGCGTGCCCGGGTGGTCGTCGCATCGCCGTGGCGCGCCGTGTCGCCCGGTAGATAGCGCACCATGCGTGTGTGGCACTGCTGACAGCCCTCGCGTTGATAGATGCGCTGACCCTCCAGCGCCAGGGCGCTCAGCGGTTTGAGGTCTTCGGGCGCGCTGGCGAGACTGGGGTGAGCTCCAAGCGGCACCAGCTGGGCGAGGGCGCCGAGGCTCATGGTGAGCAGGCATAGTGCCGTCATCAGGCCGGCGTGTCGTTCGAGCAGGACATGTCTCATGCGTAGTGCCCTCCCGAGGATGTGGCAGGGGGCGTGGCAGAGGGTAATGCAGGGTGTATGGCAGGCTGTGATGATGTCTTCCGCGAGCCGGACTTCGGGAGCTGGCGCTCATGAGCGGCTTGCCGTTCGCTCTTGTGGACAGCCAGGGTGCGCATCACATTGAGGAGCATCAGCAGCATGCCGAGCGCACAGCAGGCGAGCCCGCCCAGCGAGATCATCATCGGCATGCGGGCCGCTTCCAGCACCTCGCTCAGGGTGTATAGCGGTCTGCCGTCATCTGCCAGCACATGCCACATGCTGCCTTGAAGCAGCGTGGTGGCCCAGCTGGCGGCAATGCACAGCAGGGTGCCGATGATGGCCAGCAGGGCATGGGTCTTGAGCAGCGCGAGGGAGCGCATCGGGGGCAGCAGGTGATAGGCCATCACGATGGCGACTGTCGCGACCACCCCCAGGCTTGCTGCCGGCGACAGGCTGTTGGTGGCACTGAAGGCTAGGGCATTGAGGGTCGGCAGTGACAGCAGGCTGTATTCAAGAACCGCAAGGGCGAAGCTGACCAGAGCTGCCGCCAGCAGGCAGATCAGCGGATCCCGGCGCAATGAGTGCCAATCCTCCTTGAGTGTCATCAGGCCATTGAGGCTGAGTGCCAGCCCCGGTGCCAGCAGCAGGAGGCCCATCGCCATGCCCAGCGTCTGACTCCAGGCTGGCAGGGCGCTCGCGAACAGCAGCGGAGCACCTCCCCATGTCACCAGCAGCACCAGCATCCAGAAGCTGGTGGTCGCCAGCCGATGCGAGTGGAGCGGCCGCCGCGAGCGGCTCATCACCATGTGATGGAGCAAGGCAATGAGGCCGAATGCGAACATGCCGCCGGGGAGTGGCCCGGCCTGCCAGCGCTGAATCAGTGCCTCGAGGCTGCCCGTGAAGAGCGGTATCGATTCAAGCAGGCCGATCGGCACGCTGAGCGAGATCAGCACATGCTGCATCAACACCAGCATCAGGCCGGCGATGAAGTACCAGCAGGCCACCGGCAGGCGGCGCAGCGTGCGCTGTTCCAGTACCGTGAAGAAGACCCACGCCACGGCCAGCCAGACGAGGGTCATCAGTAGATCGACGAGCCAGGGGGCTTCGGCCATGTACTGGCCCGAGGAGTAGCCTGCGACAATCGCCAGTGCGCCGAGCGCGACCACGGCCTGCCAGCCGAGGAAGGTGAAATGCATCAGCTTGAGCGTGAAAGGGGGCAGTGCGATATCCGGTATCGCCGTCTCGGCGTCCGTGCGTGATTCGCGTTGCAGGACGCTGTGCATGGCGATGGAGTAACCACCGGCGATCACTGCCGAGCCGCCCAGACCGTAGAGCAGCAGGTGGTGCTGCAAGGGGGCGAGGCGGCCGTAGCTCAGCCAGGCCACTTCCGGCCCCAGCGAGGGCCATAGCCAGATGAGGTTGAGCCATACGGCCAGACAGAGGCTGAGCAGGCCCCAGATGACGGCCATGCGAGCGAAATCATGGCTTACGTGATGATGATGGTTCACGCGGGGTTGGCAGGCCGAAGCCTCAAGAGCTGTACGCATATCACGACCTCGTCGGCAGTGGGCGAAAGCGCAGTGCTGGTGGCGACGGTGCTGGAAGCGGCGCTGCGGGAGCAGCCATATCACCGACGCCACTGTTCAGGGCGGCAGGGCTGGCGCTGACCGATATCACGCGCGACCATGGCCGACTGACAGGCCATCCCTCGCGCTGGAATGCAGCGTTTACCCCTCATCGGTTCCAGCGTTGTCTGGCGCGAGCCGTACGAGATCAACAGGAGAATTTCGCTTGCCCGCCGTCACTTCATCATCGGACGAAGATGCCAATGCGTCCAATACGGCTGAGGTCCCCAGCCCCTACGCCGAGGAAGGCTTTCGTGTCGCCAGCCTGGCCGACGTCGCCTTGGAGCTTGCTGCTCGCCAGACCATGTCCCACGACGCGCTGACAGCGCGAGGGCCGTGGCGAGGCTGGTTGGCGGAGCTTGGGCCTCTCGAGATCCATGGGCGTCCTGAGCGTGCCCTGCTGTTGCATGCCCATGGTGCCGGTGCCGGGCGTGAGACCGACTTCCATCAACGGTTCGCTGCTGCCTGCCTGGCGCATGACATGGCATGGCTGGCATTCGATTTCAGCTATCTCGTCAGGATGCGCTGCGAGCGTCGCCGCAGACCGCCACCCCGGCTGCCCGGGCTGATCGAGGAGATGGCGCGCTGGTGTCAGGCGCTGATGGCGTGTGTGGCAGACTTCGACTGCTTGCGGACGCTGCCCTGGCTGGTTGGCGGCAAGTCGATGGGCAGTCGTGTGGCCTCTCATCTGCTGGTGGAATTGGCCCAGGCGGCGCATGCGCCGTTGCCGGTCGGGTGGTACGCGCTGGGCTATCCCTTCCATCCCACGGGCAAGCCCGACAAGTTGCGCATCGACCATCTGCCGGCTATCCCGATGGCGGGTGTGATCTGTCAGGGCAGCCGCGATCCCTTCGGCACTCGAGAGGAAGTGACGGCATATCCGTTGCCGGAAAGCCTCACCTTGCATTGGCTGAATGATGGCGAACATGATTTCAAACCACGAAAAGTGAGTGGCGAGACTCGTGAAGGACTGATTTCGCGTGCGGCGCAGGCCTTGGCCCATCACCCGGCATTGGGTGGAAAGCGGCAGTGAATCATCATTATTCGAGGGGCATTACCCAGGCCTTCGATGGCGACAGCGGCATGTCAGAATGATGACGCAACGCTGATGTTTACTGGCCTGCAGGCAAGATGCAGCGGGAAAGTCCTGTCTTATCAATACTCTGTCGCGGGCGATTGCTGAAATTGCGCGTAAAAAAAGTATTGACTCATGGGCCGGATTCCGTAGAATGCAGCGCCAACGAGACAGGGGTGGTTAGCTCAGTTGGTAGAGCACCAGCCTTACAAGCTGGGGGTCACTGGTTCGAACCCAGTACCACCCACCATTTGAAAAAAGTCATTGCTTTTCAAAGCGTTACTTGATTAAATGGCCTGGTTCGTTAGCAGAAGCAAGCGTTTGTCGTGGACCGGTAGTTCAGTTGGTTAGAATGCCGGCCTGTCACGCCGGAGGTCGCGGGTTCGAGTCCCGTCCGGTCCGCCATTCTCGTTTGTCATGCGCCCGATGTTGAGTTGTTCTGAAGTGGACCGGTAGTTCAGTTGGTTAGAATGCCGGCCTGTCACGCCGGAGGTCGCGGGTTCGAGTCCCGTCCGGTCCGCCATCAGAATCGCGAGATATCACCGCTGCTTGCAGCAAAGATCGTTTGTGTTGGGTGATTAGCTCAGTTGGTTAGAGCACAAGCTTCACATGCTTGGGGTCACTGGTTCGAATCCAGTATCACCCACCAATGCGGACCGGTAGTTCAGTTGGTTAGAATGCCGGCCTGTCACGCCGGAGGTCGCGGGTTCGAGTCCCGTCCGGTCCGCCATTCGATCTACAAGAATTCGTGAAACCCGAGCTTTCGAGCTCGGGTTTTTGCGTTTCTGGCTGTCGAAAAGTCTTCAGTACTGATCCAGCCTCGCTTGTCTCCCGTTCTTGCCTCTCTACGTCTCGACCTGGCCCTGTTCCCGGCTTGTCGGCCTTCTCGGTGGACATCGCGACGCTCCCCTCCCCCCGTTGATGGGTATCCTGCACGGTTTTCCCCTCGCTGCTGTCATCTCTGGTCTCATTCGCGATGTGGCCTTTGGGAGTATTGAGCCCGGGGCGCGATGCTCTACACTGGGATCACTCGTTTCATACGACCGTTTGCCATCTGACCTCAGTCGTGGATGTCCTGACGACCTGTTACTGCTGATGGCCATGACTCATGAGTGTTGCTGATGAGAATGGCGGCGGCGCGATACAACAATGATTGTCCGAGGTGCTCGAGACAGCCAAGGAGAGACCGCAATGACTGCCTATCCGAATATCTTCCGTCCGCTGACGTTGGGCCATATCACGCTCAAGAACCGTGTGCTGATGGGCTCCATGCACACGGGGCTTGAGGAGACTCTCAATGGCTTCGCGCGCCTGGCGGCGTTCTATCGTGAGCGTGCACGCCATGGTGTGGCGCTGATCGTCACGGGCGGTATCGCGCCGAACGCGGAAGGGGCTGTCATGCAGGGGGCCGCGAAGCTGACCACCCCGGAGGAGGCGGAGCACCATCGCGAGGTCACCGAGGCGGTGCACGCCGAGGATGGGCGCATCTGTCTGCAGATCCTTCATGCGGGGCGTTATGCCTACTCACCGGATCAGGTCGCGCCCTCGGCGATTCAGGCGCCGATCAACCCCTTCACGCCACGCGCGCTGAGCACCTCGGAGGTCAAGGAGCAGATCGCCGACTACGTGCGCTGTGCCAGCCTGGCACGCGAGGCCGGCTATGACGGCGTCGAGGTGATGGGCTCAGAAGGCTATTTCATCAACCAGTTCATCTGTCGGCGCACCAATCAGCGCGAGGATGAGTACGGTGGCAGCTTCGAGAATCGCATCCGCCTGGCGGTGGAGATCGTCGCCGGTATCCGTGCCGCGCTGGGTGAGGACTTCCTGATCATCTATCGCCTCTCGATGCTGGATCTGGTCGACGAGGGCAGCACCTGGGATGAAGTGGTTGCGCTCGGCAAGGCCATCGAGGCGGCGGGGGCGAGCCTGATCAATACCGGCATCGGCTGGCATGAGGCGCGTGTGCCGACCATCGTCACCAGCGTGCCGCGCGCTGTCTTCACCGGGCTGACCCAGCGCATGAAGCAGGAGCTCAGCCTGCCGCTGATCACCACCAATCGCATCAACATGCCTGAGGTTGCCGAGTCGGTGCTGGCCGAGGGCCATGCCGACATGGTGTCGATGGCGCGACCGTTCCTGGCGGATCCGCAATGGGTCAGCAAGGCCAAGGCGGACGATGCTGCCATCATCAATACCTGCATCGCCTGCAACCAGGCGTGTCTCGATCACACCTTCCAGATGAAGCTGACCTCTTGCCTGGTCAATCCGCGCGCCTGTCATGAAACCGAGATGGTGATCGAGCCCGCGCGACATGAGCGCCGTGTGGCAGTGGTAGGCGCAGGGCCTGCCGGCTTGTCTGCCGCCGTGACGGCGGCAGAGCGTGGCCACGAGGTGGTGCTGTTCGAGGCGCAGTCCGAGGTGGGGGGCCAGTTCAATTTCGCACGCCGCATCCCCGGCAAGGAAGAGTTCGACGAGACACTGCGTTACTTCAACGAGAAGCTGGTGCGTTGTGGGGTCGAGGTGCGTCTCAATACCCGCGCCACCGCCGAGATACTGGCGGAATTCGATGCCGTGATTCTGGCCTCGGGCGTGAAGGCGCGGACGCCGGATATCGAGGGTGTCGAAGCCGGTATCGAGCGGGGTCAGGTGCTCAGCTATGCCGAGGCGATCAGCGCACCGGAGCGGGTCGGGCGTCGCGTGGCGTTGATCGGGGCTGGCGGGATCGGCTTCGATGTCGCGGAGCTGATGACCCACGTCGAGCCGTCGCCCTCGCTGGATGGTGAGCTGTGGTGCGAGGAGTGGGGGGTAGATCTCTCGGTCAGCACGCCTGGCGGCCTCAAGGCGCCCGTGATACCGCAGGCGCCACGTGAGGTGTGGCTGCTGCAGCGCAAGACCTCCAAGCCCGGCAAGGGGCTGGGCAAGACCACTGGCTGGGTGCATCGCGCGACCCTCAAGCAGCGTGACGTCAAGATGGTCGCCGGCTGTGAGTATCGCTCGATCGACAGCGAAGGCCTGACCGTCAGCCTCAATGGCGAAGAGCAGCATCTGGCGCTGGACAGCATCGTGCTGTGCGCCGGGCAGGATTCGGTGCTGGAGCTCAAGGCGCCTCTGGAGGCGGCGGGGGTGGAGCTGCATATCGTCGGTGGCGCCGACAAGGCGGCAGAGCTGGATGCCAAGCGTGCGATCGCGCAGGGCACCATGGCGGCCGCTGCCCTTTGAGTTGACCGCGATCACGCATGGGGATATTCAGCGTTGAGCTGAGCCTGACCACTGCCTAGACTGATGGAAGCCACCGCGGACGCCGTGCCTTTGTTGCATGTGCCTCCGTGGTGGCTTTGTCGTCTTCAGAGTTTGCCTCGGGCGCCGCGCCAGCGGCTCGATGCGCTCTGATTTCTGCCTTGCCGCCACGATGGGATCTGCTCATGTCACCGCACGCCGCCGCCTCACGCCATGCCACCGTTGAGGCTCTGATGCCGGACACCGAGGACAGTCCTTTGCCGCCGAAGAGGGAGGGCGCTCGGGCTTCATCATCGCAGGCCGCCTCCCCGCCGGTAGCCGAGACGCTGGACAGCCTGCTGGATCTGTTCACGCCGCCAGCGGTCGAGCGCCTGGCGTGGCCGCTGGCCGATGAGGCCGGTGTGATCGTCGAGTGCCTGCGCGCCGACACGCTGGATAGCGAGATTTCCGGCAACAAGGCCTGGAAGTTGCGTCTGCCGCTGGCCAGGGCGTTGAGCGAGAAGCGGGGTATCATCAGCTGTGGAGGGGGGTGGTCGAACCATCTGCATGCATTGGCGGCGGCGGGTGCCAGATTGGGCATCGAGACGCATGGCCTGGTGCGCGGGCACCCCGAAGCGCCGCTGACGCCCACGCTCGCCGATGCACGTGACAATGGCATGCGCTTGAGTTTCGTCTCGCGAGCAGAGTACCGGCAGCGCGACCAGCCTGATTTTGCCAGGCGCCATGGCGAGGGAGTATGGATTCCCGAGGGTGGCGGTTGCGCGGAGGGTGTCGCCGGGCTGGCACCGTTGGCCCAGGCGTTGGCCGAGCCGGTGCCGGGCGAGTCTGCGCCGCAGCTGGTGCTGCTGGCCTGTGGCAGCGGCACGACGCTCGCGGGGGTGCTGAGTGCGCTGGGTGAGCGCGATGGGCTGCGGGTCATCGGGGTGCCGACCATGAATCATGGCGATCAGCTCTATCATCGTGTGCGTCGCCTGCTGGCGGAGAGTGGCGGCAGCCAGCAGAAGACGCCGGAGTGGGGCTTGTGGCTGGGAGCGCAGGCCGGCGGCTTTGCCAAGGCACCTGACTGGTTGATCCAGTTCATTCAGCGCTTCGAGGCCGAGACAGGCGTTGCGGTGGAGCCGGTCTACACCGCCAAGCTGTTTGCGGCGCTGGCGCACCATCTGGTCAATGGTCTGATCGCACGCGGTACGCGCATTCGCGTGCTGCACAGCGGCGGCTTGCAGGGGCGGCGAGGTTATCCGGCGTTGCAGGCCATCTGAGGGTGCTGGCGAGGCGAGTGTCATCTGGCTCGTCTCCTCTCGCTAGGCGCCATCCGGTGGCTTGCGTGCAGCATTCACCTGCCACTGGCGGCGGCGTGCAGCGCTGTTATGATGGAGTTTCTGCAGCGGCTCCTGCCATCCGGGAGCCGTGTCTGTTTCACCGGACAGGGTGATCCCCTGTCCCGCTCTGGAAATTCCCATGACGACTGACGCCATTGCCCCGACCCCCGCTGCGACCTCTGCTGCCGATGAAGCGTGCACTTCACGCTTTCTGGCCAGTGACAACACGTCCGGTATCTGTCCCGAGGCGATGGCGTACATGATGCAGGCCAATCGTGATGACGATCTCGCCTACGGCAATGACCGCTGGACGCAGCAGGTCACCGACAGCTTCCGTCAGCTGTTCGAGACCGAGTGCGAGGTGTTCTTCGTCTTCAATGGCACCGCCGCCAACTCCCTGTCGCTGGCCCATCTGTGCCAGTCCTACCACAGTGTCATCTGCCACGAACTGGCCCATATCGAGACCGATGAATGCGGCGGGCCGGAGTTCTTCTCCAACGGGTCCAAGTTGCTCAACGCGCCGGGCCCCAACGGCAAGCTGACGCCGGAAGGCATCGAGCAGCTGGTCACCAAGCGCAGCGATATCCACTATCCGCGTCCGCGGGTGATCTCCCTGACCCAGTGCACCGAGGTCGGCACCGTCTACAGCCTGGAAGAGCTGCAGGCAATTCGTGAAGTGGCAGACCGTCATGACCTCCAGATCCATATGGATGGTGCCCGTTTCGCCAATGCCTGCGCCGCGCTGAGTGTCTCGCCCGCTGAGCTGACCTGGAAGGCGGGCGTGGACGTGCTGTGCTTCTCCGGCACCAAGAATGGTCTGGCCATGGGAGAGGCGGTGATCTTCTTCGATCGCAAGCTGGCACGCGATTTTGATTATCGCTGCAAGCAGGCCGGTCAGCTGGCCTCCAAGATGCGCTTCATCGCGGCGCCCTGGATGGGGCTGCTGGAAAATGATGTCTGGCTGAACAACGCCCGTCATGCAAACGGCATGGCGCAGTATCTGGCCGAGCGACTCGAGGCGCTGGAGGGCATCGAGCTGCTGTTCCCCAGCGAGGCCAACAGCGTGTTCGCCAGCTTCCCCGAGCATGTGCTGGCGGCGCTGCGTGAGCGTGGCTGGACCTTCTATACCTTCATCGGTGCGGGCGGCGCGCGCTTCGTCTGCTCCTGGAACACCACCACCGAGTTGCTCGACGCCTTGCTCAAGGATATTCGCGACGTGCTGTGAGTCTCTCGATTCAGGCGGTCCCCAAGGCGTGAGCGCCTCCCTCGAAATCCCCATCGCCCCGGCGATGGGGATTTTTTTATAGCCTGTTGTCCGGTCTGGTCAACGTCATGTGTGACTGAGGCAATAGTCTGATCAGGTTGGTAGCCACTTCGTCGCCAGTCTTTGTCTTCATGGTCTTTGTGGCGAAGCAGGAGGCTGTGTGAAGAGCGGCGGGGGTGGTCGGGTGAGAGGTGTGGACGCGATCATTCTTGCTCGACTGGCTGGTATGCAGTGTCGTCTGGGCGTGCGAGTGACTGGCGTCAACCGTCAGTCTGTTCCTATGCTCAGGGTGTGCTGCGGTGCAACATGACATGAGTGAATCACCCGCGACAGCAGAAGCATTGGTCGAGTTTTCGCGTCTTTCAAAGCTTTCTTCAACGCGTTGTCAGGGGCATTGAGGCGCGAACGTAGTGTCTGCTGACCCACTGGCTGCCGTAGATGCTGCGGTGCTTGGCAGAACTGGCTCCGCCGGCGGAAAGTTCGTTGAATGCATTCACTCACTGTATTGGACACCTGCACCCTATATCGACCTATGCTGATAAACACGCCGAGGCAGCCGTCCTGCGTACGCTATCCAGGCTGAGCGGACGAGCGAATCTTGCGGTCTTACCTGAGTGGGCCCGGCGATGGTCCCAGCGACTGATGTCGCGACAAGGAGGCTTCCATGAGCATCTTCGATCACGTGCAGAGCCGCTATGAGCGGATTCAGCAAGAAGAGATGAGTCTCCAGGAGTACCTGGAGTTGTGCCGGCAGGACGCTACTGCCTACGCCAGCGCTGCCGAGCGCATGCTGGCGGCCATCGGTGAACCGGAGGTCATCGATACCGCCAAGGACCCCAGTCTTTCCCGTATCTTTTCCAACAAGCTGATCCGCCGTTATCCAAGCTTTGCCGAGTTCTATGGCATGGAAGAGGCTATCGAGCAGATCGTTTCCTACTTCCGGCACGCGGCGCAGGGGCTGGAGGAGCGCAAGCAGATCCTGTATCTGCTCGGCCCGGTGGGCGGCGGCAAGTCGTCTCTGGCGGAGCGCCTCAAGCTGCTGATGGAGCAGATCCCCTTCTATGCCATCAAGGGCTCGCCGGTATTCGAGTCTCCGCTGGGGCTGTTCTCGCCGGAGGAAGATGGTGAGCTGATCGAGAAGGAGTACGGCATTCCTCGGCGCTGCATGCGCAGTGCCATGTCGCCGTGGGCTGCCAAGCGGCTCAAGGAATATGGCGGAGATATCAGCAAGTTCCGCGTGGTCAAGCTCTATCCCTCACGCCTCAATCAGATCGGTATCTCCAAGACAGAGCCGGGCGATGACAACAACCAGGACATCTCTGCGCTGGTCGGCAAGGTCGATATCCGTCAGCTGGAGCTCTATGCCCAGGACGATCCGGATGCCTACAGCTTCTCCGGCGGGCTGTGCAAGGCCAACCAGGGGCTGATGGAATTCGTCGAGATGTTCAAGGCGCCGATCAAGGTGCTGCACCCGCTGCTGACCGCGACCCAGGAGGGCAATTACAACCCGACGGAAGGCATGGGCGCGATTCCCTTCGATGGCGTGGTGCTGGCGCACTCCAACGAGAGCGAGTGGCAGGCATTTCGCAACAACCGCAACAACGAGGCCTTCCTTGATCGCGTCTATATCGTCAAGGTGCCTTACTGCCTGCGTGCCTCCGAGGAGGTCAAGATCTACGCCAAGCTGCTGGAGCATTCGTCGCTGAATCAGGCGCCCTGTGCCCCGGATACGCTGCGCATGCTGTCCCAGTTCATCGTGCTGTCACGTCTGCGTGAGCCGGAGAATTCCAGCGTCTACTCGAAGATGCGCATCTATGACGGCGAGAACCTCAAGGATACCGATCCGCGCGCCAAATCGATCCAGGAATACCGCGACAGCGCCGGTGTTGACGAGGGGATGGACGGGCTCTCGACGCGCTTTGCCTTCAAGATTCTCTCCAAGGTCTTCAACTTCGATGCCAGTGAGGTCGCGGCCAATCCGGTCCATCTGCTCTACGTGCTGGAGCAGCGCCTCGATCAGGAACAGCTGCCCAAGGAAACCCATGAGCGCTACCTGCGCTATATCAAGGAATACCTGGCACCCCGCTACGTCGATTTCATCGGCAAGGAGATCCAGACCGCCTATCTCGAGTCCTATTCCGAGTATGGGCAGAACATCTTCGATCGCTATGTGACCTATGCCGACTTCTGGATCCAGGAGCAGGAGTATCGCGATCCCGAGACCGGCGAACTGCTGGACCGTCAGTCACTCAACGAGGAACTGGAGAAGATCGAGAAGCCCGCGGGCATCTCCAACCCGAAGGATTTCCGTCACGAGGTGGTCAACTTCGTGCTGCGCGCACGGGCGCAGAACAACGGTACCAACCCGAGCTGGCAGTCCTATGAAAAGCTGCGTGCGGTGATCGAGAAGAAGATGTTCGCCAATACCGAAGAGCTGCTGCCGGTCATCTCCTTCAATGCCAAGGCCTCGGCATCTGATCAGCGCAAGCACGAGGACTTCGTGGCGCGCATGGTGGATCGCGGCTACACCGAGAAGCAGGTGCGCCTGTTGTCCGAATGGTACCTGCGTGTACGCAAGTCGCAGTAAGCCCTGCCGACTGACGACAGGCCTGCCGGCGGGCTCGATTGCCGTCGGCACTTGCCATCCGGCCATCCGCTGAGGGCGGGGCCGGCAAGGAGGGCGAATGAGTTATTTCATTGATCGACGCAGCAATGCACGCAACAAGAGTGCAGTGAATCGACAGCGCTTCATTCGGCGCTATCGCAGTCATATCAAGCGGGCGGTGGAGGATGCCGTCAATCGGCGCTCCATCACCGACATGGAGCGCGGTGAGGAAGTCTCCATCCCGACGCGTGACATTTCCGAGCCGGTGTTCCAGCACGGGCAGGGCGGCAAGCGGCGTGTGATCAATCCCGGCAACAAGGAATTTGTCGAAGGGGACCGCATGCGCCGTCCCGGTGGTGGCGGCGGGGGAGGTGGCAGTGGCGAAGGCCAGGCCTCCAATCAGGGCGAAGGGGAAGACGACTTCGCCTTCACCCTGTCGCGTGAGGAATTTCTCGAGTTCGTCTTCGACGGGCTGGAACTGCCGCATCTGGAGCGCAAGCAGATCGCGGACATGGAAGAGGTGCGCCCGGTGCGCGCGGGGATTGCGCGTGACGGCACACCGGCACGTATCAACATCGTTCGCTCGATGCGCTCGGCACAGGCGCGGCGCATCGCGATGCGTTCCCCGATCAAGCGGGCGCTGAAGGAGGCTGTCGAAGCGCTGGAGCAGGAGGAGCGCAAGGACCCGGTGCTGCGCAACAAGGTGCGCATCAGTGAGCTCAAGGCGGAAATCGAGCGGCTCGAGGCGCGCCTCAAGGCGGTGCCGTTCCTCGATACCTATGATCTGCGCTACAACCACCTCATCAATCAGCCGATGCCGTCCAACAAGGCGGTGATGTTCTGCGTGATGGATGTCTCGGGGTCGATGACCCAGGCGCACAAGGACATCGGCAAGCGTTTCTTCCTGTTGCTGTATCTGTTCCTGGAGCGCAACTATGAGAAGGTCGAGCTGGTCTTCATCCGTCACCACACCGCTGCCAAGGAAGTCGATGAGGAGGAGTTCTTCTACTCCCGCGAAACCGGCGGCACCATCGTGTCCAGTGCCCTCACGCTGCTCGATGAGGTGATCGAATCGCGCTATCCGGCCGGTGAGTGGAATCTGTATGTGGCGCAAGCCTCGGATGGCGACAACTGGGACGATGATTCCACCAACTGTCGCGAACTGATGATAAAGAAGCTGATGCCGCGCCTGCAGTACTACGCCTATGTGGAGATCACGCCGCATGCCCATCAGGCGTTGTGGGAGGAGTACGAGCGGGTCGAGGCGGAATTTCCGGAACGTTTTGCCATGCAGCAGATCGTCGAGGCAGGCGATATCTACCCGGTATTCCGCGAGCTGTTCAAGCGCCGCATCAGCGCCTGATCACATCATTCGACGTGCCCGGCAGTCGCGCCGGGTCAGGAGGCCTCATGAGCCATGGTCTTGATGGCGGTCTTGATGACCGAATGGGCAAGCACATCGATAGCCGGTTCGAAGATACCCAACCGGCCAGCGGGTCGGATTGGACCTTCGAATTGCTCGAGCATTTCGAAAGCGAGATCGCGCGCATCGCCGCGCAGTACCATCTGGATATCTACCCCAACCAGATCGAGGTGATCACGTCCGAGCAGATGATGGATGCCTACGCCAGTATCGGCATGCCGGTCGGCTACCATCACTGGTCGTTCGGCAAGCAGTTCCTGTCGGTGGAGCAGGCGTATCGGCGAGGGCAGATGGGGCTGGCCTACGAGCTGGTGATCAACTCCGATCCGTGCATCGCCTATCTGATGGAAGAGAACACCCTGATGATGCAGATTCTGGTCATGGCACATGCCTGCTATGGCCACAACAGCTTCTTCAAGGGCAATTATCTGTTCCGCACCTGGACCGATGCCTCGGCGATCATCGACTACCTCGTCTTCGCGCGGAAATACGTATCCGAGTGCGAGGAGCGTCATGGCGTGGACGCCGTCGAGCAGCTGCTCGATGCCTGCCATGCTCTGCAGAACTATGGCGTGGATCGCTACAAGCGTCCATCGGCCATCTCGCCGGAAGAGGAGGTCCAGCGTCAGCAGGAGCGTGAGGCCTATCTGCAGGCCCAGGTGAATGCGCTTTGGACCACGATTCCCCAGGCGGGCGAAGAGGATGAGGTGGTCGATGAGGTCAATGATCCTCTCGGTCTGCATCGTCGCGGCCGCTATCCGCCGGAACCGCAGGAGAACCTGCTCTATTTCATCGAGAAGAATGCCCCGTTGCTGGAGCCCTGGCAGCGCGAGCTGGTACGTATCGTGCGCAAGCTGGCGCAGTACTTCTACCCGCAGCGCCAGACGCAGGTGATGAACGAGGGCTGGGCGTGTTTCTGGCACTACACCATCATGAATCAGCTCTACGATGAGGGGTTGATCGGCGAGGGCGTGATCCTCGAGTTCCTGCAGTCGCATACCTCGGTGGTGCAGCAGCCCGGCTTCGATCACCCGCATTACAACGGCATCAATCCCTATGCGCTGGGCTTCGCGATGTTCACCGATATCAAGCGTATCTGTGAGCACCCCGACGATGAGGATCGTGAGTGGTTCCCGGATATCGCCGGCAGCGACTGGCTGGAAACGGTGCACTTCGCGATGCGCAACTTCAAGGATGAGTCCTTCATCCAGCAATTCCTGTCGCCCAAGGTGATCCGGGATCTCAAGCTGTTCTCGCTGGTCGATGATGACAGCGATGAGCATCTCGTCATTGACGCCATTCACGACAGTCGTGGTTACAAGCGCATTCGTGAGGCGCTGTGCGTGCAGTACGCGCTGAGCCACCGTGAGCCGAATATCCAGGTGTGGGCCGCCAACATTCGCGGGGATCGCTCGCTGACCCTGCGCCATGTGCAGGATGATCGGCGCCCGCTGGCGCGCAGCGTCTACCCCGTGATGCGCTATCTGCATCAGCTGTGGGGCTTTCCTGTCCATCTGGAGTCGATGGAGAACGATGAGGTGGCAAGGCGCTACCAGTGGCCACTGCCGGAGGACGCCAATCCCGGCTGACAGGGCTTCAGGTGATGCTCATGGCGGGTCGAGTAGGTGTCGAGGGATGCCAGCCCTGATCGGCGCGCAATCGGCATAAGGCAGGCATGAAAAAACCGCCGTGAGGACACCCTCGCGGCGGTTTTCTTGTTTCAGTGGGCTCTAGTGCTCACAGCCAGAGGGTTCCGGTTGAGCATCTCAGGCCGGGCGCTTGGTCCAGGACTGACACCAGCCCTTCGGCTCGACGCTATGGCTTGGGAAAAGCTGGCAGCCTTCGTTCTCGGGCTTGTAGAACATGCAGTTGGCGCAGTCCGAGCCCGGCTTGAAGGCAGGGTGGTCCTCGGCTTCACTGGCGACTTCCACGTAGTTGAGCGCCTTGGCTTGTGGGTTGGAGGTATCCAGTCGCGGCAGGTCGGCGGCAAGGGCGCGGGGGGAGAGCATGGTGGCGCCCAGCGGCAGGGCAGCAAGCCCCAGCAGGCTGTTGCGCATGAAGTTACGGCGGCTCTGATTGGCCATGGTCGGATTCCTTCTCATCAATGGAGCACAACCGTCGGGATGTGCTGCGGTCACGGCTCGCCTGTCAGGAGGCGCTTGCATGTCAATCGTTGCAGTGTCGCGGGTGCCACCGGTGCCTTGAGGGGCACTCTGTGTGGCATTGCTGGCCGCTTGCTGACATTCATGGATGCAGGTGGCATGCCAGATGCTGAACGTGTGGTCAGGTTCTGCGCCATCAGTGTTCGGGCAGACTTGTCAGGAGGTCTCTGCTTGCCGATGGTGCATCAAGCGGGTGCTACCTGCTTATTGTGGCTTGAGTTGGGGCAACCGTCAGCCTCGCTGGCATAACTCTGGCATGATGGAAGCCACGCAGTAGCGTGAATGACATCGCTGTGGCCCGCGAGCCATGGCGAAATGATGAATGCATGCCTTGCCGAGGTAACTGCAACGACAAGAAGGAAATGGCGGGATGCTGGATGTGATGGATGATATTCGCTCGGCCGGCCGCAAGCTGTGGCGAGGCTTCGGGGTCAGCGTGGTGTTTGCTTTGGTGGGAGGTGGGCTCTGGTGGTGGCAGGAGCGCGACTACCAGCAGTTCTACGTCTGGCAGGGCGTGCCGCAGGCGCGTGCACTGGATTGGAAGACGCTGGCGCGCGGCTTGCGCAGCGACGCCTATCTGGTGGGCTGGTCTGATCTGCGTGCCAACCCGTTATGGGTGACATGGCGACTCGAGAATACCCAGGGGTCGCGGCTGGGGGAGCGTCCTGACGAGTTCGAGCGCGACTGGCGCTCACTGTGGCCCGTCACGCCGGATAGCTATCGCAACAGTGGCTATGACCGTGGGCATCTGGCGCCCAACTACGCCATCGGCAAGATCTACGGCGTCAAGGCGCAGCATCAGACCTTCCGCATGACGAATATCTCGCCACAGACACCGGCACTCAATCGCAAGCTCTGGCAACGGCTGGAAGCCGCCATCATGGACAGCATCCTGCCGCGTGAAGGCGCGCTATGGATCACGGCAGGACCGGTCTTCAGCGGCAGTATCGAGCGGCTGCCCAATCTGATCGAGATTCCCGATGCCTTCTACAAGATCATCATCTCGCCCGGTTCGGGCCGGCAGGCACCGCGTGCGCTGGCATTTCTCCTTCCGCAGCAGGTGAGGGGAGATGAGCCGCTGGATCGCTTTCTGGTCAGCATCGACCGCATCGAGTCTCTGACAGGGCTGGACTTCTTCCATGAGCTTCCCGATGACGTCGAGCAGCGCCTCGAGGCGCAAGTCGTGCGCGATGGCTGGCAGGTGGACAGTTTCAGTCGTACGCCATCACGTTATTGAGCGCACAGGGAGAGGCAGGTGACATAGGAGCCTATCAGCGCCAAGCCAAGGTCCGACAGAACCAGGTCTGACGAGAAGAGGGCGGCTGAAAAGAGTTATCCACAGCGCCAGGCATGGCAACGGGTGTGGACAAGTTGCGCATGAGGAGGGCGGTATTATCGTCGGGGCATGCGAAAGACAACGCAGGGCGCTGTGGGGCTGGGCAAAACAAGAGGGTGAGGCAATCAGGGTATTGCGAGGGGGAGTATCGCGATGTGAGCAGCAGGCGCTGCGAAGATGCATCGGATATCAACTTGATGGTGCCCAGAAGAGGACTTGAACCTCCACGTCCATAAGGACACTAGCACCTGAAGCTAGCGCGTCTACCAATTCCGCCATCTGGGCATCAAGTTGTGTGCTGAAGCCTCAAGAGCTGAGTCTTGCAGCTGAACGAGCATGAGATCCTTGGTAGTGGATGCCATGTTCCCTGTTCGAGTGCGCATCGTGGTGCCCAGAAGAGGACTTGAACCTCCACATCCTTACGGATACTAGCACCTGAAGCTAGCGCGTCTACCAATTCCGCCATCTGGGCGAAGCGCGATACAGGGGTCGTTCGTTGTGAGTCTGACGTCCGTGGTGCCCAGGAGAGGACTTGAACCTCCACGTCCATAAGGACACTAGCACCTGAAGCTAGCGCGTCTACCAATTCCGCCACCTGGGCAGACATCAGAACTCGTTTCGGTCCGCAGACCCGGATCAGCAGTCAAGTTATTGAAACTTAAATGCTTTACCCGTTTTCTGGTATTCATCTTAACGTGTGTCACGCCAACATGAAACCTGAAATTGGTGCCCAGAAGAGGACTTGAACCTCCACGTCCATACGGACACTAGCACCTGAAGCTAGCGCGTCTACCAATTCCGCCATCTGGGCAAGTGGTGCCGAATAATACGGATGTACTGAGGGAATGCAAGCTTTTTCTTTCATGCCTGCTGATCTAGCCGCAGAAAGCCTCTCTCGCTTCATGAGGATAGACAGAGGGCAGAGAGAGGACAGACAGATGAAGCTCATCGATTGGCGAGCTTTCAGACTTGAGAGTCAGGCCTCGGGGCGCCATTGAGAGCACTGAATGGCCCCTCCGCCGTGATGAGTGGCGGGGAATGGTTGGGTCGGCCCAAGGGTAGAGGCTATAATGCGCGGATGAGAGACAACCTGTCATTCCGTGCCGCGATCGCTGCCCGTCTCGAATTCATCGTCAAGGAATCCTGATTAATGACCCAATGGACGCTCAGCGACGACCCGCACGCGGAACGCGAAGCCCATAAGTACGACAAGCCCATCCCCAGCCGAGAGTTCTTGCTCGACAAGCTGGAAGAGTATGGCAAGCCCATTACCCACGAGAACATGAGCCGCATGCTCGGTTTCGAGGACGAGGAGCAGCAGGAAGCTGTGCGTCGTCGTCTCAATGCCATGGAGCGTGACGGTCAGGTGCTGCGCAATCGTCGCGGCGCCTATGCCCTGATCGACAAGCTGGACCTGATCCGTGGCCGCATCGTCGGTCACCGTGACGGCTTCGGCTTCTTGGCGCGCGAAGATGGCGTCAAGCCGGACCTCGCCGTGCCGCCGCGCCAGATGCGTCGCGTCTTCCATGGCGATCAGGTGCTGGCGCGCGTCAGCGGCCGTGACCGTCGTGGCCGTGACGAGATCACCATCGTCGAGGTATTGGCGCGCAACACCCAGACCCTGGTCGGCATCTATCGTCAGTCCGAGCCGGACTTCGGTGTGCTGATTCCCGAGAACTCGCGCATCGCGCAGGAAGTCATCATCCCCAACCGCGTGGCCAATGGAGCCAAGGACGGCCAGGTGGTGTCCGTGCGCATCACTCAGCAGCCCGCTACACGCGTTCAGCCGGTGGGTGAAGTGGTCGAGGTGCTCGGTGAGCGCATGGACCCGGGCATGGAAATCGATATCGCGATCCGCTCCCACGATATCCCCAGTGAATTCCCGCTGGAAGTCGAAGACCAGATCTCGACCATCTCCGCCGAGGTGCTGGAAGAAGACAAGAAGGGTCGCATCGACCTGCGCGAGACACCGCTGGTCACCATCGATGGCGAAGACGCAAAGGACTTCGATGACGCCGTCTGTGCCTGGCAGGACGACAGCGGCAACTGGAAGCTGCTGGTCGCCATCGCCGATGTCTCCCACTATGTGCGTGGCGGCAGTCCGCTGGATCAGGAAGCCTACGTGCGCGGCAACTCGGTGTATTTCCCGGGGCAGGTCGTGCCGATGCTGCCGGAACTGCTCTCCAACGGTCTGTGCTCGCTCAACCCGCATGTCGATCGTCTGACACTGGTCTGTGAGCTGACCATCTCCGCCGGCAGTGGCGAGATGCTCGACTACCGCTTCTTCGAAGCCGTGATTCGCTCGCATGCACGCCTGACCTACGAGAAGGTCGGCACCATGCTGACCGACCCGGAAAGTGAGGAAGGTCAGGCACTGTGCCAGCAGTACAATGAGCTGCTGCCGTCGCTGCACAACCTGCATGCGCTGTACGGTGTGCTGCGCAAGGCGCGTGACAAGCGTGGTGCCATCGACTTCGAGACCACCGAGACGCAGATCCTGTTCAACGATGAGCGCAAGATCGAGCAGATCGTGCCGCGTACCCGCAACGATGCGCACAAGCTGATCGAGGAGTGCATGCTGGCGGCCAACGTCGCCACGGCACGCTTCCTGGATGAGCACGATCTCCCGGCCCTCTATCGTGTCCACAAGCAGCCGGCACCGGAGCGTCTGAACAACCTGCGTGCCTTCCTGGGCGAGCTGGGTCTGACGCTGGAAGGTGGTGACGAGCCGGCACCCAAGGACTTCCAGGCACTGCGTGCCTCGATCGCCGAGCGTCCGGACCTCGACATCATCCAGACCGTGATGCTGCGCAGCATGACCCAGGCGGTCTACTCGCCGCAGAACGAAGGTCACTTCGGTCTGGCCTACGATGCCTATGCGCACTTCACCTCGCCGATCCGTCGTTATCCGGATCTGCTGGTGCACCGTGCGATTCGCTCCGTCATCCGTGGCCCGCGCAAGACCGACACCGTGCTGCGCGCTGAAGACGCCGTGACCGAGCGCCCGACCAAGTGGTGCCCGTACACCTTCGAGCAGATGCTCGAGCTGGGTGAGCACTGCTCGATGACCGAGCGCCGCGCCGATGAGGCGACGCGTGACGTCAACGACTGGCTCAAGTGCGAGTTCATGAAGGACAAGGTCGGCGAAGTGCTGGAAGGCACCGTCGCGGCGGTCACCCAGTTCGGCCTGTTCGTGCGTCTGGATGCCTACTACGTCGAGGGCCTGCTGCACATCTCCTCGCTGCCGTCCGACTACTATCACTACGAGGCCGAGAAGCACCGCCTCAAGGGTGAGCGTGCCGGCGTCAGCTATGGTCTCGGCGATGGCGTCACCGTCCAGGTGGCCCGTGTCGACATGGATGAGCGCAAGATCGACTTCATGCTCAGCGACCCGACGCCGCGTCCCAAGCGCAAGCCGCGCAAGTCGCGCAGCAGCGAGCGAGAGGGTGACAAGTCATCTGCGGCCAAGAGCAGCTCACCTACCGGCAAGGAGTCCTCTTCCAAGGGACGCCCCGGCAAGCGTGAACGCGAGCGTCTCAAGTCCCTGACTGAAGAAGTCAGCCAGGAGGGCAATGGCAGCGCGGCGGCGGCCGAAAAACCGGCAGGTGAGCGTCCGCCGCGCAAACCGCGCGGTGAGCGCAATGACCGCTCAGGCCGTGGAGAGCGCAAGCCGTCTGCTGGCAATGAGCGTGAGTCTGCGCCTGAAGCGCCGGCGGCAGCGCGTCCGGCCGTGCCGAGTGGCCCGGAAGCAGCCGACAGTCCGTTCGCGCCGGTGGCACCGATGGGTGCCGCAGGCAAGGACGATCCGTCGCGCAAGCGGGGTTCGCGCTCGCGCGGGCGTCGCGGTAACGGCCGTAGCTGATCTCGGCTCGGCTCCTCGCGCGTCATTGCAATTGCATCAGCCCCGGCTCCGGTCGGGGCTGATGCGTTGGGCAGTCGTCAGACTGCACGATTTCAAGGCTGTCGCGTCGGCGGCAGCTCAGTTTCCGTCAATGTGACAGGGCCCGTCGGGTCATCAGTCAGGAAGGCACAATGAGTCAGGACAAGGGGCGCAAGCCCGGCCGCGGCAAGCCCGCCGGCGAGCGTGCTAGCCACGCCAGAAGTGAGCATTCCCGAGGCGAGCGCAGCGGCGCTCAGCGTCATGAGCGTGGCGGGGCGCGCAAGGGGGGTGCTCGCGCCGCCGCGCCGAAGATTCCCGGTGGGCTGGAAGCCGTCTATGGCGTGCACGCCGTGGAAGCCTTGCTGGCACGAGATCGTGCACCCAGCGAGCTATGGGTGCAGGCGGGCGAGGCCGAGCTGCGCCTGAGCGAGATCATCGAGCAGGCGCGTGCCGCCGGCTCGCGCGTCACCCTCAAGGGGCGCGAGGAGCTGGATGCACTGGCCGTCGGCGGTGGTGCCCATCAGGGGCTGGTCGCGCTGTGCGCGCCACTGGCCACCGAGAACGAGACCGGCCTCAAGCTGCGTCTTGATGGTTGGTCCCACGAAGAAGCTCCGCTGTTTCTGGTGCTGGACTCCGTCACGGATCCGCACAACCTCGGTGCCTGCCTGCGCAGCGCCGATGCCGCGGGCGCCCATGGCGTCATCGTGCCCAAGGACAAGTCGGCTTCCCTGAACGCGACCGTGCGCAAGGTGGCCTGTGGGGCTGCGGAAGTGGTGCCGGTCTATCAGGTCACCAATCTGTCCCGCACGCTGGACGCCATGAAGGAAGCCGGTGTCTGGGTGCTGGGTACGGCGGGGGAAGCCGAATCCATGGCCTTCGAAGCCGACTTCACCGGCCCGGTCGCCATCGTGATGGGTGCCGAGGGCAAGGGCATGCGCCGTCTGACCCGCGAGCACTGCGACAGCCTGATCAAGTTGCCGATGGCGGGCAGCGTCTCCAGCCTCAATGTCTCGGTTGCCGCGGGCATCTGCCTGTTCGAGGCCGTGCGTCAGCGCCGCGGCTGAGGCAATTGTCGGCAGGGGATAGGCAGGCAGGGCAGAGGCAAGAGAGGCAAGAGAAAGGCGGCCGGCGGAACGGGGCTGGCTGTCTTTTACGGGCCGCTTGCCAAGCCCTTGACTCCTCTCTACAATACTGCGGTTCTGTGAAGTGCAGTCTGCAGTGAATGCGCGGCATGGGGGCACCTGTCCTCGCCCGCGCGCGTCTTTCGTGGCCTTCGGGTCTGAATGGCACAACCGTAGTAATCACTCCACTCCTTGCTTCCCGGCCCGAGACGCGCTGTGGGGGCTGTCAAACCGAAAGGAGCCAAGCCATGCGTCACTACGAGATCGTGTTCATGGTCCACCCGGACCAGAGCGAACAGGTTCCGGCCATGATCGAGCGTTACACCTCCATCGTGACCGAAGCCGGCGGTACTGTGCATCGTCTGGAAGATTGGGGTCGCCGTCACCTGGCCTACCCGATCAACAAGATCCACAAGGCCCACTACGTGCTGATGAACGTCGAAACTACCGGTGAGGTGGTTGAAGAACTCGAAACCATCTTCCGTTTCAACGACGCCGTCATCCGTAACCTGGTTGTGCGTTCAAAGGAAGCGGCCATCGAGCCGTCTCCGATGATGAAGCCGGCTGAAGAGAAGCGTCCGCGTCGCGAAGACAAGCGTGACGAATCCGAAGCTCAAGACGCTAACTGATACCGCACCCCCAGGAGGTCATTGCAATGGCACGTTTTTTCCGTCGTCGCAAGTTCTGCCGCTTCACCGCTGAAGGCGTGAAGCAGATCGACTACAAGGACATCGAAGTCCTGAAGTCTTACATCACCGAGACCGGCAAGATCGTCCCGAGCCGTATCACTGGCACCAAGGCACGCTACCAGCGTCAGCTGGCGACTGCCATCAAGCGTGCTCGCTACCTGGCTCTGCTGCCGTACAGCGACAGCCACCAGTAAGGCGACACCATGATGCTGGCACTGGCACGCTGGGCCATGCGCGGCCCCCTGCAATGCATCGCGATTGCATTGCTGACGGGAATCGTGCCCTGGTTCTTCTGGTTCAGTGCCGCCATCAGTGCGCTGGTCACGCTTCGGCGTGGCCTTGCGCCTGCCGCACCCGTAGTCATCGCCGCTGCCGTTCCGGCTGGTTGGTGGTGGGTACAAGGCGATCCGGTGCCTCTGGCAACCGTATTGCTGGTCACCCTGATGGCAACCCTGTTGCGCGCTCGCGTGCGATGGGGTGAGGCGCTGATAGGCGCCAGCCTGACGGCGGCACTGATGGTGCAGTCCGGGATATTCCTGCCACCAGGCGGAGCCGGTCCACTGCTTGAGAGCATTCGCGAGAATGCCCCTGAGCTCGACGCACGCTTGAACGACTTTGCCGCTCAAGGTGTACCGACTGAACAGCTCGCAGGGCTGGTCATCGGTGGTATTACCGGGTTGGTAGTCCTGCTGGCCGCCACGGGCTGTCTGGCCCTGGCGCGTAGTTGGCAGTCCGGGCTCTACAATCCGGGTGGGTTTCGCCGCGAATTCCATGCCTTTCGGCTGAGTTTGCCCGAAATCCTGATACTGGCAGCCTGCGGGATCATTGGCGTACTGCTCAATGTGCCTGCAGTGCTCCTGCTGATCTGGATACCGCTGCTGGTGGCGGGCATTGCCCTGGTACATGGTTACATCGGGTTAAAGGGGATGAGCGGGTTATGGCTCGTCGGCGTCTATTTCATGATGCTGGCCACCTGGCCCACGATTCTGATTTTGCTGCTGTTGGCGCTTGTGGACGTCTTTGCGGATTTTCGCGCACGTCTCGCCGGCAGTCATCGATAAGAGGTTTACGAGATGCAAGTCATTCTGCTCGACAAGATTGGCAAGCTGGGTAACCTGGGTGACCAGGTTTCCGTCAAGGCTGGCTTCGGTCGCAACTACCTGCTGCCGTACGGCCTGGCAGTTCCGGCCACTGCTGAAAACCAGGCAGCTTTCGAAGCTCAGCGCGCTGAGCTGGAAGCACAGGTTGCAGAGCGCAAGGCCGAAGCTGAAGCGCGTGCCGCTCAGCTGAACGAAATCGAACTGTCCCTGGTCGCCAAGGCTGGCGATGAAGGCAAGCTGTTCGGTTCCATCGGTCCGCGCGATCTGGCCGAAGCTATCGCCCAGTCTGGCATCGACGTCGCCAAGAGCGAAGTCCGCATGCCGGAAGGCCCGCTGCGCAACACTGGCGAATACGACATCGTGCTGCAGCTGCACGCTGAAGTGACTGCCACTGTCCGTGTGGTCGTGGTCGGCGAGTAATCGCTGATTTGCAGTGGCTGGCCGGTGATCCGGTGTAGCGACTGCTGCGGTACCCAAGCCGCCTTTGCATCCTTGATGCGAAGGCGGTTTTTTCATGGGCACGATTTGTCATCGGCATGGCATTTGCCTTGTCGTCGGCGAGGCGATGACGCACAAAATCCGGTAGAATGCCTGCCCTCGTCAGGAAGAGGCTTCGGCGTGGGCGCGGCGGTTGGCAGGCTTGCGTCAATGCGTGAAACTAGAAGCCCCCGCGGGCATGTCAGTCATCAGCAGGAGTCAGTCAGGCATGAGCGAGATTCAGGATCAGGATCGCGAGACGGCAGCGCTCAAGGTGCCGCCCAATTCGCTGGAAGCCGAGCAATCGGTGCTTGGCGGCTTGATGCTGGACAACAGCGCCTGGGATACGGTTTCCGAGCGTCTGGTGGCCGACGACTTCTATCGCTATGAGCATCGTCTCATCTACAACGCCATGTCTCAGCTGGTCGGCGGCAGCCGCCCGTTGGATGTGGTGACGCTGTCCGAGCTGCTGGAAAGTCGTGATCAACTCGAGTCGGTCGGCGGGCTGGCGACCCTCGCCGAGCTCGCGCGCAATACGCCTTCGGCCAGCAACATCAAGGCCTATGCCGACATCGTTCGCGAGCGCGCCACGCTGCGCAAGCTCATCCAGGCGGCCAACCAGATCGCCGAGAGCTCCTTCAGTCCGCAGGGCCGTGATGCCGATGAGCTGGTCAACGAGGCCGAGCGCCTGGTGTTCCAGATCAGCGAGTCGCGGCCCAAGAGCGGCGGCCCCAAGGGCATGAGCCAGCTGCTGACCGGCGCGGTGGACCGCATCGATGAGCTGTTCAACCTCAAGGGCCAGATGACGGGCCTGTCGACGGGTTTCCGTGATCTCGATGACATGACCTCCGGTCTGCAGCCGTCGGATCTGGTGATCATTGCCGGGCGTCCCTCTATGGGCAAGACCACCTTCGCCATGAATCTGGTCGAACATGCCGTGGTCTCCGGCGACAAGCCGGTCGCCGTGTTTTCGATGGAGATGCCCGCCGAATCGCTGATGTTGCGCATGATCTCCTCGTTGGGCCGCATCGATCAGACCAAGGTGCGTACCGGTCAGCTGGAAGACGAGGATTGGCCGCGTCTGACCTCGGCGGTCAACCTGCTCAAGGACAAGCAGCTGTTCGTCGATGACACCGCAGCGCTATCGCCCAACGAGATGCGCTCGCGCTGTCGACGCATGGCGCGTGAGCACGGCGGTATCGGTCTGATCATGATCGATTACCTTCAGCTGATGCAGGTGCCGGGGCTTTCCGAGAACCGTACCGCCGAGATCTCCGAGATCTCGCGCTCGCTGAAGGGCCTGGCCAAGGAATTCGACTGCCCGGTGGTGGCGCTCTCACAGCTGAACCGCTCGCTTGAGCAGCGCCCCAACAAGCGCCCGGTGATGTCGGATCTGCGTGAATCCGGCGCCATCGAGCAGGATGCCGATGTCATCGCCTTCGTCTACCGTGATGAGGTTTACAACAAGGACAATCCCGACAACAAGGGGCTGGCCGAGCTGATCATCGGCAAGCAGCGTAACGGCCCCATCGGTACCGTTCACATGGCCTTCATCGGCAAGTACACCCGTTTCGAGGACCTGGCACCCGACAGTTATGGCCAGGCCTTCGCTGAATAACGTGATGCGTACGCGCGTCAATCATGTACCCGGGCGGCGGCATCGCCGTTGCCTCGCAAGACCCGCACTGACGGGGAGGAGATAGCATGGCAGGTGGATTTGGGCGCGGACGCGCACGTACCCCCAAGCTGCAGGGCCGCGGTACGCTGGAGAGCCTGGAGCGTGAAGGGCCCTTCAAGGAATGGCTGGGCATGCCGGACCTCTACCGCTTCACGCTGGTCGTGGAGGGTGAGAGCTACAGCTACCAGACCGAAGACAGCGAAGTGCCGGTAGTGGCTGGCGACATGGTCGTCTTCCGTTACAAGGAGACCAAGGCGGGCAAGTGGATCGACCGCAACTCCCTCGGCAAGGCCATCGACCCCAACTCGCTGTAAGCGTCGCTCTGGCGCATGAGAATCACGCCATGCCGGCTGCCAGGCCGGCATGGCGTGATCCTGTTTTGATCGAGATAGTCGGTACATCGAGATAGTCGACACCTCGAGTGAGTCGTTCTGGCGTCTGGCATCCCTTCTGCCGGATGAGGCGTCTCATGCGCCGCGCGGCACCTTTGTCACCCCTCTGTCATATCAGCATGTTCAGATTCTGACATGCTCCCATCCCCGCCCCTGCAAGCCGCTCATGGCCAGCCAGCCGTCGAATCCTGTCATGCACTGGAGACGTTGCTGCGTCTGCGCCAGGTGAGCATGCATTTCCAGCCCATCGTGTCGTCCAATGGCCGAGAGGTCTTCGCCTATGAGGCGTTGGCGCGCGGAAGTGCGGCAGGGCCACTGGCCTCACCGCTGGCAATGTTTTCGGTGGCGCGCGAACACGGCCGACTGGTGGAACTCGACAGCCTGTGTCGCGAACGTGCGCTCGAGCAGTGGTCGACGCTGGGTTTGACGGAGCGGCTGTTCATCAACGTGTCTCCCGATGTGCTGCTGGATGGCGCTCACTCGTCCGGCCTGACGAGACGCCTGCTGCGGCGCTTCGGCCTGCGTCCGCATCAGGTGGTGATCGAGTTGACCGAGCAGACGCCGGGGCTGGATTCGGCGCTGATGCGGGAAGCCGTCAGCCATTACCAATCGATGGGCTTCGCCATTGCGCTCGATGATCTCGGGGAGGGCTATGCCAGCCTCAAGCTGTGGTCGTCGGTGCAGCCGGATTTCGTCAAGATCGACCGTCACTTCATCAGTGGCATCCATGCCGACCCGCTCAAGCGGCGCTTCGTGCGCTCGATCATCGATATCGCCCACGGCAGTGGCAGTCAGGTGATCGCCGAGGGCGTCGAGCATGAGGCGGAAATGGAGTGCGTGCGACAGCTGGGGGCCGACTACCTGCAAGGCTGGTTGTTCGCGCCGGCCGAGGCCGACCCACGCGGCCAGCGCGCCGCGCTCGACCGGCATCTGCGCCGACTGAGTCGCAGGCTGCATCACCGCCCGCCGCCTGGCCGCAGCATCGGCAGTCTGGCGCGCGCCGTGGCGCCTGTGCAGCAGGATGTCACCGTCAATGAGGTCGCCCAGCGTCTACATGCCGAGCAGGAGGTGATGTCACTGGCCGTGGTGGACGAGCAGCAACGTCCAGTGGGTCTGATCATTCGCCATCGCCTGCTGGGGCTGCTGAGCCAGCGCTTCGGGCCGGAACTGCATGCGCGTCGCTTGATCCACGAGGTCATGCAGACCAGCCCACTGCGCGTCGAGGCGGATGAGATGCTGGAGCGCGTCTCGGCCAAGGTGACCGGCCGCGAAGGCAGCGATCGCGATGAGGACTTCATCATCACGCGAGGCGGGCGTTATCAGGGGTTGGGGCGCACCCTGGATCTGCTGCGCATCATCACGGAGCTGCAGGTGGCCAGCGCCGAGGAGGCCAACCCACTGACGCGCCTGCCGGGCAACGGGCCGATCGAGCGTCAGTTGCTCGAGTGCGTGGCTGGCGAGGCTGCGGGAATAGGTGAGGGGCGGGTGTGGACAGCGGTGCGCGCAGTGCCGAGTGGGCGGCGATCTATCTGGATCTCGACAACTTCAAGCCCTTCAATGACCGCTTCGGCCACGCGCAGGGTGACCGCATGTTGCTGGCACTGGCGACGGTATTGCGCGATGCGCTGCAGGAGGGGGACTTTCTCGGCCATGTCGGCGGCGATGATTTCGTGATGACGCTGTGCATGACCGAATCTCACCGGGCACTGCGCCTGACAGCGCTCGAGCAACGCCTGGCCGGCCTGCAGTCGGCATTTCAGCATGCGGTCGCCAGCCTGTATCCGGCCGATGTGCTGGCAGCGGGGGGCTTTCAGGGGCACGACCGCTTCGGTACCACGCGCTTCTTCCCGCTGACGCGACTGTCACTGGTGGCGCTGCATGGTCTTGCCGGGTGCGAGACGACCCGGATCTCCGCGCGCTGGAGCGAGCTCAAGAGCGAGGCCAAGGCGCGGGACTCCGGGCGGGTCATCGAGGCGTGTGCATCGCCGGTGCATTGATCTCTGCCTGCGAGTCACTCAATCGTCATCCGCCTGCCCCATGACTGTCATCGCTGGCCATCAGTCTGGCGTGAAGTCTTGAAGTTTTCCCTGAAGCGTCTGTCGGGCTGCTGTGGCATCTGATTCGCTCAGCACCTGTTTTCACGGGCTATCCTTGTACCACGTCGTCGTCTTGCGGCCTTGCCATGCGCAGCCCCCTGGATGCGCAGGAGTCCTTACATGTCCAGAACCACCAGCATCTTTACGCCGTCCGCCATCTTTACCAGTAATCTACAGTCACTGATGGCCGAATATCCGGCGTTGGAGGCGCGCGTGATCAGTCATGCCGCCAGTCGTTTCTATCAGGTTCAGCTGGTGCTGGAAGCCGCCGGCGAGGAAGGGGAGGAGCGCAGTGAGCTGCTGATGAAGCGCGGCAAGCCGATGCTGTTCCGCTCGCTGGAGGATGTCTACAGCGAGCTCAAGCGGGGCGGGATGTCACGGGCGTGGCTGGTCTCGCAGGTTGCCAATGACGAGATGATCGGACGCCCGCCGCAGTACCATCAACCCTTGAGCTCGCGTATCCCGCTGAGCTTCTGAGCCCGCGCCTCCTGGCTCAGGTGTGCTTTTGAGGCACCCAGCGGCCAATGCGCTCGCGATGGCGGGCGAAGAAGCGGTAACTCAAGTCCATCAGCGGGCGCAGGCCCGGCAGCAGCGACAGACGCACCAGGCGCCGATAGCCGAGTACCGCATAGAGTGCTCGGCTGGCATCCATGCCGACATACCACTCCCCGCGTGCGTCCTGCACATGCAGGCGGCCCATCATCGTCTCGAAGCTCAAGCCCAGCGCCTGAGGCGAGAAATCTGGTGCACGGATATCCACCGTTCTGACCCGCTCCCGCCCGGGATGCCTGGCCAGCCAGGCGACCTCGCGCTGGCACAGGGGACACTTGCCATCGTGATAGAGCGTGACCGGTGCGCTGGCTTGCCAGATGCGACTCATGGGGATTCCTTGTCGGTCGTGAGACTGGAGGGCGCTGCGTAGTAACCGGCGCGATGGGCATCACTGCCATAGTCCACTGCGCTGTCGAGGCGAGCCAGAAAGGCGTCGGCCTGTTGCAGCAGGGCTTCGCGCTTGTCGTCCTTCATGCGTCGCCAGCTGCCGTAGACCAGTGACATACGCGGATTGCGTGACAATGCCTCGCGATGGCGCTCGATGAAGTGCCAGTAGAGGCTGTTGAACGGGCAGGCATGCGTGCCGGTGACCTTCTTCGGCGAGTACTGGCACCTGTCGCAGTGATTGGACATGCGGTCGATGTACTTGCCCGAGGCACAGTAAGGCTTGGAGCCCATCAGGCCACCATCGGCATGCAGCACCATGCCCAGCGTATTGGGCAGCTCGACCCACTCACAGGCGTCCACATAGACTGCCAGATACCAGTCGCATAGCGCCTCGGGCTTCACGCCGCACAGCAGCGCGAAGTTGCCCGTGACCATCAGGCGGCGAATATGGTGGGCGTAGGCATGCTCGCGGGTGCTGGCGATGGCCTGATCCAGACAGCGCATGCCGCTATCCCCCGTCCAGAAGAATTCCGGCAGGTTGCGGCTGGCTTCCAGCCGGTTCTCGCGCTTGTAGCCGGGCATGCGTGTCCAGTAGATGCCGCGCACATATTCACGCCAGCCGAGTATCTGACGAATGAATCCTTCCGCCGAGTTGATCGGTACATCGCCGCGCCGCCAGGCAGCGTCCACGGCGTTGCAGACCTCCTGCGGGCTCAAGAGTCCGATATTGAGCGCGGCGGACAGACGTGAATGGAACAGGAAGGGGTCGCTGTCCTCGATGGCATCCTGATAGCGGCCGAAGTCTGCCAGGCAGTGATCGAGAAAATGCGTGAGGTCAGAGCGGGCCTGGGCGCGGGTGACGGCCCAATTGAAGTTCTCGAGGCTGCCGAAGTGGCGATCCTTGTCACTGGCCTGTTCCCCGAAGCGCGCCGCGACCAGCGCCAGCACCTCGCGAGTGGTCGCATCTTCGTGATGGGCATGCACCGGTGGTGGCGGGGCATGGAAGTCGTCTGGAATCGGTTCGCGGTTGTCGTGGTCGTGATTGAACTCGCCGCCGGCGGGTTCGTTGCCTTCCATCAGCAGGTCGGTGTCACGGCGTTGTTCGCGATAGAAGTATTCCATGCGCAGTTGCTTGCGGCCCTCGGCCCAGTCGGCGAATGCTGCCGGCGTGGTGAAGAAGCGCGTGTCCTCGAGGACTTCCCAGCGCACGCTGCCGGCTTCGCGTCGCGCCATGAAGTCGTCCAGCAGACGCCACTCACCGGGGCGGGTCACCAGCACGCCATCACACTGATACAGGGCGGCCAGACGCTCTGCCTCGCTGGTTAGACGCTGGAGGTTATCCGGGGCCTCCAGTCGGCTTTCATGTACCTGCCAGCCACATTCCCTGAGTTCCTGGGCGTGATGGCGCATCGCGGCCAGCATCATCGCGATCTTGTGCGGGTGGTGCGGTACGTAGCGGCCTTCCTCCTCGACCTCGCAGAAGGCGATCACGCTGTCGGCTGGCGCCTGCTTGAGGCTTGCCAGCTCATGGCTGAGCTGGTCGCCGAGAATCAGCACCAGTGGCCGCGCAAAGTCATGACGCGTCGCCAGACGCAGAATAGCGGGGATGGGATCGGGCACGAGGCCTCCGGAGGGGTTGTGACAATAATTGTCTTAAAGCTATACAAATCGTGATGATAGTATAACTTCATCCCTCACGCACAGGGCGAGCTGGTAATATGGCTGCGCTGTCGGTGAAGTTTGCTGCGTTGTCGGTGAAAGTGGATACGCTGCCGCTTTATCTCTCTTCTTGCCCTTAGTCAGGAGTCCATCATCCATGAGTACCCCGCGTTTTGGCGTCATGCTGGTCAATCTCGGCACCCCCGATGCCCCGACCCCCAAGGCGGTGCGCCGTTACCTCGCGGAGTTTCTCGGTGATGTGCGCGTGATCGACCTGCCGCGTCTGCTCTGGCTGCCGATTCTGCATGGCCTGGTGTTGACGACGCGTCCCAAGAAGGTGGCCGAGGCCTACGCCTCGGTGTGGACGGAAGACGGCTCACCATTGATGGCGATCGGCAAGCGTCAGCGCGCCGCGCTGGAAGCACGCCTGGCCGAGTCACTGGGCGAGGATATTCCCGTCGAGCTGGCGATGACCTACGGCAAGCCGACCATGGAAGAGGTGGGGCGCAAGCTCGCCAGCCGCGGTGCCGACCGCATGCTGATCCTGCCGCTCTATCCGCAGTTCTCGCGCACGACCACCGCCGCGGTCTTCGATCGCCTGGCGCGTGCGCTCAAGCCGTGCCCGCATCTGCCGGAGCTGCGTTTCGTGCGCGACTATCACGATCATCCGGATTACATCGCGGCGCTGGCCACCAGCGTGCGTGAGCACTGGGAGAAGGAAGGCCGGCGGGGCAAGCGCCTGCTGATGAGCTATCACGGCATTCCCAAGCGCTATGCCACCGCAGGTGACCCCTACCCGACGCAATGCGAGCGAACCAGCCAGTTGCTGGCCGAGGCGCTGGGGCTTGGTGACGATGAATGGGCGATGACCTATCAGTCACGTTTCGGCAAGGCCGAGTGGCTCAAACCGTACACCGATGAAACGCTCAAGGCGTGGGGCGGTGAAGGGCTGGAAAGCGTCGATGTCATCTCGCCGGCCTTCGCGGCTGACTGTCTCGAGACGCTGGAAGAGCTGGAGGAAGAGAACCGCGGCTACTTCACCGAATCCGGTGGTGGCGACTTCCGCTACATTCCGGCGCTCAATGATCGCAGTGATCATATCGATCTGCTCGAGGCGCTGTGTCGCCAGCATACTCAGGGCTGGTAACCAGCAGGCCCGTCAGACTTCCATAGCCTGAGAAATGAAAACGCCCCACCAGTCATCACTGGTGGGGCGTTTTCATGTTGCTTGTCTGTTGTTCGTGAATCTGCTCCTGCGAATCAGCGCTCGTGGCTCAGAGCCAGGAGGGTGATAGCCTGTCTGGCGAGACCCGAGACCCGAGACCCGAGACCCGAGACCCGAGACCCGATCACGGCAGGCGGGATTCGCTGGCCTCGGCGTTGACCTCGTCCGGCTCCTCGGCGACTTCAAGTCGCTCCGGCACGTTGCGTGTGCGCTTGTCCGCCACCAGCTTCTGGTGCAGCGCCGCCTTGGACAGCAGATGAGCAGTCACGGGGGCGGTGATGAACAGGAAGATGGACACCAGCATTTCCTGGAAGCTGAAGTGGCCGGTGGTGGCGCGGAAATAGATCATCGACGCCATCAGCACGCAGCCGACCCCCAGCGTGGTGGTCTTGCTGGGGCCGTGCAGGCGCATGTAGAAGTCCTTCAGGTGCGTCAGTCCCAGAGAGCCGATGAAGGCAAACAGGCCGCCGGCAACCAGGAAGAAGGCGATCACGCCTTCGAGGACAGGATAGAACCAGGTGGGCATGGGGAATCTCCGCTCAGGTCATTCGATGATGTCGCCGCGCAGCAGGTACTTGCAGACTGCCACGGTGCTGACGAAACCGAGCATGGCGATCAACAGCGCCGCCTCGAAGTAGGACTTGCTGTTGAGCTGGATGCCGAACAGCACGATCAGGGCGATGGAGTTCACGTACATGGTGTCCACCGCCAGAATGCGGTCCGGCAGGTCCGGCCCGATGGCGAGCCGGAAGACATTGAGCATCAGCGAGGCGGCGAACAGCGCGATGCTGATCCACAGGGCGATGTCTAGCATTCGAAGATCTCCTTGAGCGGACGCTCGTAGCGCTGGCGGATCTCGTCGATCAACTCCTGCTCATCCTCGACATCCAGTGCGTGGATGATCAGGTGGCGACCATCCAGCGTCAGATAGGCCGAGACCGTCCCCGGCGTCAGCGTGATGGTGCTCGACAGCAGGGTGATCGGGAATTTCTCCTCAAGCTCCAGCGGATAGCGTACGAAGGCCGGACGGAACTTGGCGCGCGGATTGAGGATCAGGTAGGACACCTGCAGGTTGGCGATGATGATGTCCATGATCACGCGCAGGAAGTAGCTGATCAGCCGCCAGGGCTTCTGGAGGTCGGGCTGCGGCTCCCAGAAGCGGTAGGTCAGGATGGGAATCGCGATGGCCAGCACTGCTCCGAGCAGAATCTGTCCGGGCGCGACGCTGTTCTGCAGCATCAGCCAGACGATCAGCAGCAGCACCGACAGCATCGGCGTGGGCAAGAGACGGGAACGAGGCTTGATCATGAGACATCTCCCTTCAGCGGCGGTGCGGTTTCAGGGGCCGCGTCCTTGCCGAGCAAGGATTCAAGATAGGGGGCCGGGTTGGACAGCTGCTCGGCGGTGGCCTTGGTCCAGTTCGACAGAGGCCCCGCGAGGATGACCAGCATCAGTGCGGCCGAGATCAGCCCGCCAGTGGCGATGCCGCGGGCCGCGCCGACTCGCTCGCCGCTGGGTTCGGCCTTGCTGGTGCGCCAGAACACGCTGGAGCCGGCGCGCGAGCAGGCGACCAGTGAGCACAGACCGGCCAGCAGCAGCAGCGGCCACAGCCAGATCTGTTGCTCCGGCGTCGCCGAGGCGAGAATCAGCGCCTTGCCGATGGCGCCCGAGAACGGCGGCAGCCCCGCGGCAGCGGCGGTACCGATCAGGAAGAGGCCGCCCAGCAGGCCTGCCTGCAGCAGCGGGCGCGAGCGCACGATGCGTGCCCCGGCCTTGCCGCGCTGAGCGGCGACCACGTCGACCAGCAGGAAGAGCCCGCCGGTGACCAGCGTCGAGTGGATCAGGTAGAACAGCAGGGCGCTGTCTGCCTCGATCGTGTTCATGCCCAGCGCCGTCAGCAGCGTGCCCACCGACACCATCACCAGATAGGCCACCAGGGTGCGCAGATCACGCGCCGAGAGCACGCCCAGCATCGCCACCACCAGGGTGGCGAGACCCGCCCACCACAGCCAGTCACGACCGAGGTCCGCCAGTGGGCCAGCATTGTCGGTGAAGATCAGCGAGTAGACGCGCAGGATGGAGTAGATGCCGACCTTGGTCATGATCGCGAACAGCGCCGCCACAGGTGCCGAAGCCGCGGCATAGGCGCGTGGCAGCCAGAAATACAGCGGCAGCATTGCCGCCTTGAGGCCGAACACCACCAGCAACAGCAGGCCACCGGCTTCCATCAGACCGGCCCGGCCCGGGTCCAGCGTGGTGACGATGACTGCCATGTCGGCCATGTTCAGGGTGCCGGTCACGCCGTACAGGATACCCAGCGCGATCAGGAAGAACGCCGAACCCATCAGGTTCAGCACCACATAGTGCAGCGCTGACAGCGTGCGTGCCTTGCTGCCGCCATGCAGCAGCAGGGCGTAGGAGGCGATCAACAGCACCTCGAAGAACACGAACAGGTTGAACAGGTCGCCGGTCAGGAAGGCGCCGTTGATGCCCATCAGCTGCAGCAGGAACAGACCATGGAAATTGGAGCCGGTCTCATCGATGCCCGCCGTGGCGTACAGACAGGCCAGCAGTCCCAGCAGCGAGCTGAGCAGCACCATGGTCGCCGACAGGCGGTCCAGCACCAGCACGATCCCGAACGGCGGCTGCCAGTCGCCCAGCGCGTAGTAGCGGATGGTGCCATCACCGGCCTGCACCACCAGCGCGATGGCGATGGCCACCATCAATGCCTGGACCACCAGGCTGACCGTGCGGCGCAGGGTCGGTGAAGTGGCACGACTCAGCAGCAGGCCCGCCCCCACCAGAAGCGGCAGGACAATCGGAAGGACAATCAGGTGTTGCAGCATCACTTGGTGTCCTCTTTCTCTTTCGAATCATCCAGGCGATTGCCGTTGACGTGGTCACTGCCCAGGTCGCCGCGCGCGCGCATCGCCAGAATGACCACGAAGGCCGTCATGGCGAAGCCGATCACGATGGCGGTCAGCACCAGCGCCTGGGGCAGGGGGTCTGCCGTGGGTGAACCTGAGCCGACCACGGCCGGTGTGCCGTGCATGGCCAGGCCGCCCATGGAGAACAGGAACAGGTTGACGGCGTAGGACAGCAGCGTCAGACCGACCACGACGGGGAAGGTGCGGCCGCGCAGGGTGAGGTAGACACCGCAGGCGGCCAGCAGGCCGGTGGTAGTGGCGTAGAGGGCTTCCATCACATCTTCTCCTTGGTCGGGCGATGCGGAGTCGTCAGCTTGCCCAGATTGGCGAGAATCATCAGGGTCGCACCGACCACGGTCAGGTAGACGCCGAGGTCGAACAGCAGCGCGGTGGCCAGCTCGATTTCCCCGATGACGGGCAGGGTGAAGTGGCCGAAGGAGGATGTCAGGAACGGATAGCCGAACACCCAGCTGCCGGCGCCGGTCAGGCCGGCTATCAACACCCCGGCTGCCGCGACGGGCTGATAGGGGAAGCGCAGCCAGCGCTGCGTCCAGTCCACGCCACGCGCGATGTAGAGCAGGATGATGGCGACTGCCGTCACCAGACCGGCGATGAAGCCGCCGCCCGGCGCATTGTGGCCACGCAGGAAGATGTAGACCGAGACCAGCAGTGCCAGCGGCAGCAGCGTCTGGGAGACGGTGGCCAGGATCATCGGATGGCGATCCGGCGACCAGCCACGGCCATCCAGGTCACTGGACGGCATGAACAGGCGCAGGCGGTTGAGCAGCTTGAAGATCGCCAGGCCCGCGATGCCCAGTACGGTGATCTCACCCAGCGTATCGAAGCCACGGAAGTCGACCAGAATCACGTTGACCACGTTATGGCCACCGCCACCGGAGACTGCATTGGCCATGAAAAAGTCGGAGATCGACTCCACCGGGCGGGTCAGGATGGCGAAGTTGAGGCTTGCCACCACTACGCCGAAGGCACTGGCCAGCAGCACGTCGCGCATGATGCGGCGCGCACTGGATTCCTTTGGCGTGCGCTGGGGCAGGAAGAACAGCGCCAGCATCAGCAGGATCATCGTCACCACCTCGACCGCCAGCTGGGTCAGTGCCAGGTCCGGCGCGGCGAAGCGGGCGAAGGCCAGCGAGGTCATCAGACCGACCACCGAGAGCATCAGCAACGAGATCAGACGCTTGCGGTGGGTGATCGCGGTGCCGAGACCGGCCAGGCCGGTGATCACGGCGCCGGTCAGCAGCATGCCGTCGAAGGGCTGTTGCTCAAGCTCCCCGCCCAGTCGCGGCACGGCCAGCAGGCCGATGCCGACGAACAGCAGCGCGGTCAGCAACAGCCACAGCATGTAGCGCTGCAGCGAGCCATTCTCGAAGCTGTCCATACTGCGCTCGGAAAGACTGACGAGGCGTTGCACGTTGGCCTCGAACACCAGCAGGGCGTTGCGCGCGCGGAACTGACGCTGGAAGGAATAGAGGTGGTGGCGCAGGGCATAGATGGCGACACCGCCCGCCAGCGCGATACCACTCATCAACAGCGGCAGATTGAAGCCGTGCCAGATGGCGAGACTGAAGTCCGGTACCGGCCCGGCCAGCACGCTGGCGGAGGCACTGACCAGCAGGTCCTTGATCACCAGCGACGGCAGGATACCGACCAGCAGACAGATCAGTACCAGCACTTCGATGGGCAGCTTCATGTAGCGCGGCGGCTCATGCGGGGTCTTGGGCAGGTCCTTCGGCTCGCCATTGAAGAAGACGTCGTGGATGAAGCGCAGCGAGTAGGCCACCGACAGGATGCCACCGAGGGTCGCCAGTGCCGGAATCAGCCACGACAGGCCACCCAGCAGCTGGGCATCGAGACTCTCGGCGAAGAACATCTCCTTGGACAGGAAGCCATTGAGCAGCGGCACACCGGCCATCGAGGCCGAGGCAACCATCGCCAGCACCGTGGTATGCGGCATGTAGCGATACAGGCCGTTGAGCTTGCGGATGTCACGCGTGCCGCACTCGTGATCGACGATGCCGGCAGCCATGAACAGCGAGGCCTTGAAGGTGGCGTGATTGATGATGTGCAGCAGACCCGCGACGGCGGCCATCTGGCTGTTGAAGCCGAACAGCAGCGTGATCAGGCCCAGGTGACTGATGGTCGAGAAGGCCAGCACGCCCTTGAGGTCCTGCTTCATCAGCGCGAACCAGGCGCCATACAGCAGGGTGGCCAGGCCGGTCAGGCTGACGATGTAGAACCACAGGTCGGAGCCCGCGAGCACCGGATGCATGCGCGCCAGCAGGAAGACACCGGCCTTGACCATGGTGGCGGAGTGCAGGAAGGCGGACACCGGTGTCGGTGCCGACATCGCGTGGGGCAGCCAGAACTGGAACGGGAACTGGGCCGACTTGGTGAAGGCGCCCAGCAGTACCAGCACCAGCGCGACCGGATAGAGCTCGTGGGAGCGGATCTGGTCCGCCGCGGCCAGCACGTCATCGAACTGGTAGCTGCCGACGATATGCCCGATGACCAGGATACCGGCCAGCAGTGCCAGGCCCCCGGCGCCGGTGACGGTCAGGGCCATGCGGGCACCCTTGCGCGCCTCGCTCAGCTGGTACCAGTAGCCGATCAGCAGGAAGGAGCTCAGGCTGGTCAGCTCCCAGAACACCCACATCAGCAGCAGGTTGTCTGCCATCACGATGCCGAGCATCGCGGTCATGAACAGCATCAGGAAGCTGTAGAGGCGTGCCAGTGAATCCTCGCCCGACAGGTAATAGCGGGAATAGAGGATGATCAGCAGGCCAATGCCGAGAATCAGCAGCACGAACAGCCCCGACAGACCATCGAAGCGCAGCGACAGATTGAGTCCCAGCTCCGTGATCCAGGGCAGATGGAACTGGGGCACCATGCCCGAGAAGACGTCCCCGAGGTGGAAGACGGCGATACCGAGTGCTAGGGCAGGTGCCACCGCGGTCAGCCAGGCAAGGCGTGCACGGGGCAGATTTCTGGCCATCAAGGGCACCAGGGCACCGAGTAACGGCAATAGCACGATCAACAGCAGGGTCATGGAAGACTCGCTCCAGTCGTTGTTGTAGTACGTAGTCCGTCATTCGTGGGCAGCGCAGACACAGGCTCAGGGCCGGACTGCCAGCTTCGAGATCGGGAGGCGGAGTTTCGGCCACTGGGTGCCGACAGAATAGGCGAGCGCACTGCAGGTTGCCGCGATGAAGTGCCGGACACACGAGACTCTGTCAGGAAGACGTTCTCATGGGGCCATGCGAGACACGACATGCGTCACGCGGCAGCAAGGTCTGACAGTGGCTGGCTCAGGCTGCACGGAGGATCTGGCGCGGGTTCAGTGCGTCAATCGCTCCGGGCATGACGTTACCGTCGCAAGGGGCGGATCCGTCAGGAAGGGGAGTCGCACGGCACGGGGTGCTAGCATCCAGGATGGGATGAGGTCCGCAGCGCGTCCCCGGCTGCCCGCAACGGGCAGACGGCGAATATGCCGGGTTGGTGCGGTCATGTCATGTCTTGCGAGCATGGCCGTATTCCTCCTGAAGCCCCTGGATGACAAGTGTGTGTTCGAGTGGAGACACTTGCGCGATCTTGTTGAAAACATTGATGGAACGTGACCTAACCTCTCGAATGTATCACGCACTTGCACCCCTCGCCAGCGCATGCCCGACGCGCCGGAACGCGACATACACCGTGTGAAGTGTTGTACAAGATGTCGTTTTTCTTGTACAAACATTGCACGCCATACGTTCCACGGAGTCACCATGCACGAGGTCGCCAGCATGAATTCGGGCAACGCACCGGAAACCTCTCTGGTGTGGTTGCGTCACGACCTGCGGCTGGAAGACAACCCGCTGTTCGCGCTGCCCCTGTCACGTCGCCCGCATCAGATGATGGTGATGTATGTCTTCGACCGTCGCTGGCTGAGACCGAGCGACGGCTTGCCACGCCTGGGGTCAGCGCGTCTGCGCCTGCTGTGGCAGAGTCTGATGAACCTGCGCGGCATGCTGCTGCGCCGTGGCAGTGACCTGCTGGTGCGCGTCGGGGACCCTGTCGAGGAAGTGCTGACGCAGGTCGCCCAGCATGATGTCCAGTGTCTGGAGGTCAGTCTCGCCGCCGCGCCGGAAGACAGCCGCGCCCTGCAGCAGCTCTCACGGCGTCTACCGGCCTCGACCCGGCTCCACTGTCACCCGCCTGACCAGATAGCCTTCGACAGCCAGTTGCTGGATGGCCCAGTTCTTGATCGCCAGCTGCCGGGCAGACTCCCTCGAGAAGAGACGGCTCGCCTGCGCATGGCGCATGAAGCGTCCTGCGAAGTTGACGAGTGTGCGGCTCCCTCCAGTGACCTCACTCTGCGTGACACGGCCCCTGCTGACACAGGCGCCTCAGGCGATCATGACGCCCTGACGACCTGCGCCGCGCTTGCCTCGCAGGTGCTGCACGCCAGTGGTGGCGTTGATTCTGGCGTGGCTGACCTGATGCTGCCTCCTACCGCTGTGCTCACGCCGGTACCCGGTGCCATGCAGGTATGCCCTCAGCGCGAGGCTCTGTCTCAGTGCGAGGCTTTGCCGACGGGGCTGAACGATGAGCAGTGGCGCGCGCTGTGCGAGGCGCAGCCACCCTTGCAGGGGCTGCCCTATTCCCTGCCGCCGTGGCCTGATTCTGCCTCGCGTGGCCTACCGCCGCTGGATGCCATCTGTGGCTCGGCGCAAGCCTGGCAGCCGGCGACTGCCAGGCTTGCGGAGCTACAGGGCGGCGAGGAACCAGCCCGCGCATACCTGTCGAGCTTGCTGTGGGGCAAGGCCTGGGTGAAGGGAGATGCCGGCAACGGCGATGGCGACTCGATCGAAGGGGCGTCCTATCAGCGATCGCACTCTGTCGATGGCGAAGGCGCTGGTGTGCCGACGGGACTGGCACCCCAGCGGGAGGCGGGGAAGACGCTGGACGATATGCAATTGATGACGCGCCCGGCGGATGCATGGCCATTGGCAGCATGGTTGGCGCTGGGTTGCATCAGTCCGCGCCGCATCCTGCAGATGCTGGATGCCCGCCGCCGTGAGGCGGGTGATGAGGCGATCAATCGGCAGCTACTGGCCATCGTGCTGCAGCGTGAATGCTGGCAGCGCATGCTGCGTGACAAGAATGAGGAGGCTCGCGCGGCCTGGTATGGCGCCGCGTTGCGGGAAGATGCCGCAAATGATGCCGCCTTTGCGCGCTGGAGCGGAGGGCGAACAGGCGATGCCCGGGCCGACAAGGCCATGCAGGTGCTGGTACGTGAAGGCTGGTTGCCTTGGTCAGAGCGCAAGTATCTGGCCGGCGTCTGGCTGGACGGCGGCGGCGACTGGCGGTTGGGTGCGCGCTGGTTCGAGCGTTGTCTGCTCGATTACGACGCCGCCACCCACTGGGGAGAATGGCGGCATCTGGCGGGCTTCGATGTGTAAGGAGGTGTCGATATCACGCGAGTCGTGCGAGCAGAGCCAGCCCCGGGCGGCTCTTCTTTACAACCTGTCGCTCTTCAGCCCAGGCGCGCCAATAGCGCCGTCACGGCTGTCTCGACGCGCAGGATGCGCTCGCCCAGATGCACCCCTTCAAAGCCTGCCGTCATGAATTTCTCGACCTCATAGTCCACGAAGCCGCCTTCCGGGCCGATGGCCAGAACCACCGGCTCGCTGACGGCGCGTGGGCACTCATCCGGCATGCCCGGATGGGCGATGATGCCACGCGGAGTCGTGCCTGATGATGGCGTCATCAGTGCCGGCAGGCGGTCTTCCACGAAGGGTTTGAATAGCTTCTCGTGGGTCACCGTCGGCATGATGGTGTCACGCGCCTGCTCCAGTCCCAGCACCAGATGCTGGCGAATCTTGTCTTCCTTGAGCTCCGGCGATTGCCAATAACTCTTCTCGACCCGCCGTGTATGCAGCAGGGTGATGTGTTTCACGCCCAATGCCGTGACGTGTTCCAGCGAGCGTGCCAGCATGCGCGGGCGCGGCAACGCCAGCAGCAGATGCACGTCGAGCGGTGCCGGCGGCTGCCGGTCCAGCGTCAGGCTGAATTCAGCGACGTCCGCGTCCAGCCGCTCCAGGCGGCCACGGCCGATCAGGCCGCCCTCCACCCCCAGCGTCATCTCGTCGCCGATGTTGGCACGATGCACCTCACGCAGATGGCGCAGGCGGCGTGGGTCCGTGACACGTGCGTGGTCCTGAGCGGTCAGGTCGTCAGCGCCGAGCAAAATCAGATTCATGGCAATACCGGGGCAGTGGGGAGCGGGGTACATCGCTTACAGACAGCGGGAAGCGGGCGTTATTCTAGCATGTCGTGCATGCTGACCCGACGGGGACAGCGCTGGCTTGGCGCCAATGGCTGACGCGTGGAGACGCCTTTTCTTGCAGTCCCCCCCCTTGAGTGCACAATGAAGAAAAATCGACAGGAGCCTGACACGTGCGAGTGATCCGCAAATATGCCAATCGGCGCCTATACGATACCGAGCAGAGCCGCTACGTCACCCTGGAGGACCTGCGCAGCCTGGTGCTGGCGGAAGAGGTCTTCAAGGTCGAGGACGCCAAGAGCGGTGAGGACCTCACGCGCACCATCCTGCTGACCATCATCATCGAGCAGGAGCAGGGCGAGGGCGAAGCCGAGGTCTTCTCCAACGAGCTGCTGGAGCAGTTCATTCGTATCTACGCGATGGCCAAGCCGTTGCCGCTGGCCGGTTATCTGGAGCAGGGCACGCGTCTGATGATGGAACAGCAGCAGCGCATGCAGGAGCAGTGGTCCCAGGCCATGCGTCACTCGCCGATGGAGATGATGCGCGAGGTCGCCGAAGAGAATCTGCGCTTCTGGCAGCAGGCCATGGGCGGCGGCATGGGCGCTGGCAAGAGCGCCTCACGCTCACAGCCGAGCGATGCGGATGCGGCGCCTGATGAGTCGGATACACCGCCGGACGATGAGCGTCGCTGAGTGTGACATCGTGTCAGATCCAGCTTTCACATGAATTCATCGTGATGTGAAATGGGCGCCCCGAGCAGGGCGCCTTTCTGCCATAATGCGCAGCCTGATATTTCCTCGGTAGCTCGCGCCCTGCGGGTCGCCCTGATCCTCACTGGCTCATGAAGGTTGAAAAGATGAAGGTCCTGATCATCGGCGGCGGTGGCCGCGAACATGCGCTGGCCTGGAAGGCCGCCCAGTCATCCCGTGTCGAGGAGGTCTTCGTGGCGCCCGGCAATGCGGGCACGGCGCGCGAGTCCAAGCTGACCAATCTGGCGATTGCCGCTGACGATCTCGATGCGCTGGTCGCCTTCGCGCGTGACAATGCCATCGAGCTGACCATCGTCGGCCCGGAAGCGCCGCTGGTGATCGGCGTGGTCGATCGCTTCCGCGAAGCGGGTCTCAAGTGCTTCGGCCCGACGGCCGGTGCCGCCCAGCTGGAAGGCTCCAAGGCCTTCACCAAGGACTTCCTGGCGCGTCATGCCATCCCGACCGGCGACTACGCGACCTTCGCGGAGGTCGATGCGGCGCTTGAGTACCTGGCGGCACATCCGGCACCCATCGTCATCAAGGCCGATGGCCTGGCGGCGGGCAAGGGGGTCGTGGTCGCGATGAGCGACGAGGAAGCTCGCGCCGCCGTGCGTGACATGCTCGAGGACAACGCCTTCGGTGATGCCGGCGCACGCGTGGTGATCGAGGAATTCCTCGACGGCGAGGAAGCCAGTTTCATCGTGATGGTCGATGGCGAGAACGTGCTGCCGATGGCCACCAGTCAGGATCACAAGCGCGTCGGTGAAGGCGATACCGGCCCCAACACCGGCGGCATGGGAGCCTATTCTCCGGCGCCGGTGGTGACGGCTGACGTTCACCAGCGCGTGATGGACGAGATCATCCTGCCCACCGTGCGTGGCATGGCGGCCGAAGGCCATCCCTACACCGGCTTCCTGTATGCCGGTCTGATGATCGATGCCCAGGGCGCGCCGAAGATCATCGAATACAACTGCCGCTTCGGTGACCCGGAAACCCAGCCGATCATGGTGCGCCTGAAGTCCGATCTGGTCGCGCTGTGTCTGGCCGCTGAAGACGGGCGTCTCGACACCCAGACCTGCGAGTGGGATTCCCGCGCGGCGGTCGGCGTGGTGCTGGCGGCTGGCGGCTACCCGGCCAGCTACCGCAAGGGCGATGTCATCAGCGGCTTTGACGCTGCCGAAGCGACCGGCTGCAAGGTCTTCCATGCCGGCACCGCCGAGCAGGACGGCCAGGTCGTCACCAGCGGTGGTCGCGTGCTGTGCGTCACCGCTCTGGGCGACAGCGTTGCGGCGGCCACCGAGCGTGCCTATGAAGGCGTCGATGCCATCAGTTGGCAGGACATGCTGGTGCGTCGCGACATCGCCTGGCGCGCCATCGCTCGCGAGCGCGGCGATAGCTGAAAGCGCTGAGTCGCATGGGCCATCACCCCACGACATGCCTGCTTCACGACAAGACCCGGCCTCAGGCCGGGTCTTGTCGTTGGGGTGACTCTCGACGTTCTGCGCGCCTACGACCATCGTGTCGGGGTCTGGTCATGTCGGTGCCGGGCATGCGATAACCCTAGTCATCCTCTATTCCTTCTTGAGGCTGAGCGGCGTCGAAAGATGGCGTCGCCGTCCGCCCTGAACCTTTTTCCTGTCTCGCCGACAAGGAGTCTGCATGGACCGCATCCGGCTTGAATTTCCGGTTTCCCGTCTGGTACATCGCCACCCGATGACGATTCGGGTCAGCGACATCAACTATGGCCAGCACCTGGGCCACGACAGCGTGGTCAGCCTGGCGCACGAGGCGCGGGGCCAGGCCTGGCAGGCGCTGGGCTTCCCCGAATGGAACATCGATGGGCTGATGAGCATCGTCGCGGATCTCGCCGTGCAGTATCAGGGCGAGGGCCGGCTGGGTGACGCCCTCGTGGTGGAAACGGCCATCGACAGCGTGTCCGGCAAGGGGCTTGGTGTCCATCACCGTCTGCTGCGTGTCAGCGATGACGCGGTACTGGCGACGCTGCGCGTCGGGCTGGTGTTCGCTGGCGAGCAGGGGCTGGCGGAACCGAGCGCGCGCGCCAGTGCCGCCATCGAGCAGGCCGTCTCTGCCATGTCTTCCCGAGAAGCCAACTGATGTCGCGGGAATATCCGATCATCGCCGTGACGGGGTCTTCCGGCGCGGGCACCACCACTGTCATGCGAACCTTCGAGCGCATGTTCTCGCGTGAGGCGATTCATGCCGCCTACGTGGATGGGGATGCCTTTCACCGTTATACCCGTGATGAGCTGGTGCGCATGTTCCAGGAGGCGCCGGAGCGCAAGCGCGAGCTGTCTCACTTCGCGGTCGAGGCCAACCAGCTGGATCGTCTGGAAGCGCTGTTCGTCGAATATGGCGAGCAGGGCTCCGGTACGCATCGTCATTACATCCATGCCGAAGACAAGCGCATGATCGAGGCCGGCTACAAGGTCGGCACCTTCACCGAATGGCAGTCGCTGCCGGATTGTACGGACCTGCTGTTCTACGAGGGGCTGCATGGTGGGCTGGTGACGCCGGAGCATGACATCGCGCGTCATGTCGATCTGCTGATCGGGGTGGCACCGACCATGAATCTGGAGTGGATCCAGAAGATCGATCGCGACACCAAGCTGCGCGGACATTCCCAGGAGGCGGTGGTGGACACCATCCTGAGCCGCATGGATGACTACGTGCGCTACATCCAGCCGCAGTTCTCACGCACGCACATCAATTTCCAGCGCGTGCCGACGGTGGATACTTCCAACCCCTTCGAGCCGCAGGATATCCCGACGGATGCCGAGTCGATGGTCGTGATCCACTTCCGTGACCCCGGCAGTGTCGACTTCCCGTTCCTGCTGGCGATGATCCAGGGCTCGTTCATGTCGCGCCCGCATACGCTGGTGGTGCCCGGCGCGTTGATGGCACTGGCCATCGAATTGATCATCACGCCGCTGGTCAAGAGCCTGCTGGCGCAGCGGCGGTTCCGCTAGCGGGAGACATGAAGGGGTCTGGGCTCGGACTGGCTCAGTGCCTGCGGCCCTTGAGGCGTGGCAGGATGCCTTTCTTCCAGATGCGCAGGGTGCGATTCAGGCGGCCGCTGCGGATCAGCAGGCGTGCCTCGCGGGTGCTCAGCGGCAGGCCGAGGGTGCGTTGCTTGAGCTTCAGCGAGTGACGCAGATCGAAGCGGCGCATCATGCGCGCGAGGCTGGCTGTTCCCGGCAGGTGTGGCAGGCGCATGGCAGAAGTGAAGTCGATCAGGACCGGCACGCCATCGCGCAGCACGACGTTGGAACCACGGATATCGTTATGGGCCATCTGGCGCTGATGGAGTTGCTGCACGACGAGAATCAGCTGCTGACTGAGGCGGGCGTCCGTCACGTCATCCAGGGCGGCATCACTCAGCAGCGGCCCGGGGATGTACTCCATCGCCAGCGACAGCGGTGACAGGCGTGCCACGGCGCGAGGGGCGTGTGCCCAGTCGCCCAGACGCTCTAGCATCTTCAGTTCGTGGCGTACCAGCCAGCGTGCCACCAATGCCGCCGGCGTGCCGGCATAGCGGCGGTAATCCTTGCAGACCACCGGCTGGCCATTGAGGTGCGCGATATAGACCTCGGCCTTGAGAAAACCCTTGGCACGCTGCAGGAACTCGCCCGGGGCCTGCTCGCCGTCAACACGCGTGACCCTGGGCGCGGCACGCAGCGCCGCCCGCGCCTTCTCGGCGCGCGTGGGGGCTGCGCGTTCAGTGGCGGGGGCGCCGACAGTGGCCGTTCGTGTCTCGCCCTGAGCGCCAAGGCCGGCCTCCAGTTCGTGGTTGGCCTTGCGCAGGGAGGAATCTTGGCGAGTGAACACGGGCATGACAGGCGACTTCTCGTTAGCGGGTTAACAATGATTATCCTACTGTTTTCCTCATTCGCCCACTGACAGCGGTGAATCAGTCTGTTTCCCTGAAGGCGACATTGTCCTGTCCGCCAGCTGGCCCGCATATTCCTGTCTCTGCCCTTGGCCTGTTGCCCGGCTGGCGCTACGCTGGCAGGCCACGCTGCCGTGGGCAGCCCCACTTCAAGGGAGAAGGTGTCATGGACTGTCTGTTCTGCAAGATCATCAACCGCGAGATTCCCGCCGATATCGTCTATGAGGATGATGAGGTGCTGGCCTTCAATGACATCAATCCGCAGGCGCCGACCCATGTGTTGATCATCCCCAAGCAGCACATCGCCACGCTCAACGATATCGAGGAGCATCAGCTGGCCACGGTAGGGCGCCTGCAGTACACCGCCGCCAGACTGGCGAAGGACTACGGTTTTGCCGAGGGCGGTTATCGCGTGGTGATGAACTGCAATGAAGATGGCGGCCAGACGGTCTATCATATTCATATGCACCTGATGGGTGGTCGCCGCTTCACATGGCCGGCTGGCTGAGCCGGCATAGAGCAGGCGCCTGTACCGGCGGTTCGCGGGCAGGTAGCGGCTAGCGATAACAAGCGCGCGGCACACAGGCGCATACCGGCAATGTCGTGAAAACGGCATTGCCGGTTTTTCATTGGGGAAGCCACGGCGCAAGGGAGCCGGTCAGGCCTCGCCCGGCGACACTCTGCCCCTTACCGTCGCGGGCTGGCTTGCGTAAGATGGCCTCATTGCTCACGCCGTGCAGGAGTCTTCCCATGCCGCATTCCGATGCCATTTCGGCGCAACGTCATCACAGCCGCGCCGATCAGTTGATCCATCAGTTCGACACCGTACTGCGTACCCTGGTGCCACATGCCGCCCAGCCGTCGCGTCCCTCTCCGGCGGGCGACATCCATGACGAAGCGATCAGCGACGAAGAGCGCCAGCACGCCGCTGGCCTGATGCGCATCAATCACACCGGCGAGGTGTGTGCCCAGGCGCTCTATCAGGGTCAGGGCTTCACGGCGCGTCTGCCTGAAACGCGCACGCAGATGGAGCTGGCTGCCCAGGAAGAGATCGATCACCTGGCCTGGTGCGATGCACGACTCGTCGAGCTGGATGCCAATACCAGCCTGCTCAATCCGCTGTTCTACATGACGAGCTTCGCCCTCGGGGCAGCGGCTGGTGCCATCAACGACAAGGTCAGCCTCGGGTTCGTGGCCGCGACCGAAGAGCTGGTCGGCGAGCACCTGTCGAAGCACCAGCAGACGCTGCCCGAGGGCGATCAGCGTTCACGTGCCGTCTTGCGCCAGATGGAAATCGACGAAGCCCATCATGAGCAGTGGGCGCTGGAAGCCGGTGGTCATCGCTTCCCGGGGCCGCTGAAGAGCGCGATGCGCCTGATGTCCAAGGTGATGACGGCCAGCGTCTATCGAGTGTGATGGTCAGGCGCCTGAGCCTGCCTTGGCAGCTTCAGGACGCTGCAACGCAAAAGGCCGCCCCATGGGGCGGCCTTTGTGTTTTTGGCGAACGTCGTGATGATCAATACGAGTCGGCCAGTGCGAGTCGGCCAGTGCGAGTCGGCCAGTGCGAGACGTTCAGCTGTCTCTGGCGTCAGGGCTTATTCCTTGACCTGGTACTCACCGTCCAGCGTCTCGGTGCTGCTGCCGTCTTCACGCGTGGCATCACGCGAGTAGTTCTGGCGGCCACTGGCCTTGTCCTGGGCCTCCTGCATGCGCTGCTGCATCTCGCTCATGCGCTTTTTCATGCGACGACGGATGAAGGGCAGCATGATGATGCCGAGTACCATCATCACCAGCGCCGCGAACAGGCTGAAGATCATGACCACGCCACCGATCAGCCAGGCGGCGACCAGCTTGAGGCCGGACAGGCCATTGGAGGGGCGTTGGTTGCCTGCATTGGCCTGCCATTGGCGAGCCTGGTTCCACAGAGTGTTGTGCTGTTGGCCTTGCATGTGTCTTCTCCACGATAGAGCCGGGCCGTCAGGCCGGGCGAGGATGACCCGATAGGTGAAAGTGGGTGGTCGGGGATATCGGGTCAGGAAACAGGGGTATTGCTCTCCCGGCGCAACGGGCATTCGTGCTCTGGGCCGGGGGATGGGTAAGTGGGGCTCGATGCGACGCACTTTTGCATGAGGCGCTTGATGGCATCGGGCGGCCGGTTGACTCGTTCAGCATCGAAGTTGGCACCGTTGCCGTCAAGCGGCTTCGGCGTTGATCCAGCGCTGGATGTCAGGTTCAGTCCCTGAACCACTTCAAGGCACGGCGGCTGGTCAAGCGGGTCGATCAGTTCACGGCCGGTAATCCGGATTCATGGACACGCTGGCAGCGAGGTTGAAAGCGTTGCCCGGCAGCGGCATGTTCAATGTCACCCGTTGCGGCCTGCCTTGCGCATCGCGCCCGTGAATCTGTATGGCGTGCGCAGCGACTTCGACGCTCTGTACACTCTTGATGCCGTCGACAGCGGCAAAATTCAAGGTCTGGCGCATGCTGTCGCCATCGATGGCCTTGTCGCCGGGCGCGGAATCACTCTGGCGCAGCGCTTCGCTGATGAATTCTCCATCGGCGAGATTGATGGCCAGTTCCATCTGCCACCCATTATGCCCCCAGCCCGTGAACTGAACATGATCGTCGCGGATATCCATCGTACTGAATTCCATCATGCCCTTGCGACTGGCGTGGATCATCATCTGCGTGAGCAGCTCTGGCGCGAGCCCCTGGGGAGACGCGGCCTCAGAGATATCTGTCGCAGGCTTTCCGGCTGTGCGGGTGGCGGCCGTGTCCAGCGCGCTATCCCCGGCATCATCGCCGAGCGTGGCGTGCGCCTTGCCGTCATCTGAGTGCTCGCTGGTCGAGGGCCCATTTGCGGAGAGTCCGGCGGTCGAGAGTTCTGCCGCCGACAGCTGATGGCGCACCGGCAGGTCCTCGATGCCATTGGCATAGGCGGGAGCCGAGCCCAGCATCAGGCCGAGTGCGCTGACGCCCAGGCCGTGTCGCCAGTGCTGGACTGCGCGGCTGGCGAGCCAGAAGCGTGACGGGGCGGCGCCTGCGGCCGAGGATGGCGGCTGTCGGGATGCGGAGTCTGATTCACGAACGGGAGCAATACGGGACGCGGCTGATGGGGACATGACACCCTCCTCAAGGATGGCTGGGCATGGCGCTCACTGTGGGCCAGGCGACCTTGCGCGACGCTGAGACGTGAATTCATCTGAGGTTCATTGCCTCCTGTCAGTCTCTGCATTACAGGGTCAGTGGTTGCTCTCGCGTTGGTCCGCGTTGTTCCAACGCAGGTTTGATTGCACATTCCGTTGCTAGATTGAGCGCCACGCGCAAGCGCCCGCCTTGGGCGCACACCAGCCCCGCCGTCATTCACGAGGTTCCTCTTCATGCAGACTCCCCACAAGGCTCAGCCAGACGCCCGTGCAGCGCGTGGCAGTCAATGGCGGCAACGCTATGTCTGGCTGTGCCTCGGGCTCGGGAGCCTGCTGGTCGGTGCGCTGGCACTGCCGCCGCATGCGCTGTGTGACAGCGAGCGCTGGCGCAGCCTGCACGATGAAGTCGCCGCCGGACGTGTCATTTCGTTGTCCGAGCTGCTCGATAGCCTCGAGCGCGACTGGCTGGGTCAGGTGGTCGAGGTGGAGCTCGAAGAGACGCACGGCGAGCTGATCTACGAGGTCGAGATGCTCGGGCCGCAGGGCCAGATGGCCAGATTCACCGTGCGTGCCTCGGATGGCAGCCTGCGTGAGGTGCGCGGCGTGAATCTGGATGCCATGCGTCGCGCTGGCAGCGGTTCCTTGTCTGAGCCTCTGACCAAGCCCCTGACCAGGCCCCTGCCCGAGACGGACGACGCGCCGCTCGTGACTGACGGCGCCAATGCCGAGGTCGAGAGTCAGTAGGATGAGGCAGGCAGTGGCCAGGCCAGGCAGTGCCAGCGCAGGCTGTGACAAGGGCGCCGAGGGTGCCTGGCCGCCCTGAGGAACGGTATGCTAGTGCCATTGTCCATTGCGCCACCGGTAGAACGCCGCTTGCGTCAGGAGCCCGAGAATCGATGAAGATATTGCTGGTTGAAGATGACATGCCGTTGGCCGAAGCGCTGATGGCGCGCCTGGGGGAAGCCGATGTACTGGTCGAGCATGCCACCACCGGGGGAGACGCCGACTTTTTGATCCAGACCGAGAGCTACGATGCCGTAGTGCTGGATCTCGGCCTGCCGGACGGCGATGGCACGCGCTGGCTGGCCCAGTGGCGGGAAGCCGGCATCGAGGTGCCGGTGCTGGTGCTGACCGCGCGCGAGCGCTGGTCTGACAAGGCCGCCGGCTTCTCTGCCGGCGCCGATGATTACGTCACCAAGCCCTTCGAGACCGCCGAGGTCATCTTCCGTCTGCGCGCCCTGGTGCGTCGCTCACGCGGCCATGCCCACCCCGTGCTCAAGCTGGGTGATCTGGCCTGTGACACCCATGGCGGTACCGTCAGTCTGGCGGGGCGCCCCGTGTCGCTGACCGCCCAGGAAACGCGCCTGCTGATGCACCTGATGCACGCCGTGCCTGGTGTGGTCAGCCGTTCTGAACTGGTCGAGCATGTCTATGACCGCGACCACGAACCCGATTCCAACGTCATCGATGTGCAGATCAGCCGTCTGCGCCGCAAGTTGGGTGCCGAGCGCATCGAGACGCTGCGCGGGCGTGGCTATCGTCTGCGTGATCCGGACGCCGAGACACCGACGCCGGCGGATGGCAGCGACGCATGAAGCCATTGTCCGTCGGCCGCCGCTTGCTGGGCGGCTCGCTGGTCATTGCCTTGATCGTCATGCCACTGACCGGGCTCGGTCTGGCCTGGAGCTTCCGTGACGCCGTGACTACCGCCTTCGACCAGCGCCTGCTGTCGCTGTCGAAGGTGCTGATCGCCGCCATCCAGTTCGACCGCGAGAAGGGCCGCCCCGGCCTGACACGCTCGCTGGGCGACCCGCGCTTCGATCAGGCCTATTCGGGCTGGTACTGGCAGATTTCCGATCGCAACGGCAATGTGCTGACGTCGCGCTCGCTGTGGGACCAACGTCTGCCGCCGCTGGAAGACATGGACAAGGGCGTCATCATCAGTCGAGATCTCAAGGGTCCGCGCCATCAGGTGCTGCGCTCCCTCGAGCGCGATATCCGTCTGCCCGGCCGCAACCAGCCACTGCACGTGATGGTGGCGGCCAGTCGTAGTGAGGTCGACGCCGAGGTCGCGCGCTTCGAGTGGCTGCTGGCGGGTGCGCTGGTCGCGCTGGCATCGCTGTTGGTGTGCGGCTCTGCCGCGCAGATCAGCTGGGGGTTGGCGCCTCTGCGGCGCCTGCGGGCTCGCCTCAAGAAGGTTGCCGACGGCGAGGCGGAGCGGCTGGAAGAGACCCGTCTGCCGCCGGAGCTGACCGAGCTGACCCGCGCCATCAATGCCGTGCTCGAGCGAGATCAGCGCTTGATCGAGCGTGGGCGTGCGGCGGCCGGCAATCTGGCGCATGCCCTCAAGACGCCGGTCAGTGTGCTCAAGGCGCAGTCCGAGCGCTTCGACGGCGAGGACCGCGCGCGGATCGACGCCGAGCTCAAGCGCATCGATGAAGCCGTGCGCCACCATCTGGCGCGTGCCAGTGCCGCCGGTGGCGCGCATCTCAGCGGGCGCATCAGCCTGCGTGAGGCGGCGGGGCCGGTCTTCGAGGGGCTCGGGCGCTTGGCGAGTCGGCGTGGCATCACGCTCAGTCTGGCGCTGGAGGACGACGCCAGCGTGCGAGTCGACCCGCAGGACCTGCAGGAAATGGTCGGCAACCTGCTCGAGAACGCCTTGCAGTGGGCTCGCCAGCAGGTGCGCGTCAGCAGCGAGACCCGCGATGGCGGCGTGCTGTTGATCATCGAGGACGACGGCCCCGGCATGAATGAAGAAGAGGGCGCTGCCGCGCTGGGGCGTGGGGCGCGTCTTGATGAAGGGCGCTCCGGTTCCGGTCTGGGGCTGGCGATCGTCGATGATCTGATGGCGCTCTACGGGGGCGAGCTGGCACTGGAGCGCTCCAGTCTGGGCGGCCTGGCGGCACGCGTCTGGCTGCCGAGCTCCCCGCTGGTCGGGGCACAGCCCACGGAGTGACAGGGCGCCGCCTCGTTTATCGGCGGTCTTGTCTTGATAGCTCAGCGCTATCACAGCCATCCCGAGAGATGATTGGGCGCGGCCAGGACGACACCGTATTCTGACGGTGTCCGGCTGGCAGCCGGACGGGCTTCGTTTCTGAGTCTCGTCTGCCGCGCCCTGCGGTGATGACGAACTGGCGCTCCTTCGGGAGCGCTTTTTTTTGCCTGTCATTCGTCACGCCATGCCTGATCGGCGATGCTCAAGGCGCCGATTGAACGCTGGCGGGGCTAACGGTCACGCTCAGGATCGCATAGGCTGTCAGAGAGTAAGCATCCGTTGCCGGGCGTCAGGAGGTGGTGATGAAGGACATGACAATGTGTGCTCAGCATGGCGATCTGGAGGGCCTGGCACAGGCATTGGCCGCTCCCGATGCGCACGAGCGAGTCAATGACGTGGATTATCGCGGGCGCTCGCCATTGCTGGTCGCGGTGCAGGCCAATCAGCCGGAGGCGGTGGAGGCCCTGCTGGCCGCCGGCGCCGATTGCGAGCAGACCGATGCCCTGCACGACACGCCCCTGCTGGCCGCGGCCGCACTCGGCTATGGTCGCTGCCTGAGCCGGCTGCTGGCGCATGGCGCCTCGGCGACGGTGCTCAATCGCTTCTCTTCCACTGCGCTGATGTCGGCCAGTGAGCGTGGTCATGCCGATATCTGCCGTCAGCTGCTCGAGGAGACCGCTGTCGACGTCAATCACCAGAATACGCTCGGCTGGACGGCACTGATCGAGGCCGTGTTGTTGGGGGATGGCGGCGTTGACTATCAACGGGTCGTCGAGCAGCTGCTGGCCCACGGCGCCGACGTCAATCTGGCGGACGCCGAAGGTGTCACGCCGCTGGCGCATGCGCGCTGGCGCCAGTTCGAGGCGCTGAGCGAGAGGCTGGAAGCGGCCGGCGGACACGAGCAGGGCGTGGCCCATGACGTGAGCGACGACGTCCAGGCCCGCACCTCGACCCCGCGTCGTGCATGATGGCGCCGACCACAAGGAGGCATCGCATGGCGTTGACCTGGGGACTGATCATCATCGGCATCGCCTTGCTGCTGCTCGGCGGCTATCGCTGGCAGCAGGCGCAGTCCTTCGCCCGCAACAGCGCGCAGGTAATGGGCGAGGTCATCAACCACGACCGCACGCTGCACGTCGAAGGACGTGGCCCGATCCATCTGCCCAAGGGCGGCAGGCTCAGCGAGGATGAGGCCCTGGCGATGGCGGGCCTGCCGCCGGGCGGGCGCTTCAATATCGAGTCGATCCAGTATGCGCCCGTGGTGCGCTATCAGGATCAGCGTGATGGCTGGCACGAGATCATCTCGCCGCTGGCGGTGCCCTCGCCGACACCCGCCGTGGGGGAGAGCGTGGCGCTGGTCTATCGCCTCGACGCCCCGCATGAGGCCAGCCTGCCGGGGACGCGCGGCTGGCTGATCGGGGTGCCGTTGATTCTCGGCTTCGCACTGTGCGCCGTCGGCCTGCGCCTGCTGTTGCGGGGTGGTGGTGGATGAGTGATTCAGGGGGCGGGGCCGGCGGCGCGACCCGCCGTTATGGTGTCGGCATGCTGGTGCTGTGCTGGGCGCTGATTCTCGCCATGCTGGTGTGGTGGTTTCAGGGCCAGCTTGATGAGCGCACCCGGCCCAATGCCTCGCTGGCTGGCCAGTCGCTGTCGTCCGGAGAGCCACTGACGCTGTCGCGCAATCGCTCCGGGCACTTCGTGGCCCCCGGCACGATCAATGATCAGCCGGTCACCTTCCTGCTCGATACCGGCGCCACCTATGTCTCGGTGTCCGACGCGCTGGCCGAGCGCCTGCAGCTGCCACGCGGGCGGGATGCGCGCTTCACCACCGCCAATGGCGTCAGCCACGGTGCCCTGACCACACTGGATACCGTCAGTCTGGCGGGGCTCAGCCAGCGCGAGGTGCGCGGGGCCATCGTGCCGGGCATGCACGATGAGGTGGTGCTGCTGGGAATGAGTTTCCTGGGAGAGTTCGATATCAATATGCGCGGTCAGCAGATGACGCTGACGCCGGTGGATGGCGCTGGCGGCGTTCGATAACGCCAGTGGCTGACACAGATGGCTGACAGGGCTGGCAAGAAGGGCAGCTGACACTCCACCGCTCTGCCAGCAGGCCCGAAAACGACAACGCCCCGCTCATGATCTCCATGAGCGGGGCGTTTCACGTCTGGCGTGTCAGAGCAGGTGCTCAGTCTTTCCTGGGCGGCTCGACATGGCCACCGAAGCCGAAGCGCATCGCCGACAGCAGGCGGTTGGCGTAGGTGTTTTCCTTGCGTGAGCTGAAGCGCGAGAACAGCGCATTGGCCAGCACCGGCACGGCGACACCCTGTTCGACGGCGGCATCGACGGTCCAGCGGCCTTCGCCACTGTCGGAGACGGCACCGCTGTAGTGGTCCAGACGCTCGTCACCGGCCAGGGCCTGGGCGGTCAGATCGAGCAGCCAGGAAGACACCACGCTGCCACGACGCCACACTTCGGCGATATCGGCCAGATTGAGGTCGAAGCGCTGATCTTCCGGCAGGGCATCGGAGCCCTTGCTCTGCATCAGCTCGAAGCCCTCGGCGTAGGCCTGCATCAGGCCGTATTCGATGCCGTTGTGGACCATCTTCACGTAGTGACCGGCACCGACCGGGCCGGCGTGGATGTAGCCGCGCTCGGCGCGCTCGTCTGGGGCGTTGCGGCCCTTGGTGCGCTCGAGATCGCCATAGCCCGGGGCGAGGGTATCGAACAGCGGCTCGAGATGCTCGAACACGGCCTTCTCGGCGCCGATCATCATGCAGTAGCCGCGCTCCAGGCCCCACACGCCGCCGGAAGTGCCCACATCGACGTAGTTCAGGCCCTTCAGCTTGAGGGCCGTGGCACGGCGGATGTCGTCCTTGTAGAAGGTGTTGCCGCCATCGATGATGGTGTCGCCGGCTTCCATCAGCTCGGCCAGCGTGGCGATGGTCTGCTCGGTGATCTCGCCCGCCGGCAGCATGACCCAGACGGCGCGCGGCGCCTCGAGCTGCTGAACCAGTTCCACGAGGCTATCGACGTGCGTCGCACCGTCGGCGACCAGTGACTGGGCGATTGCCGCGTCACGATCATGGGCGACCACTTCGTGGCCATTGCGCATCAAGCGACGAGCGATATTGCCGCCCATGCGGCCGAGTCCGATGATACCGAGTTGCATGTTCGTTCCTTTCACGTGAAGCCGGGGAGAGTCGGGACGGCGCGAAGCCTACCCTGTGCGGGCGCTGGACGCAAAAACGGGCCATATCAATGACATGGCCCGTTGGGGTGCTCAGCAGAGGCAGGCGTCAGTCGCGTGCCTGTCTCTGGGAGGGGGAGTGATCAGCGATCAATCCCAGCTCAGGGCACCGCCGACCTGATATTCGGTGACGCGCGTCTCGAAGAAGTTCTTCTCCTTGCGCAGGTCGATGATCTCGGACATCCACGGGAACGGGTTCTTGGCGCCCGGGAACTGCTCCTTGAGGCCCAGCTGCGCGAGGCGACGGTTGCAGATGAAGTGGAGGTATTCCTCCATGATGGCCGCGTTCATGCCCAGCACGCCGCGCGGCATGGTGTCACGCGCGTATTCGATCTCGAGCTGGGTGCCTTCCAGAATCATCTGGGTGACTTCGTCCTGGAATTCGGCGGTCCACAGGTGCGGGTTCTCGACCTTGATCTGGTTGATCACGTCGATGCCGAAGTTCAGGTGCATGGACTCGTCACGCAGGATGTACTGGAACTGCTCAGCGACGCCGGTCATCTTGTTGCGACGACCCATGGACAGGATCTGGGAGAAGCCGCAGTAGAAGAAGATGCCTTCGGTGACGGCGTAGAAGCCGATCAGGTTGCGCAGGAATTCCTGGTCCGCTTCCGGTGTACCGGTGTGGAAGTCGGCACGCGCCAGCGCCTGGGTGTGCTTGAGGCTCCAGGCGGACTTGCGCGCCACGGAGTCCACTTCACGGTACATGTTGAAGACTTCGCCTTCGTCCATGCCCAGTGACTCGATGCAGTACTGGTAGGCGTGGGTGTGGATCGCCTCTTCGAAGGCCTGACGCAGCAGGTACTGGCGGCACTCCGGGTTGGTGATGTTCTTGTAGACGGCCAGCACCAGGTTGTTGGCGACCAGCGAGTCGGCAGTGGAGAAGTAACCCAGCGAGCGCATCACGATCAGGCGCTCGTCTTCGGTCAGGCCGTCCTGGCTCTTCCACAGCGCGATGTCCGCGTTCATGTTCACTTCCTGCGGCATCCAGTGGTTCGCGGAGCCGTCGAGGTACTTCTGCCATGCCCAGTCGTACTTGAAGGGCACCAGCTGGTTGACGTCGGCGCGCGCATTGATCATGCGCTTCTCGTCGACCTGAATGCGCTGGGCACCCATTTCCAGTTCTTCCAGACCCTTGGCTACGTCGAGATCGTCCAGCGCCTGCTGGGCGCGCGCGAGGCGCTCGGCATCGCTGATCGCGTAGCCTTCGCTGTTCTCGCTCGCGACGACAGCGTCAGCCGCCGGGGCAGCGGCGGGAGCTTCGGCCTGCGGCGCCGGTTTGGCCGTCGCCGGCTTCTCGGCGGCGGGGGCTTCGTCTTCGTGGAAATCGTCCCAGTTCAACATGTTGCGTTCCTCGTGTTCGGTGATGGTCACGCGGGCAGTCAGCGTGACGAAAAGGCAGGGGCGGTGCGTTCTACGACGCGAGCTCCATCGAGTGGCGTGGCTCCCACAGGGAGTCAGGCCCGGGCTTGTTTCGAGGGAATGTCAGGAGGCAGTGATTGTTGGTGGCGGCACAAGACCGAGCGGGGCTCGGTCTTGTGGATTTGCCGCAATCCGCCTGCAAGGTGTGTCCTGGCAGGCGGTGAGTCAGCGTCAGCGGACTCGGGTCTGGCGCAATCGCTTACTGACAGGCCTCACAGCCCAACTCATCGATGTTGCTGGCGGAGGGGGCGCGCTGGCCGCTCTTGCCCTGCAGGAAGTCTTCGATGCCGCGCGGTTCCGGCTTGGCTTCCGGTGCCGGGGTCGGCGCGGGAGCCGGTGCCGGAGTCGGTGCATTGCCGACGGCGTTGTGCTTGCTGCGATCGACGGTGGATTTCTCCACGGCGGTCGCACCCAGAGCACGGAGGTAATAGGTGGTCTTGAGGCCACGGAACCATGCCATGCGGTAGGTCACGTCCAGCTTCTTGCCGGACACGCCCTGGATGTACAGGTTCAGGGACTGGGCCTGATCGATCCACTTCTGACGACGCGAGGCGGCTTCGACGATCCACTTCGGCTCGACTTCGAAGGCGTTGGCGTACAGCGCCTTGAGGTCTTCCGGGATGCGCTCGATCGGCTGCACGCTGCCGTCGTAGTACTTGAGGTCGTTGATCATGACCTCGTCCCACAGGCCGCGCGCCTTGAGGTCGTTGACCATGTAGGCGTTGACCACGGTGAACTCGCCAGACAGGTTCGATTTGACGAACAGGTTCTGGTAGGTCGGTTCGATGGACTGCGAGACACCACAGATGTTGGAGATCGTCGCGGTCGGCGCGATCGCCATCACGTTGGAGTTGCGCATGCCCTGGGTGCGGACCTTCTCGCGGATGTAGTCCCAGTCCTGAGTCTGGCTTTCGTCCATCTCGATGTAGTCGGCGCCACGCTCGGTCTTGAGTTTCTCGATGGAATCGATCGGCAGAATGCCCTGACTCCACAGAGAGCCGTCGAAGCTTTCGTAACGACCACGCTCGGCGGCCAGATCACTGGAAGCTTCGATGGCGTGATAGCTGACGAGTTCCATGGATTCGTCGGCGAAGGTCACGGCTTCTTCGGAGGCATAGGCGATGGACTGCGCGTAGAGCGCATCCTGGAAGCCCATGATACCGAGGCCGACCGGGCGGTGACGCATGTTGGAGCGACGTGCCTGCGGTACGGCGTAGTAGTTGATGTCGATGACGTTATCGAGCATGCGCACGGCGGTACGCACCGACTTCTTGAGCTTGTCGCCATCCAGCTTGCCGTCGATGACGTGCTGCGCCAGGTTGATCGAGCCCAGGTTGCAGACCGCGATCTCGTCCTCGGAGGTGTTGAGGGTGATCTCGGTGCACAGGTTGGACGAGTGCACGACACCGGCGTGCTGCTGCGGGCTGCGCAGGTTGCACGGGTCCTTGAAGGTGATCCACGGGTGGCCGGTCTCGAACAGCATGGAGAGCATCTTGCGCCACAGATCACGTGCCTTGACGCGCTTGAACAGCTTCAGCTGGCCCTGACGGGTCATCTCCTCGTACTGCTCGTAACGCGCCTGGAAGGCCGCGCCGTACAGGTCGTGGAGGTCCGGGCAGTCGGACGGCGAGAACAGGGTCCACTCGGTGTCATCGAAGACACGCTTCATGAAGAGGTCCGGCACCCAGTTGGCGGTGTTCATGTCGTGGGTACGACGACGGTCATCACCGGTGTTCTTGCGCAGGTCGAGGAATTCCTCGACGTCCATGTGCCAGGTTTCCAGATAGGCACAGACGGCGCCCTTGCGCTTGCCACCCTGATTGACGGCAACGGCGGTGTCGTTGACGACCTTCAGGAAGGGCACGACGCCCTGGGACTTGCCGTTGGTGCCCTTGATGTAGGAGCCCAGTGCACGCACCGGCGTCCAGTCATTGCCGAGACCCCCCGCCCACTTGGAGAGCATGGCGTTGTCGCGGATGGCGCCGTAGATGCCGTCGAGGGCGTCCGGCACGGTGGTCAGGTAGCAGCTGGACAGCTGGCTGCGACGGGTACCGGCGTTGAACAGCGTCGGCGTGGAAGCCATGTAGTCGAAGCTGGACAGCAGCTCGTAGAACTCGATGGCACGACCTTCGCGGTCTTCCTCGTTCAGGGACAGGCCCATGGCGACACGCATGAACATGACCTGCGGCAGCTCATAGCGGACGTCGTTCTGGTGCAGGAAGTAGCGGTCGTACAGGGTCTGCAGGCCGAGATAGGTGAACTGGTTGTCACGCGTGTGGTCGATGGCCGCGCCGAGACGCTCCAGATCGAAGGTGGCCAGTTGCTCGTCCAGCTGCTCGAAGGCGATACCGCTCTCGATGTAGGCCTTGAAGGCGACCGGGTAGTGGTCCTTCATCTCGCCGAAGGTAGCCTCGTCAGCGACCTTGAGGAAGCTCAGGGCTTCGCGGCGCAGGTTGTCCTGCAGCAGGCGGGCGGTGACGTAGGTGTAGTTCGGGTCCTTCTCGACCAGCGTGCGCGCGGTCATCATCAGCGCGGTGGATACGCCATCGACCGGCACGCCGTCGTACAGATTCTTCAGGGAGTCATCGACGATCTTCTGGGCATCGACGTTGGAAAGCTCGGCACAGGCATCGAAGACGAGGGTCTCGATACGGCCCAGATCCAGCGGACGCACGCTGCCGTCGAGGTGCGTGACGTTGATGGTCGGGTGCGGCTTGGCGATCCCTTCGCTCTGGGCGCTGCGGGCACGAGCGTGCTCATCGCGGTACAGCACATAGGCACGGGCGACCTTGTGCTCGCCGGAACGCATCAGCGCCAGCTCGACCTGATCCTGGATGTCTTCGATGTGCAGGGTGCCACCGTCAGGCATGCGACGCTGGAAGGCGTCGGTGATCTGGCTGGTCAGCTGCTGAACCAGGTCGCGGATGCGCGAGCTGGACTCGACCTGATCGCCTTCCACGGCGATGAACGCCTTGGAGAGAGCGACGGAGATCTTGCTGGCGTCGAAGGCCGCAACATCGCCATTGCGCTTGATGACGCGCAGGCGCTGGGGGGCAGTCACGTCGACTGTCGCCTGATCGGTGCTGAAAGTGGAATCCATGACGCCTTCCTGAATCGTCTGAAGGTGAATCGTTGCCCGTTAGGGCTCGAGGGCAATTCGTATCGGGGCGCAGGCTGGAAATCCTGCCTGCGCCCGGGGATATTCTGTCGTCGTCAGCCTTGTCGTCGAGAAACTCGATCAGGCTCAGGCGGGGCAATCGGCGCCCGGGCTGAGCCTGATAGCGTTCATGAGACACGGTTCCAGCAGCCTTGCGTGACTGCCTTCCCATACGCTGATTCATGCTTTCGGGGCTTGACAATCGTCGCCATGATCTATGGGTGTCGACGTCGCCAAAACCCTACATATGGGGTGTGAGCTGATTTTGGACACAAGATAGTGTTGTTTGGTGGGGCGTGCAAGTGGATAACTTGTGGGTAAGGTGTGGTTGAAAATCCGGCCTTGTCGCTGGGGGATGTCAAGAGTTCAGGTGTTAAATTTTCTGCACTCCGCCAATGCAGATGGTGCCTGCGCTGCTGGCGCGTAAACGCCCAAATTGGCGTATCATTCGTGACAAATCACCCTGAAAAGGTTACGACGTGGCACAGGAAAGTAACTGCTTGTGAGCTGCTGGCCACGTTGACCCAACGATGCGGATGGAATGCCCTTGGATACCAATGCGCAAGAACATGTATTGATTGTTGAGGATGACGAGCGTCTGGCGACACTGACGCGCGAATACCTCGAAGCCAACAACTTCCGCGTGAGCGTCGAGAATGACGGCGCGCGGGCGGTGGACCTGATCATCAGTCTGCGCCCCGACATCGTGATTCTGGACCTGATGCTGCCGGGCGAGGATGGCCTGTCCATCTGTCGCCGCGTGCGGCCTCAGTTCGCCGGGCCGATCCTGATGCTGACGGCGCGTACCGATGACATGGATCAGGTGCTGGGCCTGGAGATGGGCGCCGACGATTACGTGCCCAAGCCGGTGCAGCCGCGTGTATTGCTTGCACGCATGCGGGCCTTGCTGCGTCGCGCCGATGGCCCCGAAGTGGCCGCCGGTGAGACGCGCCTGGTGTTCAATGATCTCGAGATCGACAACGCCACCCGTGAGGCATGGTTGGCGCGCGAGCGCATCGAGCTGACCAGTGCCGAGTTCGACCTGCTGTGGCTGCTGTCCTCGAACGCGGGTCGCGTGCTGACGCGCGAGGAAATCTTCTCTGCGCTGCGCGGCATCAAGTACGACGGCCAGGACCGCTCCATCGACGTGCGTGTCTCGCGCATCCGCCCCAAGATTGGCGATGACCCCAATCATCCTGAGCGGATCAAGACGGTGCGCAGCAAGGGATACCTGTTCGTCAAGGACCTCTAGACGATGCGCCGGGCTCTCTCCGACAGCATCTTCCTGCGTGTCTATGTCGCCTTGCTGGTGGCATTGGTGCTCACGCTGGGCATCGCGCTGGGTGGCTTTCAGCTGACCAACATGGTCCGGCTGGAGGCCTACCAGACGCGTCTGGGCGCAGCGCCGATGCGCCTGCTGGTGAGCCAGATCGCGGCCACGCCGGAGGCTGAGCGCGGGGCCTTCCTCAATCGGACCGCCCGGCTGCTGGATGGGCGGTTGTTGCTGGCACCGGCGGCGGTCTTTGACCTCAGCTGGTGGGAGCAGCGCCGCCTTGAGGCCGGGCGGCCGCTGGTGCGGCCACATGATGACGCCGGCTGGCAGCTGCTGATGGCGGTGCCGGGCGAAGAGAGAGTGCTGGAATTCCGGCTGCTGCATCTCGCGGAGCGGCAGTTGCGCGGGTTGATGGTGTCGCTGCATGACACCCTGCAACCCATGAATGCCGAGCAGCGCAGCGACTTGCTGGCCCAGCTGCAGCAGGCCTCCGGTCTTTCCTTCGCGCTGCTGCCGGACATTCCGCAGAATCTCGATGCGCAGCAGGCCAGTCGCCTGGAGGCCGGTCGAGTGGTGCTCAACGTGGCCAGTCACGGTCAGGCGATGGCGCTCTATACTCGACTGGGTGACCGCGCCATGCTCAAGGTCGGGCCCATCCGCGGCTTCGAGACGACACCGCCGGCCTTGATCATCGCCATGATACTGGCGGTCATCAGTCTGCTGGGCGGCGTCATCTATCTGGTGGTGCGTTCACTGGAGGCGCGCCTGACGCGTCTGGAAAAGGCCGCGACCCGCATCGCGGGCGGCTATCTCGATACGCGGGTGCGCATCGAGTCCAATGACTTTCTCGGGCGTCTCGGTATGGCCTTCAATGGCATGGCCGAGCGGGTGCAGGGGTTGCTGGGCGCGCAGCAGGACATGATTCGGGCGGTCTCGCATGAATTGCGCACGCCGGTGGCACGTATCCGCTTCGCGCTGCAGATGATCGAGGACATGGTCGATGATGATTTCGTCCAGCGTCAGATAAAGGGCGCAGACGGCGACATCGAGGAACTCGACAAGCTGATCGACGAGATCCTGACCTACGCACGCCTCAACAATGCCGCCGGTATCCAGCTGGACCTCGGCATGGTGGATTGCCGCGAGATCGCGGAGCAGGTCTGCGAGACGCTGGCGCCGCTGCATCCTGAATTGCTGCTGAGCATCGAGGGCGAGGCGCTGGAGGTCGAGGCCGAGGCACGCTATCTGCAGCGGGCGCTGCAGAATCTGGTCTCCAATGCCTGCCGGCACGCGGATTCCCGTGTACTGGTGCGCATCACCAGTGACCCGCAGGTGGTCAGGCTTGATGTCGAGGACGATGGCCCCGGCATCAACGAGGAAGATCGCAAGAAGGTCTTCAAGCCCTTCGCGCGCCTGGATGATTCGCGTACGCGTGCCTCCGGCGGCTACGGGCTGGGGCTCTCCATCGTGCAGAAGATCCTGCATTCCCACGGCGGCAGCGTGGTGGTTGACAAGGGCAGGTCGCTCAAGGGCGCGCGCTTCAGCCTGTTGCTGCCACTGACCTCCAGCCAGCTGGAACGCAAGGCGCCTGTGCCCTTGCCGCCGGTCAAGCCGCCGTCACTCCAGGACGAGCACGCCACCTGATCACGACCGTTTGAGGAATCGGCCATGCGGGAATCTTCCTTGTCACTGCATCCTGACTTGATCGGCGCGTGGCGGCTCGAGCGTTTCTGGTATGCCTGGCCGGATGGACGCGAGCTGGAGCCGCTGGGCGAGTGCAAGGGCCAGCTGCATTACATGGCCAATGGCTATATGAGCGTGCAGCTGGTGTCCTGTGAGCGCCAGCCTCTGGGGATGGCGCCGACGGATGATCAGCTGGTCGCCGCCTTTCGTGAGGGCTTTGCCTACTGTGGGCGCTGGCAGTGGGACAGTGAGCGGGAGGAGGTCTGCCATCATCTGTCGCTGGCCACGATCGCCGATTGGGATGAGGTGACGCTTGTGCGGCGCGTTACGCTCGAGGGAGACCGCCTGCTGCTGGGGACCGATGCGCCGAATCTGCAGCTGCCGGAAGGGGGATTTCTGACCTGGCTGGAGTGGCATCGATTGGCGACTGTGTGAAGTGATTGTCGAAAAGGCTTGACGTGATCATGGGTTAGCGTGCAATGTAGCCCCTGTTGGATAGCAAGACGCACCACTCAGTCGCCTGTGCTGCTCGGTAAATCGCCTTGAGCGCCCCGAGAAGCCTCGCTGATTTGATGCATGGTTTTGCTTTGCCCACGCTCTTCGGGTAATGCCCGTTATTTCAAACATGCTAATCAGAGAGGAATTTCTCATGGCTACAGGTACAGTTAAGTGGTTCAACGACGCTAAAGGTTTTGGTTTCATCGCTCCGGCTGACGGTGGTGACGATCTGTTCGTTCACTTCTCCGAAGTCCAGGCTGATGGCTTCAAGACCCTGCAGGACGGCCAGCAGGTCTCCTTCGACGTGACCCAGGGCCAGAAAGGCCTGCAGGCAGCCAACGTCAAGGCTATCGACTGATCATCACTCATTGCGGAATGCTTTCCGCTTGAGATGATAGATGTCAAGAACCGCCCCAGCTCATGCTGGGGCGGTTCTGTTTGTGCTGAAGAAAAGTCTTTTGCGTAGCCGTAGTGATATGGCGCGAACAAGCAGTGATCAGCAGATACACGAAAGCCCCACCAATCGATGCCTTGCGGCCTGTCGAGTGATGGGGCTTTCGTGTATCCATTCCTCGTAAGCGCTGAGGCCCGGGTATCAGGCAGGCTTCACGCCACTCAGCACCTCGAATGATGTCTCACGGGCGGTACGCAGGAAGTCGTCCATCCACGGCGTGCCGAGCAGATCTTCTCTGACGGCGGCGTAGAGTGTCGCCCAGACTCCGTCGCCCAGCGACAGGCCGCGCACGTAATCGCGCGTCAGGTACTCGGCCAGCGCCCAGTTGGGGAGCGCCGTGACGCCGCGGCCGCTGGCGACCAGCTGCATCATCATCACCGTCATCTCGGCGCTGCGGATCTCGCGCGGGCTCACGTTGGCCGGTTCGAGGAACTGGGTGAAGACGTCCAGGCGATCATGCTCGACCGGATAGATGATCAAGGTCTCGTCGCACAGGTCCTGCGGCTCCACGTGGCCCTTGATGGCCAGTGCATGCTGGCGTGCCACGGCCAGCATGACCTCATAGCGGAACAGCGGAATGTACTGGATGCCGGTCATCTCCACCGGGTTGGCGGTGATGACCAGGTCCAGCTGCTCGCGGCCCAATGCCTGCAGGGGAGCGAAGCTGTGGCCCGAGGGGATATCGACTTCGATCTCCGGCCAGTGATCGCGGAAGCGGTCCACCGTCGGCATCAGCCACTGAAAACAACTATGGCACTCGATGGCCATGTGCAGCCGGCCCTGCTCGCTACCCGCCATGCGCGCAATGTCGCGCTCAGCCATGCGGAACTGAGGCAGTACCTGCTCTGCCAGCGACAACAGGCGCTGTCCGGCGCGGGTGAACTCCACGGGGCGCGTCTTGCGGATGAACAGCGGCGCGCCCAGGCGCTCCTCGAGGTCCTTCAGCTGATGGGACAGGGCGGACTGGGTAAGGTGGACACGCTCCGCGGCTTCGACCAGCGAGCCAGCATCACGCAGGGCCAGCAGGGTACGCAGATGGCGCAATTCAAGCATGATGAATGGTGCTCATGTTGAGAGGTTGAGTGAGAAAGGTACGTTGTGAACGGCAAGTTGAGACAGGCCAGTGGAGACAGGCAAGCCGAGAACGTTAAGTCGAGAACGATAAGTTGAAAGTCCTGGCACAAGCCGCGCGCGGGTCAATCACTCCCGCGTGACTGGATCAGTGGGGGAGTGGCAGCGGGATTTTCTCCCCGCCAGGCCACCATCGTGACGCGCGGCTGCCCGAGGGCGCTCATGACACTGTCTCATATTCATGGCGATTCGCGTATCACTCGGGGCGGCGGAACACGAAGAGCGCCGGAGTCAGATGCGAGGAGGGTGTCATGCAAGGCCGGCAGGGCACGCGCCTTGTACCCTCAGTGCATTCCCATCCCCACAAGCCCCACTGCGCTTGATAGACTTTGGCAGGGTGCGCCAGGAAGGCCGCCGTCTCCGCCTTGAAGTCCAGCCATGCCGCAGTGTCTCGTCGCGAGAGTCCTGCGCTGCATCTTGTCGTCCGACATGCCCAGGGAGGGTTCATCATGTCACGTCATTGCTGTCGTCTTTTTGCCATTTCCCGTGCGTTGCCCCATAGGTGGGCCGCGAGTCTCACGCCAGGGATGATCGCTGCCGGTCGAGCGGGCTTGCGGCTGTCGCCTCTGGCGGTGCCCATGCTGCTGGCGGGATGTACCTCCCTGCCGTGGAGTCAGGATGCCGCGTCAGGGACGGATGCTGGCCAGCCGCCGCTCAAGGTGCCGGCTCCCGCGCAGGACCCGGGCCCCGTGGTGCATGAGGTGGCGAAGAAGCCTGCGCCGCCCAGTGCGGAATCGCTGGGCAAGGCCGCTGCGGTGACCTTGCCCTCCAGCTTTCTGCCACCGCCCCGGGCGAGTGAGTATCAGGTGTGGCGCTGTACTCCGGCGCAGGATCTGTTGATGGCCTTCAGTGAAGGCGACGCCGAGGCGTCGCATGACTGGTTGCGGCTGTGGTCACGGCGGCATGCCTATACCCTGGAGCGGGTCGTCAGTGCCTCCGGCGAGCGCTATCAGGCCAATGCCGGTGCATCGCCGGCCGAGAAGGCGCCTGGTGATGTGAAGGCGTTGCCCGGTGAAGAGGGGCTGGAGGTGTGGTTCAAGGGTTCCGAGGCGATGCTGCAGAATGCCCGTGGCAATCTGGAATGTGTGCAGGATGATCGGCGCGTGATTCATCCGACGACGCAGAAGCCGCTGTTGGTGGCGCAGGGCAATGAGCCCGGCTGGCAGGTCAGTCTCGACAGCCAGCACAACCTGCTGACGCTGACGGCCATGCAGGGCTTGCTCGAGTCGCCGCACGAGGCGCAGGCATCCGAGCACTCTGCAGAAGCGGAGGCTGACGCTCGCTCGTCAAGTGTCCAGGTGGTGAAGCTGCCTTATCGGGTCGCCCGCGAGGCAAACGATAGCCGTGTGCTCAAGGCGCAACTCCCGGCTGGCGGCAAGCAGGGCGAGCCATTGCAGCTGGTGGTCGCGCCGGGCGCCTGCTTCGATTCCATGCAGGGCGCGCCCTATCCACTGACGGCGACCTTGACGATTGCGGGACAGGAATTGAAGGGCTGTGGCGAGGCGTTCCGCTATCAGTCGGCGGTCGAATGAGGGTGACGACTGGCTAAGTGTTCGTTTTTTTCGAATGATGTAGGCGATTTAAGTCGCTTTTCGTGTGGAATGGTTCATTTATCATGCTGTGCATGCGGATCGGGTCGAACACCGTCGACAGGATCGCGCCTCACTTTCATGGAGACCCTCCACATGTCAAAAGCTTCGCTCAATGTCCTGCTGGTGTCTGCTTCCCTGTTCGCCGACAAGGGCAATTCACGTGCGCTGGCCTCATCCTTCGTCAGTGCGCTCGAGGCCTCCGGGCAGCCATTTCAGCTGACGCATCATGATCTGGTCGAGCGTGACCTGCCGCATCTCGATGGCGCGGAAATGCAGGCCTGGATGACGCCGGCGGATGAGCGTAGCGCCGAGCAACGCAAGCTCGCCGCACTGTCCGATGGTTTTCTGGCCGAGCTGAGAGCGGCAGACCTGCTGGTCGTCGCGGCACCGCTCTACAATCTGGGCCTGCCGACGCAGATGAAGGCGTGGTTCGATCGTGTGCTGCGTGCCGGCGAGACCTTCCGCTATACCGAGAAAGGGCCGGTGGGCCTGCTGGAAGGCAAGCAGGCGCTGGTACTGGCGGCGCGTGGCGGCATGTACGCGGGCACTGAAATGGACTCCCAGACACCACATCTGAAATCCATGCTCGGGCTGATGGGGATCACGGATCAGCACTTCGTGTATGCCGAAGGCCTCAGCATGGGCGATGAGCCCAGGGCCGTCTCGCTGGCCGAGGCCAAGACTGCCATCGCCAATCAGGTGGAAGCCCTGCAGTTCCGCTGAGAGAAGTGAAAACACGAACGCCATCGCCGCCCGGACAAGGGGCGGCGATGGCGTTCGTGTTTGTGGAGAGCCAAAGGGAGGCGCTGGCGCCGGTCAGTCGCTGGTGCAGATCAGTCGCGGGAGTCGAGCACTTCCAGCGCTCCCTTGAGGCGCGCATGCAGTTCTTCCAGCGGCGGCTGGGCGCCACCTTGCGGCCAGCCCGCCGTCAACACCACGCCATCGGCACCATAGTCGCTGGCATCCACCGGCACATCGTAGCTGCTCAACCAGTGGCGAACATCGGCTTCATGGGCGAAGCCGACTTTCAGACGCCTGGGCGTGCGCGGTGTGAAGGTCGTGGTGGGCAGGTGCTCGAGCGCCTCGAGCACCGCGCGGCTGTATGCGCGCGCCAGGCCACCGGTACCCAGCTTGATGCCGCCGAAGTAGCGGATCACCACACAGGCCACCTGGCCGACGCCACTGCCTTCGAGCACCTGATACATCGGCCTGCCAGCAGTGCCGCCCGGCTCGCCATCATCGGAGAAGCCGATGGCATTCTGCTCATTGGGTGCCCCGGCGATGAACGCCGTGCAGTGATGGCGTGCGTTGGGGTGGGCGAGATGCGCCTGAGCCAGCAGCCGCGTCATGCCTTCTGGCGTCGGGGCATGGGCCAGCCAGGCGATGAAGCGGCTCTTCTCGATCTCGATGCTGTGTTCATGATGCGCCTCGGGCGCCAGTGCCGGTATCAGATAGGTCATGGCACCATCTTACCAAAGCGTCGCCCTCAGTGAGTGACGGCGTTGCCGCGCACCACGCCCATCACCATGCCCAGCACTTCGATATCGGCATTCTTGAGATAGATGGGGGCCATGCTGTCGTTGGCCGGTTGCAGGCGCACGCCGGTCTTCTCGATATACAGCTTCTTCAGCGTCACTTCCTGCTGATTGATCATCACCACGGCGGTCTCGCCGTTCTCGGCGCTTTCGCTGCGTTCGATGATGATGATGTCGCCATCATGGATATTGCAGTTGATCATCGAATGGCCGCGCACGCGCAGGGCGTAGGTATTGCGGCGCACCATGCGCGTCGGCACGGCAACCGTACCGCAGTCGGCGATGGCTTCGATGGGCATGCCGGCCGTGATGTTGCCGAGCAGCGGGATATCCATCATGTCGCTGGCGGTGATTTCCTGCCAGGCCTGGTCATTGAGCGGCAGGTTGTGAAGACGCTGAAGGTAGTGCGGAGCGTGAAGACGTGACATGAGCTATCCCCTGATGCCGTGCGGTCGGCGCGGATGGTGCGTCGGCCTGCGGTGCAGCGTGGAGGGTCGTCAGGCTGAGTTCATCTGTCGCCTGCTAGGCTCCGCGAACATGCTGACAACGCGTTGAGCCGACCCGATCAGTCTGTGCCTGCACTCGGCAGGCGTGTGATGAAGGTACTGCATGGATACTGTTTTTGTATACAGTGTCTGCATCATAGCAAGCTCTCGCGAAGTGGCAAGAGGTGAGCGGATCGACCAGCGCCAATCCAGCGAAAGTGTGTCGTATGAATGTGCACCACATGTCGCTGATATATTTCTCGAGTGCTTGACTGCCCGTCATGGCGGGGCTGCGAGGCCAGGCGATCGGCTGCTCGGTGGTCAGTGTCGACCTCAGCTCGTAGAATGGCTCGCAGTGACCCTTTGGGTCTGCTTTTGATGTCGCACTCCGCGACGGCTCAGCCGCGAGAATCCGGGATGCCCAGCCAGTCTGCCAGCGATGAAGTCTGTAGCGCGCCGCCTCTGTTGGCGGTCGTGGCGCTCGGCTGTGAGCGTGATGAGCGCTGGCTGTTCGAGGGGCTGGATCTTTCGCTGCATGCGGGAGAGATCCTGCAGGTCGAGGGCCCCAATGGCAGTGGCAAGACGACCCTGCTCAAGATTCTGTCCGGTCAGTTCCATGACTACGAGGGCGAGGTGCTGTGGCGCGGCCAGCCCACCTCGCGGGTGCGTGACGACTTTCTGGGCTCACTGCTCTATCTGGGTCACCAGCCCGGCATCAAGGGCACCCTGACCGCATTGGAAAACCTTGCCTGGTATCAGGCGCTTGGCGGTCAGCCGCAGGCAAAGTCAGAGGCCCGCAGCGAGCTCGCCTGGGCGGCGCTGGACGCCGTGGGGCTGGCCGGTTTCGAGGATGTGCCTGCCCAGCAGCTGTCCGCGGGTCAGCAGCGACGTATCGCGCTGGCGCGGCTGCATCTGACGCCACGCCGGTTGTGGGTGCTCGATGAGCCCTTCACCGCCATCGATAGCGACGGCGTTCAGGCGCTGGAAGCATTGCTGCTGGCTCACGCCCAGCGTGGGGGCAGCGTGGTGATGACGACTCATCATCGCTTCTCGCAGGCCTCGCGCTTGCGCCGCCTGTGCCTGGGCGCGCAGGAAGGGGAGAAGGCCGAACAGGGTTCAGAGCAGGGCATGGGCGGGAAAGACACAGCCTCGATACAAGGCGCCTCGGCATGAACCATGAGCTGCTGACGGCACTGCCCGAGGCCCCGCCCACCAGCTCGCTGGCCGGTGCCTTCAAGGCGACCCTCGCGCGCGACCTGCGTCAGGCGCTGCGCCGACGCAGTGAGCTGATCAACCCCCTGGTGTTCTTCGCCCTGGTGATCACGCTGTTTCCGTTGGGCATCTCCCCGGACAAGGCGCTGCTGGCGACGCTGGCGCCGGGCCTGCTGTGGGTGGCGGCATTGCTGGCGACGCTGCTGTCACTGGACGGTCTGTTCCGGCAGGATCTGGAGGACGGCAGCCTCGAGCAACTGTTGCTGACGCCGCAGCCATTGCCGTTGCTGGTGCTGGCCAAGGTGGCGGGCCACTGGCTGCTGACCGGCCTGCCGCTGGCGCTGATGGCACCCTTGCTGGGCGTGATGCTGGGGCTGCCGAGCGGCGCCTTTGGCGTGTTGATCGCCTCGCTGGCGCTGGGCAGTATGAGCCTGTCATTGATCGGCGCGATCGGTGCGGCACTCACGGTGGGGCTGCGGCGTGGCGGGGTGCTGCTCTCGCTGATCATTCTGCCGCTGTACATTCCGGTGCTGATCTTCGGTGCCGGCGCCGTACAGAGCGCCGTCAATGGCATGCCCAGCCTGGCCCATCTGGCCATTCTGGGCGCGATGCTGGCGCTGGCCCTGCTGCTGGCACCGCTCGCCATCGCCGCCGGACTCAGGCTGAGCATCAATGGCTAGCCCGATCAAGAACTGCATGACGCTGCCCGAGCATTCTCGGGCATTCGCAAGGCTCTTCATTGCCCCTGACAAGAGGCCCGTGTGACCGCCGACTCCGACTCTCCTCAAGCGCCTGCCCGCAAGGTTCGCCCCCGCAAGGGCGGGCTATGGCCGTGGCTGCATCGCATGGGCGCACCGGCGACCTTCTTCGCGGCCAGCCAGCGCTGGCTGCCGTGGCTCTGGGCCCTGGCGATCATCGCGCTGGTGGCCGGCAGTGTCTGGGGGCTGGCCTTCGCGCCCGCCGACTACCAGCAGGGCAACAGCTTCCGCATCATCTATGTGCATGTGCCGGCGGCGATTCTCGCCCAGTCGTGCTTCATGCTGCTGGCGGTGTGCGCGCTGCTCTTCCTGGTGTGGAAGATCAAGCTGGCGGACATGGTCGCCACGGCCGCCGCGCCCGTCGGTGCCCTGATGACGGCGCTGGCGCTGTTTTCCGGCTCGGTGTGGGGCATTCCCACCTGGGGCACCTGGTGGATCTGGGATGCCCGGCTGACCTCGATGCTGATCCAGCTGTTCCTGTATCTGGGCGTGATCGTGCTGCGTGGCTCCTTCGCCAGCCGTGACAGCGGTTCGCGTGCGGCCTCGATCCTGGCGCTGGTCGGCATGGTCAACATCCCGATCATCAAGTATTCGGTGGACTGGTGGAGCACACTGCATCAACCGGCCACCTTCACGCTCAGCGAAGCGCCGCCGATGCCGGCCAGCATGTGGATTCCCTTGCTGATGATGGTGATCGGCTTCTACGCCCTGTTCGGCGCGCTGGTGCTGATGCGCACGCGGGTCGAGGTGCTGAGGCGCGAGAGTCGCAAGCAGTGGGTGCGTGATCTGCTGAGTCCGTCTTCGCATGCGCGCCCCGACGCGGCGGTGGTCGCGGCAGAAGGGGATAAGCCATGAACCTGCCGGGCATCGCCTTCTCGAGTGTCAGCGAGTTCTTCGCCATGGGCGGCCATGCGCTGTATGTGTGGTCGGCCTGGGGGCTGACGGCGGCGTGTCTGGTGGGGCTGGTGATCGCCACGCGGCTGTCGCGTCGCGCGCTGGAGGCGGATATCCGTCGCCGGCTGCGCCGTGACGCTTCCCGTCATTCTTCGCACCCTGCTTCACACCGCGCTTCGCATCGTTCGTCACATCAGGCTTCGCGCCACAGCTCTCGTGATTGAACCTGTTTTCTCCCTCCCGCGGCGGTTGTCCCGCCGGCCGCGAGAGGCTTGACCGTCCCTTGCCCTGATCGAGCCCTGACCATGACTCCCAAACGCAAGCAGCGCCTGTATATCGTCACGGCCATCGTGCTGCTGGCCGCCCTCGCGGTGGGCCTGACCCTCTATGCCCTGCGTGCCAACATCAACGCCTTCTATACTCCGACGCAGATCGCCACCGGCGAAGCGCCCCAGGGGCGGCAGATCCGTGCGGGCGGCATGGTGCGTGATGGCAGTGTCAGGCGCGACAATGAGACGCTGGATGCCATCTTCACCGTCACGGATTTCGATCATGACGTGACGGTGCATTATCAGGGCATCCTGCCGGACCTGTTCCGTGAAGGGCAGGGCGTGGTGGTGATGGGCACCTTCGATGGTGAGCATCTCGAGGCCAGCGAGGTGCTGGCCAAGCATGACGAGAAGTACATGCCGCCGGAGGTGACCGATGCACTCAAGGCCTCCGGGCGTGATGTGTCTGGTAACAGGACGGGCAACCTGACCAGCGACAGCAGCGCTGCCAAGGCCGCGCTCGATCCGCAGGAGACCCCGTGATGGTGACGCAACTGTTGCCGGAAATCGGCCACTTCGCGCTGATTCTGGGCGCCTGTCTGGCCTGTGTGCAGGCGGTCGTGCCGCTGGCGGGGGCCAGTACGCGCCGTCCGCTGTGGATGAGCTTCGCCCAGCCGATGGCCTGGGGGCAGTTCCTGTTCGTGCTGATCGCCTATGCCTGCCTGACCGCGAGCTTCCTGCTGGATGATTTCAGCGTCGCCTACATCGCCAACAACTCCAACAGCCAGCTGCCGTGGTACTTCAAGTTCAGCGCCGTATGGGGCAGTCATGAAGGCTCGGTGTTGTTGTGGAGCCTGATACTGGCCGGCTGGGGCTTTGCCGTCTCGCTGGGCGCGCGCCATCTACCGCGCGACATGCTGGCACGGGTGCTGGGCATCATGGGGCTGATCTCCACCGGCTTCATGGCCTTCGTGCTGCTGACCTCCAATCCCTTCGCGCGCCTGCTGCCGGACATGCCGGCTGACGGCGCGGACCTCAATCCGCTGCTGCAGGACATCGGGCTGATAATCCATCCGCCGATGCTCTACATGGGCTACGTGGGCTTCTCGGTGGCGTTCGCGTTCGCGATGGCGGCACTGATGGGCGGGCGTCTCGATGCCGCCTGGGCACGCTGGGCGCGCCCCTGGACCAACATCGCCTGGGCCTTCCTCACCGTCGGCATCGCGCTGGGCAGCTGGTGGGCCTACTACGAGCTGGGCTGGGGCGGCTGGTGGTTCTGGGACCCGGTGGAGAACGCTTCCTTGATGCCGTGGCTGGCCGGTACCGCCCTGATCCACTCGCTGGCGGTCACCGAGAAGCGCGGCGCCTTCAAGAGCTGGACGGTACTGCTGTCGATCTTCGCCTTCTCGCTGTCACTGCTGGGCACCTTCCTGGTGCGCTCCGGCGTGCTGACCTCGGTGCACGCCTTTGCCAGCGACCCCGATCGCGGGCTGTTCATTCTCGTACTGCTCGGCATCACCGTCGGTGGCTCGCTGCTGCTGTTCGCGCTGCGTGCACCGCGCGTGCGTTCGACGCTGGGCTTTCATTGGCTATCGCGGGATGCTTTCCTGCTGGTCAACAATCTCGTGCTGCTGGTGATGATGGTCACCGTGCTGCTGGGCACCCTCTATCCGCTGGTACTGGATTCGCTGGGGCTGGGCAAGATCTCGGTGGGCCCGCCGTACTTCAATGCGCTGTTCGTGCCGCTGACCACGCTGCTGTGTGCCTTCATGGGCCTCGGGCCAGCCTCGCGCTGGAAGCAGATGCCGGGGCGCGAGCTGGCGCGTCGCCTGGCGCTGGCCGGCAGCGCGGCACTCGTCATCGGCGGCCTGCTGCCGCTGACGCTGGATATCGAGTGGAGCTTCTCGGTGGCGCTCGGGCTGGTCATCGCGCTGTGGGTGGTGCTGCCGCTGCTGCGCGACCTGTGGGACAAGAGTGCCTCGAAGGCGGGTCGCTGGGCGGGGCTCAAGCGCCTCACGCCCAGCTACTGGGGCATGCAGCTGGCGCATCTGGGGCTGGCGGTGACCATCGTCGGCGTGACGCTGGTCTCCAATACCGAGGTCGCCGAGAACGTGCGCATGGTGCAGGGCAAGGAAGTCAGCGTGGGCGGCTATCAGTTCCGCATGACAGAGCTTGGTGAATATCGCGGCCCCAACTACCTGTCGGACCGCGCCACGGTGGAAGTCAGCCGTGATGGCAAGGCGGTGACGACACTGCATCCCGAGAAGCGTCTGTTCCTGGCCAGCGGCATGCCGATGACCGAGACCGCGCTCGATGCCGGCTTCACGCGTGACCTCTACGTCGCCATGGGCGAGAAGCTGGATGACGACAGCTGGGCGGTACGCATCCAGGTCAAACCCTTCGTGCGCTGGCTGTGGCTGGGCGCCCTGCTGATGGGGGCCGGCGGTGTGATCGCCGTGCTGGATCGCCGTTATCGCCGCCGTGTCGAGGCCAGCACGGCCTCTGACACCCGCTCCCTCGCCACGCAGGAGGTTCGCCCATGAATATTCGTCGTCTGGTGCTGTTCGTGCCGCTGGTGGTCGTGGTGGGGCTGGGTGCCTTCCTCTACCAGCGCCTCGATGATGACCCCTATGCACGGGACTCCGCGCTGCTGTCGCGGCCCTTCCCCGAATTCTCGCTCAGCACCTTGAGTGATCCGCAGGCGAGCCGTGATGCCTCGCTGCTCAAGGGGCAGGTCAGCCTCGTCAATGTATGGGGCGAGTGGTGCCCGACCTGCAAGCACGAGATGCCGCAGCTGCTGGATCTCGCCAGCCGCGGCGTGCACATGGTCGGCGTCGACTACAAGGACACCCGCGCCAAGGGCCGCCAGTTCCTGGAGGAATTCGGCAACCCGTTCAGCGTCAATCTGTTCGACCCCGACGGCACGCTGGGCTTTGATCTCGGCGTCTATGGGGCACCGGAAACCTTCCTGGTCGATGCCGAGGGTGTGATCCGCTATCACCACACCGGCTACATCCGCCCCGAAGATGTCCGCGACGTCATCCTGCCGACGCTGGAGCGCATCGCGGAGCCCGCGACTGATGCTGCGAGCATGACCGATGAGGAGGCCAGCTCATGAAAACCGTGCTCAGGAGTTTCGCCATCCCGCTGGTGCAGGCGCTGGTGGTGCTGATGTTTCTCGCCTGGCTGTCAGCCGGCAAGGCGCATGCCGCCATCGAGATGCATCAGTTCGACAATCCGGTGCTGCAGAAGCGCTACGACAGCCTGACCGCCGCGCTGCGCTGCCCCAAGTGCCAGAACCAGGCGATCGGTGACTCGGATTCCCCCATCGCCGGTGACATGCGCCAGAACGTGGCGGACCTGCTCAAGGACGGTCGCAGTGACAGCGAGATCCAGAATTTCATGGTCGCGCGCTTCGGCGAGTACGTGCTCTACAACCCGCGCCTCGATGGGCGTACCTGGCTGCTGTGGGGCGGCCCGGCTGTCCTGATTCTGCTCGGCTTGCTGGTCGTGACCTTGATCGTGCGCGCCCGGCGGCGTGCGCGAGTGCGTGCGCTGGATGCTGATGAGCAGGCGCGCCTGTCGGCATTGCTTGCCACGCACCGCCAGTCCGGCGATGAGCAGCCCGGCGCTGGGCAACACACTGCCAAGGAGCGCTCATGATTCTGTTATGGCTGGCGATTGCCGTGCTGTTGATTCCCGCCGGCTGGCTGCTGTTGCTTCCGTTGCGGCGGGCGCGCCGCGTGCATGCCGATCAGCAGGCGTTCGAGGACAACGACAGCCTCGGCGCCGAGAACGTGCGTGTCTATCGGCGTCGACTGGCTTCGCTGGAGCGCGGCCATGCGCGCGGCGAGCTGGATGACACGGCGCTGGCGGAAGGGCGGGTCGAGCTGGAACGCAGCCTGCTGGAAGATGCCGAATCCCTGAAGCGCTCTCCGCTCAAGGCGGCCAGCAGCGGCCGCGTGCTGGTGCCCGTGTTGCTGGTGGCGATGGTGGCGGGCTCGCTCTACTGGTATCAGCGCGAAGGCGCGAGCGGGGACCTGGCGCTGGCGCAGGCGATTGCCGCCACGCCGATCCATGATGCTGCCAGTTTCGAGGCGCGCATCGCCCGGCTGCGCGCCGAGGCCGAGGCCCAGCCCGACAACGCCAAGGTGTGGATGGCGCTGTTCCCGCTCTACCGCGATGCCGGACGTCTCGATGAGGCCATGCAGTCGCTCGAGGCCTTGATCGCGCTCGAAGGCCGCGTGCCTGCGCTGATCGCGCAGCTGGCGCAGCTCAAGTTCTTCGCGGCCCAACGCACCCTGACTGATGAGGTCCAGGCACTGGTCGATGAAGTGCTGGCGGCCGATCCGCGTCAGCCGACGGTACTCGGCCTGCTCGGGATCGAGGCTTTCGATCATGCCCGCTATCCCGAGGCCATCGATTACTGGCGCAAGGCGATTGCCGGCTTCGAGAATCCCGATGCCACCAAGGCGCTGCGCGAAGGCATCAAGGCCGCTCGCCAGCGCATGGCCAGTGCCGGTGACGTCGATGCCTCGGTCGCCCTGGCCAACTCGGTCGCGCCAGATCAAGGCTCGGTGGCTCAGAGCACTGCGGCTGATCAGGACAGCAAGGAGGGCGCTGCACGTCTGACGCTCAAGGTGTCACTGGACCCGGCGCTCGAGGCGCAGCTGGCGGCGCTGCCGGTCAGTGCCGAAGCGACGACCCTGTTCATCGTGGCGCGTGACACCGAAGGCAAGCTGCCGCCGCTGGCAGTGGTGCGCACCACCGCGGACAAGCTGCCGCTGACGCTTACTCTGTCGGACGACAACGCCATGGCCCCGATGGCGCGGCTCTCGATGGCCGAGCGCGTCACGCTCGTGGCGCGCATCTCCGCTTCCGGGCAGCCGACGGCCCAGCCGGGGGATCTCGAAGGCAAGCTCGAGAATGTCATCGTCACGCGCAGTGCCGATGCCGATGACGAGAAGGGCACTGATGCATCACAGGCGCCGCTGGCACTGCGCATCGATCACCGCATCACTCAGTAAGCCGCGATTGGCCCCTGGCCCGCGCGATGACGGCTTCGTTTGTCATTGCGCCGGTTGGGGCCATCGCCGCTTTTGGGTAGACTGCGCGCTGGTTTTTCGAAAATACCCTCGATGACCGGCTGTCTCGTCGTAAGGACATGTTTACCTTGTGGCGGTGCGGGCTCCTATCGAAAGGCCTGCGACGCCGCGGTATTTCAGGTTTTCCTGCGTCAGAGCTTCTTTTTCCAGAACTTATTTCTTCAGAACTTATTTCTTCAGACCTTCTTTCTCCAGACTCAAGGACGCGCCAGGCGCAATGCGGCTCAAATCGATCAAGCTGGTCGGCTTCAAATCCTTCGTCGATCCGGTCACCGTGCCCTTCGACAGCAACATGACGGCGATTCTCGGCCCCAACGGCTGCGGGAAATCGAACGTCATCGATGCTGTGCGCTGGGTGATGGGCGAGTCCAGCGCCAAGAATCTGCGCGGCGAGTCGATGACGGACGTCATCTTCAATGGCTCCACCGGGCGCAAGCCGGTGGGGCAGGCCTCCATCGAGCTGACCTTCGACAATGCCGATGGCAGTCTCGGGGGCGCCTGGTCCGAGTACGCCGAGATAGCGGTCAAGCGTCTGGTGACGCGCGATGGCCAGTCCGGCTACTTCCTCAATGGCCAGAAATGTCGCCGGCGTGATATCGCCGACGTCTTCCTCGGCACCGGCCTCGGGCCGCGCTCCTACTCCATCATCGGTCAGGGCATGATCTCGCAGCTGATCGAGGCGCGCCCGGATGACCTGCGCAGCACCCTCGAGGAAGCCGCGGGCATCTCAAAGTACAAGGAGCGCCGCCGCGAGACCGAGAACCGCATGAAGCGCACCCAGGAGAACATGGAGCGCCTGGATGACCTGCGTGAGGAACTCGACAAGCAGCTCGAGCGCCTCAAGCGTCAGGCCGAGGCCGCCAAGCGCTATCAGACCCTCAAGCAGGACGAATATCGCCTCAAGGGCGAGCTGGCCGTGCTGCGTCGGCGGGGCCTGCGTGCGCAGCAGCGCGAGCAGCAGTCACGCGTCGCGGAGCTGGAAACCGGCGTCGAGCGCGAGATTCTCGGTCAGCGTCAGTGCGAGAGCCAGCTGGAAGAGCAGCGCTATCAGCACGACGAGCTGGCCGGTGAGCTGGAAACCCATCAGGCCGCCTTCTATGAGACCGGCGCCCAGATCGCGCGCCTCGAGCAGAGCCTCGAGCACGCCCGCACCCGTGAGCAGCAGCTGGCGGCGGATCTCGAGATGGCCAGGCGCGAGCTGAGCGACATCCAGCGCGTCGAGGGCGAGGACGGCGAGCGCCTCGAGATGATCGATGCGCGTCTGGAAGACATCGCCCCGGAACTCGAGCTGGCCCGCGAGACCCTCGAAGGGCTCGAGCTGTCATTGGAGGAGGCCGAAGAGCGCCGCCAGGACAGCCAGAGCGAGTGGGAGCGCTTCAGTCAGGCCGACAACGAATCCCAGCGTGGCGCCGAGCGGGCCCAGAGCGAGATCCAGCAGCTCGAGAATGCCATCGCCGACGCCGAGCGCCAGCGCGAGCGCCGTCGCCAGCAGCTGGCGGAGCTGCCGGATGTCGCCGAGCTGCGTGAAGCCCGCGAGGAGCTGCGCGAGCAGCTCGATGAATTGTCGCTCAGCGGCGAATCACTGGAGTCGCGCCGCGAGCAGGCCAGTGAAGCCCGTGAGCAGGCCCAGGCCGATCGTCTGGCGCTGGATGGTGAGCGCGATCAGCTGCGCCAGCGTCGCAATGTCCTGCAGGGCGAGAAGGCCTCGCTTGAGGCATTGATCGACGCGGCGCTGCGTGACGACGATGACAGCCTGGCGAGCCATCTGGAACAGCACGGGCTCGCCGAGACCCCGGCGCTGGCCGAGGGGCTCGAGGTCGCCGAGGGCTGGGAGTCGGCCAGCGCCTGGGTGCTGGGCCCCTTCCTCAAGGCGCGCCTGGCGGCGAGCGAGCCGTCGCGTCTGGCCACGCTGATGGATGAGCTGCCCGGCGGCGAGCTGTTGCTGGTCGATGGCACGCCGGCGTCCAGCGCGGCAGCCCGCCCCGCCGGCACCCTGGCGGCGCAGGTGAGTGGCGCGGATGCCTTGGCCGGTTGGCTGGCCAGCATCCACTGTGTCGAGTCGCAGGCAGCCGCCTGGGCCAGACGTGAGTCGCTGGCCGCGCACGAGAGCGTGCTGACGCCGGATGGCCTGTGGCTGGGGCAGGGCTGGAGCCGCCGCCAGGTGGCCGGTGAACGAGCCGATAGCGTCATCGCCCAGCGGGCGCGCCTCGAGCAGGTCGTGCTGGAACTCCAGTCACTGGATGAGCGTCTCGAGGAGATCGAGACGCGTCTGGCCGCAGCCGCCGAACAGATTGCCGGCGCCGAGCAGCAACTCGAGCATCTGCGCGTCGAAGAGCGGGAGCTTGGCGAGCGCCAGCGTGAACTCAGTCTCAAGGAGGCCGGCATCGCCAGCCGCCTGGAGCATGTCGATGGCCGCGCTCGTGAGCTGGATGAGGAGCTCGAGCAGCTGGCGGAAACGCGCGAGACTCAGGCCCTGACGCTGGAGGAGGCGCGTGAGCGCTGGCAGCAGGCATTGGAGGCGGTCGAGAACAACGCCCAGTCGCGTGAGTCGCTGGAGCGTTCACGGCGCGAACATCAGGAGGCGCTGGCCGGGCTGCGTGCCCAGCTGGCGCCCGCGCGTGAGCAGGTCAACCGCCTCGACATGGAGCGTCAGCGCCTGACCACCGAACGTGACGGCATGCAGGGCCAGCGCATGCGAGCCGTCGAGCAACGCGAGAAGCTCGCCGAGCGCATCGAGATGCTCGAGGCCAGCCGCGAAGAAGCCTCACTGCCACAGGAAGAAGAACGCGAAAAGCTCGAGATGCTGCTCGAGACGCGTCTGTATCAGGAAACCAAGCTCAACGCCTGTCGTGACAAGACTCATGAATTGGTCGAACAGATGCGTCAGGCGGAACAGGCGCGTCAGACTCATGAGCGCAATCTCGAGGGGATTCGCCAGCGCCTCGAGGAAGGCCGCATGCAGGTGCAGGCGCTGACCCTCAAGGGCGATGCGCAGGACGAGCAACTGGTGGAGCTGGGCTATGACGAGGCAGCGATCACGCAGCTCGAGGACGAGCTGGACCCCAATGCCACCGAGTCGGCCTGGAGTCACAACCTCGAGCAGATCGGTGAGCGCATCAAGCGGCTGGGGGCCATCAACCTGGCGGCCATCGAGGAATACGACCAGCAGGCCGAGCGTCGTAACTATCTGGAAGCCCAGCATGCCGAGCTGAGCGAAGCGCTGGAGACCCTCGAGCGCGCCATCCGCAAGATTGACCAGGAAACACGGGTGCGCTTCAAGGACACCTTCGACAAGGTCAATGCCGGAATCCAGGCGCTTTTCCCCAAGATCTTCGGGGGCGGAACCGCATGGTTGACGCTGACTGGTGATGATTTGCTGGAGACGGGAGTCGCGATCATGGCGCGGCCACCGGGCAAGAAAAACTCCACCATTCACCTGTTGTCAGGCGGTGAGAAGGCACTGACGGCACTGGCGCTGGTCTTCGCCATCTTCCAGCTCAATCCGGCCCCGTTCTGCATGCTCGATGAGGTGGATGCACCGCTGGATGATGCCAACGTCGGACGCTATGCGAGGCTGGTGAAGGAGATGTCGGAAAGCGTACAGTTCATCTATATCACCCATAACAAGATCGCCATGGAAGCGGCAGATCGGCTGATGGGTGTCACCATGCAGGAACCCGGCGTCTCGCGCCTTGTCTCTGTAGGGATAGAAGAAGCTGCCGTGCTTGCCGAAGCGTGAGGGAAAAGCCGTTCAGGAGGGCAAGGTCATCCTCCGGCGCGGTAGCCAGTGGCCGCCTTGGCGGCCTAGTTGGCAAGATCGTGTTGCATCTAGAGATCGAAAGCACTACGAGTTTGCGTCATAGTGTCAGTCAGGGATAATTGAAGGGCGATTGCGCAGGTCACCACCACAGGATTGACATTCGAAAAAATGTCCCCTTTTTCTGCAATCGCGCTATGCTGTTCACGTGCATGGTGCCCAAGCAAACAGGCTAATGACCCATGGAATTGAGAGAGTGGCTCATCTTGTTGGGGTTGGTGCTGGTCGCAATCATCGTCGTTGACGGTGTGCGCAGGCTCCAACGTCAACGTCGAGTACCCCGACTGGATCGAGCGGGTACAGAGGATTCCACCGACGATGCGGGCAATCCCGCGGTGGAAGAAGAGGAAGAACGTGACAACTGGGAGCTGCCGAATGGCGGCTACCGGGTGGTTGGCGATTCCGAGACGCATGCCGAGGCCGAGGAAGATGTCGTGCTCGACAATGCTCACGGCATCAAGGCCTCGCGGGTGACTCAACCGAGTCGTCCGGCGCAGCCCATGGAGCGTCGCGAGGCACCGGAGCGCAAGGGCTTCGGCGAGCGTGCGGCTGCCTTCGGTGCACGTGCCAGCCAGTCGATGCGCGACGTGACGGCCAGTCTGGGCGCACGGCGTGATGATGAGCATGAGCACGACGATGCGCATCGTGAGCCCGTGCTCGGCAGCGCCTCCAGTGAGCAGGCCGAGACGGCGCGCGAAGACGACTTCCATGAGAAGCCGGTGATCACCGCCGAGGACGACAGCATCAGCGTCTCCTCCACCCAGGCCGATGATCTCGAACCGATGGCCGAGATCGAGGAAGGTCAGGATGCCAGAAATGAGGCGTCCTCCGCTGGCAAGCAGGCCGATGTCGCCAGCAGTGCTTCCCAGCGCCAGGAGCCTTCACTGGAAGCGGCCGCCGCGCCTGCTGCCGATGCCACAGCGCCCGAGGATGATCGTCATCCGCTGGTGCTGCGTGCCGAACGCAATCAGGTCGATGACCAGCTCGCACGTGACACCCTGGCCGATGCCAGTGAAGTCATCATCATCTCGGTGATGGCGCGCGGCGATGAAGGCTTCAGCGGTGAAGACGTGCTGGGCATCTCGCTGGCCTGTGGTCTGCGTCATTCCGAGATGGGGCTGTTCCTGCGCCACGAGGAAGATGATGACGACAGCCCGCTGCAGTTCGCGATGGCCAACGTGGTCAAGCCGGGCATCTTCAAGCCGGCCGAGATGGTGGACAGCCAGCTGGATGGCGTCACCTTCCTGATGCCGCTGCCGGGCGCGGACGACACTTCCGCCGCCTTCGAGACCATGGTCGAGATCGCCATGCTGCTGGTGCGTCGTCTGGGTGGTGAGCTGAAAGACGAGAACCACAGCGTGATGACGGCCCAGACCATCGAGTTCAAGCGCCAGCAGGTGCATGAGTTCGAGCGTCGCAATCGTCTGCATCGCTACCAGGCCAACTGATCGACTCCCAGCCATTCTCTGAGTCGAGCAGTCATGCCAAACGCCAACGGCGACCTTCGGGTCGCCGTTGGCGTTTTCGTGTCCTGCCGACCTCTTGCAGCCTTTGACGCTCCCTGCCAGTCGCCCGAAGTGCTTGAATGTGTGGCCTGTCGATCACATTGAGTACAATGGCAGCATCAAGGCGACCCCTCTGCCTGCAAGTCTTTGCAAGCCCTTGCAAGTGCATCAGGTCGGAGGGGTCGCCACCCGTTTTCAGGTCGCTCAGCGCTGCCTTCTGGCAGTGCTGGCGAGCCACTGTTTCGAGTGAGTGTCATGTCAGCCCAGGATGATCTGTTTTCGGCGCCTGCCGATGATTCCAACGCCTCGAGCGCTTCTCGCTCCGCTGCACCGGCCGCGGTGGAAGGCGTGCCTGCCAAGGTGATGGAGGAGGTCGCGCAGCTGCATCGCGAGCTGCTCGAGGCCAGCCATCGCTATTACGTGCTGGATGATCCGACGCTGACCGATGCCGACTACGACACGCGCCTGCGCCGTCTCGAGGCGCTGGAAGCCGAATATCCCCAGCTGATCAGCTCGGAATCGCCCACCCAGCGCGTCGGAGCCGCACCGGCCAGCGGCTTCGAGGAAGTGCAGCATGCGGTGCCGATGCTGTCGCTCAACAACGCCTTCGATGACGATGAGTTGCGTGCCTTCGTGCAACGTGCGTCGAAAACGCTGGAGCTGGGAGACGCCCAGGACGCGGGTGACGAGCTGAGCTTCTGCTGCGAGCCCAAGCTCGATGGCCTGGCCGTGTCGCTCATCTACGAGAATGGCGTGCTGGTGCAGGGCGTGACGCGCGGCGATGGCCGCACCGGCGAAGGCATCACCACCAATCTGCGCACCATCCGCTCGATTCCGCTCAAGCTGCGGGGTGATGATCTGCCGGAGCTGCTGGAAGTGCGCGGCGAGGTCTACATGAGCCACGCTGGTTTCGAGGCGCTGAACGCGCGCGGCCGCGACGAGGATGGCAAGGTGTTCGCCAACCCGCGCAATGCCGCCGCCGGCAGCCTGCGCCAGCTGGATTCCAACATCGCCGCCTCGCGCCCGCTGGAATTCTGCGCCTATCAGGTCGCGCGGGTGGATGATGCGCTGCTCGCCAGCGAGGCCGGCCAGAATCATTCCGGTCTGATGGCGCTGCTCAACGACTATGGCTTCCGCACCAGCCCGCAGCTTGAGGTGGTGCGCGGTGCTCAGGGCATCATCGACTACACCCGCCGCCTCGGTGAGCAGCGTGATGGCCTCGATCACGACATCGATGGCGCGGTCATCAAGCTCGATGCACTGCGTCTGCAGCGTGAACTGGGCTTCGTGGCGCGCGCACCGCGCTGGGCCATCGCCTACAAGTACCCGGCGCAGGAGCAGGAAACCACCCTGGAAGGCGTCGATTTTCAGGTCGGACGCACTGGCGCGCTGACACCGGTCGCCCGGCTGGCACCGGTGCAGGTCGCCGGCGTGGTGGTCTCCAACGCCACACTGCACAACATGGACGAGGTGGAACGTCTCGGCGTGCAGATCGGTGACAGCGTCATCATTCGGCGTGCCGGCGATGTCATCCCGCAGGTGGTGCGGGTCGCCAGTGAAGGTGCCAGCCGTGAAGCCATCGTGCTGCCGGACGGCTGCCCGGTGTGCGGCTCCGAGATCGAGCGCCTCGAAGGCGAGGTGGTGGCACGCTGCGCGGGCGGACTGATCTGCGCCGCGCAGCGCAAGGAAGCCCTCAAGCACTTCTCCAGCCGCAAGGCGCTGGATGTCGATGGCCTCGGTGAGAAGCTGATCGAGCAGCTGATCGAGCGTGAGCTGGTCAAGACGCCGGCGGACCTGTTCCACCTGGAAGCTGCCACCCTGGCTGAGCTGCCGCGCATGGGCGAGAAGTCCGCCGCCAATCTGGTCGCCTCGCTGGACAAGAGCCGCAATACCACCTTGGCGCGCTTCATCTACGCCCTCGGCATTCGGGAAGTCGGGGAAGCCACCGCCGCGAATCTGGCCACGCACTTCGGCACGCTTGAAGCGCTGCGCGCAGCGGATCAGGCCGCGCTGGAGGCAGTGGAAGATGTCGGCCCCATCGTCGCCGCGCATATCCATACCTTCTTCCAGCAGCCGACCAACAACGAGACGCTGGAAGCGTTGCTCGCCTGTGGTCTGAGCTGGGAAGAGGTCGAGATCGGTGAGCGCCACCAGCCGCTGGCAGGCCAGACCTGGGTGCTGACCGGCAGTCTCGACAGCATGACGCGTGATGAAGGCAAGGCGCGTCTGCAGGCGCTGGGCGCCAAGGTGGCGGGCAGTGTCTCGAAGAAGACCGCCGGTGTGGTCGCCGGCGAGGCAGCGGGCAGCAAGCTCGAGAAAGCCATGCAGCTGGGCCTCACGGTGCTGGACGAAGAGACCTTCGTGAAGCGCCTGGCCGAATGGGAATCCGGTGCTGATGCACAGCAGGACAATCCGCAAGACAGTGCGCAAGACAGCGCGGGAGAGGATGCATGAGTACGGATACGCTGAACGATGCACCGCAGGCGGCGTCACGCCCCCCTGATGATGGACAGGAGCTACCCATGAGCCAGATGCCACTTGATCAGATGGACCCGCGGGACCGCTTCATCGAGGTGCCGCAGACCATGCTGCCCGCCGATACACGGCGCGCCCTGCTGGAAGCCTTCGTCACCCGTCAGGGCTACGACACCACCGATGTCGGTGAAGGCATGGCCGGCTGGGTCGCAGAACTGGAAGGCCAGCTGTCACGCGGCAAGCTGCTGATCGTCCACGACATCGGCACCGAATCCACCGAGGTGATGACGCTGGAGCAATGGCAGTCCTTCGGTCGCCAGCTGGCGGACGACGAGGAAGAGGGCGACTGAGCCCGGCCAGCGGTCATGCTGTGTTGAGCATGCCCTGACCCTGCCCCTGACTCCGGGGTTGGAAACGACAACGCCCCTGGCACAGGCCAGGGGCGTTGTCGTTCATGAAGCGCCTGTTGTTGCACCCTTTGGTGCGCCTAGTGTCGTCTGGCGAAGCGCCGGATCATGCGAACCACATCGGCACGACCAGGCTCGAGATCAACAGGATCAAGGCCCCGCCCAGGCGCGAGGAAATCTGCGCGAAGGGCATCAGCTGCATGCGATTGGCCGCCGAGAGTACGGCGACGTCACCCGTGCCGCCCATGTTGGCCATGCACAGGCCAGCGGTGATGGCTGACTCGATGGGATAGAAGCCGACCAGCTTGCCCACCAGACCCGCACCGAAGGCGGCGCCCGCGACGACACCGAACACGATCACCACGTAGGTGATGGTGATGGCATCGATCACCTGTCCCAGATCGGTATAGGCCACGCCGATGCCGAACAGCAGCGCGAAGGTCCAGTTGCCAGCCACGAACCGGAACCATTGGGCGGCGGCCTGATTGATGTTCTCCGGTACCAGGTTGGCGCACTTGAGCACGGCGACCGCGATGATCATAAGCGCGTAGGGGTGCAGCGGAATGACCTTGCCGAGAATCTGGCTGGCGACGAAGAAGCTCAGGGCAATCACCATGCCGATGCCCAGCTGGGACAGGTCAGGCGTGCTCTTCTCTTCGCGGACATTGACGCCCGGCATCATCTGGCCGCCACCGGTCAGCGACGGGAAGCGCTTGCCAAGCCCGTTGAGCAGCCCGGCAATGATGATGGCGAAGACATTGCCCAGGGCCAGTGCCGGCACCAGGATCGAGATATAGTAGCTGGCCGGTTGCCCCAGCAGCTGCTCGTAGATCTGGCTCATCGGTACGGCGCCGGCCCCCATGCCGCCGCCCATGATGGGCAGGGCGATGACCATGACGGCATCCTTGGGCGAGAAGCCCATGACCCAGCCGACCAGCATCGCGAAGAGCGCCGCGAACAGCACCGAGCACAGCAGCGGCAGCGCGAAGCGGGCCCCGACCTTGACCAGCACGCGGGAGTCCATGCCGAGAATGCTGCCGGTGATCAGCGCCGCGATGTAGAAGTTCAGAAAGCCACCGGCCTTCATGAACTCACTGACATTCGCCGTGACCTCTTGCGGCAGCCAGCCGCTGTAGACCAGCGCTGCGGCACCGAAGATGGCGAGAATGGCACCGCCACCCAGATAGCTGTTGATGATCGGCAGGCGGTCGCCCAGAAAGCCCAGCAGCTCCCCGAGAATCATCATGACCAGCAGCGCGCCGATCATGCCGGCAGGCAGGGTGTCGGTGGCGATGGCGGCAATCAGGACCAGGAAGGACAGGGCGAAGATCGGCAGCGACATGCCGAAGATGCGCGTCTTCTGCCAGGGGGACTCTGCGGCAGGCGTGGCCGTGGCGGTCTGCGAGGAATGTGTCATGCATGCTCCTTGTCCTGCACTCTGTCATTGCAGGACCTGTTGTCATGCCCGGACGCGTTGGCGTGGCATCGCGGGATCGTTTGGGACGGGGAAGGGACATCATGTTTGCGCACTGGATGCGCGTCACAGGGAGCTTACGGTGTGGCTCCCGAGGGCCAAGTTTTGCGAATTAAAGAAAGCCTTTTGAAACTTATGAAAGCGCCGACTGCCACTCGCCCATGCGCCGGGCCGAATGGCCATGCCACCAAGGGGGCACATGGCTTGTCCGGCGTGTTGCGACATTCTCAACCCGGGCTGAGCGCGCTGACCTCATTGCTCGCCGCCGGCATGGTGATCGTCAGCCTGCTGGTCGCGGCCTGGCTCTTCAGTGCCCAGCTGGAGCGGACCCAGCGCGAGATCCAGGGCCAGCGCATTGCCGCTCTTGCCCAGCGCATCGCGCGTCTGCCCGAGGTGCGTTCTGCCCTGAGCGAGGCCAGCTCACCGCAGGCTGTGCCTCCTGTCGCGGACAGCCGCCTGGCGGCACGCATCGAGGGACTGCGTCGGGAGAATGCCGTCGACTTCATCGTGGTGATGCGCCCGGATGGCCTGCGGCTCAGTCACCCGGACCCCGCACGCATCGGGCAGCCCTTCCAGGGTGGCGACGAACAGCGTGCGCTTGCCGGCGCCTCCTACCTCTCCGAATCCCGCGGCACGCTCGGCGAAAGCCTGCGCAGCTTCGTTCCGGTCATGGCGAATGCGTCCAAGAGCGATGAGCGCGCCGTCGTCGGTGCGGTGGCCATCGGTATCACGCTGGACTCCCTGGGGCGGCGTCTGGCCGATGAGAAGCGCCAGCTGCTGCTCGGACTGGGTGTGTTGATGCTGTTCGGCACGCTGGGCGCACTGGGACTTGCGCGCTATCTGCGCAGACAGCTCAAGGGACTGGAGCCGGCGGCCATCGCGCGCCTGGTGGAGGAGCATCAGGCGGTGCTGGCCAGCCTGGAAGAGGGCATCATCGTGGTCGATCCCGAGGGGCGGATCACGCTGGTGAATGCCGCGGCGCGCGAGTTGTTGGGGGCCTTGCCGACGCTGGGCGAGCGCCTTGATGACTGGTTGCCCGACACCGGCATGCGTGAGTGCCTTGTCGCGCGCCAGCCGGTGAGCGAGCAGGAGGAGACCCGTCTGCGCCAGGTGACCCATGGCGGGCGGCGATTGCTGGTGCGTTGCCAGCGGGTGCATGATGGCGAGCTGCTGATGGGCGGCGTGCTGGTACTGCGCGAGCACGACCGCATGCAGCGCCTCGCCGAGGAGCTGACCGGCGTCCGCCGCCAGGCGGAGTCACTGCGTGCCGCGCGTCATGAGTTCCGCAATCGGCTGCATGTGTTGTCGGGCCTGACACAGATGCAGGACCTCGCCGGTCTGCGCGATTATCTTGCGTTGCTGGTGGAGCGGGAGTTGCCGGCGGATGCCGCGGCCGCCGAGCGCATCGCGGACCCTCTGCTGGCAGGCCTTCTGATCGGCAAGCACAGCGAGGCTCGCGAGCGTGGCATCACGCTGACGGTCGAGTTGGAGATCGAATGCCATCATGGCCGCTGCGCTGAGTGGGGAATGTCACAGGACGATGGCGCTCAGGCCGAATTTCCGGTGCTGGAGCGTAGCTTGAGTCATGATCTGGTCAGCGTGATCGGCAATCTGCTCGACAATGCCTTCGAAGCGCTGGAGGAGGTGGGCGCTGACGCTCACGCCCCGTCTGTGACCCTGGGGTTGATGCTGGAATCACTGGACCCGTCGACAGAGGCGCAGTTGTCGATCAGCGTGGCGGACAACGGCCCCGGCATGCCGACGGAGCTGAGGCAGACGGCACGCATGGCGGGGGTGAGCAGTCATGGGGAAGGCCGCGGGCTGGGCCTGTCGCTGGTGCAGGAGATCGTGACCGTGCGCGAGGGCGAATGGCACCTCTATGCGCCCTCGGGCGGCGGTACCCTGGTCGAGCTGACCCTGCCTTGCCGACTGCTGACTGGCGCGGCGCCCTGATAGGGGGCCACGCATCACGGGATGGCGTTGCGGCCGGAACTTGCACAATAAAGGAGCCAGAGCGCATGCGTGTGCTGATAGTCGAAGACGACCCCATGGTCATGCGTCTCAATGTCGAATACCTCAGTCGCATCGACGGCATGCGCCTGGTGGCCCAGTGCGAGGATGTCGCGACGGCACTCGACGTGCTGGCGCAGGAAGCGGTGGACCTGGTGCTGCTGGATGTCTACCTGCGCAGCCGCAGCGGGCTGGAAGTGTTGCGATGGCTGAGGCGCCACGCCGCCCCCGATATCCAGGTGATCCTGATCACCGCCGCCAGTGAGGCGGACACGGTGCGCAGCGCACATGCGCTCGGGGTGTGCGATTACCTGGTCAAACCCTTCAGCTTCGCCCGTTTTCAGCAGGCGTTGGCACTGGCGCGTCGCGGCCGCCAGCAGCTGGAGAGCCTCGAGGGTGAAGTCAGCCAGCAACAACTGGACCAGCTCTTCGGCGTGCAGGGGCTGGTCAGCGGCGCTGCGGGCGCGGTACCCGAGGGGCGCCTGCCCAAGGGCGTGACGGCGGCATCACTTGCCTTGGTGGCCAGTGCCATCCAGGCGCTGCCGCGCGAGGAAGGCAGCTTCACCAGTGAGGCGTTGCTGCCTGCCACCGGCATGTCGCGAGTGACCATCCGCAAGTACCTGCGCCATCTCGCGGCCTGCGGCATGCTCAGCGAGGCCTTCCACTACGGACAGATCGGCCGGCCATCCTTCACCTATCAGGTCATCGACCGTCAGGCCCTGTCCAGACAGTGCCGTCAGGCCTGAGTGATACCGACCTCTCAGCGCCGCTGGACGATATCGCGGATCAGGCGGCGTCCCGGATGCAGGTGCTCGGCCAGTTCGCGTTCCAGCGGCAGCGGCTCGCCGCACAGTTGCGAGGCGATCAGCTCAGCGCACAGCGGGGCGGTGGTGAAGCCGCGTGAGCCGTGTGCGGTGGAGAGCCACAGGCCGGGCAGGTGGGCGCCGCTCGACTGCGGTACGCGTTTTTTCGCATCGAAGGCCATGGCGGCGTAATCCTCACGCCATTGCGCGGCGTCCGGTGCCGGGCCGGCCAGCGGGCTCTTGTCCGGGCTGGCGGCGCGCCAGGCGACGCGTCCCTGCCAGTCATCGTCTTCCAGCCTGATGCCACGCGCCTGCTCCCAGGCGGCGACGAAGGCGGGCAGGGCGCTGCGCAGCTCCGCGACATTGGCGGCGTGGTCCGCCGCGCGGACCGCCTCATCCTCATCGCGCGGGGCGAAGGTCGCGCCGAAGCTGAGGGTCACGCTGCCATCGGCGTGGCGCTGATAGGGCGAGACATAGCCACCGGCGCACACCACGCTGTCGAGCGCGGGCAGGTGCGCGGCGTGTTCCGGCGCTACCGTGATCTCGCTGACCTGGCCGCGAATCGGCTGCAGCGGCAGGTGCGCGAGCGGCTCGGGCAGGTGAGTCTGCTCCCCCAGCGCGACGATCAGTTGATCGACTTCTAGACAGCTGCCGTCGCTGGTCTGCAGCTGCCAGCGTGATGTTGGCTTGCTGTTGCCTGTCTCTGCGCCTTCCTCTCCGCCTTCCTCGTTCTCCAGCGACTGAATGGCCTCGATGCGTGCCTGCAGAAAGCGGATGCCCGGGGTGGCGGCGAGGTGTTGGCAGAGCGCGCTGGGGCGCACCCAGCCCGCGACCGGATAGAAGAGGCCGTCGAAGGTGATCTCGCTGCCGGCGATTCGACTGGCCTCACTGGCGCTGACAGGCCTGAGCAGCGCCTCGGGCAGCGGGTGATTGTCGAGGAAGCGTTGCTGGCGCTTGCGCTCACGCTCGCTGGTGGCCAGCTGCAGCACGCCGCTGGCGGACCACAGGATCTGCTCGGGGTCGAGGCTTGCCAGCCAGCGCCGGCTGTACTGCAGCGCGGCCAGCTGGAAGCGACTGGCGGGGTTGGTCTCGGCGGCCAGCTTGACGTAGAGCGCGCCCTGGCGATTGCCGGAGGCACGCGCGCCGGGGGCTTCGGCATCGATCAGCGTGACCTTCACGCCGCGCCGCGCCAGCGCCTCGGCGCAGCTGGTGCCGGCGATACCGGCGCCGAGTACCGCGACATGCGTCTCGCGAGCGATAGGCGCTGGCTGCGGAGCCTGAGTCCAGGGCTGCTCACGACGCAGCGGATGAAGGGCGCCACGCACCGCGTGCTCTTTCATGGGGGCATGGCCGGACGCGGGTGAGGCATCAAGCCCCATCAGTTCGGCGCGCGCGGCGGCGGTCGGCTCGTCCAGCTCGCCGCAGATCATCTCGCGCTTCATGCCGTGGCCGGGCACCTTGCGCCACACGAAGCCTGCCGCGCGCAGGCCACGCCGCACGAAGCCCGCGGCGGTGAAGGTGGCGAAGGTCGCCGTGGGGCGCGAGACACCCGCCATGGCCGCGAACAGCTCGGGTGACCACATCTGCGGGTTCTTCGACGGCGAGAAGCCATCGAGGAACCAGGCATCCACGCCACCTTCCAGGCGCGACAGGCGCTCCACCGCATCGCCGAAGTGCAGGTCCAGGGTGATGCGCTCATCCAGCCACAGGCGGTGCACGCCGAGGACGGCAGCGGGCCATTGAGCGACCAGCGGCTTCGCCAGTGAGGCGAGATCCGGCCAGGCGGACAGTGCCCGCTCGAGATCCGCGGCGCGCATCGGGTGCTTTTCCACCGAGACGACATGCAGGCGCGCCTCGGCGGGTGCCGTTGCCAGAAAGCGCTGGGCGGCGCACAGGATGTTGAGGCCGGTGCCGAAGCCGGTCTCGCCGATCACGAAGGGGCGCGCTTCCCGCCAGTCACGGAAGCGCTCGCTCAGCCGGTTGCTGTCGAGGAAGACGTGCACGGTCTCGGCGCGGCCATCGTGGATCGAGAAGTACACATCGCCGTAATCGGTGGCCTGTGGCGCGGTGTCGTCCCACTCGAGCTGTGCCTCCTCCAATGCCGCCAGTGGTGCCAGTGGCACGTCCGGCACTACGCCGGGCGCCGTGACCGGCTCGATCGCGCTCGGTGGCGTTGTGGCAGGCTTGCGTGCCGCGGTGGCCGGGGCTTGCTGCGGCGAAGTCTTCCGGGCTGACGAGGCGGCCTGATCAGGAGCTGACTGGCCGGGAGCGGGCTGGCGGGGGGAGGAAGGGTGGTCGTTCACGGGCATTCCTGGCAGGAGGTCGAGCGGGAGAGCAGCACAGCGAGACAGCGGCAGAGCAAGGCCTGCAACGCAGACGACGGACAGCCAGGCTGTCCGTCGTCTGTGAGAAACCGCCGGTCAGATGACCGGTCGGGTGCCGGGCTAGGGCAGGGTCTGCTTGAAGGGCTTCACTTCGGCGCTTTCATAGACACCGGCGATGACGAAGGGATCGGCATCGGCCCACTTCTGGGCGTCTTCGAGGGAATCGAACTCGGCGATGATGACGCTGCCGCTGAAGCCGGCTTCGCCCGGAGCTTCGCTGTCGATGGCCGGGTTGGGGCCGGCGATGACCAGACGACCGGCGGCGTGCAGCGCCTCCAGACGTGCCAGATGCGGCGGACGCGCCGCCATGCGTGCTTCGAGGCTACCTTCGACGTCCTGACAGACAATGGAGTAGAGCATCACGAATCATCCTTTTGAGAATTGGTCGAGGAAGCGTTCTCTTCCTGAGGGGCCTGCACCATGTGACGGGACAGGTAGACGCCCTGAACGATGACGAACAGCAGTGTCAGACCGAGCATGCCGAACAGCTTGAAGTCGACCCAGATGTCTTCCGAATAGTGACTGAAGACGTAGATGTTGAGGCCGCCCATGGCGAGGAAGAATACCACCCAGGCTAGATTGAGGCGGTGCCAGATGGGGCGCGGCAGCTGAATCGCCTTTTCCATCATGCGCTCCACCAGCGGCTTGCCACCGAACAGCGGCGACAGCAGGAAGGCGACGGCGAACAGCCAGTTGACCACGGTGGGCTTCCACTGGATGAAGGAGCTGTTGCCGAACAGCACGGTCGCGCCACCCAGAACGACGACCAGCGCCAGGGTGACCAGCTGCATCTTCTCGACGCGCTTGTGGCGCCAATAGATGTACAGCACCTGCGCGAGGGTCGCGGGAATCAACACGGCGGTAGCCATGATCATGTCGCCAGTCATCTTGTAGACGGCGAAGAAGATCACGATCGGCAGAAAGTCGAGCAACATCTTCATGGGTAATGCGCACTCCTGAACACGACGACGCAGCCGTCGGGAAGGCAAGGGCCTGTGCGAGTGGTATCCTGTCTGACACCAGCGGCGCACCCCTGCCTGCATGTGCTCATTCTGCCGCCATTGCTGCCTGCTGACAAAGCCCCTGTGTGTCCGGGCTCGCATCGCAGCCAATACTGCCCGACGTCTGGCCCGCTGGATCGCCTGCATCTCAGGCATCGCGTGGCACAGACGTTCATCCCGAGAGGTTCCCCGTGTCCGACGTTCTGTCCGACTCTTCGCCGATTTCCGCATCCCGCAAGCCGATCGAGTTTCGCCCGCTGCCGGAGCGCTTCGATTCCGATATCGAGGTGCCGGACATCGACCTGCACATGCACTCCACCGCCTCCGATGGCGGCATGGCACCGACAGAGCTGGTGGCACTGGCCGCGCGGCGCGGTCTGTCACGCATGTCACTGACCGATCACGACAGCATGGAAGGCATCTTCGAGGCCCAGCAGGCCGCCCGCGCCGAGGGAATCTCGTTGCTGCCCGGCTGTGAGCTGTCGGTCCGCTGGCGCAACCAGACCATCCACATCGTGGCGTTGATGCCCGAGGGCGCCGGCGATGCACTGAGTGCCGGCCTCAAGCAGCAGCACGAGGCGCGTGAGCGACGCAGCCACGAGATCGCCACGCGCATGGAAAAGCTCGGGCTCGAGAATGCCTTCGAGCGCGCCCGGGAACAGGCCACGCTGAGTGGCTCAGGCGACCGCCCGCTGTCACGCCCGGATTTCGCCCGCGCGCTGGTCGAGGCCGGGATTGCACGCAACCTGCAGGACGCCTTCAAGCGGCACCTGGGCGCAGGCCAGAAAGGTGACGTCAAGGCGCACTGGCCGGAGATGGAAGAGGCGGTGGGCTGGGTGCGTGCCGATGGTGGCATCGCCGTGATGGCGCACCCGATGCGCTACAAGCTGACGCGCACCAAGCGTGGCGAGCTGCTGCGTGACTTCATTGCCGCCGGCGGTGAAGGCGCGGAGCTGGTCAGCGGCTTCCAGAATATCGATCGCGCGCGTGACCTGGCGCGTCAGCTCGATGAGCTGGGTCTCTACGCCTCCGTCGGCAGTGACTTCCACTTCCCCGGCGGCCCGCTGGCGCCCGGCAGCATGAGTCCGCCGCCCCGCACCAAGGTGCCGCCCGTGTGGTGTCATCCGCGCATCGCGCCCTTTTTTGCGGCCGACGCTGCCTCCATGTGATATCAAGAGATCACCGTGACGCCAGTCCGCCTGCCGGGCTGGCGCCCAGACGCAAGGAGCACCGCATGGGACAGTTCTTCCAGATTCATCCCGAAAATCCCCAGAAACGCCTCATCGATCAGGCCGTCGCCATCATCCAGCAGGGTGGCGTGATTGCCTATCCGACCGACTCCGGCTACGCGCTGGGCTGTCATCTGGGCGAGAAGAAGGCCATCGAGCGCATCAAGCGCCTGCGTCAGCTGGACGACAAGCACAACTTCACCCTGGTGTGTTCTGACCTGTCGGAAATCGGCACCTACGCCAAGGTCGACAACGCCATCTTCCGCCTGCTCAAGAGTCACACGCCGGGCGCCTATACCTTCATCCTGCAGGCGACTTCCGAAGTGCCGCGCCTGCTGCTGCATCCCAAGCGTCGCTCCATCGGCGTGCGCGTGCCGGACCACGCCATCACCCACGCCCTGCTGGAAACCCATCGCGAACCGCTGATGAGCGTGACGCTGATCCCGCCGGGCGAGGAGTTGCCGATGACGGACGCCGAAGAGATTCGCGAGCGCTTCGGACACGCGCTGGATCTGGTCATCGACGGTGGCGCCTGCAGCTTCGAGACCACCAGTGTGGTGGACCTGCGCGAGCTGCCGCCGGTGATCGTGCGCGAAGGGCGCGGCGATATCTCGAGCTTCACGGAGTGATCGCGACAGCGTAGCGCTTCACGGCGCTGACATCGCCTTGCCATACGAAGACGCCCCCGGACCTTGCGGTCGCGGGGGCGTTGTCATTTCCGAGGCGTTGTCATTTCCGAGGCGTTGTCGTGTGCTGAGTGATTCTCGGCTTCGTCAGCTGCGGTCGTGGTCGGGAGGCCCGCTATCGGGAGGCCCGCTATCGGGAGGTTCTGGCTGATCGTCCGATGGGGTTTCTGCGTCAGGCGCAGATTCGGGCTCCGGTTCTGTCTCAGGCTCAGGCTCAGGCTCCGGTTCTGGCTCGCGCGGGTCGCGGGTGTCCTCGTCCAGCCAGGTGCCGCAGAACTTGCAGTACTTGGCGTTGCGATCATGGCCCTCACGACCACAGCCCGGGCAGGCTTCGTCGCTGGTCTGCTGCATGCGCAGGCCGTTGAGAACCTCGGCCGAGAACACCCCGGTGGGCACGGCGAGAATCGAGTAGCCGAGAATCATCATCAGCGCCGAGATGAACTGCCCCAGCGGCGTGATGGGCGCGATGTCGCCATAGCCCACCGTCGTCAGCGTCACCACGCCCCAGTAGAGCGCCTTGGGGATGGAGGTGAAGCCGGCCTCGGGCGGCTCGATCAGATAGATCAGAGCGCCGAACACCGTGACGATGCTGAGCACGGTGATGAAGAACAGCAGGATCTTGCGCCGGCTGCGCGTCATGGCCTCGACCAGCATGCGGCCCTCGCCGACGAAGGCCATCAGGCGCAACACGCGGAACAGGCGCAGCACACGCAGCACGCGTACCACCAGCAGGGCCTGGGCGCCCGGAATCAGCAGCGACAGCCAGGTGGGCGCGATCGACAGCAGGTCGAGCACGCCGTAGAAGCCCTTGGCCCAGGTGCCGGGATGCTTCAGGCAGTAGAGGCGGACGGCGTATTCCAGCGTGAAGATGATCGTGAAGCCCCACTCCATGATGCGGAACAGCTCGCCGTATTGCGCATTCAGCGAGGGCACGCTGTCGAGCATCACCACGGCGACACTGGCGAAGATCATCAGGATCAGGCCGATATCGAAGGCCTTGGCCGCCTTGGTGTCGGATTCGAAGATCCAATGGAACAGCCGCGCGCGCAGGCGGCCCGTCGCGGGCTCGTAGTCGCTGGGGTGCGAGGGTGTCGCTGGGGGGCTTTGCGGCGTGCTGCCATATTCATTGGCAGGGCCCTGGCGTTCAGGCATGCAGGCTTCCTTGACGGGCGTGACGACGCCGGATGAATGTCAGGGCGTATCGGGGATGTCTCAGTGTGTGACCTTCAGTGACTGCCCGGCCGTTGTCCATCAGCCAGTGGTCTAGCGCCTGGCGGCTGGGCAGTCAGTGTCGTGCCGAGAGTCAGCCGCGCAGCGTCGCGAGCAGTGACAGGCTGTGTTGGCCGAAGTCGCGAGTCGCCCAGTCCTGTGAGGCGTCGCCGTCGCTGCTTTCCAGCGCCTCGACCAGCGCCACCGCATGGATATGGCCGGGATGCTGGCTGGCGGCCAGCCGTGATGCAAGGGCCGACAGGGCGGCCAACGCATGCGCGTGCCACCTGAGGTCGTCTTTCGCCTGACGGTCGGCGTGGGCATCGAGTGCATCGATGGCGGCGGACAGCAGCGCGCCGGGGTCAGCGGTATCCAACGTCTTCTCATGCCATTCGCCATCCCGCAGCGCCGCGCCGCGCTTGGCCTTGCTGGCATCCGCCGGGCGCAGTGCCAGGCGGCTGGCCAGTGAATCCGCCAGCTGCCAGAGCACGCCTTCTCTCACCTCGGGGGCGAGTTCTTCGCCGCCGGTCAGCTCGAGCTCGATCTCCTGGATGGCCACTTCGCGACCACTGGCCTTCACCGCGCCCAGGTCCAGCGCCATCTCGACGCCGACGGTGACCTGCTCGTCGCTCACATTCGCGTCGCTGCGTGTCGCCTTGACGTCGATCTGCCAGGCATGACGCTCGAAATCGGTGCTGAAGCTGGGCGCGAGTGCACTCAGCAGCTGCTCGCGGGCGCCGTCTTCCAGCGCCTGCAAGGGCGGCAGGTCACGCAGGCCGTCGAGGTCGAGGCCGGTCTGGCCCTCGGGCAGCTCCCACTCCCATTCGCCGCGAGAATGCAGTCCGCCATGGCTCTCGCCGCTGGTCTTGAGCGTCTGGCGCAGGGCGCCCGTGCTGTCGGCATCCTCACCGCTCTGGCGCAGACGCAGCGCCATGCGCGCGCGCTCCAGCGCATGCTCGGGGGTGTCGAAGTAGGTGTTGGCCAGCCAGCGCCGCCTGGGGATGACCGTTGCCAGTTCTGCAATGCTCGCCAGTGTCTCCAGGATGGCATCGCGATCAATGACGGGTTGAGACAGTGCCAGTTTGAGTTCGATTTCTTGCGCCATGATGGGCACTCCCTGTACGGATGAAAGAAGACAGATGCTGACGGATGAGGATGACAGCGGCGCCAGGACCGCAGAGCCTCCGGCAAGCGTGGTGCATGGTGGTGAAGGCTCGTGTGTCTCATGCTCGCGCCTGGCCCGCGGCAAGGCAAGCACGGGGAGGGCGGAAGGGCATGCCGGATATCGGCCTGTCGGCAGAATCACACTTATATGACAGCATGATGACATTGAAGTGACAGCAATTGCCTGTCGTCACGTCCTTGGTTATATTACGAACAGTGGATAAAGCCAGCGACCACGGGTCCTGCCGCTACATGACAATCTCTCTTCTGGAATCCTTCGTGTTCCCCCGTACTGCCGCTGTTGTTGCGTAAATGACAACAGCATGGCGGTATCATGACGTTACGATGAAAGTTATGTGATCGTCACAAAGGCTTTGCTACACTCCGCGCGTCAATCCTTAACGCCGACGGCCACTATGGTAACGACCAACCCTTTCTCTTCGATGTTCGGGCGCTCGCCTTTCAAGGCGCTGCACACCCACATCATCAAGACCGACGAGTGCGCCCAGCACTTGCTGACCTTCTTCGACGCCTGCGAGCAGGGTGATTGGGAGCAGGCAGCCAGCATCCGCAAGACCATCAGTGGTCTGGAGCGTGAAGCGGACGAGTTGAAGACGCAGCTGCGTCTCAACCTGCCCAACTCGCTGTTCCTGCCGGTCTCGCGCTCCGACCTTCTCGAGCTGATCCATGTCCAGGATTCCATCGCGAATGTCACCAAGGACATCGCCGGGATCATGCTGGGTCGTCATATGCAGATACCCACCGCACTGGTGCCCGCCATGCGTGAGTATCTCAAGACTGCGGTCGAATCGGTCTGCCAGGCGCGTCGTGCGTTGGGTGAACTGGAAGACCTCGTCGAGTCCGGTTTCGGGCGCAACATGAGCGAGCTGGTCGACAAGCTGATCAACGAGCTGCATGAGCTCGAGAAACAGTCCGACGAACAGCAGATCGCCATCCGCCAGACCCTGTTCTCGCTGGAAGCCAGTCTCCCGCCCGTCGATGTGATCTTCCTCTACAAGATCATCGATTGGGTCGGCGATGTGGCTGACCAAGCGGAAAAGGTCGGTACCCGACTGCAGATCCTGATGGCGCGCTGAGCGCCATCAGGACGTCCTGCCATCTGTCCAAGAGTCTTCTATGTCCATCATTGCTCAATACGGCGATGTGCTCGTCATTCTTGCCTGTCTGTTCGGTTTCTTCATGGCATGGGGTGTGGGTGCGAATGACGTCGCCAATGCCATGGGAACCTCGGTAGGTTCCAAGGCGATCACCATCAAGCAGGCGATCATCATCGCCGTGATCTTCGAGTTCCTCGGTGCCTGGCTTGCCGGTGGTGAGGTGACTGACACCATCCGCAAAGGCATCATCGACCCGTCACTGCTGATCGAGAATCCGCAGTTCCTGGTCTACGGCATGCTGGCCTCGCTGCTGGCCGCCGGTATCTGGCTGCTGATCGCTTCCATGAAGGGCTGGCCGGTCTCGACCACCCACTCCATCGTCGGCGCCATCGTCGGCTTCTCCGCTGCGGGTCTGGGTGTGGATGCCGTCGAATGGACCAAGGTCGGTCAGATCGCGGCCTCCTGGCTGGTCTCGCCGCTGCTGGCGGGCTCCATCGCCTTCGTGCTGTTCAAGTCCGTGCAGACGCTGATCTTCGACAACGAAGACCCGTTCGCGGCCGCCAAGCGCTACGTGCCGATGTACATGTTCCTGGTCGGCTTCATCATCTCGATGGTGACCATGGTCAAGGGCCTCAAGCATGTCGGCCTGCACCTGAGCTTCGAATCCAGCCTGCTGCTGGCCGTCGTCATCGGCGCCATCGTGATGGGTATCGGCGTGCTGATGGAGCGCAAGGTCGCGCGTTCACGCCTCAAGGAGAAGAATCGCGCCACCGGTGACGACTTCGACTTCAGCGGCGTCGAGAAGGTATTCGGCCTGCTGATGATGTTCACCGCCTGTGCGATGGCCTTCGCCCACGGCTCCAACGACGTGGCCAATGCGGTCGGTCCGCTGGCGGCCATCATCAGCGTCGTCGACTCTGCCGGTCAGATCGGCGCCAAGGCGAGCATGCCGTGGTGGGTCCTCGTGCTGGGTGGCGGCGGTATCGTCGTCGGCCTGGTCACCTATGGTCGTCGCGTCATCGCAACCGTCGGCACCGGCATTACCGAGCTGACGCCGTCACGCGGCTTCGCGGCCACGCTGGCCGCCGCCTCGACCGTCGTGCTGGCCTCCGGTACCGGCCTGCCGATCTCCACCACCCACACCCTGGTCGGTGCGGTGCTGGGGGTGGGTCTGGCGCGCGGCATGGCAGCGCTCAACCTGCGCGTGATCGGCACCATCGTGATGTCCTGGCTGATCACTCTGCCGGCCGGCGCGATCCTGTCGATCCTGTTCTTCTTCATGTTCAAGGGCATGTTCGGCTAAGCCGACGCATGATCCAGAGCTGAATTGGAAAAACGAGAAAGGCGACCTTCGGGTCGCCTTTCTCGTGTCTGACACATGGATGTCAGGGGGCACCGCTCGCCGTGCAGGCTGCGGCGCTGATATGATGATTCATGGGCATGCCTGACATGCCATTTTCCCTCTCTCCTGCCCGGAGCTGGCTCTTGAACACGCGTTTCCCCTTCGCGGACTGGTTTCGCAACTCCTCTCCCTATATCAATGCCCATCGCGGCCGTACCTTCGTCATTCTGATCGAGGGCGATGCCCTGTCCTCGTCACGACGAACGCAGTTGATACAGGATCTGGCGTTGCTGCATACCCTCGGCGTGAAGCTGGTGGTGGTGTTCGGGGTGCGCCCGCAGGTGGCCGAGGCGTTGCAGGCTGCCGGTATCGAGGCGGACCGCCATCAGGGCCGCTGGGTGGTGACGCGCGAGATTCTCGGCCATCTGGAGCAGCAGGTCGCCACGCTGCGTCTGCGTCTTGAGGCCAGTCTGTCCCAGGGGCTGCCCAATACGCCGCTGCATGGCGTGGAGCTCTCTGCCGTCTCCGGCAATCTGGTGATGGCCAAGCCGCTGGGGGTGCGTCATGGCGTCGACTTCCTGCATGGTGGCGAGGTGCGCCGGGTGCGCAGCGAGGCGATCCAGGGGCTGCTCTCGCAGCAGGCCATCGTCGTGCTGCCACCGCTGGGCTATTCCAGCACCGGCGAGGTGTTCGATCTGGACGCCGCTGAGGTCGCCGAACACGCCGCCGTGGCGCTGGCCGCTGACAAGCTGATCCTGCTTGGCGAAGGGGAGGGCCTGTTCGGCGAAGATGGTGAGCTGCTGCGTCAGCTCAATCCGGAGGAAGCCGCGCTGATGGCGCCGCCCCGCGATGACGACAGCGAGCTGTCGCGCCATCTGGCCGCTGCCTGTGGCGCCGCACGTCGCGGCGTCGGGCGCACTCACCTGTTGAGCTGGCGCGACCGTGATGCCCTGCTGGGCGAGCTGTTCACCCGTGACGGCATCGGCACCATGATCACGCGTCAGGGCTATGAGCAGCTGCGCAAGGCGCGCCTCGAGGATGTCGGTGGCCTGCTGGCGCTGCTGGGGCCGCTGGAGCAGCGTGGCATCCTGGTGGCCCGCTCGCGGGAGCGTCTCGAACATGAGATCGACGACTATGTGGTGTTGGAGCGCGATGGCATGGTCATCGGGTGTGCGGCACTGCACCTCAGCCGTGACGCCGCCATGGGCGAGCTGGCCTGCGTGGCCGTGCATGATGACTATCGCCGCGGACAGCGCGGCGAGCAGCTGCTGGCCGAGATCGAGCTGCGCGCGCGTCGCGCCGGCGTCGAGCGTCTGTATGCGCTGACGACCCATACCGTCCACTGGTTCATCGAGCACGGTTTCGTGTCGGCTGGCCTGCAAGACCTGCCGCCCATGCGTCGCGAGGCCTACAACTCGGCGCGCAACTCCAAGGTATTGCTCAAGTCGCTCTAGTCACACCTCGCTTGCCTGCCAGTGTGAATCGCCCAGAGAACACCCGCTGATGACCTTCCTCGATGAGGGCTGATCAGCGGGTGTTCTTGCGTAGGTGTCGCAGTTTTCCCCCACCCCTTGCGGGATTGTCTTGCAAAGGAGACGTTTCAAGGCATTGATTCAAAAGGGAAAAATAGCATGCCCCGTATATGTGTTGGCAAATCGCGACGAATCGGCCAGTAAAACACGACTCTGTGTGCCGTCCTGGGCAACATTGGCATGCCTGTCGTCGTTATCGTAATTTCAAGTCATTGTTTTGTAATGTGTTTTCGCGTTTATGGCACGCCTTTGGCAATAGGTACCGTGAGCAAGAGATATGAGGTGCATCACCGGCCCTTTCTCTGGCCTTCCAGCGATGACGGTACTCACTACCCTGTGCGCTCCGTGATCGCTGACAGGCCAAGCGTCTGCTCCACGCGATGTGTGACTTCAGGTTGCGATGAGACAGGTACGGCCCCTGGTGGGCATGGACAGTATCTTGAGGGCAAGGACGCCCGGGCAAGGATGCCCGAAACCGATGCGGTAGCCGGAGAGATTGGCTGCCGTCATCCCCGAATTGACGATCGAGGCGAGCAAGTCGGCAAGCCATCCGACTCGATCATCCACATTGCGATGTGTTGCCCCCTGCTTCACATCCGATAGGGAGCGCGGACGCTGTCCGGCGTGAACGTCAACTGACCTGGAACGACCACTAGGTGACGTTCTTTTCTCCCGGGACTGACAGGCAGACCACCTGTCAGACCCGCCAATCACGTAGTGCCTCTGGTCTCCAGGTACCAGAGGCACCACGTGATGACTGACCCTTCAGTTCCCTGCGTACTTGGGGCCGGCTATGCCGGCCCTCTTTTTTTGTGCGTCTAGCGCTGAATGGCCAACAATTTCATGCGAAACGTTGCCAATGGGGCGGTTTGTCTCGTGGCGGCGTAATGATTTGAATAAGAGTCATATTTATTAACGAACTGGCAACCGCGATGGACGCTGGTGAACTCTGGTATTCTAGGAAGACGTGATTCGATGATGACCACCCCTTTCTTGCATAGAGTTCTTTCCATGGCCTCCACAGTGTCACGACGCTGGCGTCCCCGCTCGCTGCCGCAGCTGGTTCTGATGGCATTTCTGGTGGTGATGCTGCCGATTGCCGTGCTCATGTTTCAAGCAGGGCAGGCGCTGTCGGAGTTGTCGGAACTGGCGGATGTCAGTGCCCGCCAGGCCGTCGACCAGACCCGCCGCGCCCGCACGCTGACCAATCTCGCCGTCGAGATGGAGCGTAGCGCCCGCCAGTACGCCGTGCTGGAAAATCCCGATCTGATGAAGATCTACGCCGACAAGGCCAACAGCTTCCGCACCTTGCTGGATGAGCAGGCGCGCCTGTTGGGCGAGGGTGACCCCCGCGTCAGCGAGTTGAAGGCGACGCTGTCACAGCTCGAGCGCATGCCCGAGATGAGCGTCGACCAGGTCAGTCGCCATCTGGAAGACTTCGGGCCCTTCTCGATCCAGGCCAGCGGCCTGCTCAACTCCACGCGTGAACTCGTCGATGCGCGTATCGAAGGCATCCGCGCCCGCGCCTCCCAGGTCAAGAATCAGCTGTGGTGGCAGACCGCCGCGCTGGTCTCCATCAGTCTGCTGTTGATGCTGTTCTTCACCTGGCTGATCATCCGTCCCATCCGGCAGCTGGAGCGCCGCATCAATGGCCTGGGCAGCGGCACCGACAGCGAGCGACCCATCGTCATCAAGGGGCCGGCGGAGCTGGTGCAGCTGGGCGAGCGCCTCAACTGGCTGTCGACGCGTCTTGATGAGCTCGAGGAGCAGAAGCAGCAGTTCCTGCGTCACATGTCGCATGAGCTCAAGACCCCGCTGGCCAGCATCCGTGAAGGCACCGGCCTGCTGATCGACGAGGTCGCCGGGCCGCTGAGTCCGCACCAGACCGAGATTCTTGGCCTGCTGGATGACTCCAGCAAGGAATTGCAGAAGCTGATCGAGCAACTCCTCGACTACAATCTGCTGCAGCACAATCAGGGCCTCGAACAGAGCCGCTTCGATGTGCATGAAGTGTTCAAGGAAGTGCTGGCAAAACATCGCCTGGCACTGGAAAAGAAAGGCATGCGCGTGCATCTTCCGCCTGCCAGCCTCAGTTGGGAGGCGGACAGGCCGCGTACCGGGCGTATTCTCGACAACCTGATCTCCAATGCCATCGCCTACGGCGAAGACAGCGGTGACCTGTGGTTGAGAGCCCGCAAGGAGCGTCGCAAGCTGATCATCGAAGTCGCCAACAGCGGTGAACCCATCGCCGCCCAGGACCGTGACCACCTGTTCAAGCCCTTCTATCAGGGCGCGGTGAAGCGCAAGGGCCCGCTCAAGGGCTCGGGCATCGGTCTCTCGGTCGCCGCTGACAGCGCCCGCGCCCAATTTGGTCAATTGGCGCTGGTGGATGACCCCAAGGCGGATGTCTGCTTCCGGCTGACATTGTCGACACCGAGTCGCTCGCTGACGTCAGGGGAAGGCAGCGAGCATGAACCGCAGGCAGACAGGGATGCCGCCGGAGCGGATCAGCAGTCCACACCACATGAAATGGCGTCATTGAACGCCATCAAGCACGCAAGGAACTGAAGTGATGAAGGGTCAACGACTACTGATGCGCCTGGCTGCAGGCGTGTTGCTCAGTACGCTTAGCGCCTGTGGCGCCCTGACCAATATCACCATGCCGGGCAGCGAGCCGGAAGTGGTCAGCCCGAGTGTGCGGGAGAGCTGCTATGGCGCCGGCGACCTGCCGGACTTCACCGGCGAGGACTGCCTGCTGGATGAATGGGTCGCCTTCGCGCTGCAGGCCCAGCGTGGCAACAGCGGCTGGCGTGAAAGCACCCTGTTGCAGCTGGAAGGCAACCGCCACGACCGTCGCCTCGCGCGTGCCATCGTGCTCAGCTGGGGCGATGAATCGGACTGGGAGCTGGCCTCCGACCTCTACAAGGCGGACCTGCCCACCGCCCCGAGCCGCCTGCAGCCGCTGCTTCGTCAGTGGCTCAATGGCCTCGAGGAGCGTCGCGGTCTGATCGCCGAGCGTGACAAGAATGACGGTGCCCGTCGCAAGCTCAGCGCCGAGAACGCCCAGCTGACCAAGAAGCTGGAAGCCTTGACGGCCATCGAAGAATCAATCAATTCGCGCCGCCAGAGCACGCCCTGAGCCATCAGAGGCAGACTCTGGCCACGACCCTGTCACTCAATCCCCGCGATTGCATGACGCAAGACTGTGCGGCCCCGACGTCGATGTCCCAGGCCCTCGGGTGTCGCAAGGAGAGTTAGTGTGAAATACGCACAAGCGCATATTCTGCTCGTCGATGATGATGCGAGCCTGCTCAAGCTGCTCGGCATGCGTCTCGAAAGCCGTGGCTTCAAGGTCACGACGGCCAGCAGTGGCCGCGAGGCGCTCAGCCGTCTCGAAGCCGCACGTCCAGACCTGGTCCTGTCCGACCTGCGCATGGATGAAATGGATGGCATGGCCCTGTTCGGTGAGCTGCAGAAGCGTCAGCCGGGCATGCCGGTCATCCTGCTGACCGCACACGGCTCCATCCCTGATGCCGTCAGTGCTACCCGTCAAGGCGTGTTCAGCTTCCTGACCAAGCCGGTCGACAAGGACGAGCTGTTCGCCGCCATCGATGAGGCGCTGGCCCAGGCGCCGCCCGTAAAGGAGGGTGACGATGCCTGGCGCGCTGGCATCATCACTCGCTCCCCGCAGATGGAGCAGATTCTCGAGCAGGCGCGCATGGTAGCGGCATCCGATGTCAGCGTGCTGGTCACCGGCCCGTCCGGTTCGGGCAAGGAGCTGATGGCCAAGGCCATCCACAACGCCAGCCCGCGCGCCTCGCGTCCCTTCGTCGCCATCAACTGTGGCGCGCTGCCGGAGCAGCTGCTGGAAAGCGAGCTGTTCGGTCACGCCAAGGGCTCGTTCACCGGCGCGGTCAGCGCCCACCAGGGCCTGTTCCAGGCGGCGGACGGCGGCACCCTGTTCCTCGACGAGATCGGCGACATGCCGCTGGCGCTGCAGGTCAAGCTGCTGCGTGCCCTGCAGGAACGTCAGATCCGCCCGCTGGGCTCCACCACCTCGGTGCCCATCGACGTGCGCATCATCTCCGCCACGCACCGCAATCTCGACAAGGCGATGCATGACGGCGACTTCCGCGAAGACCTCTACTACCGCCTCAACGTGGTCAATCTGAAGCTGCCCGCCCTGCGCGAGCGTGCCGAGGATGTGCCGCTGCTGGCCAAGTATCTGATCAGTCAGGCCGCCGCGCGCCACAAGCCGTTCGTGAAGGGCTTCTCGCCGGAAGCGCTCAACCTGCTGGCCTCCAGTGCCTGGCCGGGCAACGTGCGTCAGCTGGTCAACGTGGTCGAGCAGTGTGTCGCGCTCACCAGCTCCTCGATGATTCCGGAAGCGCTGGTCTCCCAGGCGCTGGCCGCGGAAGAGAACGCCTTGCCGTCCTTCTCCGAGGCACGTGCCGGTTTCGAGCGCAGCTACCTGATCAAGGTGCTGAAGATCACCGAAGGCAACGTGACCCAGGCGGCGCGTATCGCCGGGCGTAACCGCACCGACTTCTACAAGCTGCTGGGACGTCATGATCTGGAGCCGGGCGTGTTCAAGCCGGGTGCCGAGCAGGGTCCGCCTGATTTTTGATCTAGCGCGCCCGGAGCTGCGCGAAGGGCGTAAGGTCAGAAGCGATCCAACGCGTCCGAAGCCACGCGAAAGGCATGAGGTCAAAAGCGGCCCGGCGCCGTGCAGAAGATCAGGGTCAAAAGCGATCCAGCGCGTCCGAAGCCGCGCGAAGGGCGAAAGGTCAAAAGCGATCCAGCGCACCACTTCTTGCAAGCTCACGCGCGTAAAGCGTGAGATCACAAGCGGCTGGGTGTGTCGGACGTGAAGCGCCCATGAAAAAGCCCCGTTACCGGTTCAGGTAGCGGGGCTTTTTTCGTCTTGGTCTCGTCATGCCGAGGCAAGATAGGGCTCAGGGGCGCGGCTTGTAGCGGCGTTTGACCTCGACGGCGAGGCGGCCTTCGCCGAGGCGGATCGAGAGCATCTCGCCGGGCTGGGTCTGGTGGGCGGCGCGAATCACCTTGCTGTCGCCGGGGGCTTGCGTCTGGCTGGTGCCGACGCGCTCGACGATGGCGTAGCCACGGTTGAGCACATTGAGCGGGCTGACCGCATTCAGCGCGCGCATCGCGCCTTCCAGGCGCTCACGATCAGCGGCCAGGCGACGTGGCAGAGCGTTGTTGAGGCGCGGGGTCAACATCGCCAGTTGCTGACGATGGCGCTGGATGTCGCGCGCGGGGCTGGCCTGCTGTAGGCGGCGGGTCAGCTGATCGGCCTTCTGCTGCTCACTGGTCATGCGCATGCGCACTGCGGTGTGCAGGCGGCGTTCCAGCTCGCGGGCACGCTGGCGCTGGGTTTCCAGCTCACGGGCCGGATGACGCAGGCGCGAACGGGCGTGATCCAGACGCTGCGCCGCCTGATCGAGACGGGCCCGCTGCGCGCGCCACAGACGCTGCTTGAGGCCGGTCAGTTGCTGCACCTGGGCGCGTTGGTCCGGGTACAGCGCCTCGGCTGCAGCGGAGGGCGTCGGCGCGCGCAGGTCGGCGGCCAGTTCCGCCAGGGTGGTGTCGGTCTCGTGGCCGATGGCGGCGACGACAGGCAGGCGCGAGTGGAAGATGGCACGCGCCAGATGCTGGTCATTGAAGGCCCACAGGTCTTCCAGGCTGCCGCCGCCACGCGTGATCAGCAGCGCATCACAGTCGCTGTCGCGATTGGCCATCGCCACCGCGCGAATCAGTTGCGGCACCGCCTGCGGCCCCTGCACGGCGACTGGCAACACGCTCAGATGCGCCTGCGGCCAACGCTTGCGCGTCACCGCGATCACATCCTGCAGCGCAGCGCCGGTCGCGGAGGTGATCACGCCCAGATGGCGCGGCGGATGGGGCAGGGCGCGCTGATTGGCGAACACGCCCTCGGCCGCCAGTTGCTCCCTCAGGCGTGCCAGTCGCGCCAGCCACTCCCCCAGCCCCGCCTGCTGCAACGCCTCGACGATCAGCTGATAGTCGCCACGCGCCTCGAACAGCGACACCTTGGCGCGTACCCGCACCCGATCACCGTCCTTGGGCTTCTCGCGCAGAAACTGGGCACGGCTCTTGAACAGCGCACAGCGCACCTGGGCGTTGTCATCCTTGAGCGTGAAGTAGCAGTGGCCGGAGCGCGGCTGCGAAAAGCCCGAGATCTCCCCCTCGATCCAGAGCTCCCCCAGGCCTCGCTCCAGCAGGCCCTTGGCCTCGCGGTTGAGCTGGGTCACGCTGATGGCGTTGGCGGCAGACGAGGTTTCGAACACGCGACATTCCTTGTGCTGGAGCTGACGGGGAGCTCGTGTCAGGGCGACTATTGAAGCTGGTGAAGAGAACAAGACAATGATGCCACAGGCGAGAAGCGAGAGACGATCCAAAGCGTCCCATGCGCTGCGCTGGGCGGCACCCAGTGAGGCTCGGCTCTGGCAAGGTGACTCACCGCCCGCCAGCCCGCAGGCCGCGCCATCCGTGGCTTTAGTTGACCAGATGGTTAGTGTCGCCGGGACGTGAAGTTGCGAGTTTGATAGCCTGCGACGTTTGTCTCGGGCGGGGCGAATGGGTTATCATGGGTGATTACCTCGCAGCAACCGCTAGAACCGTAGTCATGGCGCCTGTCCATCGGGCCCTGCACTGCGGCTTTCGCGCATCCCTCATAAACTGCTACTGGGCGTTCGACATGCTACGTATAGCGCAAGAAGCTCTGACGTTTGATGACGTTCTTCTCGTCCCCGGCTACTCCGAGGTCCTCCCCAAGGACGTCAGCCTGAGATCACGTCTCACACGCGACATCAGCGTCAATATCCCGCTTATCTCCTCTGCGATGGATACCGTCACCGAAGCTCGCCTGGCCATCGCCATGGCGCAGGAAGGTGGTGTCGGCATCATCCACAAGAGCATGAGCATCGCCCAGCAGGCCGCGGAAGTCCGCAAGGTCAAGAAGCACGAAAGCGTCATCGTGCGTGACCCGGTCACTGTCAGCCCGAAGGCCAAGATCCAGGATCTGCTGGCAATGTCCGAGGAGCATGGCTACTCCGGCTTCCCGGTGGTCGAGGGTGAATACCTGGTCGGCATCGTGACCGGTCGCGACATGCGCTTCCAGCCTGACTTCAGCGATACCGTCGCCGGCATCATGACCGGCCGCGAGAAGCTGGTCACCGTGCTGGAAGGCACGCCGCTGGACCAGATCAAGGCCAAGCTGCAGGAAAGCCGCATCGAGAAGATGCCGATCGTCGATGACGAATTCCGCCTGCGCGGCCTCGTCACCGTTCGCGACATCGAGAAGGTCAAGACCTACCCGAACGCGGCGAAGGACAGCAACGGCAGCCTGCTGGTCGGCGCCGCCGTCGGCACCGGCCCGGAAACCCCGGACCGCGTCGCTGCACTGGCCGAAGCCGGCGTTGACGTCATCGTCGTCGACACCGCTCACGGTCACTCCAAGGGCGTGATCGACCGCGTCGCCTGGGTCAAGGAGCACCACCCGAAGATTCAGGTCATCGGTGGCAACATCGCGACCGCTGAAGCCGCCATCGCCCTGGCAGAAGCCGGCGCAGACGGCGTCAAGGTCGGCATCGGCCCGGGTTCCATCTGCACCACGCGTATCGTCGCCGGTGTCGGTGTGCCGCAGATGAGCGCCGTCGCCAACGTCGCGGCCGCCATGGCCAAGTACGACGTGCCGGTCATCGCCGATGGCGGTATCCGTTTCTCCGGTGACATCGCCAAGGCCATCGCCGCAGGCGCCAGCATCGTCATGATCGGCGGTCTGCTCGCCGGGACGGAAGAAGCCCCGGGCGAAGTCGAGCTGTTCCAGGGTCGTACCTACAAGGCGTATCGCGGCATGGGTTCCATGGGCGCCATGTCCCAGACCCAGGGTTCCAGCGACCGTTACTTCCAGGACAAGAATGCCGGCGTCGAGAAGCTGGTACCGGAAGGCATCGAAGGCCGCGTGCCCTACAAGGGCATGATGAGCGCCATCGTGCACCAGCTGATGGGCGGCCTGCGTGCCTCCATGGGCTACACCGGTAGCCAGACCATCGAAGAGATGCGCACCGTGCCGCAATTCGTGCAGATCACCGGTGCCGGCTTCGCCGAATCCCACGTCCACGACGTGCAGATCACCAAGGAAGCGCCCAACTATCGGCGCGACTGATACATAGCGAAGCGCGACGCAAAGCGGGAGCCCAACACGGGTTCCCGCTTTGCTTGGGTCGAACGAACTTTCGGTATCGGCTACCCTCGACGCCAGATTGTTTCGGCCCTGCGCTCCCTCGCAGCTCCGAAGCGGGTCTCACGACTCCCCAATGAGAGACTGAAGATGCAAGACATCCATTCCCACAAGATCCTGATCCTCGATTTCGGTTCCCAGTACACACAGCTGATCGCGCGTCGCGTGCGTGAGCTGGGCGTGTTCTCCGAGGTGCGTGCCTTCGACATCACCGAAGAAGAGATCCGCGAGTACAACCCCAACGGCATCATCCTGGCCGGTGGCCCGGAATCCGTCACCGAGCTGGACTCGCCGCGTGCGCCTGAGTGCGTGTTCGAGATGGGTCTGCCGGTGTTCGGCATCTGTTACGGCATGCAGACCATGGCCGAGCAGCTCGGCGGCAAGGTCGAAGGCTCCAACGTGCGCGAATTTGGCTATGCCCAGATTCGTGTCGATGGTGAGTCCGCGCTGTTCAAGGACATCAAGGACCACCTGGACGACGAAGGCCGCCCGCTGCTCGACGTCTGGATGAGTCACGGTGACAAGGTCGCGAAAGTCCCGGAGACCTTCACCGTCACCGCCTCCACCCCGAGCTGCCCGATCGCCGCCATGGCGTGGGAAGAGAAGCAGTTCTATGGCGTGCAGTTCCACCCGGAAGTCACCCACACCCTGCAGGGCCAGCGCATCCTCGAGCACTTCGTGATCGAGATCTGCCAGTCCGAGCGTCTGTGGACTCCGGCCAAGATCATCGAAGACCTCACGGATCGCGTTCGCGCTCAGGTCGGTGACCGCAAGGTGCTGCTCGGCCTGTCCGGTGGTGTCGACTCCTCCGTGGTCGCGGCGCTGCTGCACAAGGCCATCGGCGACCAGCTGACCTGCGTCTTCGTCGACAACGGCCTGCTGCGCAAGAATGAAGGCGACCAGGTCATGGAAACCTTCTCTCGCCACATGGGCGTGAAGGTCATCCGTGTTGACGCTGAAGACCTCTTCCTCGGCAAGCTGGCTGGCGTCAGCGATCCGGAAGCCAAGCGCAAGGCCATCGGCAACACCTTCATCGAAGTGTTCGATGCCGAAGCCGCCAAGCTCAAGGATGTCGACTTCCTCGCCCAGGGCACCATCTACCCGGACGTGATCGAATCCGCCGCCAGCAAGACCGGCAAGTCCCACGTCATCAAGTCCCACCACAATGTCGGCGGCCTGCCGGACGACATGAAGATGGAACTGGTCGAGCCGCTGCGCGAACTGTTCAAGGACGAAGTCCGCAAGGTCGGCCTCGAACTCGGCCTGCCCTACGACATGGTCTACCGTCACCCCTTCCCGGGGCCGGGTCTGGGCGTGCGTATCCTCGGTGAAGTGAAGAAGGAATACGCGGATATCCTGCGTGAAGCCGACGCCATCTTCATCGAAGAACTGCACAACTTCGACTGGTACCACAAGACCAGCCAGGCGTTCGCCGTCTTCCTGCCGGTCAAGTCCGTCGGCGTCGTCGGCGATGGCCGCCGTTACGAGTGGGTCATCGGCATCCGTGCCGTCGAGACCGTCGACTTCATGACGGCCCGCTGGGCGCACCTGCCGTATGAGCTGCTGGAGAAGGTCTCCAACCGCATCATCAACGAGCTGGAGCACGTCTCGCGCGTCACCTATGACGTCAGCAGCAAGCCGCCGGCCACCATCGAGTGGGAATGATCGTCTGACGATCCCCCCTCGCTGAGCTGACGCAGCGTTCTGTCGAGACGGTCTCTTGAATTGATCGAGACGAGAACGCAGCAAGCAAAAAGCCCTTCTGGCCATTGGCCGGAAGGGCTTTTTTTGTGGGCACGATTCAGGAAACGCTTACCGCCTCGTTTACTCCAGCTCGGCTCACTCCTGCTTGGCTGGCGCCTGCCTGGCCTTGCGCAGATCGAGCCGTATGCCGTGGGCGGAGTGGAAGTAGCCGAAGTTCGCCATCCTGCGTGCTTCGCCGTCCGGTGTCTGCCATTCGACTTCGGCGTGGTGGTTGCACAGCTCTGGACACTGCCCGAAGATGGAAGCCATCGCCGACAGAATGGAGGTATTCCAAAACAGGTTGGCCGGGCGTGCTATAAGGACATGACGAAATCAGTCGATCAAATCGACAAAATGAGACGCTGGCCGTTTGGCCGACGTAAGTAGTTAGAAAGCATACAGGACGGTGATGGTGCACCGGCCCGCATTTTCACATACATCAAACCGATTATGGTGAAGCTGTAAATTGTTTCTAAATAGAAACTGGTTTGTATTATTTCTGTAACCCCGCGGCTATTAATTAAAATAGTTAATGAAAAGCAAGGCCTTCTTCGAATTGATATTCTTCAGTATGTGTTAAATTGAGTATAATTAAGGCTCTTCGACGTTTCATGTGGATTTGGCTTCATCCAGCATGCGCCCCACGGGGCTGCCGATCAGGTAGATCATCGCAATGAAATTGCTTTCGTTTCGGTAGCCGCGAGCGCGAGATCTGGCAGCCTGAAAGAGGCCGTTCATGCCTTCCAGACGTGCGTTCGTCAGGCCTGAACACCAGCGCCTCACAACCTGGTCGGCATGTCGCTCCAACGTATTGAGTGCTTTTGCCATTGGCTTGAGGAGCGTGTGGCCGGCGACTGCCTCACGCATCACATTGAGGTAATTCGTGATGCGCCAACGAGCCCCGCGCGCTGTCGGTGCGCGACGAATCCACCTCAGCTTTTCCTTGATAATCCATGCATTCGCGGTAGCCCCTTGGTCAGCAACCAGCTCCCGGAGGGCGACCAGCTGCTTTTCCGTCAGGTTGTGGTTATCCATGCTTTTCAGCACTGCCCAGCGCAGGGCCTTGGGATGGGTTTTTTCTCGACGTTCCCGCTTACGCACTTCATCCAACGCCTTGGTGAACGTCTGCACGATATGGAACCAGTCAACCGTCACTCGAGCATCAGGAAGATGTTCAGCAGTGCCATTGAGGAAGGCCGGA
>NZ_JAKUMF010000060.1:0-454 GCF_029991385.1 Cobetia sp. BMC6
AGCTTTCCGCCATCGAGGCGGAGCGGCTCGTCTCGTTCACAAACTCATCTAATCCGCTTTTTATTTTCGGAGCGATTTCCGTCGGTTTTTTTCATAATCCGAACATCGGCATCATTCTTGCTTTGTCTCATTATCTCGGCAACATTTGCGTCGGGCTGATAATGCGCTTTTACGGAAAAGACGAAAACAACGCGGTTCAAAAACAAACAAAAAGCCTTTTGCGTCAAGCGTTTCGCGCCATGCATGAAACGCGCTTAAAACATAGCCAAGCCATCGGAAAGCTGCTTGGAGATGCGGTTCGTTCCTCCATTCAAACGCTTCTAATGATCGGTGGATTTATTATTTTATTTTCTGTTTTGAATAAGCTACTTTATATTACAAACATAACGAAATGGCTAGCCGACATCGTACGATACGCCTTAGCGCTTTTCCATTTGCCTAGCGAACTAAGCGT
>NZ_JAKUMF010000061.1:0-446 GCF_029991385.1 Cobetia sp. BMC6
ACTCTGTAAGCCGTAAAGTTGAGCATTCGACCACCAGATAAGTTTGTGATCACTTTCCGGCCTTTATTTGGAATACTCGATTGTTCAGCTAGATAAGCATTTACACCGCCTTTCTCAACATATCCACCATCAGCAATGAGATTGCTGTTGGATTGCCAATACGTTTTTGCTGTTGATAAAATCGCCCCGTCATTACCAAGGGCGGAGGCAAGGTTGGCATCAACTACGACACCACCAGATACTTTTAGCTTGTTAAGATTCCATCGCCACCGAGCATCGTTTGAAGGTAAAAACATAGGAAAATAAACTGCATCACGATGTGATAATTTATCTGAATTATTTGATGCTACCGATGGCGAAGAAAAAGTTGAGTTGACCTCTCTGATATCGGTAAGAACATCATCAAATGCATCACTTAGCGCTTTTGCAGACTCTGCGAAAATATA
>NZ_JAKUMF010000062.1:0-445 GCF_029991385.1 Cobetia sp. BMC6
GCGATGTGTACCTGGGCGATCAACCGAGGGTGTTCCCTGGTGTGAAAAATCGCTTTTACAACATTGTTGGGAGAGGGCATGAAGCCATTGTGATCCCGAACATCTACGAAGATGATTTCTCGCAAAAATTAGTTACGACTGCGGTGGATATCACCTTGTATGCGAAGAATGATTTCGACCTTTTACGCATCTCAACGAACTATGGCGATTTCGTTTCCGGCGAGGAATTGACGTATGAAGATGAACCGGACCACCCGTTAAATAAACGGTATAGTCGCGAGTTCTTTTTTGAAGGCGGCCCGGCTGGTAGTGAAATCAAACTATGGGCTTCTCAAAACATCGCCACTATCAACGGGCAGCCATCAAACCGAGCCAGCCGGGCGCTGAATGTCGGAAACGGAACGTTAAAAATCAAACGTCAATTGTTCATGGGATTGCCTTATGG
>NZ_JAKUMF010000063.1:0-445 GCF_029991385.1 Cobetia sp. BMC6
GGACTGCTGCGAGACGGCGGGCATCCACACGGTCCTGACCTCCCGCGTGTTTATCGAAAAAGGGAAGCTGGAGCATCTGATCCAGGGCCTTTCCGAGCGCGTCGCGATCATCTACCTGGAGGATGTGAAAGCCTCCGCGACCACCGGCAACAAGCTCACCGCCCTTTTCCGCTACCTGACCGGCCAGCGGTCGCAGGCAGGCGCCAACGAACTGATCCTGTTCACCTCGGGCAGCGAAAGCAAACCGAAAGGCGTCGTCCTGACGCACACCAATGTGTACGCCAATATCCAGCAGGTGACCAGCGTGATCGACATCACCGCCCGCGACAAGATTTTCAACGCGCTGCCGATGTTTCACAGCTTTGGGCTGACGGCAGGCACCCTGCTTCCGGTCGTCGCCGGGGTCCCGGTCTTTCTGTACCCCAGCCCGCTGCATTACAAGGTG
>NZ_JAKUMF010000064.1:0-444 GCF_029991385.1 Cobetia sp. BMC6
GACGGTCGGTGACGTCCGTTGCGATTTTAAAAATTGCTTGTATTTGTCCCACTTCATCTAACACCGGAGCATAAAGCGCCTCAAGCCATATATGTTTTCCTTGGCGAGTGACGCGTTGCACCGTTCCGTAAAACGGTTGTTTGCTTTTTAGCCGATTCCAAAACTCTGTATATTCGTAGCTGTTTACGTACGTTGGTAAGCAAAATTGACGGTGGGATCCCCCGAGCACCTGTTGCTCCGTATAGCCCATCGTTTGAAGAAACGCATCGTTTGCCCATAATACCGTCGTGTCGGGACGGAATAAAATCATCGCAAACGAGCGATTGATTGATTCAAAAAGACGTTCTAAATCAATTGGAATGGAACTTACTTTCATTCGTTTTCCTCCTAAAATGACATGATAGGTCTATTGTACTACACCCCATTATATAACGGCAATTCGAT
>NZ_JAKUMF010000065.1:0-438 GCF_029991385.1 Cobetia sp. BMC6
AAACTGACCTTCATCGCTGCGGCGGTAAGTGTTGCATTACTTGGCGGCTGCCAACAAATGCAAGAGCAACCGAAGCCTGCACCAAGTGTACAAAGCCAACCTGTACAAAGTGAAATCGATAAAGCTAATGCCTTCTTCGAAGATACTTTTAACCGTGATGTAATGAAAAGCCCTATCTATCAAACATACATGGGCATCAAAAAAGATTACGACAAATGGGACGATGGCAGCGAAGAGCGCGTTTTAGAAGACTTTGAACAAACTAAAGCTGACCTAGTTGCGCTTAACGCAATTAACCGCGACCTATTAGATGACGCAACAAAAGTAAGCTACGACCTTAAAAAGCAAGATTTAGAAAACGAAATTGCTGATTTCAAATGGCGTCATTACAACTACCCTGTGAACCAAATGTTTGGTGTTCACTCGATGATCCCTGCG
>NZ_JAKUMF010000066.1:0-438 GCF_029991385.1 Cobetia sp. BMC6
TGGCGCGGGCGGGGTGCTGCTTCTCCCGCGACGGACTTGATCGACGCGAGGTCGTCATTCTGCCGCTGCGGCAGCCCGCCAAGGCATATGACCCTTGGGCGCTGGTGGCGCAGGCCCGCTCTGTCCATGCTAAAGCTGACGATGAACTGGCGATCATCGCGGGGATGCTGGGGGTCGCCGTGCATGGGCCCGATGGTGAAATCATCGCGCCGGAGCGGCTTCGGCTGGAGGCGAAGCGGGCCGTGGCAGCAGCAAGCTATCGGGATTGTTTCAGCGGGAAGGCGGTTGGCGTCGATCAAGCCATCGCGCAGCTGGCTGAGTGGGGACGCCACTTGCAGGGCAATCGGCATATCGCCGCTGCCAGCGGCATGGCCTTCTGGAAGCGGGAAGCGATGCGGCGGTTCCTGTGGGATGGGGTGCGGTCTCCGCCATTCCTGT
>NZ_JAKUMF010000067.1:0-432 GCF_029991385.1 Cobetia sp. BMC6
TATTGAGATCATTCAGTATTTGAAGAAAACGGATGCCTATTTTCAAACAGATATAGACGGAGATTACATCGAAGTGTTTCAGGAGGTATGAGATGAGCTATTTATTTTTTTCATTTGAAGGTCCAGAGGGGGCAGGGAAAACAACGATCGTCCGCATGTTAAAGGATTATTTGAGCGAACAACATGTTGATGTTGTAGCGACACGTGAGCCAGGTGGAATCGACATTGCCGAGCAAATTCGTGCAGTTATTTTGCATCCTAATAACGAACGAATGGATGCGCGGACAGAAGCTTTGCTTTATGCTGCGGCAAGGCGACAACATTTAGTTGAAAAAGTGATTCCTGCGTTGAAAGATGGGAAAGTCGTTCTTTGTGATCGCTTTATTGACAGTTCTTTAGCTTATCAAGGTGTAGCGCGCGGTTTAGGGATAG
>NZ_JAKUMF010000068.1:0-429 GCF_029991385.1 Cobetia sp. BMC6
CGCTCATGTCATTTTTAAGCAAGACTGCGATGCAGCACCGTTGCTTAAATCGATGAGCGTGTGTATTCACACCAAGTAGAACTATATCATAATTAAAAAACACATTCAACTACTTTTGGTGAAATTTAAGCAAAAGCTCCATTTCTGTCTTCCCACGTTTTAGTATTTTTGCGATTTCATCGATCGTTTTTCCTTGTTGTTGCAGTTTTAATGCTTCCGAAACGAGCGAGTCGAGCGATTGCTCTCCCTTTGGTGTAGTTGTTGATAACTCGATGCGGTCAACAACGTCGTCAATCGGAAGCGACGGTTGTTCTTCTCGAAGCGAAGGCGGAGTTTCTCTTTTCTTTTGACGAACAGCCGATGATGTGATTTGTTTAACAAAGCGCTCATTTTCCTCTTTAAATTGCATTAAATACGTTGTCATCATCG
>NZ_JAKUMF010000069.1:0-428 GCF_029991385.1 Cobetia sp. BMC6
AATGATTAACGCAGCAAAAATTGCTGTAACGGCGGATAAAGATTTAATTCCAGCTGATGGTAAATATACAGTTCTTCCACTTGCTTATTTAGAAAACGAGGGCTATTTAGAGACAGTAAAAGATCCAGACGGGGATACTGCAACATATACAAAAGGACCTAGTTCATATGATGGCAAACCAATTACCGGCCAATCTGATGATCCAAAAGCAGCATATTCCTATGTACTTATAAAAAATGAAGACACAAAATTAAAATATTATGTGAAACTAATTAATAGCTCACGTGGTGTATTTGGAACAGGTGGAGCTGCTGTAGAAGAAAAAGACTTAAAACGTGATGCAGTAAACAAAATTCAGCAGCAATCATAATGATTAAGATAGATAAACAAATTTAAATTTACAATTAGAGTGATCGCATATGTTGTTT